>CP136052.1:155000-755000 GCA_032620915.1 Oscillospiraceae bacterium NTUH-002-81
AAAAGGACCCCGGGAGGGGAGTGAAAGAGAACCTGAAACCCTGTGTTTACAAACTGTGGAACCGCTTTATATGCGGAACCGCGTACTTTTTGTAGAACGGTCCGGCGAGTTACATGATCTGGCAAGGTTAAGCACTTAAGGTGTGGAGCCGAAGGGATACCAAGTCTTAATAGGGCGTCAAGTCAGATCAAGTAGACCCGAAACCGGGTGATCTATCCATGTCCAGGCTGAAGTTGCCGTAAAAGGCAATGGAGGGCCGAACCCACATCCGTTGAAAAGGGTGGGGATGAGGTGTGGATAGGGGAGAAATTCCAATCGAACCCGGAGATAGCTGGTTCTCCTCGAAATAGCTTTAGGGCTAGCCTCATACAAGTCTTGCGGAGGTAGAGCACTGAATTTCCTAGGGGGCGTCAAAGCTTACCGAAGAATATCAAACTCCGAATGCCGTAAAGATGGTGTATGGGAGTCAGACTGCACGAGATAAGTTGGGTAGTCAAAAGGGAAAGAGCCCAGACCTCCAGCTAAGGTCCCAAAGTGCGTGTTAAGTGGAAAAGGATGTGGGATTTCAAAGACAACCAGGATGTTGGCTTAGAAGCAGCCATACATTAAAAGAGTGCGTAATAGCTCACTGGTCGAGAGGTCCTGCGCCGAAAATGTCCGGGGCTAAAACACGACACCGAAGCTGAGGAATGATACTTTTAGTATGATTGGTAGAGGAGCATTGCATGCGAGACGAAGCAGTACCGTAAGGAGCTGTGGATTGCATGGAAGAGAGAATGCCGGAATGAGTAGCGAGAAGAAGGTGAGAATCCTTCTGGCCGAATATCTAAGGTTTCCAGAGTAAAGCTGATCTGCTCTGGGTAAGTCGGGGCCTAAGGCGAGGTCGAAAGACGTAGTCGATGGATAACAGGTTGAAATTCCTGTACCTCATAATAACAGAACTGTGGGGACGCAGAAAGAGAGCACGGGCCGGGGATGGAAGAACCGGTACAAGCGAGGTAGGAGGTTTGTTGGAAAATCCGCAAATCAATCCGAAGGCGTGATGTGGACCGAAATCTAGTAGGGAAGCGTGTGAGCTGGCTGCCAAGAAAAGCCGCTATTGTTTATTATGAGCCCGTACCGTAAACCGACACAGGTGGATGAGGAGAGAATCCTAAGGCCGACGGGAGAAGCATTGTTAAGGAACTCGGCAAAATGACCCCGTAACTTCGGGAGAAGGGGTGCCTCTGTAACAGGAGGCCGCAGAGAATTGGCCCAAGCAACTGTTTAGCAAAAACACAGGTCTATGCAAAACCGCAAGGTGAAGTATATGGGCTGACGCCTGCCCGGTGCTGGAAGGTTAAGGGGAGGGCTTAGCGTAAGCGAAGGTCCGAACTTAAGCCCCAGTAAACGGCGGCCGTAACTATAACGGTCCTAAGGTAGCGAAATTCCTTGTCGGGTAAGTTCCGACCCGCACGAAAGGCGTAATGATTTGGGCACTGTCTCAACAATGGACCCGGTGAAATTGAAGTACCAGTGAAGATGCTGGTTACCCGCGCCAGGACGGAAAGACCCCATGGAGCTTTACTCTAGCTTGATACTGGGATTCGGTATTGCATGTACAGGATAGGTGGGAGGCTATGAAAGAAGGACGCCAGTCTTTCTGGAGCCGCTGTTGGGATACCACCCCTTGTGGTACTGGGTTTCTAACCTGCCGCCATGAACTGGCGGAGGGACAATGTCAGGTGGGGAGTTTGACTGGGGCGGTCGCCTCCGAAAGGGTATCGGAGGCGCTCAAAGGTTCCCTCAGAATGGTTGGAAACCATTCGTAGAGTGCAAAGGCAGAAGGGAGCTTGACTGTGACACCGACGGGTGGAGCAGGTACGAAAGTAGGACTTAGTGATCCGGTGGTATAAAGTGGGATTGCCATCGCTCAACGGATAAAAGCTACCCTGGGGATAACAGGCTTATCACTCCCAAGAGTTCACATCGACGGAGTGGTTTGGCACCTCGATGTCGGCTCATCGCATCCTGGGGCTGTAGTAGGTCCCAAGGGTTGGGCTGTTCGCCCATTAAAGCGGTACGCGAGCTGGGTTCAGAACGTCGTGAGACAGTTCGGTCCCTATCCGGCGTGGGCGTAGGATATTTGAGAGGAGCTGTCCTTAGTACGAGAGGACCGGGATGGACTGACCTCTGGTGCATCGGTTGTTCACCAAGAGCATGGCCGAGTAGCCAAGTCGGGACGGGATAAACGCTGAAGGCATCTAAGCGTGAAGCCCCCCTCAAGATGAGATATCCCAGCGAAAGCTGTAAGACCCCTTGAAGACGACAAGGTAGATAGGGCAGAGGTGGAAGTGCGGTAACGCATGCAGCTGACTGTCACTAATAGGTCGAGGGCTTGACCAAAGAACTTGGAGAGCGGCATGGAGCAGCTGGAGGCGGAGAAGAATGTTTACATTCTGAGACGCTGACAGATGGGACATGACATTCGCGAAGCGAAAGGCAGCGAGAAGAAGCGAAGCGGATTCGAGCTGACCGCCGCGGAGTGTTCAAAGAGTGCGTTGGTCGTTCGAACGAATGAAGATGAGTTCGAACTTCCGACAGTGGTTCAGGAAAAACGGATGTAATACAATATGTGGTTTTGAAGGTACATGCCTTTTTATATTCCTCGATAGCTCAATGGTAGAGCATTCGGCTGTTAACCGAAGGGTTGTTGGTTCGAGCCCAACTCGGGGAGCTAAAGATTCGATCATATGGTCGGATCTTTTTTTATTGTCATAAACAAAGCAAGATCTGCAATTACAGTTAGTGTTGACTTAAACGACTTTTCTATGCTACCATTCATATAGCACATTTGCACTGCATAACCGCTACAGTACAAACTGAGCAGGCGACAAGAACTTCACAGATACAGGGAAGCTCCTGTTGGCCGGGCCATATATGGCAGCAGATGAATTTATTTTTGCATATTTTCGGAAAACAACAGCATCTGTGGGACAGTAGTTACGATTGTTCCATGGGTGTTTTTTTTATACAAATATATAAAAATATAGTGGAATCATGACGGGGAAACAGCAATATATTTATATTCATTGGGGGACTAAAAATGGGAAAGAATCATATACTAAATCGACTGATCCATCTGGCGGTAAAAGACAGCGAGGATATACAGGATCCGAAAGCACGGCTGGCTGTGGGAAAACTGTCCGGCGCCATAGGCATTGTGTGCAATCTGATCCTGGCAGGCAGTAAGCTGCTGGTGGGGATGCTGGCGTCTTCCATGTCTATCATGGCAGATGGCCTGAATAATCTGTCTGATGCGGCCAGCTCCATCGTGACACTGATCGGCTTCCGGCTGGCAGAGAAGCCTGCGGATGCAGACCATCCCTACGGGCATGCCAGATACGAATATCTGTCCGGCCTGGCGGTGGCCGTGATGATCATTCTGATCGGATTTGAGCTGGCGAGAAACTCTGTTGAGAAAATTTTGCATCCGACGGCGGTGGAATTTTCTCTGGTAACTGGCGTCGTGCTGATTTTCTCCATTCTGGTAAAATCCAGCATGTTCTGGATGAATGAAAATCTGGGAAAAATGATCCACTCCAACACGTTGGCAGCGACCGCTGCGGACAGCCGCAACGATGTCATCACCACCGGTGCGGTGCTTCTGGCTTCCCTGGTGGAAGTTTTTACCGGATTCCAGATTGATGGATTTATGGGATTGGCAGTTGCGCTTTTCATTCTGTACAGCGGTGCCAACCTGGCGAAGGAAACGATTTCTCCGTTGCTGGGAGAGGCGGCCAACCCGGAACTGCAGAAAATCATCGTGGACTGCGTGACATCCTGTCCGAAGGTGCTGGGCTGCCATGACCTGATGGTGCATGATTATGGCCCGGGCCAGCGTTTTGCCAGCGTGCATGTGGAGATGGACAAGGACGAGGATCCATTGGTATGCCATGAGCTCATCGATGGTATGGAGCGGGATTGCCTGAACAATCACGGCATTCACCTTGTCATTCACTACGACCCGGTGGTAACGGACAATCCGCAGCTGGAACGGATGAAAGAGATTGTGGCATCTATACTGAAAGTGCGCGATACGCATATGACGATCCATGATTTTCGGATGGTGCCGGGAGAAAAGCATATCAATCTGATTTTTGATATTGCGCTGCCCACAGAACTGCAGGGAAAGGAAAAAGAAATCCAGGGTGCGCTGGAGGAGGCACTGAACAATTTGGGAGACAGTACTTATCAAACCGTCATTACCTTCGATCCCATCGCTTTTAACGGTGGAGAAGCATAAAAAACGGGTCAAAAAACGCAGGGAAAATAATTGGAAAATCCCTTGCAAATACGCAAAATATATGATATGATAATGTCTGCTGTGACGGAAAGGATTGTGTTAGATTTTCTTCGTTTTGGCAGACATATGGCTCCATGGTCAAGCGGTTAAGACACCGCCCTTTCACGGCGGTAACAGGGGTTCAAATCCCCTTGGAGTCACTGTGGCGACATAGCCAAGTGGTAAGGCGTGGGTCTGCAACACCCTGATCACCAGTTCAAATCTGGTTGTCGCCTCTCGAAAACCTCGATAAAATCGGGGTTTTTTTGTACTTAAAATGTATGTAAGTGTATGTAACCCTCAAATGATAAAACTTCAGCGATGTTTTTTCATGCGTGTCTTTCCTGTAAAGACATAGCGTGCTATAATAAACGCAGAGTGTTTTGGCAAAGGATGCCAGAAAGGAGAACAACGATGCTTGAATTTCGATATGACACACAGCTGCTGATCGAGGGCGAAGGCCTGGACGAGGATGTGATCAGCGATTATTTTACAGAGAATTTCAAAGGGGATTGCCTGCTGGCAGTGGGCGATGAGGATCTGATCAAGATTCATTTCCACACAAATGAGCCCTGGAAGGTGCTGGAATACTGCGCAACACTGGGTGAGATTTACGATATTGTGGTGGAAGATATGGATCGTCAGGCGAGAGGACTGAAAGGATAGGAGACACGTATGGCAGAAATAAATGAGAATGAAGTATTATATATGCTGACCATTCCGCGGTTTAATATGCCGGACTTCGGCTCTCTGGACGAGGATTATCTGTGTCGGGAGGATCAGCTGACCTGGTATGTGAGTGAGGATGATCTGGAGTGGCTGGAGCCTGTGGAGGTGCTGGCGAGAAGTCAGGTGAGCGCTGCAGATCTGGACTGCGAGTATGTGGACGGCGAATTTGAGACGTGGAATTTCTGGGTAGGGGAAGCTGATGCCCAGTGCGTATATATCCAGCAGGATGAGACGTATTTCCGCTATGTGAAAGTGGATGCCAGGGACGTGCTGATGATCCATCGCCCGGAGATTGAGACAGACAGTGTGGAGGCGAAGCGTTTCGCGTTCCGGCGTATCGGCGAAGTGTCCGGTTTTTCCGGCATTTTTGAGCTTTCGGAGATCTCTGACCGGGAGTGGGCCGGAGAGAAGGAGAGCCTTCATAACCGGATTTCTTCGAACCTGTACTATATGGAGCGGGAATTTGAGACTCTGCAGGAGATGCTGGAGGATGTCAGACAGCCTCGCCCGGTACAGCTGCGGAGATTTTTTGAAGACATTCTGGAACAAAAATAATTTATGAATTTTTAGAATTAATTAATGATTTAGTCAAAAAACCTTCAATATCTTTTGTTATACTGATTTTGCAAATGAGGGAAAACAAAGGGTATTGGAGGATTTTTAATTTGAGTTATACAACCTATTATGAAAGACGACAGAAGATCGCGAAGCACGAGGCAGAGCAGCTGGAACATCTGCTGGAGAAGCAGGCGATGCCGGAGCAGAGAAATCTGGTGACGAGACGGCTGCGTTTTGAGAATATGATCGAGAAAACACCCCAGGGGCGTTACAGCATCTGCATGTTGAATTTTGACCCGGAGCAGATTTATCTGGAGTTCAAACACCTGCAGCGGGGCATTACCTACAAGAAGATCAGCCGGATTTCCAAAGAGGATTGTCTGCGGATCTTGGAGGGTGACGTGGACTGGATGGCGGACAGCAAGGATAAGCTGTATCAGGAATTTTGCCGCCAGGTGCAGCTGAACTGCATTCGCCAGGGCAATGTGGTGGAGACGTGCAAGACCGTTTATCAGTGGAAAGCGGATTATATTTGCCTGAAACGTTCCATCAGAAGCATCCGCAGCAACGGCTACAGTTTTCTGGATCCGGATGTTTACATGATCTCCTGCCTGGACTGCAGTGAAGTGGAGCTGACCCAGAAGAAGGCGGTGACGCTGCCCCGGTACATTGAGTCGGTGATGCATGGAAATGATGTGGAGCAGCAGGACGGCGTGGCGTTTGTTCTGTAAAAGAGATGTAAGAATCGCGAATTTTTCGCTTTTCGCTGCTACGCAGCTGCTTTCTGCTCATGAAAAGGCGCTCCCTTCGTCTGTTCACAAGAACAGACAAGTGAACTGTAATCATGTTGAGAAAAAAATTTCTGTACAAATGGTAGAAATAGTGTTATACTTCATTCGTAATCAAGTTAATAGAGAGAATAAATTCTTCAGGGCAGGGTGCAATTCCCTACCGGCGGTATAGCCCGCGAGCGGTCTGCGCCAGCAGATGCAGCAGATTCGGTGACTGTGTGAACAGAACTCCGAAGCCGACAGTATAGTCTGGATGAAAGAAGACGGAAGCTGAACAAGCTTTATTTATTCGCGTTCCCGGTGTCAGAACCAAGTGTTTGGCATCGGCCCATTGTTGTATGATTGCCGACTGTGGTATTTGGATCACCGCATAAGCAAGGATGACAGCTGGAATAGATTGATAGAACGTTGAAGCCCTGAACGAAAGTGTTCAGGGCTTTTTTGCTGTGTAAATGCAGCATTTTGGAAAAGCCTCCGAACACATGTCAAGGGAGGCGAAGAATATTCAGAAGGAAGATTACATGCGGCGGGCCCTGGTTTTGGCCGGGAACGGCTGCGGGCACACGTC
The DNA here is from genome assembly GCA_032620915.1 of Oscillospiraceae bacterium NTUH-002-81. NCBI lineage: Bacteria > Bacillati > Bacillota > Clostridia > Eubacteriales > Oscillospiraceae > Oscillospiraceae bacterium NTUH-002-81. The sequence goes on from CP136052.1 coordinate 161,971, forward strand.
ACCGAATCCGATGGTGGGGTGTGTGATTGTAAAAAATGATCGGATCATTGGGGAAGGCTGGCATGCATACTGCGGTGGCCTGCATGCAGAGCGAAATGCGCTGAAAAACTGTACAGAGGATCCGTCAGGCGCAGATCTGTATGTGACGCTGGAACCCTGCTGTCATTACGGCAAGACCCCACCGTGCACAGAGGCCATTATCCAAAACAAAATCCGAAAGGTGTATGTGGGATGTATGGATCCCAACCCGAAGGTGGCAGGCAAAGGTGTGGAGATTTTGAGAAAGCAGGGCATTTTGGTGGAAACCGGGGTGCTGGAAGCGGAGTGTCTGCGGGCAAACGAGGTGTTTTTCCATTATATCACGACGAAAACCCCGTTCGTGGCCATGAAATATGCCATGACACTGGATGGGAAAATTGCGGCAGTGACCGGAGATTCCAGGTGGGTGACCGGGGAAGCGGCGCGCAGCTATGTGCATGCGTTGCGGAAACGCTATACCGGCATCATGGCAGGTATCGGGACAGTGATGGCGGATGATCCGCTGCTGAACTGTCGGACGGAGGCGGGTGTGGATCCGGTGCGGATCATCTGTGACAGCTGCCTGCGTATCCCGCTGGACAGCCAGCTGGTGAAGACAGCCGGAAAAATTCCTCTGATCGTGGCAGGAGTGCCTGCACGCTGGACGGAAGTGCAGCAGGAGAAAGAAAAGGCGTTGCTGGCAGCGGGCGTGACTGTTCTGCATTCACCCGGAGAAAAGACAGTGGATCTGCCGTGGCTCATGCGGGAACTGGGAACCCGGGACATAGACGGTATTTTGCTGGAGGGCGGCGGCGAGCTGAACGGGGCTGCGCTGGAAGCAGGCATTGTACAGAAGGTATATGCCTTTATTGCTCCGAAGCTGATCGGTGGTACGGGAGCCAAAGGTCCGGTGGGCGGCCTGGGACTTAAGAAAATGTGCGAGGCCAGAGCGCTGACAGACATAGAAATACAACAGCTGGGGCAGGACATCTGCATCAGTGGGCGACTGGGAGGCGTGTAGATGTTTACCGGAATTGTGGAAGAGATCGGAACCATCCGTTCTGTCACGAAAGACAGCAAACGGTTTGTATTGGATATTGGTTGCAGCAGGGTGCTGGAAGGCACAAAGAAAGGCGACAGCATCGCAGTAAACGGTGTTTGCCTGACTGTGACAACCCTGCACATGGGTGGCTTTACGGCAGACGTCATGCCGGAAACGGCACACAGGAGTAATATTTCCCGGATGAGCGGCGGTACCCGCGTCAATCTGGAGCGGGCCATGGCGGCAGATGGCCGGTTTGGCGGACATATTGTATCCGGTCATGTAGATGGCATGGGAACGATCCGACAGGTGGAGGAAGATGCGAATGCGGTGTGGTATACGGTGGATGCCCCTCCGGAGCTTCTCCATTATATCGTGGAAAAAGGCTCCATCACCATCGACGGCATCAGCCTGACGGTGGCTTATGTGGATGATGCGTGCTTCCGGGTGTCCATCATTCCCCACACACGGGCGGTGACGATCCTTGGTGCGAGAAAGCCCGGGGATATCGTCAATCTGGAAAATGATATTATCGGAAAATATGTGGAAAAGCTGATGAAGCCGATGGAAACAAAGAAGACCGACAGCGGGATCACGGAAGCGTTTTTGCTGGAAAACGGATTTTAAAATCAGATGGAATAAGAACAATCCCTGTCTGAAAGGGAAAAGGAGGAACAGACAATGAATGAGAATAAAAAAGGAAATTGCAACGGTGGAGGAAGCGTTAGAGGACATCCGGGCAGGAAAAATTATTGTGGTGATCGATGACCCTGACCGGGAAAATGAGGGAGACCTGATCTGCGCGGCAGAATTTGCCACCCAGGAAAATGTAAACTTTATGGCCTGCTATGCCAAGGGGCTGATCTGCATGCCCATGAGCCGGGAACTGTGTGAAAAGCTGGGACTGGAGCAGATGGTATCCGTGAATACAGATAATCATTCTACTGCATTTACGGTTTCTATTGACCATGTGGACACTACCACCGGTATTTCTGCTTATGAGCGTTCTGTCACTGCCATGAAAGCAGTGGAGGATGACGCAAAGCCCGGAGATTTCCGGCGGCCGGGACATATGTTCCCTCTGCAGGCCAGAGAAGGCGGCGTGCTGAAGCGCACCGGCCATACAGAGGCAACCGTGGACCTGATGAAGCTGGCGGGACTGAAGCCCTGCGGTCTGTGCTGCGAGATCATGCGGGAAGACGGTACCATGATGCGCACATCCGAATTGCTGGAATTTGCGGCGGCTCATGAGCTGACCGTGATCACCGTGGCAGACCTGGTAAGATACCGGATGAAGACCGACAGCCTGGTACGCAAAGCGGCACAGGCGAAAATGCCGACCAAATACGGTGAGTTCACCATTCACGGCTATGAAAACACCCTGAACGGTGAGCATCATGTGGCGCTGACCATGGGGGATATTGACAATGGCGAGCCGGTGCTCTGCCGGGTACATTCCGAGTGCCTTACCGGAGATGTATTTGGTTCCAGACGGTGCGACTGTGGTGAGCAGCTGGATGCAGCTCTCCGCCAGATCGCCAAAGAGGGCCGGGGCGTGCTGCTGTACATGCGTCAGGAAGGCCGGGGCATTGGCCTTATCAACAAGCTGAAAGCCTATGCACTGCAGGAACAGGGCTATGACACTGTGGAAGCGAATATCAAGCTGGGATTCCCCGCAGACTTGCGCGATTACGGCATCGGTGCCCAGATTCTGGCTGACCTGGGAGCAAAGCGGCTGCGCCTGCTTACCAACAATCCGAAAAAAATCAGTGGCCTTGCAGGTTATGGCATTACCATCGAGGAGCGCGTGCCCATCGAGATGACAGCCAACAAGGACGACCTGTTCTATCTGTACACCAAGCAGAACCGGATGGAGCACATGACCAATTATCAGTACCATAAGAAAACAAAAAGTGTATAATTCCACAGAAAACCTGATGAACAGGGCGGATCTGGTTGTAATACCTTATGAAAAACAGTCCATGTGTCTCGTTTAATGCGGGATTTGAAAATAATCTTGTGAGAAAAAAATAAAAATACGCAAAAAAGAATGGGAGGATATCATAATGAGAAAATTAGAAGGAAAAGTTGTAGGAAGTCAGATGAAGATGGGCATTGTTGCTGCCCGGTTTAATGAGTTTATCGTATCCAAGCTGGTGTCCGGAGCGGAGGATGCACTGGTGCGTCACGGTGTAGACACCGACGATGTGGACATTGCATGGGTGCCCGGCGCCTTCGAGATTCCGCTGATCGCCCAGAAAATGGCAAAAAGCGGAAAGTATGACGCGGTGATCTGCCTGGGTGCAGTCATCAAGGGTTCCACCAGCCACTATGATTACGTGTGCGCAGAGGTTTCCAAGGGCGTGGCCCAGGCAGGACTGAATACCGGTGTACCGGTGCTCTTTGGTGTGCTGACCACAGACAACATCGAGCAGGCCATCGAGCGCGCAGGCACCAAGGCAGGCAACAAGGGTTACGATGTGGCATGCACCGCCATCGAGATGGTCAACCTTATGAAAAATATGTAATCACGTCGCGGGCGCTGCCTGCGATATACACGGCGTAATCCCGGTATTGTGCGGCTGGATATTTCATATCCGGAATGCAGATGGCCGGGATTTTCCCGTTGTGGGCAGCCAGCAGGCCGTTCTCGGAATCCTCCAGCACCAGGGCGTCCTCCGGGGCAATGTCGAAATGGCGGCAGGACAGCAGAAAGATCTCCGGGTCCGGTTTGCTGTGGCTCACCTGATCCCCGCCGGTGATCCTGGAAAAATAGCGGGCCAGACCGGCCTGTTCCAGATAGCGGTTCACGTGGTCGGTAGGGGTGGAAGAAGCCACGCAGCAGGGAATCTGCCGGGCGGTGAAAAATTCCAGCAGTTCGGGAATCCCTTCTTTGACGGGAATGGTGTGGTGCTCCGTCCAGTCGTTCATGGCCAGACGGGCCCTGCGGCTGACCTCCCGATGCGGATAATCCGCCCCATAGATTTCCCGTACCCGCGCGGCCAGGGTGTCGCCGCCCACGCCCAGCGTCAGGGCATATTTTTCCGGTGTGATCTCATAGCCGAGATCAGCAGCTGCCTTTTGCAAAAATCCCATAAACAGGCGTTCAGAATCAAAAATCAGGCCATCCATATCGAAAATGGCAAGCTTGGGAGTGTTCATAGGTTGTGTCCTCCTTTGGTATTGCCTTCATTTTAGGGGATAACGGTGAAAATGTAAAGCTTACAAAAATGAACGGCAAAGCATCGAAGATGAAAAAAGATCATACCCAGTGAAAAAGATTGTGCTATAATGATGACAGGATCATAAAGAAAGTAAAGATAGAGGAGGCATGGAATGGAAGAAATACACACATCGCCGGAAAAGCCGAAGAAAAAAAAGGCCGGTGAGTGCAGATGGTCAGGAGCGTCCACGAAAGCGCCCGGCGGATGAAGGAGATGCCCCGAGACCGCGCAAGCGTCCGACAGATGGCGGAGATACACCAAGATCAAAGAAACGAGAAACGAATCGAGACGGGCAGGAAGAATTGCGTCCACGAAAACGCCCGACAAATATAGAAGGATCTGTAAAGCCGAAGAAACATGCTTCGCAGGGAGAAAGGAAGTCAGGCAAGAAGCGCCGCAAAAAAAAAGAAACAGCGGATGGACACGTTGAGTCTGGTGCTTCTGCTTGTGGCCATCGTGGTATTTTGTTTTTCGGCATTTTCGCTGATCCGCATTGGGCTGAATTATAAAAAAGGAACAGACACGTACCAGGAGCTGGAGGCAGCAGTGGTGACGGAGGCGACCCCGGACGGCACAGAAGCGCAGCCGGACAACGCCGATACCCGGGCCATGGCCTATACGCCTCCTTACGTGAATTTCGATAACCTGCTGCAGATCAACCCGGAGACGGAAGCGTGGATTTTGCTGCCGGACACGAAGATCAATTACCCCATCGTGAAGCACACGGACAACGCCTATTATCTGAATCATATGATTGACGGCACGTCCAACAGCGCGGGTACATTGTTTATCGACACGAACAACAGCAACAACTTTGCTGATCAGAATACCATCGTCTACGGCCACAACATGAAGAACGGTTCCATGTTCGGCCAGCTGAAAAAGTACGGCAAGGAAGATTTTTACAAAGAGCACCCGTGTTTTTATCTGTACACGAAGGATGGCGTGTGGCAGTATGACATTTTCTCTGTCCGTGTAGTGGATGAGCTCAGCGACAGCTATACGATGACCTTTGCATCCACCGATGCGTACCGCAGCTATCTGGATCAGGCTGTGCGCAAGTCCATGTACGACACCACGGCGACGGCAGATGTGACGGATTCCATCATCACGCTGTCCACCTGCACCAGCAAGGACACCGACCGACTGATCGTGCAGGCTGTTAAAGGAGAACAGATTCGCTGATTAGATGATGAAGGTGTTGCAAATTGCCAGATAGAAAAATTCTGAGAACAAAATGGAAAGATTGGTGGACAACACTGTCATTCATAAAAAATCAGATGTCAGTATTTGAAAAATGTAAGAAGACAGATGAATATGTGAAAATGACGGCAGATTGACATGTGACATTATAAAAGAGAGAGGAGGCAGTCTGATATGACCCCAGAAGAAAAATTACAGGAGCTGATCTCCGGTTCGAATAACATTGTATTTTTTGGCGGCGCCGGCGTATCGACGGAGAGCGGCATTCCGGATTTCCGCAGCGTGGATGGCCTGTATCATCAGAAATACGACTATCCGCCGGAGGAAATTTTGAGCCATTCCTTTTTCCTGTATCATACGGAAGAATTTTACCGGTTTTACAAAGATAAAATGCTTTGCCTGGATGCCAAGCCCAACCGGGCCCATGAGAAGCTGGCCGAGCTGGAAGCGGCGGGCAAGCTGAAAGCGGTGGTGACCCAGAACATCGACGGGCTGCACCAGATGGCGGGAAGTAAGAAGGTGCTGGAGCTGCATGGTTCGGTGCACCGCAATTACTGTCAGAAGTGCGGCAAATTTTACGATGCGGCGTACATGCTCCATGCGGAAGGCATTCCTCGGTGCAGCTGCGGCGGCACCATCAAGCCGGATGTGGTGCTTTACGAGGAAGGCCTGGACAACGGCATTTTGTCCGAGGCGGTGCGCTGCATTTCCGAGGCAGATGTGCTGATCATCGGCGGTACGTCGCTGGTGGTGTATCCGGCGGCGGGACTGGTGAATTACTACAACGGCCATAAGCTGGTGGTGATCAACAAATCGCCGACGCCCATGGACCGCAAGGCTGACCTGGTCATTGCGGGCAGCATCGGGGAAGTGCTGGGCAATATCCGCGTGTAACTGTTGAAGATTCGTTACAGTTCACTCGTATATTTCTGTGAACAGATTTCATGCTCGCATGAAAATCTGAATGCAGGAATATACGAATGGCGCTTTTGAACTGTGACGATCATGTCTTTGAGGGGAGAAAGAGAGCATGAAGAATGGATTTGGAAACTGCGGCAATGCTGCAAAAGATGGTTGATGAGAGTGACCATATCGTGTTTTTCGGCGGAGCAGGCGTATCCACGGAGAGTGGCATCCCGGATTTTCGAAGCCGTGATGGTCTGTTTCGGCAGAAATATAAATATTCACCCCAGAAAATTTTGAGCAAACCTTTTTATAAGGAGAAACCCGAAGTTTTTTATGAATTTTACCGGGAAAAAATGCTCTGGCCGGACGCCTGTCCCAATGCGGCCCACAAAAAGCTGGTGGAGCTGGAGGAGGCAGGCAAGCTGTCTGCTATTGTGACCCAGAACATTGACGGGCTGCATCAGAAGGCGGGAAGCAAAAAGGTGCTGGAGCTGCACGGGTCTGTGCATCGGAACTACTGTACCAGATGCGGGAAATTTTATGATCTGGATACGATGCTGCATACCGAGGGCATTCCCCGGTGCAGCTGCGGCGGCATGATCAAGCCGGATGTGGTGCTGTACCAGGAAAAGCTGAAAATGGACGTGATCATGGAGGCTGCGAAGGTCATTTCCGAGGCAGATATGCTCATTATCGGCGGCACCTCCCTTTCGGTGTACCCGGCCAACCGGCTGATCAAGAATTTCAAGAAGCCCAACCGGGTGCTGATCAACAAAAATATCGCAGGCATGGAGTACCGGGCCAGACTGGTCATCGCGGACAGCATCGGGGAAGTACTGGGCGGTATCCAGGTAAAAAAGGAGCAGGAGGGGCAGGCAGAGCCCCCACAGCAGGAGAGCGACAGGCGGGACCGGCAGAGTCTCCATAAAATAGGAAGAACAGCGTGGAGCCACGCATAGGCTCCGGAAAGGAAGTGCGATGGAATACGAGGTTGGCGATATCGTCAAACTGAAGAAAAAAGCACCCCTGCGGGAGCTTTGAATGGGAAATCCTCCGTGTGGGTGCGGACTTTCGTCTGAAGTGCACCGGCTGTGGCCATCAGATCATGATCGCCCGCAAACTGGTGGAAAAAAATACAAGAGATTTGCGAAAAAAGCCTTGAAAAAAGGCTTTTTTTATGTTATCATCAATATTCGTGATATATTAACTGCTCGCATCAGGGCAGCAATCCTTGCTCCCATCAGATGGGGAGCCAGAGACCATAAGGAGGTAAAACAGCATGACAAAATATGAATTAGCTCTTGTTGTGAATGCAAAACTCGAAGATGAAGAGAGACTGGCAACAGTCGAGAAAGCCAAGGAGTACATCACACGTTTCGGCGGCGTGATCACCAACGTGGATGACTGGGGTAAGAAGAGACTTGCTTACGAGATCCAGAAGATGAAAGAGGGCTTCTACTACTTCATCCAGTTTGACGCTGAGACATCCGCTCCGGCTGAGATCGAGAAACACGTTCGCATCATGGAGAATGTTATCAGATATTTATGCGTAAAGCAGGAAGCATAGGACCCAGACAGAAGAAGGAGATTCAATGAACAAAGTAATCTTAATGGGGCGTCTGACAAGAGACCCGGAAGTAAGATATTCTCAGGGCGAGAACGGAAGCGCAGTTGCACGTTTTTCCCTGGCTGTTGACCGGAGATTCAAGAGAGCCGGAGATGCAGAGGCAGATTTCTTCAACTGTACGGCATTTGGCCGTCAGGCAGAGTTTGTTGAGAGATATCTGAAGCGGGGAACAAAGATGGTTGTGACCGGCAGAATCCAGAACGACAACTACACGAATAGAGATGGCCAGAAGGTCTACAGCGTGCAGATCATCGTTGAGGAACTGGAATTTGCTGAGAGCAAGGCAGCAGCAGGCAGCAATGATGGGGGTTATCATCAGCCTGCAGACAGACCTTCACCGGCCGCTGCAGTTGGCGATGGCTTCATGAACATTCCGGACGGAATTGATGAGGAGCTGCCATTTAACTAAACAATATTTCAGTGTTTTCCTATAATAATGTTTTATAACAGGAATCCGAACAGGAGGTAAATAATCATGGCATTCAAAAATGATAGAAGCGATTCTCCGATGAAGAGAAGAGGCGGACGCAGAAGAAAGAAAGTTTGCGTATTCTGTGGCAAAGAGAACAACGAGATCGATTACAAGGACGTTAATAAGTTAAAGAGATATGTCTCCGAGAGAGGCAAGATTCTTCCGAGAAGAATCACCGGCAACTGTGCAAAGCATCAGAGAGCACTGACCGTTGCGATCAAGAGAGCAAGACATATCGCAATTATGCCTTACGTTCAGGACTAATTTTGAACAGTCACGGAGCTGTTGCAATGCAGATGAGCAGTCATTTGCGGAGCAGCGGCTCCTTTTCGTTTCGTATACATATCTTACAGACAAATTCTATCGTTTTTTTCCGCTTCCCCTTTACATACAAAGATGGTATAATAAAAGCTGTTCATTTATCGTTATTTCCCGCCCCGGTCAGGTGCGGGACACCGGAGGAACAGGTATGAAGAAAAAGTTAAAGCTTAAGGGACAGCTTCGTTCTTATATGCAGTGGCCGATCATGCTGACGGTGCTTCTGGCCGCCATGAATCTCTGGATCTATGTGATGGATGTACGCATTGGTATGGTGATGAGCGTTTTCATCGGGATCTATGTGGTTACGGTCATTATTCTTTATGTATATAACAAGCCGCTGATTTTGAATGAGCTGATTTCCTTTGCCACACAATATGGGCAGGTGCAGAAGTCCCTGCTGAAGGAGCTGGCAGTGCCTTATGCGCTTCTGGACGACCAGGGGAAGATGGTGTGGAGAAATGAAGCGTTTATGGATGTGGTAGGCGCGGACAATGCGCGGAAGAAGTCGATCTTCGCTATTTTACCGGAGCTTCACCGGGAGGATATGCCCGATGAGGAAGGCGTGAAGAGCTGCCATATCCACTATGAAGACCGGGATTTCCGGGCAGATTTCCGTAAGATCACCATTGACGGCATGCTGGAAAACAACAGTCTGGTGGACACCACCGATTACGAGGGGTATCTGGTGGCGCTCTATCTTTTTGACGAGACGGATCTGAACATCGCTATCCGGGAAAATCGGGAGCAGCGCATGGTCAGCGGCCTGATCTATATTGACAACTACGATGAGGCACTGGAGAGCATCGAGGAAGTGCGGCAGTCTCTGCTGGGTGCGCTCATCGAGCGAAAGATCAACAAATACATTGCCGGTGTGGAAGGCATTGTGAAAAAGCTGGAGAAGGATAAGTATTTCGTGATCTTCAAGTACAAGTATCTGCGCCAGCTCAAGGAACAGCGTTTTGACATTATGGACGATGTGAAAACGGTGAATATCGGCAATGAGATGCCCATCACTCTGAGTATTGGTATCGGTATCGGCGGCAGCACGTATGCCCAGAATTACGAGTATGCCCGCACGGCCATCGACCTGGCACTGGGCCGGGGCGGCGATCAGGCGGTGCTGAAAGAGGGCTCTTCCATTTCCTATTACGGCGGCAAGAGCAAGACCGTGGAGAAGACCACCCGTGTGAAAGCCCGTGTGAAAGCCCAGGCGCTGCGGGAGATCATTCAGACGAAGGATCGAGTCATCATCATGGGGCACAAGCTGTCGGATGTGGACGCGTTCGGCGCTGCAGTAGGTATTTACCGGGCCTCTGTGTTCCTGAATAAAAAAGTAAATATCGTGGTCAATGAAGTAACCACTTCCCTCCGTCCGCTGATGGACAGCTTCCTTGCCGGTCAGGACAAGGCGGAGGATATCGTCATCAAGAGCCCCCAGGCCATTGAACGGGCCGACGGCAGCACGGTGGTGGTTGTGGTGGATACGAACCGGCCCAGCTACACCGAGTGTCAGGAGCTTCTGAACAAATGCAAGACCATTGTGGTGCTGGATCATCACCGCAGAGGCGGCGAGGTCATCGAGAATGCGACGCTGTCGTACATCGAGCCCTATGCATCCTCTGCCTGCGAGATGGTGGCAGAGATCCTGCAGTATTTTGACGATGGCCTGAAGATCAAACAGTCCGAGGCTGACTGCCTGTATGCGGGCATCATGATCGACACGGACAACTTTATGAGTAAGGCAGGCGTGCGTACCTTTGAGGCAGCAGCCTTCCTGAAGCGGAGCGGCGCGGATATCACCAGGATCCGAAAACTGCTTCGCTATGACATGACGGAATATAAGGCGCGTGCTGAGGTGGTACGCAAGGCGGAGATTTATCAGGGCGTATTTGCCATTTCCGTATGCGAGGGCGACGGGCTGGAGAGCCCCACCATCGTCGGTGCCCAGGCGGCCAACGAGCTGCTGGATATCATCGGTGTGAAGGCGTCCTTTGTGCTGACCCAGTACAATCATACGATTTATGTCAGTGCCCGCGCCATCGATGAAGTGAATGTACAGATTATTATGGAACGGCTGGGCGGCGGTGGCCATATGACCATTGCCGGTGCGCAGCTGGGAGATGTGACTCTGGATGAGGCCAAGAGCATTTTGAAGGAGACACTGAATAAAATGCAGGAAGAAGGAGCGTTATAATTATGAAGGTTATTTTATTACAGGATGTCAAAGCCCTTGGAAAAAAGGGAGAACTGGTCAATGTCAATGACGGCTATGCGAGAAACTTTATCCTGCCGAAGAAGCTGGGCGTGGAGGCCAACAGCCAGAACATGAACGATTTGAAGCTGCAGAAGGCCCACGAGGAGAAACGGGCGCAGGAGATCTACGAGGAAGCCAAGGAATTTGGTGCAAAGATCGCAGCCTCCAGCGTGCGGGTAACGATTAAGACCGGCGAGGGCGGCAAGATTTTCGGTTCCGTTTCCTCCAAGGAGATCGCACAGGCAGCACAGGAGCAGCTGGGCATGGACATCGATAAGAAGAAAATGCAGCTGGCAGCACCCATCAAGTCTCTGGGAACCCACATGGTGCCGGTGAGACTGCATCCCAAGGTGACAACGGAGCTGAAAGTTATCGTGACCGAGGCGTAAGTTGAAAGCTACCTGTCTGGGCAGCCTGTGAGTGGGTGCTGGATCAGGCGGTGGAACGATTTTGTGTGCGGAATCGGAGTCGTACATCAGCCTTGGCTGAGTAGTACATGAGAGAGCTTGAGATTTGTACGCAATGAAAACAGAGTGATAACGAAGGGATAAGGGCGGGCTGCTGCAGGAGAATGCAGCTGTCCGCCTTTCTGGATAAAAAGGATGGAGGGTGAACTGTGGAAGAGGCCGTAATCAAGCGGATCATGCCGCACAGCGAAGAGGCGGAGCAGTCAGTGGTCGGTTCCATGCTGATGGACAAGGATGCCATTCTTGTGGCGTCGGAGATCATCACCGGGGAAGATTTTTATGCAAAACAGTACGGCATCGTCTTTGATGCCTGCGTGGAACTTTATAATGAAGGTAAGCCGGTGGATCTGATCACGCTGCAGGATCGTCTGCGGGAAAAAGATGTGCCGCCGGAGGTGAGCCGCCTGGAGTTCGTCCGGGAACTGCTGACCTCGGTGCCCACCTCTGCCAATGTCAAATATTATGCGGAAATTGTGCGGGAGAAGTCTATGCTGCGCCGCCTCATCAAAGTGACGGACGAAATTTCCAATACGTGTTATGCGGGAAAAGAGAAGCTGGAAGACATTCTGGAAACGACGGAGAAAAAGGTGTTTGACCTGGTGTCCAAGGGCGATACTGGCGAGTTTGTGCCCATCCGTCAGGTGGTCATCAACGCGCTGGACCGTATCGAGGCGGCCTCCAAGACGAAAGGAAACGTCACCGGCGTGGCCACCGGCTTCATTGATCTGGACTACCGGACAGCAGGGCTGCAGCCCTCTGACCTGATCCTGATCGCCGCCCGTCCTTCCATGGGAAAAACGGCGTTTGTGCTGAATATCGCTCAGTATGTGGCCTTTCGGAGCAACATCACCGCGGCTATTTTCAGTCTGGAGATGTCCCGGGAACAGCTGGTGAACCGCCTGCTGTCCCTGGAGTCTCACGTAGACGCCCAGGCCATCCGTAACGGTAATCTGGCGGATGCAGACTGGGAGAAGCTCATTGAGGGCGCGGGCATCATCGGCCGGTCAAACCTGATCATTGACGACACTCCCGGCATCAGCGTGGCAGAGCTGCGTTCCAAATGCCGGAAATACAAGCTGGAGCACAATCTGGGCATTGTCATCATCGACTACTTACAGTTGATGTCCGGCGGCGGCAGAAGCACCGATTCCAGGCAGCAGGAGATTTCCGATATTTCCCGTTCCCTGAAAGCACTGGCCAGAGAACTGAACGTGCCCGTGGTGGCGCTGTCTCAGCTGAGCCGTGCGGTAGAGCAGCGGCCGGATAAGCGGCCCATGCTGTCCGACCTTCGAGAATCCGGCGCCATCGAGCAGGATGCCGATGTGGTTATGTTCATTTACCGTGATGAATATTATAACAAGGACTCTGAGAAAAAGGGCCTGGCCGAGATCATCATCGCCAAGCAGAGAAACGGCCCGGTGGGCACCATCGAGCTGGCATGGCTGCCGCAGTACACCAAGTTCGGTAATCCAGAGCGGGATGTGTCCGGCGGTTATGGTGGAGAGTGATGTGTATCAGGTTCGACAAAAAAATGTAGTTGTGGCGAACGTTGTCAATGAAAAACTGGAAAATTCTGGAAATAATCATTGTTCCATCATTTCCGGTGCGCTATAATAGCACTGATGAATGATAAGAATTATTTTCAGGAGGGGAAGTCATGAGTGAGATACGCTATATGATTTCAGAGACAGCGAAGCAGGTGGATGTGGAAGCGCATGTCTTACGCTATTGGGAAGAAGAACTTTCACTCCCTATCGACAGAAATGAGATGGGACACCGGTACTATACAGAAGATGACATTACTCTTTTTAAAAATATCAAGGAACTGAAGGAGCGGGGCTTCCAGCTGAAAGCCATCAAAATGCTTCTGCCGGAGCTGAGGAGAAATGGCAGGCTGGACATGGACAAGCTGCTGAAACAGCGGGAGGCGCTGAACCAGGCGGTGGAGGAGGCGGAAACGCCGGATTCCTCCCAGATGCAGACAGTCTCGAAAGCAGCGACAGGTCAGAAAACACAGGCTATCCCAAAGGCGCAGGCTACTCAGAACGTGCAGATGACAGAGAGCAACACGCAGGAAACCATTGAGGGAAAACGAAAGACCAGAGCGGATTCGGAGAAAAATACCGGAGAACAGATAAAAAGTGAGGAGTTGCCAGCTGAAGAGGCGCAGGTAACCGCGCCGACAGCGCCAGCGGAAGGGGATCGCATGCAGCAGTTCCAGATGATCCTGGGAAATATCGTGCTGAAAGCATTACAGGAGAATAACCGGGAACTGAGCCGTTCGGTCAGCGATCAGGTCAGTGACCAGGTGAGCGACAATGTGCTGAAGGAAATGGATTATCTTATGCGTGTCCGGGAAGAACGGGAGGACGAGCGGTTCAAGAAGCTGGATGAAACCATCCGTCTGACCCAGCGCTCCAGAAAGGAAGCGGCAGCGGCCCGGGTGGAGGCCAGAAGGCTCAAAAAACTGGAAAAGAAAGAGAAGAAAAAGAGCCGGGGCGGACTGTTTGCGAAGCGTTGAGCTCATGCCAGCATGACGCACGCTTTTGCCTGAAAATCTGCTTGGCTCTGAACGGATCAAAATAATAAAGGGTGCTGCAAGTCATCGGGATTGATGACGGGCGGCACCCTTTATTATTCAAATGAAGCCTGGGCGAGAAGATTACTCCTGCTCAATAGCTCCGGTCGGGCAAGAACCTGCACATGCACCACAGTCGATGCAAGCGCTGGAATCGATCTCGAATTTGCCTTCGCCCTGAGAAATTGCTCCAACAGGACATTCTCCCTCACATGCTCCACAACATACACAAGTGTCATTGATAACGTATGCCATAATAGTCTCCTCCTTAAAAATAAATAAATTAGATGCTAATATTATAGCGTAGAAGTCTGTCCCTCCTGCGCTATGCTTTATTCTAATACAAAAACCCGGATTATACAAGGGGAAAATTTTCAAAAAATGTGATTTTTTTATCAATTACAAAATGAGCTGCGAAGCTCCGCGCGTCGCTGTTTTACTCCCCTGATGATTTCGGCCCGCAGCTCGGGAGCCCGGGCTTTGTCCATGGGCGGGATACCCTGCAGCGGATAATCAATGCCCAGCTGCTCGTATTTGGCAATGCCCATGGTGTGATAGGGCAGCACATCCAGTGCCCGCAGGGTTCGAAGACCGCCGATGAAATATCCCAGACGGTACAGGGACTCTGCGTCGTCGGTGATGCCGGGAACGACCACATGGCGGATCCAGATGGGAATTTTCTGATCGGACAGGTACCGGGCAAAAGCCAGAATACCGTCGTTGGGCTGTCCGGTGAGGATGCGGTGTTTCTCGGGATCGATGTGCTTGATGTCCAGCATGACCAGATCGGTGGACTGCATCAGGCGGTCAAAGGCTTCCATCCGGGTCGGGTTATCCGGCTGAAAGGTGATGCCGGAGGTGTCCAGGCAGGTGTGGATGTCCTTTGCTTTGGCTTTTTCGAAAAGCTCGGTGACAAATTCGATCTGCAGCAGCGGTTCGCCGCCGGTGACGGTAAGGCCGCCGTTCTGATAGTAGACCCGGTTGCGCTCGTAAGCGGCCAGAATCTCGTCCGTGTCCATCATCTGGCCGATGGCCGGTGTCCATGTATCGGGATTGTGGCAGTACTGGCAGCGCATGGGACATCCCTGCACAAATACCACATAGCGGATGCCGGGGCCGTCTACCGTGCCGAAGCTTTCCTGTGAATGTACATAACCTTTCATGATGGCAGTCTCCCTTCGAAAGAGAATGCCTGCCAATGCGCCGTTGGACGCAAAAGCAGGCTGTTCTAAGTTATAAATATTCTGCGAGGTGCAAGAGCGCCGGCAGCGCCCATCATGCACTAATGAGAAGCTGCACAGCGTCATAGAACCCCGTATCGCAGCTGCATTCCGGCGCTGTCTGTCCGACAACAGTCGAAATGCATTATGAAAATTTTACAGAGATTCGTGCATGGTTCTTGCGATTACCTCATCCTGCTGTACCTTTGTCAGCTTGATGAAGTTTACGGCATATCCGGATACACGGATGGTAAGCTGCGGATATTTCTCCGGGTGTGCCTGTGCGTCCAGAAGGGTCTCTCTGTTTAATACGTTTACATTTAAGTGGTGGCCGCCTTTCTGTGCGTAGCCGTCCAATAAACCAACCAGGTTATCAACCTGTGCCTGTGTTGCTGCCATAGTGAAGTCCTCCTTGTCTATTTTTCTTTGCGGATCGTCTCGTCAATCGCGTCATCAATGGTCGGAACCTTGCAGGCGATATTTCCCTTGGCGCAGTCCATACAACCGGTGTCTACGGTGCGGGAAATGCTGCTGCCTGCACTCTGGTTGACTTCCACGCCCAGATGCCCTGCGCCTTTGGCGGCGGAGCCATCCAGGAAAGCGATGATGTCGTCCAGTAATTTATCGTTGTCGATATTTTCCATGATAAAATCTCCCCTGTCATTCGGTGATCTGTTTTCCATAGCCGGATCACCTGTTTATGAGTAGATTCCCTTTTTATTATTTATCCAAACCCAAATCAATGTCAAGGTCTCCGGCGATGACTTTGTCATCCTTGCCCAGCGCCCCCGGAATGATGGAGAAGGTGTTGGAAATTCCATCCTGGGAATCCAGGAACGGCAGTTTGGCAACAGAGGACAGGGATGCAACGGCACCGTGGCTGTCTCTGCCGTGCATCGGGTTGGCACCCGGTGCAAATGGAACGCCCTTCTGACGGCCGTCCGGTGTGCTTCCGGTATTTTTACCATATACCACGTTGGAAGTGATGGTAAGGATGGAAGTGGTGGGGAAACCGTCTCTGTATACGTGATGTTTGCGGATCATATTCATGAAAGTGGTGACAAGCTTCTTTGCCAGTGCGTCCACACGGTCATCGTCGTTGCCGTATTTCGGGAAATCGCCCTCGGTCTCAAAGCCGGTAACAATGCCGTCCTCATCCCGGATGACTTTGACCTTCGCATATTTGATGGCGGACAGGGAGTCAGCCACTACGGACAGGCCTGCGATACCGGTTGCAAAATATCTCTTTACATGCTTGTCATGCAGTGCCATCTCCAGACTCTCATAGCAATATTTGTCATGCATATAGTGGATAATGTTCAGGATGTTGACATACACGCCGGCCAGCCATTCCATCATATCCTCATACTTGTCCCAAACATCGTCGAAGTCCAGATATTCGCCGGTTACCGGTCGGTATTTCGGGCCGATCTGCTTCTTGGTCATCTCATCCACACCACCGTTGATCGCATACAGCAGGCACTTTGCCAGGTTTGCACGGGCACCGAAGAACTGCATTTCCTTGCCGACTCTCATGGAGGATACGCAGCATGCGATGGCATAATCGTCACCGTGGGTCACACGCATCAGGTCATCGTTCTCATACTGGATGGAAGAGGTGTTGATGGAAGTCTTCGCACAGAACTTCTTGAAGTTCATCGGAAGTCTGGTGGACCACAGCACGGTCAGGTTCGGCTCGGGAGCCGGGCCCAGGTTGGTCAGGGTGTGCAGGAAACGGAAGGACATCCTGGTTACCATGTGGCGTCCGTCAATGCCCACGCCGCCGATGGACTCGGTTACCCAAACCGGGTCGCCGGAGAACAGGTCGTTGTACTCGGGGGTACGTGCGAATTTGATCAGACGCAGCTTCATGATGAAGTGGTCGATGAACTCCTGGATCTGCTCTTCTGTGAAGGTGCCCTCTTTTAAATCTCTCTGTGCATAGCAGTCAAGGAAGGTGGAAGTACGTCCCAGGGACATAGCCGCACCGTTCTGCTGCTTGACAGCTGCCAGATAGCCGAAGTAAACGGCCTGGATGGCTTCCTGTACGTTGGAAGCGGGCTTGCGGATGTCACAGCCGTAAATATCGCCTAATTTAATCAGCTCTTTCAGGGCCTTGATCTGCTCGGACAGCTCCTCTCGGTCACGGATCACATCGTCGGTCATGATGTGGGAGGTGGAGTCCTTCTGGGCGATCTTGTCCTCGATGAGGCGGTCAACGCCGTACAGTGCGACCCGGCGGTAATCGCCGATGATACGTCCGCGGCCGTAAGCGTCCGGAAGACCGGTAACGATGTGGGCGGAACGGCAGTCTCTCATCTCCTGGGTGTAAGCGTCAAATACACCGGCATTGTGTGTTTTTCTGTGGATGGTGAAAAACTCAACAACCTCCGGGTCCAGCTCATAGCCGTTGTCCTCGCACGCCTTCATGGCCATACGGATTCCGCCGTAAGGCATCATGGCACGCTTGAAAGGCTTGTCTGTCTGGAAACCAACGATGGTCTCTTTATTTTTGTCCAGATACCCTGCTGCGTGAGAGGTGATGGTAGATACCACCTTGGTATCCATATCCAGCACGCCGCCTGCCTCCCGTTCCTGACGGGAAAGATCCAGTACCTGGTCCCATAAATCTTTGGTGTTCTGTGTAGGGCCTGCAAGGAAAGCGTCGTCTCCGTCATAAGGCTCGTAATTCTTCTGAATGAAGTCTCTGACATCAACCTCGGTTTCCCATGCGCCGCCTGTGAAATTTCTCCACTCTGGTCTCATTTTTAATACCCTCCTGTTTGTTTGAAAAGTTTTGCTGTTTCTGTGCCCTCATTATATGCAGAAATGCCTGTTAGCGTCAAGCAACTGTGTGTACTTTTTGAAATACAAAGTATGTTTTTTTTAGTTTCAAAACCGATTGTTAAAATAAAAACATTGACAAAAGTCTGAAATCGGACTAAACTGTAAAAAGTCTGAAATCGGACTTTTTAAATGTGGGGAATGGAAGAACTGAGAAACCAATGGAAACGGAGGAAAATCATGGAAATGGGTGCAAGAGGAGCTCTTGTGGAGTTTAACCGGATATGTAAGGAAAATAATGAGATTTATCACGGGGTGACCCGGGCTCTGGGATTGACGGACTGTGCGTTCTGGATCCTGTACACGCTGCGGGAGTCGGAAGGGGAATATACCCAGAGAGATTTGTGTGCGGTATTGTGTGAGCCCAAGCAGACGGTGAATTCCGCGTTGAAAAAGCTGGAGCAGGAGGGGCTTTTAGAGCTGCGCCCCATGAGTGACAAGCGGAGCAAACGGGTGCACCTGACGGTAAGGGGGCGGCATCTGGCTTCCCAGACGGTGGATCTGGTGCTGGAAGCAGAGTATGACAGTATCGGGGAGCTTTCCGCGAAGGAACAGAGCAACCTTCTTTATTTATATAAGAAATATACCCGTCTGCTGGCTTTCCATATGGGAAAGCTGACGGAGGCATTGGAAGAGGAAAAGGAGAAGAAAAAGCATGAGGATTAAATTATCGGATCATTTTACGTATGGCAGGCTCATCCGTTTTTGCCTGTCTCCGATGATCATGATGATATTTACGTCGATTTACGGCGTGGTGGATGGGCTGTTTGTGTCAAACTATGTGGGGAAAATCCCCTTTGCGTCCATCAACCTGGTGATGCCCTTTCTCATGATGGTGGGCGGCATCGGGTTTATGCTGGGCACCGGCGGCAGTGCGCTGACGGCTATGACACTGGGAGAGGGAGACCAGGAGCGGGCCAACCGGTATTTTTCCATGATCGTGCTGTTTACGGTGATCTGCGGCATTTCTGCCACTGTGCTGGGCATTGTATTTCTGCCGGATATCGTGCGGCTGCTGGGCGCAACGGAGGTGATGATGGAGGACTGTCTGGTGTACGGCCGGATTTCCATGGCATTTACGACGCCTTTCATGCTGCAGAGCGTGTTTCACACCTTTCTGACCACAGCAGAAAAACCGAAACTGGGGCTGATGGCTACGGTGGCTGCCGGAGTGACCAACATGGTGCTGGATGCTCTGTTTGTGGCGGTCTTTGACTGGGGGTGTGGCCGGTGCGGCGCTGGCCACCGGGATCAGTGAATCCGTGGGCGGTTTCCTGCCGCTGGTGTATTTTCTCCGGCCCAATGACAGTCTGCTGCGGCTGCGGCGTGTCCGGCTGGAGCTACGACCCCTGGTGCTGTCCTGTACCAACGGTGCCTCCGAGCTCATGTCCAGCATTTCCTCTTCGCTGGTGGGGGTGGTGTACAACTATCAGCTGCTGCGGTTTGCCGGGGAGGACGGCGTGGCTGTGTATGGCATCCTCATGTATGTGCAGTTTATTTTCGTGGCGATCTTCATCGGCTACACCATCGGTACGGCGCCGGTGGTGGGCTATCATTACGGGGCGGATAACCGGGAGGAACTGAAAAACGTGCTGCGCAAAAGCGTCTGTCTCAATGGATTGGCCGGTGTGGTCATGCTGGTGCTGGGCAGAACCGGTGCGGGTCTGTTTGCCCGGATCTTTGTGGGGTATGATGCCGGGCTGGTGGACATGACCGTCCATGCGTTCCATATTTTCGCCTTTGGCTTCCTGCTGGCAGGATACAATATTTTTGTCTCGTCCTTTTTCACTGCGCTGAACAACGGCGCCGTGTCAGCGGCAGTATCCTTCCTGCGGACGCTGGTTTTCCAGATGCTGGCGGTCATCGTGCTGCCCATGCTCTGGGAGGTGGATGGCATCTGGTGGTCCGCACTGGCGGCGGAGATCGCGGCATTTGTCATTTCCACGATGTTTTTGCTGGGGAAGAGAAAACGATATGGGTATTTGTAGGCGCTCTCTTCGAGTGAACTGTTTTTGAAAAATTTAAGAAAATTGCATAATGACGGGGCACTAAATTATTGCTATAATAGTTAAGATATCAGGATTGCGAAAGATATCGGAGCAATCTGTAGGTATGATAACAGAAGAGGATCAAAACTAAGGAGGTGCCTGCATGGCGAATCGCACAAGCAGCAGGAACAATTATAATAGAAGCAGCAACAGGAACAGGCGCAGGAGACGGCGTTCCCGGAACCGGAGACGGCGGATGATGCCGGTGCTGGCAGGGGTACTGTTTATCGTTCTGGTGCTGGCGGTGGTGCTGATCGCGGGTGTGATCCGCAAGTATTCCCTGTCCGATGAGCGGGCAGATCAGATGGCGTATTTCGGTCTGGAGGCGGACGATGAGGTGGCAGTGATCCTGCAGAACGAGCAGGCAGAGCTGCACGGATTGCTTATCGACGGACAGCCGTATGTGAATTTTGAGACGGTGCAGAACAGCCTGAACTCCCGTTTTTACTGGGATGCCAATGAGAATCAGCTGCTGTATGCGCTGCCGGACAATCTGGTGAAGGTGCCGGTGGGCTCTTCCGAATATTATATCGGCAAGGACCGGCAGAATTTCAACTATAATATTGTAAAAACCGAGGGCAACGATACGTATGTGGCGCTGGACTTTGTGAAGCAGTATACCGATCTGGAATATCAGCTCTATGACAGTCCCAACCGGGTGGAGATCCTGTATCAGTGGGGCACCCAGAATGTGGCGACGCTGAAGGATGATGAGGCGGTACGGCAGAAGGCAGGCATCAAGAGCCCGATCCTGACGGACGGCAAGAAGGGGGATACCCTGACGGTGCTGGATACCGAGGAGGGCATTGAAGACTGGACGAAGGTGCGCACGGCGGACGGTTATATCGGCTACGTGCGTAACAAGCGGCTGGGCAGTGTGGAGGCGCAGGAGCTGGCGTCCTCCGGGGATTTCCAGGCGCCGGTTTACACGAACATTTCCAAAGATTATACGATCAACATGGCATGGCATAACGTGACGACGGCAGCAGCCAACGACACGGTGCTGAGCACCATTGCCTCCACCAAGGGGCTGACCACCATTTCTCCCACCTGGTTTACCATCGGGGACAATGACGGCAACCTGGATTCCATCGCTTCTGCGGAGTATGTGAATTACGCCCACCAGAGCGGCCTGGAAGTGTGGGGCATGATCGACAATTTCAAGGAAGGTGTGGACACCTATGAGGTGCTTTCCTATACCTCCAAGCGGGAAAATCTGATCAATCAGCTCATTGCCCAGGCGATCCAGTATGGTCTGGACGGTATCAACGTGGATTTTGAGAAGCTGAGCAGTGAGACCGGCATTCATTTTATCGAGTTTGTACGGGAACTGTCCATCAAGTGCCGGAGCAACAATCTGGTGCTGTCTGTGGACAACTATGTGCCCAAGGCTTATTCTTCCCATTATTACCGGGCGGAGCAGGGCGTGGTGGCAGATTACGTGATTATCATGGGATACGATGAGCATTTCGCAGGCTCCGAGGAAAGCGGTTCAGTGGCTTCCATCGGTTTTGTCCGGGACGGCATTGAGCAGACGCTGGCAGAGGTACCGGCGGAGAAGGTCATCAATGCGGTGCCGTTCTACACCCGTCTGTGGCAGGAGACGCCGAAGACCGAGGAGGAGATCGCCGCAGAGGACACCACGGCAGTGGATTACAAGTACATTCCGTACAAGCTGAGCAGCCAGGCACTGGGCATGCAGGCGGTGGAAGATGTGCTGACGGCCAACGGCGCGACCCCGACCTGGGATGACACGACGGCGCAGTATTATGCGGAATTTGAAAAAGATGGCTCCACCTTTAAGGTGTGGATGGAGGAAGAGAAGTCCATCGAGGAAAAAGCAAAGCTTCTGAAAGAATATAACCTGGCTGGTATTGCCGAGTGGAAACTGGGCCTTGAAAAATCTTCCATCTGGGATATAATCTTGAAGTATGTCAATTAAAAAAGTGCAGAAAGTTTTGCAGGAAAGAGAAATAAAAGACAGGGCGTGAACCGGATGCAGAAAAGGGACACGCCCTTTTCTTAAAATGAAGAACATCTGAAGGAGAAAAGCATGAAGATCAGAGACATTTTGCAGAAAGACCGACCGACCATTTCTTTTGAGGTATTCCCTCCGAAAACCATGGACAACTATGCTTCCGTGGAAAAGGCGACCATGAAGATCGCAGAGCTGCAGCCGGATTTTATGAGTATTACCTACGGCGCAGGCGGCGGCACCAGCGCCTACACCATTGATATCGCAGCCAATCTGATGAAAACCTACAACACACCGGTGCTGACCCATCTGACATGCGTATCTTCTACCAAAGAGAAGGTGCATGAGGTGCTGGGCCAGATGAAGGATCACGGCATTGAGAACGTGCTGGCACTGCGGGGCGATATCCCGGCAGCCTCCGAGTTCCCCCTTCCGGGCCAGTATCATTATGCGGCAGAGCTCATTGAGGATATCAAGAGCCAGGGCGATTTCTGTATCGGCGCAGCCTGCTATCCAGAGGGACATGTGGAGGCCCCCAACCAGCGGGAGGACATGCGCCATCTGAAAGAAAAGGTGGACGCAGGCTGTGATTTCCTGACGACCCAGATGTTTTTTGACAACAGTGTGATGTACAGCTTCCTGTATCAGATCCGGGAAATGGGTATCACCGTGCCGGTGCTGGCCGGTGTTATGCCGGTGACGAACAAAAAACAGATCAAGAGAAGCTGTGAGCTGTCCGGCACTTACCTGCCCACCCGGTTCAAGCGGATGGTGGACAAGTTTGGGGACGACCCGGCTTCCATGAAGCAGGCAGGTATCGCCTATGCCACCGAGCAGATCATTGACCTCATTGCCAACGGCGTGAAGGGCATTCATGTATATTCTATGAACAAGCCGGAGATCGCCCAGGCAGTGATGCATAATTTATCAGAAATTCTGAAATAAGCCGGAAAGCGGTGAGGACGTTGAAAGATCGGCAGAACTTGAATGAGCGGGAAATTTTGCGCTATCTGGGCTACAAAAGCGGCCAGGAGGCGGATGCCCGGACCCTGCAGCTCATTGCCCAGGAAGAGGAGGAGCTTTTCCGGACGGCGGAGTTCCGGTCTGTGTACCGGATCTTTCCGATCAGACAGGTGACGGAAGACGCGGTGGATTTTGGGTTTACTTGTATCCACAGTCGAAATCTGGCCAAAAACTTAAAGGGCTGCGGACAGGCGGCATTTCTGGCGGCCACGCTGGGCAGCGGGGTGGAGCATCTGCTCTGGAAATACAACCGGCTGCAGGTGAGCCGGGCGGTGGTGCTCCAGGCCGTATCGGTGGAAGCCATTGAGGAATACTGCGATGCCTGCGAGGAGGAGATCCTGGCGGCGCTTTCTTCCGGCGGGGAAGGGCCTTACTATCTGCGGCCCCGTTTCAGTCCGGGGTACGGCGACCTGCCGCTGGAATTTCAGAGAGAGTTTTTGCAGATCCTGGAGACGCCGAAGAAAATCGGTGTGACGCTGACGGACAGCCTGCTGATGATGCCCTCCAAATCGGTGACGGCTATCATCGGCATCAGCCGGGAGGACAGCCACTGCATTCGGCAGGGGTGTGAGAGCTGCGCGCATACGGACTGCGCATATCGGCGCAGCTAGAACGAGGCCAAAGACGCAGACAGGACAGACATCATGAATGGAAGAATGTCAAAGCTGCGAGCGGAACGGATGTTGCAAGTGGCATGACAGCACGGGCAAATGGCGAATCGCGCCAATACAAGCGGGCTGGGGGCAGACTGGTGAAATGGCAGATACGAAAGATAAAAAAGAATCAAAGCCCACAGGAGGAAAGTAAGTTATGGATATCATGAAAGAGATCGACCGGCGGATCGTATTCTGGGACGGCGGTATGGGAAGTCTTTTGCAGGAGCGGGGGCTTCAGCCCGGAGAACTGCCGGAGACATGGAATATACTGCACCCGGACATTGTGACGGAGATCCACAGGGAGTACATCGAGGCCGGTGCGGACATTATCGATACGAATACCTTCGGGGCAAACCGGCTGAAATTCCCGGACGACGGGGAATTTCCAGTACCGGAGCTGGTACGCGCGGCGGTGAAAAACGTGCGGGAGGCGGAAAAACTGGCGGGCAGAAAGGTGTTTGCGGCGCTGGATATCGGCCCCACCGGAAAGTTGTTAAAACCGCTGGGCGACCTGGGTTTTGAGGAAGCCTATGACCTGTTTGCCCAGGTGGTGCGTGCCGGGGAGGAAGCCGGTGCAGACCTGGTGCTGGCAGAGACCATGAGCGACAGCTACGAGGTGAAAGCGGCCATTCTGGCGGCCAAGGAAAACAGCCATCTGCCGGTGATGGCGACGATGATTTTTGATGAGAAGGGCAAGCTGCTCACCGGAGGAAATGTGGCGTCCACGGTGGCGCTGCTGGAAGGACTGGGCGTGGACGCTCTGGGCATCAACTGTGGTCTGGGCCCGGTACAGATGGAGGGCATTTTGCTGGATCTGCTGCAATATGCTTCCGTGCCGGTGATCATGAACCCCAATGCAGGCCTGCCCAGAAGCGAAAACGGCAAGACCGTGTATGACATCAATGCGGAGGAATTTGCGGAGGTTATGGAGCGGATGGTGCGCCATGGCGTGCGGGTGGCAGGCGGCTGCTGCGGTACGACGCCGGAGCACATCCGGCAGCTGCGCAAGCGGTGCGAGCATCTGACACCGGTGCCGGTGGTGCCCAAGAACAGAACCTTCGTGTCCTCTTATGCCAACGCGGTGGAGATCGGCCCCAAGCCGGTGATCATCGGTGAGCGCATCAACCCCACCGGTAAATCCAAGTTCAAGCAGGCGCTGCGGGATCACGACATGGACTACATTTTAAAGGAAGCAGTGACCCAGCAGGATGCGGGGGCGCACATTCTGGATGTCAACGTGGGCCTGCCGGAGATCGACGAGCCGTCCATGATGGAGGAGGCCATCCGGGAGCTGCAGACGGTGACCGACCTGCCGCTGCAGATCGATACGTCTGATTTCACCGCCATGGAACGGGCCATGCGGATTTATAACGGAAAACCGCTGATCAATTCTGTCAACGGCAAGGATGAGGTGATGGACGCGGTATTTCCGCTGGTGAAAAAATACGGCGGCACAGTGGTAGCCCTGGCCCTGGATGAGAACGGCATCCCGGACAATGCGGACGGGCGGATCGCCATTGCCAGACGGATTTATGCAAAAGCGGCTTCCTACGGTATTGCGGCCAAGGACATCATCATCGACGGCCTTGTCATGACCATCAGCTCTGACAACCGGTCGGCGCTGGCGACGCTGGAAACGCTGCGGCGCGTCCGGGATGAGCTGGGCGGCCATACGATCCTGGGCGTGTCCAACATTTCCTTCGGACTTCCGGCCAGACCGAACATCAACGCGGCATTTTACACCATGGCCATGCAGAACGGCCTGAGCGCCGCCATCATCAACCCCAATTCCGAGGATATGATGCGGGCGTATTTCAGCTACTGTGCGCTGGCCGGGCTGGACGAAAACTGCCAGGACTATATTGCCCGGTATGCGGGCCAGACGACGGCGGCACCGGCAGCAGCCAAGGGCGACCTGCCCCTGCAGGAATGTATCCGCAAAGGGCTGAAAGAACAGACGGCAGCAGCCACCGCAGCGCTTTTGAAAACCACGGCGCCGCTGGATGTGATCAATCAGGAACTGATCCCGGCGCTGGATGTGGTGGGCAAGGGGTTCGAGAAGGGCACCGTATTCCTGCCCCAGCTGCTTATGAGCGCCGAGGCGGCCAAGGCAGCCTTCGATGTGATCAAACAGCAGATGGCGGACAGCGGCGTGGTGCAGGAGAAAAAAGGCAAGATCATTCTGGCCACCGTCAAAGGTGACATTCACGATATCGGCAAAAACATTGTAAAGGTACTGTTGGAAAATTACAGCTATGACGTCATTGATCTGGGCCGGGATGTGCCGCCGGAGACCATCGTGGAGACGGCGCTGGCGCAGCAGGTGAAGCTGGTGGGCTTAAGCGCCCTCATGACCACCACTGTGCCCAGCATGGAGGAGACCATCCGTCAGCTCAACGCAGCTGATCCCACCATCAAGGTCATGGTGGGCGGTGCGGTGCTCACCCAGGAATACGCGGACACCATTCACGCCGATGCCTACTGCAAAGACGCAATGGCATCCGTCAACTACGCCGGACAGGTGCTGGGGCGTAAAGAGGGACAGGGAGTATGAAAAAGAGAAAAATAGCCGGAGCCTTGCTGGCGCTGGCACTGTTGGCGGGGCTGTGCATAACAGGCTGTGGAAGTTCCGCGGGCGACGATAAGGGAGATGTCAGAACCGGGACAAATGCGGAAGTGCAGACAGATGAGGCGGATTCCGGCGTGTCAGATACAACAGATGTAGACGAGATTGCTGGGAATGCCCCGGATTTATCCGTGGGCGGCGGCTCGTTAAATGAGAAGCTGAACAGTGATGCGGTGCAGTCTGCACTGGGAAACGAAAACGGCTCTGAAACTGCAGAAAGTCAGGATACTTCCGTGCAGAATGGGGATGCCGTTCCGGCAGAGAACAGCAATGCGGCGGGCAGCGGCAACGGTCATCTGGTGGCCATAGATGCCGGGCATCAGGCCAAGGGCAACAGCGAGAAGGAGCCCATTGGCCCGGGGGCTTCCGAGACGAAGGCCAAGGTGGCGGGCGGCACCTCCGGCAAGGCCAGTGGTCTGGCAGAATACCAGCTGACGCTGCAGGTGGCGCTGAAATTGCAGACAGAGCTGGAAAGCCGGGGCTATCAGGTGCTGATGATCCGTACCCAGAACGATGTGAACATCAGCAACAGCGAGCGGGCACAGATGGCAAACAATGCAGGCGCGGACGCTTTTGTGCGCATCCATGCCAACGGTTCCGACAACACATCGGTGAAAGGGGCCATGGGCATCTGTCCTACCAGCAAGAATCCCTATTGCGCCAACATTTATGCCAGCAGCAGAAAGCTGACGGACTGCATCATGAATGCTTTTCAGGCAGCCACTGGCGTTTCCAAGGCGACGGTGTGGGAGACGGACACCATGAGCGGCATTAACTGGTGCCAGGTGCCGGTGACCATCGTGGAAATGGGCTATATGTCCAATGCGGAGGAAGATGCCCTCATGGCGACAGAGGATTATCAGGCAAAAATGGTACAGGGCATGGCTAACGGGCTGGATCAATTCTTTTCGCAGTAAGAAGAGATAAGACATCACAGCACGCTTTGAAGCAGGAAAAGGAATCGATGATCTGCTGGATAGGATAGAAGATATCAAGTGTCACAGAACGAGCCGAAACAAGGCAGGGGATTGCTGACCTGCCGGAAGGAATAATCCATTCGTGTGCCATGCATGAATACGGATGTGAAAAAGATTTGTTATGCAGCAGATAGGGATGTAGGAGGAAAGAGATGCAGAATATTACAGGATATACGAAGGTGTACGGGATCATCGCGGACCCGATCCGCCACAGCATTTCTCCGCTGATGCACAACACCGCTTTCGGGGCGCTGGGCATCGACGGCGTGTATGTGGCCTTCGAGACGCCGGAGGAGCAGTTTGACGCGGGCGTGCGGGGCTTAAAGGCGCTGGGCATCCAGGGCTTTAACGTGTCCATGCCTTACAAACGGCGGATCATGGATTATCTGGACGAGATTTCCCCGGCGGCCCGGCTGGCCGGAGCGGTGAATACTGTGGTGCGGGAGGGCGATCGCTATGTGGGATACCTCACCGACGGTACCGGATTTTTGCAGGCGCTGGCCACAGAGGGCATCGACATTGCCGGGAAAAAACTGGTGATCCTGGGAAAAGGCGGCGCAGCCACGGCCATCAGCGTGCAGGCGGCGCTGGACGGGGCGGCGAAGATCACCATTTTCAACCGGTCAGACGCTTCCGAAAATGCTGAACTGATCCGCAAAGCCACCGGCTGTCAGGCGGAGGCGTATTCCATCGCGGACACCACCACGCTGCGGCAGAAGCTGGAGGAGGCAGATCTGCTGGTAAATGCCACCAATGTGGGTATGGGCAATCTGCAGGGGCAGTGCCTCATCCCCGATGCGTCCTATCTGCATCATGGGCTGTTTGTGGCAGACATCATTTACAATCCGAAGAAAACGGCGCTTCTTGCCATGGCAGAGCAGGCCGGACTTCCCACTGCCAACGGGCTGGGTATGCTGCTTTATCAGGGCGCCGAGGCGTTCCGCCTGTGGACAGGGCAGGATATGCCGGTGGATGTGGTGAAGCGGACGGCTTTTCCGGAATTATAACAACCCGAATAACCCATTTCCCCGGGGCATATACTTTTGTGAGTGTATGACCGGGGATTTTTTATGAGAAAAAATAAGCTGGAACTGCTGATGAGCCTTCTGATCCTGTTGGCGGCCTGGGTGCTTTCCCGGGAGGCGGCCCAGACGGCGGTGTCCGCGGATGCGGTGAAAAACGGAGCGCAGACATTTGTGGTGGTCATTGATGCCGGGCACGGCGGGGAGGATCCGGGAAAGGTGAGCGGGAGCGGCACGCTGGAAAAGGACATCAACCTTGCCATCGCCCTGCGGCTGGAGCGGATGCTGCAGGCGGCGGATGTGAAAACGGTGATGACCAGACGGGCGGACGAGGGGCTGGACAGCCGGAAAAACGGCAGCAAAAAGGTGGAGGATCTGAAAAACCGCTGTGCGCTGATCAGTAAATCGAAACCGGACTGTGTGGTAAGCGTGCATCAGAACAGTTATCAGGATGCGGCTATCCGCGGGGCGCAGACGTTCTATTATGCGGACTCGGCGGAGGGCAAACGGCTGGCCCAGCTCATCCAGCAGCAGCTCATTTCCCATGTGGCGCCGGATAACCACCGGGAGGCGAAAGGCAATAAAAGTTATTACCTGCTGAAGAAAACAGACGCGCCCATCGTCATCGCAGAATGCGGTTTTTTATCAAATCCCGAGGAAGAAAAACTGCTGAAAACGGCGGAATATCAGGAAAAAACAGCCTGGGCAATTTATATGGGCGTGATGGCGTTTCTCAATGCCGGATAAGGAAAAGTATTTACTTTATTTTCTAAAATGTTTATAATGAAATAACTCCAAATAGTAGACGGGAGGAATTTTCTGAATGAATACAACAATACTTAATGTGAGCGGAGATTCCGCGGACGACGTTAAGATTGAGGCGGCAGGCAATCTTCTGAAGGAAGGCAAGCTGGTGGCGTTCCCCACAGAGACCGTGTACGGGCTGGGCGCCAATGCGCTGGACGAGGAGGCCGCTGCCAGAATATACAGTGCCAAGGGCCGGCCGTCGGATAATCCGCTGATCGTGCATATCGCGGACTGGGATGCGCTGGGGCTGATCGTCAAGGAGATTCCGCCGGAGGCGAAGCTTCTGGCTGATAAGTTCTGGCCGGGCCCGCTGACGATGATTTTCAAGAAAAGTGACCGGGTGCCGTATGGAACCACCGGCGGTCTGGAGACGGTGGCCGTGCGCATGCCCAGCCATCCGGTGGCCATGAAGCTCATCCGGGCAGGCGGCGGTTACATTGCAGCGCCCAGTGCCAACACGTCAGGGCGTCCTAGCCCCACCCGGGCGGAGCATGTTAAAGAGGATCTGGACGGACGGATCGACATGATCCTGGACGGCGGCGAGGTGAACATCGGCCTGGAATCTACCATTGTGGATCTCAGTGAGGGCGTGCCCACCATTCTGCGTCCGGGCTACATTACGAAAGAGATGCTGGAAGAGGTGCTGGGAAAAGTCGAAGTGGATCAGGCTATCATCCGGGACGATTCCAACATCGTGCCGAAAGCGCCGGGCATGAAATACCGCCATTATGCGCCCAAGGCCGATCTGGTGGTGGTGGAGGGCGAGCAGGCCCTGGTCACTGCACGGATCAATGAGCTGGTACAGGAAAAACAGGAGCACGGCATGCGGGTGGGCGTCATCTGCACCGAGGAGACGAAAGATCTGTACAATGCGGACGAGATCCGTTCCGCAGGCAGCAGGCAGGATGAAGAATCCATCGCCCGCCATCTGTTTGCGGTGCTGCGGGAATTTGATGAGCTGGACGTGGACTGCATTTACTCGGAATCCTTTGAGGGGCCGGGACTGGGACAGGCCATCATGAACCGCCTGTTAAAAGCCGCTGCCCATCAGGTGATCCATATCAACAAGCGGGGCGTCAGCCGTCTCAACCGTATTTTGTTTGTCAGCAACAGCGCCAACATCATGGGCCCCATGGCGGAAGGCATCGCCAGACGGGAGCTGGAGGGCGTGAATATCGAGGTGCGAAGCCGGGGACTGGTGGTACTTTTCCCAGAGCCGGTGAACCAGAAGGCCGAAGCGGTGATGATCAGCAATGGCATCCGCATGGACGGCTATATGTCCAAGCAGCTGACCCGGGAGGACATGGGCGACGCCTGTCTGGTGCTGACCCTGAATGAGAAGCAGAAAGAGCGGATCAACGAGGAGTACCCGGAACAGAAGCAGGTGTACACGCTGAGCGAATTCAGCGGCGTGGAGGACACCCAGAACCCCTACGGCGGGGAGCTCACCGACTATGGGCGCTGTTTTGAACAGGTGGAAAAAATGGTGAAGCGGACGATTGCCCGGCTGAGAAGAGAACACAGTATTTAACAGTTGGAAGATGCACCAGTGAAAAAGCGTGCAGAGGGATAGCGAGCAGTACAGGCGTGTCGATGCCATGCGTTGTGCGAGGTACAAATGAATAGAGCGCTGTGCAGACGAGCTGACACCGTACGGTGTGCATAGTGGAATGGTGAATCGGCAGGCGGCATGTAAGCAGAATAGAAAAAAGAAACGGAGGAGTACACAGATGAGCGATAAGAGACAGGATTATATTACCTGGGATGAGTATTTCATGGGCGTGGCCAAGCTTTCCGGCATGCGTTCCAAAGACCCGAATACGCAGGTGGGAGCCTGCATCGTCAGTGACAGCAACAAGATTCTGTCCATGGGCTACAACGGCTTCCCTGTGGGCTGCTCCGATGATGAATTCCCGTGGGCCCGGGAAGGGGAACCGCTGGACAACAAATATCTGTACACAACCCACAGTGAGCTGAACGCGATCCTGAACTATCGCGGCGGCAGCCTGGAAGGGGCGAAGTTGTATGTGACGCTCTTCCCGTGCAACGAGTGTGCCAAAGCCATCATTCAGGCGGGCATCCGCACGCTGATCTACGACGATGACAAATACATGGACACGCCGTCCGTCATTGCGTCCAAGCGGATGCTGGACGCAGCCGGTGTGCGGTATTATAGATATAAACGGACAGGAAGAGAGATTTCCATGCAGCTTTAACACATTCTATGTAGCGACAGCTGCGAGGGTGATGTGAGATTTGAAGAGGTTGAGAACTTAAAAAGAAGAACTGTCAGCTTCCCATAAAAGAAGTGACAGTTCTCATGTGTTGTTCTGCATGTGAATAAAGTTTCTGCTGGCAAGGCTTGTGCGTTTGCAGAGGATTGTTTATTTACTCTCCGATGGCCTGTTTGAGTGCCTTGGACAGCTGGTCAGGGCAGGAAGTCGGGCGGGGACCGCAGTGAATGCCTTCCAGACGGCGGATGGCTTCATGCACGTCCATGCCCTCCACGAGCGCAGCCACACCCTGGGTGTTGCCGTTGCATCCGCCGACGAACTCGACAGATGTCACGATGTTGTTTTCAACTTCTACGTTGATGAGCTGGGAACAGACGCCCTTTGTCTTATATACCATAATCTTTTCCTCCTAAAGTATGTTTTGTATCAAAGCCTATCCATATTCACAAAGCGATCGTGCATAAGAAATCCCATGATGGCGATATGCCTCAAAGAGGTTTCCTATGAAAAGCGATGTGAAGAGATGAGACTTTCAAGATAGTATAACACCGAAGGAAAAATTTTTCTATAAAAAATCAAGAAGAAAAGGATGAACAAATCATGAAACGAATTGGAATTATCGGTGCAATGGAAGAAGAAGTTGCACTGTTGAAAGAACAGATGCAGATCGAGAAAAGGGTGGAGAAAGCGTCCATGGAATTCTGTGCCGGAAAATTAAACGGTCAGGAGGCCGTGGTGGTGCGCAGCGGCATTGGCAAAGTCAACGCCGGTATCTGCACTCAGATTCTAGTGGATCTGTTCGAGGTAGATGCGGTGATCAACACCGGAATTGCCGGTTCTCTGGATGCCAGAATCGACATCGGCGACCTGGTGATCTCCACGGATGCGCTGCATCACGACATGGATGCGGTGAACTTTGGCTATGCGCTGGGGCAGATTCCACGGATGGACACGCTGGCATTCCCGGCAGACGAGAAGCTCATCGAGACAGCGGCCCGGGTAT
Source organism: Oscillospiraceae bacterium NTUH-002-81 (assembly GCA_032620915.1). Lineage (NCBI taxonomy): Bacteria > Bacillati > Bacillota > Clostridia > Eubacteriales > Oscillospiraceae > Oscillospiraceae bacterium NTUH-002-81. Next base: position 194,518 of record CP136052.1, read on the forward strand.
GCGCAAAAGTGAACCCGGACATCCGCACCTGGACAGGCCGGGTGGTCAGCGGCGACCAGTTCATTTCTGACAAGGCCACCAAAGACCGGATCATCAGCAATTTCGGCGGCTTCTGTACCGAGATGGAGGGCGCAGCCATCGCCCAGGCTGCTTACCTAAACAAGATTCCGTTTGTGATCCTGCGGGCCATCTCCGACAAGGCGGATGACAGCGCCACCATGGATTACCCGGCATTCGAGAAAAAAGCCATCGAGCACAGCGTGCGACTGGTGCTGGGCATGATGGAGGCTCTGGCGTAAAACTGTAGAGGGTGAACGATGGCGCTGCTGGAATCATATTTGTTCAGACACTGTCTGAATGCGCAGAATATGAGGACATTTTATCTTGCGTATCCAATTTTCCAGACAGTGTCTGTTAAATTGATGAAAGTTGTCGATGAATTGTGCGGCTCCTTCTCTTTCCATTTTTTACCAGTTCATGTATAATAACTGTAAAAATCTGGAAATGGAAGGAGCGTTTTTTATGCTTGAAAAAATGACGGATCTCCAGTTTGTACTGTACGTGCTGGCCGGGATCAGTGCTGTCGTTTTGTTACAGAAGATAATCGTATCCTTGATTTACAGACACCTGAAGAAAGAGACGGATGGGCTGCCCACCGTCAATGATCGCTGGATGAAGCAGCTGAAGCTGAAATACGAAAATACATACAAGATCAACAGCCACATGGCGGATACCCGGCTGTACGTGGACAGGCAGGTAGAGAAGCTGAAATTCTTTCACGCCCATCTGGCGGGGATGAATTCATTTTACCGGAAAGCGCAGCTCATCTGTATTTTGCTGGGCGGGACAAGCTATGCGCTGGCGGTCCGGGCCGGGCGCACCGTGGCCGATTGTCACCTTTTTTTCGTCATGGGCATTTTGGCGGCGGTGTTTTTGCAGCTGCTGGATTGTCTGTCGGGCAATGAACGCTCCGAAAAAATTGTAAAACAGAACATCACGGATTATTTTGTCAATATTCTGGAGCCCAAGCTGGTGGAGCCGGAGGCATTTGCCGGGACACAAGTGTTCGGCAGTGCCGGATACCGGGGAGAAAGATTTGCAGATGTGCAGCCACAGCGCGGAGCAGAAAATGGGAGAAGTGCCGGGGAAGGATATGCCGGGGGAGTCACTGATAAAAGAGTGGCAGAAAGTACAGGAGATCAGGAGTTGCGAAATAGAGAAATGCTATCGGATATGCAACAAAAAGAAGAAACTGGATCGATGGCCCGTGAAAAAACGGCGGCTGCCCGTGCGTCCGGTCGGTGGCAGTCGTTGAAGCCTTCTTACGGAAACGGCTGGGAAGATTTCCCGGAGGAAAACGCTTTTGCCGCAGCTGGGAGCATTTCCGACGTGGACGGACAGGTTTTTTCGGCTGGGGAGAAGGAGCTGGCAGCAGGCGGACAGTGTGTTTCTCGGGAGGAAGAGGATAAGATCGTCCGGGAAGTGCTGAAAGAATTTTTGGCGTGAATGCTCTTGATATATGAAAAACGATTTGATAGAATGAGAGCAGAACAGGGAAAGGGTACCTGTAGAAGAAGGAGTGAATCACATGGATAAAGTGACATTTGACTATTCCAGAGCGGAAGCGTTTATCAATCCCCATGAAGTGGCTTATATGGGACGTCTTGCAGAGGACGCAAGGAAGCTTCTGCTTTCCAGAGAAGGCGCCGGGAATGATTTCCTGGGATGGCTGGATCTTCCCGTAGATTATGATAAGGAAGAGTTTGCACGGATTCAGAAAGCAGCGAAGAAGATTCAGGAGGATTCCGAGGTTCTGATCGTCATCGGTATCGGCGGATCTTACCTGGGCGCGCGGGCTGCCATTGAATTTTTAAGACACAGTTTTTATAACAACGTATCCAAAGAGATCCGCAAGACGCCGGAGATCTATTTCGCAGGCAACAGCATCAGCGGCAGATACCTGAAAGGCCTCATCGATGTGCTGGGAGACCGGGATTTCTCCATCAACGTGATTTCCAAGTCCGGCACCACCACGGAGCCTGCCATCGCTTTCCGTATTTTCAAGGAGATCCTGGAGAAAAAATATGGCAAAGAAGAGGCTGCCAAGAGAATTTATGCTACCACAGACAAGGCAAAGGGCGCTTTGAAAAATCTGTCCGACAGCGAGGGCTACGAGACTTTCGTTGTACCGGATGATGTGGGCGGACGTTTCTCCGTTCTGACCGCAGTTGGACTTCTTCCCATCGCAGTCAGCGGCGCAGATATTACCAAACTCATGGAGGGTGCCGCTTCCGCAAGAGAACGTGCCATCCGCGACGGTTTTGAGCAGAACGATTCCATGAAATATGCGGCTGTCCGCAATATTTTACACAGAAAAGGCAAGAGTATCGAGATCTTGGCAAACTACGAGCCCAGCATCCACTATGTATCCGAGTGGTGGAAACAGCTGTGCGGCGAGAGCGAGGGCAAGGATCACAAGGGCATTTACCCGGCATCTGTTGACCTGACCACTGATCTGCATTCCATGGGACAGTTCATCCAGGACGGCTCTCGCGTCATGTTCGAGACCGTGCTCAGCGTGGAGGACTGCGACGATAAAGTGATGATCAATGAGGAAGCCGTGGATCTGGACGGCCTGAATTACCTGGCTGGCAAGGATATGGATTTCGTCAACAAGAGTGCCATGACAGGAACGATGCTGGCGCACACCGACGGCGAGGTGCCGAACCTGCTTGTGACCGTACCGAAGCAGAACGAATTCTTCCTCGGCGAGCTGTTCTATTTCTTCGAGTTTGCCATTGCCATCAGCGGCTACCTGAACGGCGTGAACCCGTTTGACCAGGAAGGCGTGGAGAGCTACAAGCGCAACATGTTTGCCCTTCTTGGCAAGCCGGGATATGAGAAACAGAGAGAAGAGATTCTGAAGAGACTGTAAGCGCGGCGTTTCCTGCGGCGGGGGATGACCTGCGGCGGCAGAAAACACTGTGGTTGAGAAAACCGGCCAAGATGCTGTTCCGTTGCGGAAAGCATTTAGGCCGGTTTTTTGCGCGAGCGACGAGCCAAAGTCTGTGTTTACACGAGGTTCTGGCGTTGCTAAGTGCTAGTGGAACTTGCTCATGTAGGATGCGATCAGAAAATATGGTTAGAGTAGTCGTCAAAATAAGTTTAGAACAAATACAGTTCATAATAGAGTCAGAGAATTTGCGTTGGACTGTATTCGGAATGGATGATCGATCGTAGTTTTTTGTAAGTGGAACTGAGATTATGAATATTTTTGCCAGAAAGAGAAAAGGAGTTGGAAAAGAAATGAAAATCGTTATGCTGGAAAAAACATCCTTAGGGGATGATGTCAATATTTCTGCGCTGGAGCAGCTGGGAGAACTGGTGGTTTACGATACCTCCACGGAGGAGGAGACGAGAGAGAGGGTGGCGCAGGCCGACGTGATCCTGGTGAACAAGGTGCCCATGAATGCCCGCACGCTGGAAAAAGCGGCCCACGCGAAGCTGCTGTGTGTGACGGCCACGGGAACGAACATCGTGGACATGGATTACTGCCGCAGCCGGAATCTGCCGGTGACGAATGTGGCCGGGTATTCCACAGACTCTGTGGCACAGCACACCTTTGCGCTGCTGTTTTATGTGCTGGAAAAGCTGAACTGGTATGATGCTTATGTGAAATCCGGCGCTTACAGCCGCAGCGGCATGTTCTGCTGTCTGGATGAGAAGTTTTTCCAGTTAAAAGGAAAGACCTGGGGCATCATTGGTCTGGGCACCATTGGCCGGGAGGTGGCGCGGATCGTGGAGGCGTTTGGCTGCCGAATCCTGTGCTATTCTGCAACAGGCCGGAAATATGACACGCCCTATGAGCAGGTGGATCTGGAAACGCTGCTGGGCGAGTCGGATGTGGTATCCATCCATGCGCCGCTGAATCCGGCCACGGAAAATCTCATGACGAAAGAAAAATTTGCCATGATGAAAAAGAGCGCCATCCTCATCAATGTGGGCCGGGGCCCCATCGTCAATGAAAAGGATCTGGCGGAGGCGCTGAACGCGGGTGTCATTGCCGGTGCCGGACTGGATGTGCTGAGCGCGGAGCCCATGAAAGCGGACAATCCGCTGCTGGCGGTACAGGACAGCCGGAAATTGGTCATCACCCCGCATATCGCCTGGGCATCGGTGGAAGCCAGACAGAAGCTGGTGGACGAAGTGGCGGAAAATGTGCGGGCATGGATGAACGGAACGCCGCGGAATCTGGTATAGAAGTTGATAGAGATGGAGAGGAACGGAAGGGGAATGGACAAGCAGAGTTTGACGCGGCTCCAGCGGCAGCTGACCGGAAAATATGTGGCGACCAACGGATTGTTCTGGATGGCTTACGTGTGCATCTGGGGCTTCGGTGCGGTCTATCTGAAAGGAAAAGGCTTTTCCAGCACGGAGACGGGCATCATCACCGCGCTGGGCGGCCTGATCTCTGTGGTTTTTCAGCCATTGCTGGCGGCCAGGATGGAAAACGGCGGCCGCCTGTCGGTGCGGCAGGCGTTCATGCTCTGCCTGGGGGCAGCCTGTATTTGTGATGTGGTGCTGCTTGTGTGCCCGGCAGCGGCGGCGTTGGCGCTGGCCTGCCTGTTCCTGGCAGTGATGGCGCTGTTTCAGATGAATTCAGCGGTGCTGAATTCTCTTGGCATGGAATATGTGAACCTTGGCATACCGGTGAACTATGGTCTGGCCAGAGGGGCAGGCTCCGTCTGCTTTGCCCTGCTGTCACTGGCACTGGGATTTGTGACGGAGCGCTTCGGTGTGGATGCGCTGATTGTGCTGTCACTGGTATTCAGCCTGTGCCTCATCGGACTGCTGGCGACATACCAGAGTACCCGTAAGTTGAAGGAAATGTATGGGCTTGGCAGCCGAGTGCCTGAAAAAGTCAATTCAAGTTCTCCCCAACCGGAGGATTCTTCTCATCCAATAGATTCGACGAAATTCGACGCTGACAGTTCACAGAAGGCAGAGGCAGGCAATGTTGCACCAACAGCTATGCCACCAACAGAGAATTCGTCAGCGAGCACAACCGCAACAACACATCTATCAGCAACCGCAACTCCGGCGTCAGAGATTGACTCCATCGCAGCCCGGCGCACACGGGAGCAAGACGCATCAGTCCCCTCCCCCGGCATGCGCGCCATGTTCGCCGCTGACCGGGGGCTTCTCATCCTGCTCCTGGGCTTTTTCCTGATTTTTGTGGGCCATTTCATGAACAATACCTACATGATCGACCTGGTGGGGCGGTTTGGCGGTTCGGATGCGGACATGGGCATCGCCACGGCGTTTGCGGCGTCCCTGGAACTGCCCGCAATGATTTTGGTAAATTTTCTTGTGAAACGAATTTCTTCGGCCAATGTTTTGCGGATCAGTGCTGTTTCCTATGTGATGAAAACCGTGATCCTGCTGGGGGCTGTGAACATGCCGGTACTGCTGCTGTCCCAGCTGTGCCAGTTCGGGGCCTATGCGTTCTTTGTTCCGGCCTCCGTGTACTACATCAACGAGCGGGTGCCCGATCAGTACAAAGTCACGGGCCAGTCGGCGCTGGGCATGGCGACCATGGGGCTGGGCGGCGCTGTAGGCAACTTCCTGGGCGGCCGGGTGCAGGATGTGTTCGGTGTCTCCGGCATGGTGGTGGTCTGCGTGACCTGCACCATTGTCGGGGCGATGTTTACTTTTGCCGGATTGGGAAAAAACCACGCCAAAAATTAAAAAGAAAATTAGAAAATAGGGAAATTTCCTTGACTGCCTCCAAAGGATATCTTATATTTATGGCAGGTTAGTCTTTTTAAATGAGACCTGCCGCAGAAGGAATGTCCTGTATTGCAGCATTCTTTTTGGCGGGCAGGCAGAAGGAAGCGAAAAAATGGCTTTACGACGAGAGAGAATGCGTCTGGGTGACATTCTTGTCAAACAGCACGTGATCACAGAAGAACAGCTGAAACAGGCGCTGGATCTGCAGAAGGGAACGGGCAAGAAGATCGGTGAAGTGATGGTGGACAGTGGCATCATCACAGACGATATGATCGTCAATGCCCTTCACATGCAGCTGGGGCTGAAGATCGTGCGCCTCACCGGCGTGGTGATCCCCAGGGAAGTGCGGGATCTGGTCAATGTCAGCCTGTTGAAAAAATATGAGTGCATCCCCTTTGAGCTGGATGCCTATAATGCGAATATTTTACATCTGGCCATGGCAGACCCCATGGATATGGCGGCCATCGATGATATTTCCATCGTGACGAATCTGCAGATCGAGCCGTACATTGCTTCGGCGAAAGAGATTCGGGCGGCCATCGACCGGTGCTATGGAGCCATGGAGACCATGGACGCAGCCAACCGTTTTACAAGAGAGCGGGCCATGCTGCGGGGAGAGACCGACGAGATCGAGGAAGCCGATGTCAGTGACGCGCCTATCGTACAGCTGGTGCGTTCCCTCATCGAGCAGGCCATCCGACAGAGAGCCAGCGATATTCATATAGAAGCGCTGGAAGAGAAGGTGCGCGTCCGTTATCGAATCGACGGTGCCCTTTATGAAAAAATGGTATACGACAACAGTCTGCTTCCGGCCATTGCGACCCGTATCAAGATCATGGGCGGCATGGACATTTCCGAGAAGCGCAAACCCCAGGATGGCCGTATGACCGTGACGGTAGACCGGCAGGAGTACGACATCCGTATTTCTTCGATCCCCACGGTACACGGGGAGAAGATCGTGATGCGTCTTTCTTCCAAATTAAGCTTGACCCGGGAGAAAAAGCAGCTGGGCCTTTCCGAGGAGGAGCTGGCACATTTTGATCATATGATGTCCAGCCCTTACGGCATTATTTTCGTCACGGGCCCGACCGGAAGCGGTAAATCCACGACGCTGTACACAGCGCTCAGTGAATTAAATAAAGAAGCGGTCAACATTGTCACTGTCGAAGACCCGGTAGAGGCGGACATTGACGGCATCAACCAGATTCAGGTCAACCCCAAGGTGGATCTGACATTTGCGTCTGCTCTTCGTTCCATCCTCCGTCAGGACCCGGATATCATCATGATCGGTGAGATCCGTGACCAGGAGACGGCGTCCATTGCTGTGCAGGCGTCCATCACCGGCCATCTGGTGGTGTCCACCATGCATACGAACAATGCCGTGGGAACGCTGAACCGTATCGCGGACATGGGCATTGAGCGGTATCTGGTGGCCGATTCCATGATCGGTGTCATCGCCCAGCGTCTGGTGCGGAAGCTTTGTCCCCATTGCCGGAAAAAACGGCTGGCAACGGTGGAGGAAAAGCGGCTGCTGCGGGTGGCGCCGGAGGCGGAGACGGAAGTGTATGAGCCGGTTGGCTGTAATTTCTGCAATCACACCGGTTACTTTGGCCGGATAGGTGTCTTTGAGATCATGGAAGTCAATGAGGAGATCCGTACCCTCATCAGTACCAATGCCGGGACGGAGGAGCTGATCGCCGCTGCCAAGCGCAATGGCATGCGTACCCTGCGGGAAAACGGCATCCGCTATGTGCTGGACGGCACTACGTCCATGGACGAGATGCTGAAAGCTTCTTACGAATAGGAAAGAAAGATACAATATGTACATATTAGATGATATTTTGAAACAATCGGTATCCGCAGGCGCTTCCGACATTCATTTCAGTGTGGGACGCCCGCCCTATTACCGGATTGACGGTGTGCTCTCCCCTGCGGGGGAGGAACCGCTGATGCCCCGGGAGCTGAGCGATCTGCTTCTTGGCATTCTGGACGAGGCACACCGGCAGGAACTGGGACAGACCGGACAGACAGACTTGGCCTACGCCATTTCGGGCGTCGGTCGGTTTCGTGTGAACATTTTCCGGCAGAGGGGAACGTACGCGGCGGCCATGCGCTGTCTGCCTTTTACGATCCCTGACGCGGACAGTTTGCACATTCCGCCCCAGGTACAGGGGCTGACGGAGAAGCGGCGGGGGCTGGTTCTCGTGACCGGGCCCACCGGAAGCGGCAAGTCTACCACGCTGGCTTCCCTGGTGGACATCATCAACCGGAATTATCCGTATCACATCATCACGCTGGAAGATCCCATCGAGTATCTGCACAGACACCAGAAGTCCATCGTCAACCAGCGGGAGATCGGCAGTGATTCCCAGAACTACGCCCAGGCACTGCGGGCGGCTCTCCGGGAAGACCCCGATGTGATCCTGGTGGGAGAGATGCGTGACCTGGAGACCATTTCCACGGCGCTGACAGCGGCGGAGACCGGCCATCTGGTATTTTCCACGCTGCATACCATCGGCGCGGCCAAGACCATTGACCGGATCATCGATGTATTCCCGCCGGATCAGCAGCAGCAGGTGCGGATCCAGCTGGCGTCCGTATTGGAGTGCGTCATTTCCCAGCAGCTCCTTCCGAAGGCAGACGGCCATGGCCGGAGAGCGGCGCTGGAGATTCTGTTTGCCAATCCCGCTGTGCGGAATCTGATCCGGGAAAATAAATCCTTCCAGATCACGTCCTTCATGCAGACCGGGCGAAAATACGGTATGCAGACCATGGACGATGCCATTTATGACCTGTTTCTGGGCAGGGAGGTGGACGCGGAGACTGCGATCTCCTATGCGCAGGATCCGGTGGCCATGACTGAAAAGGTAGATTTTAAAGAATTTTGATAGATATTTTACAGAAAGGGCGGTAAAACATGCCGGGATTTTCTTATGTGGCAGTCGATCAGACTGGCAGAGAAACAAAGGGCAGTATGGATGCCGAGAACCGGGAACGGGCGGCGGAGCAGATCCGCAAAAGCGGCCTGGTGCCCCTGTCCATCAAGGAACAGGGCGTCCTGAACAAAGAAATAGATTTTTCTCTGGGCAGAAAAGTAAAGCCCAGGGATCTGAGTGTGTTCTGCCGTCAGTTCGTCAGTATCACCCAGGCAGGCGTGCCCATGAAGGAAGCGCTGCAGATGCTGGCGGAGCAGACAGAAAACAAATGGCTGAAACGGGCGATCTTCGATGTGCTGACCAACGTGGAGAAGGGTAATACCCTGGCGGATTCCATGATGGCTTATCAGGATATTTTTCCGGGCATCATGGTGAGCATGGTGCGGGCCGGAGAGTCCTCCGGTAACCTGGAGATGGCGTTTTCCCGTATGGCCGTACATTTTGAAAAGCAGGCCAAGTTAAAGGCCACCATCCGCAAGGCCACCATTTATCCGATCATTCTGATCTGTGCGGCCATCGGTGTGGTAGCGGTGATGCTGCTGTTTGTCATTCCCATCTTCATCGACATGTTTGCCGATCTGGATGTGGAAATGCCGGCGCTGACCATGGCGGTCATGAACACCAGTGAATGGACGGCGTCCCACTGGTACGTCATCCTCATTGTCATTGTGGCGGTGGTGGCTGCCTACCATGCATTCTACCGTACCGACGACGGGCGGCGGATCATCGACGAGATCAAGATGCACATGCCGCTGTTCGGTAAGCTGACGGTGAAATCCGCCTGCGCGGAATTTGCCCGTACCATGAGCACCCTGCTGGCGGCAGGCCTGTCCACGGTAAGCTGTCTGGACATTGTATCCGGCATCATCAAAAACATTCATTATGTCAACGCGCTGCAGAAGGCAAAGGAAGAGATCATGAAGGGTATCCCGCTCTCCGAACCGCTGCAAAGCTCCGGCATCTTTCCGCCCATGGTTTATCACATGACCGGCATCGGTGAAGAGACCGGTAACATCGAGGACATGCTGTCCAAGCTGGCCGACTACTACGACGAGGAAGTGGAGATCACCACCCAGAGTATCCTGGCGGCTATGGAACCGCTGATCATCGTTTTTATGGCAGTCATTGTCGGTACGCTGGTGATTGCCGTTATCCTGCCCATCGGTGCCATGTATGAGGGACTGGATAAGCTATAGCACAAGTTCAGCCATGGTTTGGAATCGGGCTGCGTTCGTGCTCGCACGAAAAGCAGACGATGACAAAGCATGAGGTGAGCGCCAGATTATGAGCAAAAAGAGCTGCGAAGCAGCGGGAAGCGCTGGAAGCGCGTTTTGCGAATGGCGCGTCTGAACTTCGTGCGAGACAGCCAGCCATGCGAATGGCGCGTCTGAATTTGTTACATACCCGCTCCTGCGATTGGGAACCGCATAAAAAGTTTCCGCACGCATTTATTTACGGATGTGCCGCGGCCTGATAGGGGGACTGCGATCATCATATACACTCTCGGTATATAGAGAAAAATGATCAAGAAGGAGATTGAAAAACATGTTTAAGTCACTGAAGAAGAAAAACAACAAAGGTTTTACTCTGGTAGAGCTGGTTATCGTAGTAGCAATCCTTGCTATCCTGGTAGGTATCCTGGCACCCCAGTATACCAAGTACGTGGAGAAGTCCAGAAAAGCTGCTGACGCAAGCAACCTGGAGAACCTGGTAACTGTAGTGAAGACTGCCGCAGCTGACAGTACAGATACGATTCCTGCTGATACCTATACAATTAGCATTGGAACTACAACAACGGTAACTGCTGGTCAGACTGCAAGCAAGACTGCAATTGAAGCAGCATTGACTGAGTTTGCTGGAGGAGACTGGGCTACTACAGCGCTTAAATCTAAAAAATGGAATCAGGATACTATTAGTGCAACAATTGTTGTTGATGATAATGGTGCTGTTACTGTTACATACAGCCCCGATACTCTCAAAAATACAGCTGGTAACTAATTCCGGCCACAGTTAATCTGTATCCCAACCCGCAAATTCAGGCACGAAAGAAAGGAATCCCCTATGCTTCTTTTCCTGGAAATGATTCCATACATGGTCATCTTCATATTCGGTATCGTCATCGGCAGCTTCTTAAATGTATGCATTTACAGAATGCCGTTGCACGAGTCCATCATCACCGCGCCTTCCCACTGCATGACCTGCGGCGGGAAGCTGCACTGGTATGATATGGTACCGGTATTCAGCTGGCTTTGTCTGAGAGGAAGATGCCGAAACTGCGGAACAAAGATTTCCGTACAGTACCCTGTGATTGAGGCACTTAACGGTGTTCTTTATGTGGTTGTATTTGCGGTCAATGGACTGAACGGCGTCAGCGGCCTGTACTGCCTGATGGCATCAGCGCTGCTGACGCTCAGTCTGATTGACTGGAGAACGTATGAGATTCCATTGCCCATCAATGGTGTCCTGTTCGTTCTTGGCATTGTGGAAACCGGACTGGATAGCGCCCACATTTTGTCCCATGTCATCGGCGCACTGTGCGTCAGCCTGGTGCTGGAGCTGATTTTTATCATCAGCGGCGGTCGGGCCATCGGCGGCGGGGATGTGAAGCTTATGGCAGCCTGCGGGCTGATCCTGGGCTGGAAGCGCATCATCCTGGCCTTTGTACTGGGCTGTATCATCGGTTCGGTGGTACATCTCATCCGCATCCGTGTCAGCGGTGCAGGTCATATGCTGGCCATGGGTCCTTATCTGTCGGCAGGGATATTCCTGGCGGCACTGTGGGGGGAACAGTGGATCAATTGGTATATGAGCATCTGCGGACTGTAGGCAGATGCGTAACGGAAACAAAGAGGAAGGTTCCGTTATGAAACTATGTCTTTCGGAAGAAATGCCGGAAGGTATATTTTTGTAACTGAACGTGATGATACCAGGGGCGAAAGGCCTACATCCACGCGAGTTTACTCGTAAGTGGATGAAAGGCTTTGAGACCCGCCACGACATGAGCATAAAAGTGGGATGTTAATCCCACGATATGCGAATGTTGGGGAGAATTGTGGGAGTGCGTAGCACGGAACAATTCGTAGGTATCATAGATAATGGAGGAATGATCAGTGGGAAGATTTATCGGCATTGAGATAGATTCCGCCAGACTTCGGGTGGCGGAGATTGAAGAAAACGGAAAGAAACAGCGGATGCTCCAGTGTTTCAGCTTCCCTGTGCCCCAGGGCATGGTGGAGGACGGTGAGATCCGTGACACGGGAAATGTGGCAGATCTGCTGCTGGATGGCCTGGAAGCCCATAACATCCGGACGAAGAAGGTGTTTTTTGTGGCAGGCTCTTCCCGGATTGCCAACCGGCGTCTGAAGATCCCCATGGTAAAGAAAAAACAGATCCAGTCTCTGCTGGAGGAGAACAGCAGCGAGTATTTTCCGATCGATCTGTCCAAATATGTGCTTTCCTATACGATCATGCGAGAGATCACAGAGCCTGCAGAGGGCAACAAACCGGCGGTTCGTCAGTATGTGCTCATGGCCTGTGCGGCCCCCAAGAGCATTTCCACCTCCTGCCGGGAGACAGCGGAGCTGGCAGGGCTGACCATGATCGGCATCGGATACACCGGTGACAGTGTATACCAGGCCGTGAAAGAAAAATATGCTTCCGGTGTCCATCTGCTGGCCAAGATCGAGATGGATCACTCTACCATCAGCATCATCCGGGACGGCGATCTGGCATTGCAGCGGACAGTCAGCTACGGCGTGGACGGCGCATTGGATGCCATGATGCAGGCGTCGGCCTTCGGAGAATTCCGGGATGAGTGGAGAGCTTACGAGCGTCTGCGCAGCAAGACATGTATCAACAGCCGCCTGGAAGAGACGGAAACGCCGCCGGACACAGATCCGGCACTGGCAGAAGCGCGGGCAGATGTGACGGAAAGCTTTCGGTACCTGATCGGAAATATTTCCCGTATCATGGACTACTATATTTCCCGTAATCCGGGTGTGACCTTTGATTCTGTGGATTGCTGCGGACTGGGCGCCGGGGTTAAGGGACTGGCCAAGCTGTTCAGCTATGAGCTCACCCAGCAGGTAACGGTGCTGAATAAGCTGGATGGCTACCCGGAACCGAAACTGGAAGGAAAGGACAGCCTGTATCTGTATCTGTCCCTGGCTATGCCTTCGATTTCCGGCATCAACCTGATGGAGAAAATTTCCAAAAAGGAGCAGAAGGATCGGGATTCCTTAAGCGGAGCGCGGCTGATTTTTGTGGTCGGAACGGCGGCGGGGCTGCTTTTGCTGGCAGTGGGACTGGGCAGCGTGATTTACCAGAGGGCGGCGAAAGCCAGCCTGGAGAGCCGGATCGCTTCCAAACATGAGGTACAGGATATTTTTGATGCCTATACGGCAGCCAAAAATAAAGCAGACAGCTATGACCGTCTGTATGCTTACACCGAGACCCCCAATGAGAACCTGCGGGCATTTTTGGAGGAAATGGAGCAGAAGATGCCATCCAGCGTGGTGCTTGGCAGCTTCACGGCTACAGGCACGGATGTGACCTTCCAGCTGTATGCGGCAGATAAAGAGGAAGCGGCGCAGGCCCTGATCCAGATGCGCACCTTTGAAAGCCTGGATACGGTGAGCACATCGGGACTGGAGGAAATGGAGAACGGCGAGGTGACCATGACGGTGGTGTGCACGTATGCAGAACCGGCGGTATTGGATAAGACTTCGAACTAAGGAGCGCGAAAGATGAGCCTGATAAAGACAAATATATCAACAAGAGATAAAAAACTGATCCTGATGTTCTCAGGCGTTGCCATCTTTGCCCTGGGATATTTTGTGGCGTTTCGCCCGCTCATGAGCAAAGCGGATGAGATGAAGACGGCCAACGAACCGCTGGAAGCCAAGCTGGCCCAGCTGGAAGAGATTGAGGAAAATAAAGATTACTATATTTCGGAAACTGAGAATTATAACCAGAAGGTAACGGATTATACGGTCATGTTCCCGGCAGATGTGAAAGAAGAGGATGCCATCATCCTGGCCCGGGACATGGAGCAGAAGACAGGTATCCGGGCATTCCAGCTGGATATCTCGCCCCAGGAGCTGACCTCTTCCCTGACGCTGGATGATTATGATGAGGACTTCAATGAGATCGAGCAGGAGACAGATGTGCAGCAGCTGGTGGCAGACAGCAGCGGGATGGAGCTCTACCGGATGCGCAATTCCTTTGATTTCAACGGTACCTATGATGCGGTGAAAAATGTCATTGATGCGCTGATGCAGGATGGCAGGCGGATGACCGTTGACAGCCTGGACATTGATTTTTCCGCCTCCACCGGAGACGTGGGCGGCACCATGGTTGTCAATATGTATTCCATGACAGGAACCGGCCGGGAATACACGGCACCGGATACCGGCGTAACAAGAATGGGAAGCAGCAACCTGTTCGGCACGATTTCTTCCGCAGTGGGAGCGGATGCGGCAGAGGAACAGGACGGCACCGGCGCGGATAACAGCGCGGATGCGGGAACCGCAGGCAATGCGGACAATACAGATCATACAGCACAGTAGTAACAGTAGAGGGGAGTGGTTTTGGAGCCCCTCTATCTGTGCTTTTCGGAAGATGCAAAAAGAGAGGGAAAGGAGGGGACAGCCGGTGGACAGAAAATCAAATAATCGTGGTTTCAGCCTTCTGGAGCTGATCATTGCAGTGAGTATTTTTGCCATTGCGGCAGCCATCCTTCTTCAGGCATTTGTGACCTCCGGCAGGATCAACCGCAAGTCAGGGGTCTACCTGGACGCGTCCACAGCAGCCCAGAATGTGATGGAGGAAATCAAGTCAAAGCCTTTTGAGGAGGTTGCGCTGGCTTTTGATTATCCGGTGGATGCGGTGAACGGTGGTCTGCGGCTGGGATTCCTGGCGGATCAGCAGAACCGGTATACAAATGGGGACCTGACCATCAGAGAGGCCTTGAAAGACGGGGACACCTACCGGGATGTCCGTCTGTACCATCCGGCGGATCAGGATACTTCGCTGGTGACTGCCTCTATCATTTCTGAGGATAACGGAAAGACGTGGACTTTCAACCCGCGTACCACGGGAAAAAACAAGTCTCGCTATTATTTTGAGATCGCGGGGCTGCAGAGCGGTTCGGAAGAATTTGACGCACTGGTGACCTTTGACGGCAGCACGGATTCCGGCTACAGTACAAAGACGGCCAGCAAGGCGGGAACCGGGAAAAATGATTATGAGGTGCCCAATATTTCCCATCTGGACACAAAGACCAATGCGTTTCTCATCATGCCCATGAACTGGGATGAGACGGCCATGGAAACCATTGCTTCCCTGCAGCTGGAACAGGCCAGAAAACGCTGGACAGAGGAAAATGGATCGGCGACAGAAGAACCGCAGCGTCTGGATCCGTCTGATATTTATCAGCAGACGAAGCGGACACTGTATATCAAGGTAGAGGAAAGCGGCGGCACCATCAAGGCAGAAGCCAAGTATACGCTGAATACCAACAGCTATGTGAAAACAGGCGGCGGCAAATATGCGCGGATGGATATCTGCCCCTGTAACGGCAGGGCAGATGGCCAGAACGGCTGTTTTTGCACTTATGAGAGTGCTTACATGCCGTTTTACAGTTCCGAGGCAGGCAGTGAGCTAAAGAATCTGTTTGTATTTTATTATCCGAACTATGCGTCCACCAGCTCGGCGCATCCACTGGATGAGATTGTGTTTGAAAATACATCCAACTATCCGCTGCAGCTGTACGTGACCAAACAGCGGCCGGAGAATCAGGATGGCCAGGGAGGAAACACATCCCTTCCCACGGCTGCCCAGGAACAGAGATATCATATGGCACTGACGGTGAAGGAGAACCCGTCGGCGCTGGGACAGTCAAACTGGAATACCAATCCCAGCCTGTACCGGGCAAAAACGGTGCTGCGCACCAATCTGGATACGAACATCAGCAATACCGCTGATGTGCTGAACCGTACAGCGGTCAACCAGATGAAGCTGGTCTACCAGGCTGTGTCGGGCACAGGCACCAATGAAAAAAGAGTAAGCGGCAGAAGTGCCAAACAGGTGCTTTCTGTCAATGGACTGGATGACAGAGAACAGGCGGACCGGATCTATACCGCCCGGGTAGAGATTTACCGGGCCGGTGCGGCAGCCCGGAATTTTCCGGAGAGTGAACGGCTTGTGGTTCTGGAGGGAGCGAAAGAGAACTGATGCGGAAGGATAAACAACAGTTTTTTGAAAAAAAGGACAGCGGTTTTTCGCTGATCACGGTGATGGTATCGGTATCCTTTATTGCCATCATGGGATTGCTGGTGCTGTATCTTTCGCTGAACAATTTTCAGATGAAACACACCGACATCAAGGGAAAAGACAGCTTCTATACGGCGGAGCAGGCGCTGGAGGAGATCCGGCTGGGACTGCAGCAGGATGTGGGAGATGCTATGTCCCGGGCATATATTAAAGTTATGGAGACGTATAACCGGGAGTCTTCCACAGATGCTGTACTGGATGAGGTGCGGCAGCAGGATTTTGAGGCGGAATTCCTGGCACAGATACAGAAATTGCTGCGGGGCGGGGAGGATGACAATTCTCCCACACTGAAGAAGGGATATTATTCTCTCAGCCATTTGAAGGATTATCTGGATCTGCCCCATAACAGCGCCTTTGATCCGGAAAAAGAGACGCTGCTTGTAACAACCCCCGCCTCTTCCGGCGGCTACAGCAGAGAGCCTCTGATGGAAGTGGCAACGACGGCACAGGCAACGCGCCAGAATTTGACGGCGGGCATTTTGCTGCGGAACCTGAAGGTGGTCTATGTGGATCCCCAGGGGCTGGCTTCTATCATTGAGACAGATATCGCACTGGGCATTCCGAAGGTGCAGTTTCCGACACCGTCCACGCTGCCTGACCTGATGAATATGATCATTGTGGCCAATGGCGGCATCATATGCCAGGGAAAAAAGGGCGCACAGACAACCATTTCCGGCAGCATTTATGCAGGAACCATCACAGGGGAGACTGCACTGGCCAAAGAACCGGACACCTCCCTCTGGCTGCAGCCGGATGCCGATCTTGCCATCACGGCCGGAGACAAGGTGGTGACGGAGAATGAGATCCGCGCGGATAAGGGCAGCAGTTTTGCTGCCCGGACCGGTGTGAACCTCTGGGCAAAAGGGCTTCGTCTGTCCAGCGCCAGCGTACAGCTGCTGGGAACTACTTATTTTGCAGACGACCTGACGGTGGAACGGGGAACAGGAAGCACAGTGACGATCCAGGGCGAGTATTACGGATATGGGTATCCCACCACTGCCCGGGCGGACAGCAGCCGGAATAAGAACCGGTACGACAAACTTTCTGATGCGGATGTGAGCAGCGCCATCATTGTCAATGGCAGAGATACCACGCTGGACCTGTCCGGTGTGCAGAAAATGCTGCTGGCAGGACGCAGTTACGTGTCATCTTCTGCGTACAGCAGCGCCAACCGGCAGAATGCGGACGTGATGACCGGTGACAGCATCACGGTAAAGGGAACCCAGCTGGCGTACCTGGTGCCGTCTGCTTTGCTGAAAACAGCAGGGGTAACTGCCGGAAATCCCATGAGCTACCAGGAATATCAGAACAGCGGCCTGTCCGGGAAAGACGAGACAGATATGGTGTACTGGGATGCACCGGTGAGCGCCTGGGGCGGCCAGACCTTAAGAGAGATCGGTGTGGACAGCGCCAAGCCCATCCAGACAGTTTTTTATAATGATAATGGCGGTTATGTTTATTTTTATCTGAATTTTACCGATGATCAGGCAGCATCGGATTTTATGCAGCAGTATTACGGACAAAATGCATCCCAGAAGGCGAAGATGGATCGCTATCTGTCCTTTTACTTCGGGGAAAATGCCGGGGTGACAGTGAAGGATCCGGACAGCTACCTGCGTTATGTGACCAATGGAAACGTGCTGACCTATGACGGAAACCATGCAGAAGGAAATCTTCTGGATGCCACAGATGCAGCAGGCAGCGATAAGCTGACCCAGGAGGAAATCAATCTGCAGAACAGCTGGTATGCGTTGAACCGCAAGATGATCACCAGCGCGGACCTGCTCAATGGCGCGGTGGATGAGGGCAATGGCAGATCCCATGATGAGACGGATGAGAGCCAGAGCGTGTTTGATAATCTGGTCAACGAGGCACAGATGAAAAAATTCCTGTCAGACAGGGAACCGGTCAGCCGGGTGTACACCTTTACCGCATCTGCAGACAATGGCGGTCTGCAGGCCATGTTCTGTGACAACAGCCAGACGCTGAAGATCAACCAGGCAATGGCAGACAAGCTTCGCCTTGTGATCACCACGGGAGATGTGCAGATCGGAGAAAATGTACAGTTCAAGGGGATCATTATGGCAAAAGGCCGGATTACCCTTTGTGCCGGTGCGCAGCTGGAATCCGCACCGCTGGAGGCGGCCCGGGTGTTCCAGGGGGTTATGACCGATCAGGATGCGACGGTTTCTCCCAGAGATTTCTTCTGGGAAGGCGATAAATATGTGCTGGGCAACAGTACCTCTGCCGGGGATGACAGCCAGAATGCGGATGTATATGATCTGGCAGATTATGTGAGCTATAAAAACTGGAGAAAAGAGTAGTGGCAGTGAGAAAACACATGGAAACGGAGAAAAAGAATAAAGGCTATACGCTCATTGAGCTGGTGATCGTGGTGGCGATCTTTACGATATTGCTGGGCATTCTGTCCCCGTCCCTGAATGCCATTCCTTATTTTCGGATGCGCCGGGCGGCAGGCTCTGTCAATGAGGCGCTGAAACGGACGAAAACAGAGGCGATGAACCGGCTGGTGGGAGAGATGAAGCTGGAGTGGAAGGAAAACGACGGCTATTACATCAGCTATTATCTTGACCGGGGGAAAGTCGGCGGCACGTCCCATGTGCAGCAGGATCAGCCGGAGAAAATCGCTCCGGCCAACCTGACCATTA
Organism: Oscillospiraceae bacterium NTUH-002-81; assembly: GCA_032620915.1. NCBI lineage: Bacteria > Bacillati > Bacillota > Clostridia > Eubacteriales > Oscillospiraceae > Oscillospiraceae bacterium NTUH-002-81. The sequence continues at coordinate 213,245 of CP136052.1, forward strand.
CCTATACGGATAATCGGGGAACCTATGATTTGAAAACATTACCCAGCCATTCTCTGATTCTTACCTATGACCGGGCCAGCGGCGCATTTCTTCCCATTCAGTCTCAGGTCGTTACCCAGGAACTGATCCTGTCGGATCTGGAGGCGGGAAAGGATGTTACGTTTTACCCCATCGGACGGAATCAGTACTGCCAGAAGATCACGGTTACCGCTGGGAATCACAGCCGGTCGGTGGTGCTGAACCAGAAGGCGGGCACCTGTCAGCTGGTCAATGAGTAAAAACAGATAGAAGAGGTAGGAGCGGCGCGATGAAGAAGTGGCGTGAGGAAAAATTTGATAAAAGGATACGTCCGAAAAGAAAGCATCGGGTGTCTTCGTGTGGGGATAACCGAGGCGTGACACTGATGGAGATGGTGGTTTCTGTGGCGATCATCGGCATTTTTGGTGCCGTGGTGGCTGGGTTCGTGACTTCCGGCGCCAATTTTTACCGGAAATCTGCGGATACCGTGCAGGTACAGTCCGATATGCAAAATACGATGGACACGGTGGAAAATCAGATCATGAACGCCAGTGAAGGGATCGGATATACGGATAACGGGGACACCCGGGTACTGACGACAAACCGGCGGACATTTGTGGCAACCGGCAGCATGACGCCTTATACGGATGTGATCACCTGGAAGGCAGCAGAGGAGAAACTTTATTATGCGCGGACAAGCACGGACAGTTCGCTGGCGGCAGCAGAGTCGGTGCTGGCAGAGCATGTCACAGATTTCAGCGTAGATATGAGCCAGGCCAAAAGCGAGGGTGTGGTTCGCTTTTCCATTACCATCAACAAACGGGGAAAAGAGGAAACACAGGCATGTACCGTAACCCTTCGAAACGGTCTGGATATTGCCGGACAGCGGGACGGATATGATGCAGCAGAAATCATGCGGTGGATATAAGGAGGCAATTTCCTCATGAGAACATACAGAAAGCAGACCATGCAAAAAGGTGTGCAGAAAAAGAAGCACCAAAAAGTGCGCAAAAAAATACAGAAGAGATTGTATGGCGGTGCAGCGCTGGTACTTGCCGGTGCATGCGCCGCAGGTGTTTTCTGGCAGGGCAGTCTGTCGGCGGCGGCTTCGGCAGCCATGATGCCGGGCATCGAGACCATTGTCAGCGAGAACACGGAAGAAAAACCATTCCGTATTCTGGAGCTGGTGGACAACAGTGCGGATGCAGAGCTTGGCTGGCTGGTCAAAGGGCAGGAGCCTTATATCAAACTGTATAGCTATACATACACGGACGGGGAGGGCAACACCCAAACCGTACATTTTAACAGTCTGGAGGAAGGGCTGCAGCGGCTGCCTGCGGAACAGCGAAAAGCATTTGCCATGAATGTGCGCCTGGATGCGGACGGACAGATCGACGGGGCGGCATCCACCGGCATCAGCACCGTGGAACGGAAAGAGACCAAAGAGGAAGAGGCCCCGTTGTCTTATACGGATTATGAGGAAGCCTATTTCCTGACAGAGGATCAGAACGTGGATGACTGGAACGAGATCGTCCTTACCGATGAGGAAGGAAACCAGCGGGTGGATACGGTGCAGGTCAACGGATCCTATGTGGAAAATCTGGCCGGTACGGGTAATTACCGGAAACAGGAGCAGCAGTATTATCCCATCCGGGAAGGTGTGGAGGCAGACCGTACGCAGCTTGGGAAATACCGGGAAAATATACAGAATTTTTCCTATATTGAGGATGAAACCGACAGGGCAGCTTACTTTGTTACCTTTGCGGAAGTGCCCAATGAGGAAGTAAATGCGGCGCTGGAAGGAGATCCACAGGCAATTCTGTCCGAATATGATTATGCCAACGGCAAATACGGATATTATGAAAATGTATATGAGGCACTGACAGAGGAGACCGCGCAGCAGATTACTGCGGGAAATTACAGCTTTCCGGGAGAAAATCCGGACATGGATGGTATTGCTGACAAGGCGCTGCTGGTGCAGGATCATTCTGCTGCCGGTGCAGCTTCCACCCATGGCGGCAGTCAGGACAATCCGATGATTTACTGGGGAGAATCTATTGACAGTTATCCCTATTACAAATATACGCAGGCAGGTACCCTGTCAGAGGTGATGGCTGCCGCGGAGACTGCGGGCACTGCCGCGCAGCGAAACGATGGAGATATCACGGAAGAAGACGGGCAGTACTGGTACTGGCATGCGGATGCAGACGGCACACTGGAGCAGCTGGAGCTGAGCGTGGTTGTGGGGCGGCAGCCCGTGGATGATGCACATGTACAGCATATTTCCGAGGAAGTAACAGACAATTATTATTACCGGGTATGCCAGGTGTGGTTCTGCTGCCGGCCCGGGGAAAATGCGGTGACAGATCCTCTTTCCTACAGCTATTATGGCTGGTATTACCCGTCCTATCCCGACGGAGAAGACAGGTATCTTCCGGCGGGCGATCAGACGGCTACCCATTATGTATCTCTGGCGGAGTATGCGCTGGTGCCCGGCAACGGAGACTATGACTTTGTCCCGGGAGGAGATACTTCGGTTCCTGTACAGGTGGATCACCTGTATTACCGGGGCGGCTATGAAAACCATGACTGGATGAAACGGTATGTTTTTCATTTAAGTTCCGGGGAGGCCTTCGACGATTTCCAGATGGAGGTGGACACCCGGCTGGCATCTGATTTTACGAAAAAAAATATATGCGGGATCGGAGGATATGGCGGGAACCGGTATCGGCACTGTGCTGGAAGATGCACAAGACGTAAACCCGGCGGATTATGATCTGATCTATGTGAACGGTTCTTTATCTGCACAGACGGCTCAGGCAGTTTTGGATTCCGGGATTGCCTGCATCGTCAATGCCGACCGGGCCCAGACAGATGTGTTGAAAGATATCTTTGCAGCATTTATCAAAGATGCGGATGGGGATGGACACTATGTGACCCAGTATGTATATTTCTTCCGTGATCAGAATGCGGCGGGAACGGCTATAAGCAGTCTGGTCAACACCGGCTTCCATCAGGCGCTGTCCGCAACACAGACAGAGGGATTTGAGGAGATAACAAAGTATATTCAGCAGGAAAACCGATATCGTGCCCTGGGAGAAGATGGCACCCAGCTGGATCCGCTGAGCGAAGAGCTGTCTCAGGCCCGGGCACTGGAGTATATCATCAACTACCAGTACAAACGAAACGTGGTGACGAAAGAAAACATCCGGGTGCTGGAAATCATGCCGGATGTGAACTGCGGGCAGGTGACAGAGGAGGCGGTAAAGGAATGGATGGGGCTGGAAGGTGGTTCCAGGATCCGGCAGATCACAGCTTGCTGCTATGAACACAGTACAGGGGAAGGGCCGGAGCTTCTAACCGACCATGACACGACAACCTTTTGGCATTCCCAGTATAATAATAGAGCGCATACAGGAAAACATTATCTGGAAATTCATTTTGTGGAACCGGAAACGGTGAGTGGTTTTCTGTACACGCCCAGGCCGGGAGCCGGTGGTGGTGGCCAGAATGGTATTCTGAAGTCCTGTCAGGTAGATTTTTATGACGGGAACGGGAAACAGGTCACTGATAGCATTACAAAGGAAAATATCAGTTCTTCCAGTGACAGAAGTCAGAAGAAGGTTACCTTTGGAAAAACGATTTCCAATGTGTCAGTTATGAAGATTACTTTTCTGACAACGGAGGGAAATGGAACGAATCAGGAGAATATGTTTGCTTCAGGAGCAGAGCTGGGCGTTGTTTGTGCCGGTGATGACGGTGTGACCACATCCGTGACTGTGGATCAGATGACTGCTTCGGAATTTGTCGGCCATAAAGAAGACATTCTTGCCAAATACGATATGATCTATATCGGTGATGGAAAGCAAAGCACCAGCGATCCGCGCATCACCGGTGCCGAGAACCTGAGGTACAGTCACGTGGGCGCCGGGATCCGGACAACAGAAAGTACCACGGAGCTTCACAAGCTGCTGGGACAGCTGGATAATGAGTATGATGCAACCTGGAGTCAGAATGGACTGCGCCGGTTTGCTCCGTTTAATACCTACGGGGAAAATGGTGGCGGCTATTTCCGCGGGTCCGGCAATGATATGACCCGCGTGCAGATGGAGGAATTGCTGGAATTTGTCAAGAGCGGTTACCCGGTGGTGCTGGGCTCATCCCTGGTAAATGGAAGCAGGGTGAATGCCGGTGAAGTGGATACCTCATCCTATTATTATGAATTTTTATCAGAGGCAATTGCATACGATAATGTCATGAGCCTGTCTGATCTGACTGCAGGAAGAAAGAATCTGTCCTTTTTTGCCAACTTGTCCAAGCCGGTGATCCAGTTTACGGAGAAACCCAAGGATCCGCCGCGGCTGGGGGAGACGGCATCTGCGGACAGCGACTATGTTTCCGGGGAATTGCGGTATGTATTTACCATTGGCAATGACTCTGATTCTGCACCGGCCACGAACACGTATGACTGTGATCTGTATCTGGATCTGAACTTTGACGGTAACCTGTCACAGAAGGAATCTCAGAAAAAATATATGGTTATTCAGGATGCGGACGGCGTGGTGCTTTCTCCGGTGGAGGATGCAGATGGCAGTTCCCATTATGAATTGCGGGCCGGGAAAACATATACGATGACCAGAAAGCTTCCTTCAGATTATTTTAAACTGATTACCTGGAAGCTGGAGATCACCAGTAACCGGAACAGCTATATCCACACATCGGAGATCGGATATGCGAAGCAGAAAAATACCGGAGCCAAGCAGGTGATCAATGTTTTACAGCTCCTTCCCACCAGGTATACGTGGAAGCTGGAGACGGACAGCAACTTTACGCGGCTGGCCAGCCAGCTGGATGACTTTGATATCAACATAACGACAGAAGAGGTAACAAGGATCAACAGCTACAGCCGGGCGCAGATGGATCAGTTACTGTCCGACAAGCAGATGCTGGTATTGGGATTTGCGGATGTATATCAGGACATTTCCAATGCCAACGGACAGGTGGATGCCATCCTGGATTTTGTAAAATCAGGAAAGAGTATTCTTTTTGCGCATGATACGACTTCTTATGTCAATTATGATTACAATAAGATGTATAAGCAAATCGCTTCTACGGCTTATGGTGTGGATGAGAATACGAGTATTTACTGGGATCAGTGGTTGCATAATACGGCGAAGAATGTTACCTGGGGATTGTCCCTGAATACGGTATTGCGTTCTGTGGTGGGCATGGATCGGTATGGCATTACCTCGGATGCCCGGTTGGGAACCCAGACGGTATCTGCCCTGTTAAAAAAAGGGCAGGCGCTGACAGATGGCAACAGCGTCAGCTTCGCAGAACTGATGCAGGCAGCCGGTGATATTGCTTACCAGGCCGGCAGCAATCGAAGTACCAGTTATGCACAGACACAGGGGTACACCAATGGTCTGGTGGAATCTTATAAAATGGGTACGGGCAACACCCTGGTAACAAAAGCGACAAAACTGAATGACGGTGCCATCACCCAGTATCCGTTCCGTATGGGAGACACGCTGAATGTGGCGACAACCCATGGACAGTATTATCAGCTGGCGCTGGAGCAGGATCAGGATATCAATGGGAACAGCGACGGAGAGACAGATGTGGTTGTCTGGTATTGCCTTGCGGATAAGTATTATGCGAATTCGCCCAACGATGCCAGAAATAACTATTATTTCTACAGTAAGGGCAATGTGATCTACACGGGAGCCGGACATGAAACGGTGAAGGATGAAGATGAGATCCGCCTGTTTATCAACGCCATGGTGGCAGCGGCCAATGTTACTGCCGTGGAACCGTCAGTAAACTTTGTGGATCACTTAAGTCAAAAGGCTGCCATTGAGAGCAGCCGGTATTATGCCACCGACCAGACTGCCTGGACAGAAGGGGAAGGTAACGTGCTGGAACAGGATATGGACTTCTACATCGATGTCCGTGATTACAACATGGTCAGCATGGATTTGAGCCAGGAAGATCTGGACAGGCAGGAAATGACCATATCCTTCTACATCCAGGATGACAATGGACAGGTTGTTGCTGATGCGCCGGATGACAATGCCGGGCAGAAGCTTACGGACATTACAGCACAGATCGGCCAGCTTGTCGGATACGACGGCAGCACCATTGCCCTGGGAGATGACGGTACCTTCCACAGCAGTCAGAGTAATGCTTTCCGGCTCACTGTTCCGCACATAGAGCGGTATCTGCGGCAGGGCACCAGCGGCTATAAAAATAACTGCCGGCTGTATGTAAAAGTCACCAGTACCGTTTATCTGTACGGGCAGCCCAGAACCAGTACCAGCTGGGCGGGTATTGACCTGCGGCAGCGGCAGCTGTTTGATATGAACTAAAGAATAAAAATATTCCGGACGAAAAGAACCCTATCAAAGACTGTATAAATCTTTGATAGGGTTCTTTGGTTCTAAATATCCATGAAATCAGCTTTTTAGAAAAATTAATGAATGTGATATTCCTGCATCAGCTGTTCCCGGAAAGCGGGGTCATCCAGTGCGTGCTTCATATCATCAAACCGTTGGTCATCCAGAAGATGTCTGGTCAGTTCGCGTTCCTGCTCTGTATTCTTCTGTTCTTCCTTACGCCCCTGTTCATGTCCTTGCTCATACATCATTTGGTCGTGCTCAAAACTTTTCATATATTGCAGTGAAACCTCCCCGTCATGCTTGACCTGATCTACCATTAACTGGATCTCTCTCAGGTCCTCATTGATCGCATTGCTCTGGTTCGTGTTCTCCATGTAGCTAAGCAGCTGGCGTAAGCTTTTGGATATGTTGCCTTTTTTGCCCCGGGTGTACAACACCCAGGTCTCCGCATCATCGTTATACGGCAGTTCCGGTTCTTCCAGACATTTGTTTTTGATCGTGTATAGCACCCGGTCACAGCCGAAGGGATCATAATCGCAGATAAAGATCACATACACTTTCTTCAGTTTGCCGAAATTTTCTCCGGATTTCAGAGCCACCCTGTCAATGGCAGCATGATAAAACCGTGCCCACTTCGGAAAAGCTTTTATTTGTGCAGCATCTTTGTTATGATCCGGCTCTACATCATAAACCGTTGGTATTGCTTCGTCATGGATCTGAACACTGCCGTCTTCTTCGATATAGACATCCAATCTGGCACCACGAAGACCCGTATTCAAGCCGATAAACGTCTTCTGCGGATGAATTTTCAAATGCGGGAATTTCCGATCAAACAATGTCTCCAGCAACTTACGGATAAATGCTTCTCCTGTATCTGGATACGTCAGCATCGCGTTGAATAAAAAATCATCCAACAGGTTTAATTCTTCCAGCGTTTTCCTTCGTCTTTCCATTTTCATTCTCCTCCTTATGATGGTAGAGAAGAATGTGTGTTGTACAGACAATGGCGATACGTGTCCGTCCTCACCTTCTCCGCCATATTTTTTGTTTTTGCATATGGGGATTGAGTGACCGAACGGTCAAGAACTTTCCCAGATATGTAATTATAGTGTAGCAGACACATATTTTGGTGTCAATGAAATTATGTATTATAAGATGCTAATCTTCCTCAATGACCTGGATTTCCATATAGTCGAAGTCTACAGAGTCAATGAAATTGTCCTGCCGGAAGCGGGCCTTGGCATGGTGCTGAAACTCGCTGATGGTGGATTCCAGCCAGATGGGTTTGCTCAGGTCGAATTCATAGCAGGCTTCTTCCAACGCATGAAAAATCTTATGTGTTCTTGTATCTGCACTGTCATCGCAGATGACGGTATCTTTCATCAGATGATTGTCTTTCATCAGTTTAACCCAAAGACGAAACATGGATGCACCTCTCTTTGCATAGTCTGTTTTTTATTATAGCGCAGATTTTATTTTTTTCAAAGAGGAGAACGCTGCGTCATGATAAGTTCCCGGATAAATTCCTGTCAATTTCAAGTAGACATTTTCCCAGAATATGTTACAATACCATAGGCTGATCGTGGGATCAGCGCCCGGGACAGCCGGGCGGAAAGGAACTTGCATGGAATTTGTTTACGACAGGGATGGCAATGTGGACAGCTGGGAAGCGGTGATGTTTCTGTACAAGTCAGCGCTGAAGAAAATGACGCTGAATATGCAGATTTTGAACGATGAGTTTGAATACGTGCACCAGTATAACCCCATTGAACATATCAAATCGCGCCTGAAGGAGCCGGAGAGCATCGTAAAGAAGCTGAAACGGCACGGATATGACAGCACGCTGGAAAATATGGTGAAATATGTGAAGGACATTGCGGGCGTGCGGATCATCTGCTCTTTTACCCCGGATATTTACCGCCTGGCAGATATGATCAGCCGGCAGAATTATCTGAAGGTGCTGGAAGTGAAGGACTATATTAAGAACCCGAAGCCAAGCGGCTACACAAGTTATCATATGATCGTATCGGTGCCGGTGAATATCGAGGACCGTGTGGAAGACGTGAAGGTAGAGATTCAGATCCGTACGGTGGCGATGGATTTCTGGGCCAGTCTGGAGCACAAGATCCAGTACAAATATGAGGGACAGGAAAGTGCGCCGGAGTATATCAGTCGGGATCTGCGGGACTGTGCCAGAATTGTGGCAGAGCTGGACGAACGTATGTGGAAGCTGAACCAGGCAATCCAGGAGAATTAAAAAATACCCCATAAAATGAGGAGTGCCCCGACGGTTTCCCGCCGAGGCTATTATGAAAAAATTTATCTATGTGTGTAATGAAAAACATTACGTAAACGCCCAAATCTTTATTTTCTTTCGATGATTTTAGTATAGTCTTTAATTATGAATAAATTGTGAACAAACCTTAAACAATGTGTGAAAATGCACAAAAACAAAAAAATGAAAGAAAAAAATTTTTGAACAAATCTGATAAAAACTTCTGAAAAATCCGCATGCAAATTGCAAAAAACTTTCTGAGAAGGAAGAAATAGGCGGTTGTCAACGGAAAACCAAAATGATACAATGATTTATCATAAGAAAACAAAGATACGTTGGGGAAACGGGTTAAAAAAGAACGCAGGAGGATAACAATGGCAGGATTTATGGATATGCTGGGCAAGCGGCCGGAGACAGAAAGCGGCAGTTCTTATCAGAGAACGGTACTCCGTGAAGTGGCCAGGAAGCTGAATGATCTGGAAGAACAGAATGAGCAGAATGCGTTGGCAATAGAGGAAGTCCGGAAATTGCAGAGAACCGTATTGCAGCGGCTGGATGCAATGAAAATGGACAAGGAAGATGGTATTGGCGGACGGCCGGGAGCAGGGGATATCAGTGCCCGGACAGAGGGCATTAATGACCTGCAGAAGCAGATAAGAATGCTGACCCAACAGCTTTCTTCGGGGGTAGACCATCTGGGAACAGAGATTGGTGATATTGTCCGGAAGCTGGCAGATTTGGATGGACAGATACAGCAGGTACAGGCGCAGCAGGAGCAGCAGGTACAGGTGCAGCAGGAGCAGCTCCAGCAGATGCAGGCACAGGTTCAGGAGGAAGAACGTCCGGCAGAGGATGGGGAGTCCCTGAAGGATCAGCTGGATACGCTGCGGCTGTCTCTGGAGGATACGGTACACAAAGAAAATATCAAGTGTTTTCGGAATATTCAGGGAGCGCTGGAAGAGCAGGGCGACGGCAGAAGCTATGATCTGAATGCACTGCGCAAATATCTGAAGGTGATCGTATGGTTCCAGCTGATCACCATTGCGCTGATCGTGCTGCGGATTCTGGGACTTTTATAGGTGTTTTTGAAAATTTTGAAAAAATAAAAACCTCCGTGGAGAAATGTTTGAAATGCCGGAGTATCAGATTACATCTGACACTTTTGGAGATTCATCACATTAGTTCCCGGAGGTTTTATTTTGTTCTGTAAGCTTACTCGAAATGGAATCCCTTCAACAGTGCACCCAGATTGCTGCCGATCTCCTCAGCCTGAGGGATTTCCACAGCTTCTTCCTGGATCTCTTCGGAAGCCACATCGTTCAGTGCTTTCATGCTGAGGCTGATCTTGCCGTCCTTGATGCCGATGACCTTCACTTTTACGGTGTCCCCCTCATTCAAAACGGTGCGGGGATTTTTGATATGCTTGTCAGAAATCTGAGAAACGTGCACCAGGCCGGTGAGACCGTTGCTTAACCGGACAAAAGCACCATAGTCTTTCACAGATTCTACCACACCCTCGGTGACGAGGCCCACCTGCACGTTGGATACCAGCGCTTTTTTCTCTTCGGCCTCTTTTTCTTTCAGAATCTCCCGGGCGGAAAGCACCAGGCGATGGGCTTCTGCGTCAGCGGTGATGACCCGCACCTGAATCTCTTTTAACAGCCAGTCCTCCAGATTTTCCACATAGGAAAGGGAAAGCTTGGATGCCGGAATGAAGCCGCGGATGCCTTCCACGTAGGCGATGACGCCTTTGTTGACCACGCCCTTGATCTGTACAGTGAGATCAGTGCCGTTTTCCATATATTCCTTTAATTTATCCCAGGCGAGAACGTCATTGGCCTGTTTCCTGGACAGGAGAATGTTGCCGTTGCCGTCATCCAGACTGATGACCTCTGCGGAAACCGTATCGCCGATGGCCACGTCCTGTTTGATGGAAAAATCGGGGTCTTCGGTATAGTCTGCCAGGCGGATAATGCCCTCGGTGTAATATTTCAGATCCAGAATAACCTCAGACTCTGTGACACCGATCACGGTGCCTTCGATGATGTCGCCTTCCTCGATCTTGCGGAAGGAAGCTTCCAGTTCTTTGTTGTAAGATGCCATGGTTTCTTCGCTCATGGGTTCGGTCCTCCTCTAATTTGTTTCCAGTTATTATAACACATTCTTTTGGAATATGCTTGAATAATTTGTCAGAAAACGCTAGAATGATAAGGATTGTAATGTTACAGTTTCGGACGCAGATCCTGCGGACAGGCTGTGATAACAAAAAACGGGAACACCTGCAGGGCGGGGAGGAAATAGAAAGTGACGAAGGATGTAATCATTGGGATCAGTGGACTGCAGTTTACGGGAGAGAGCGGGGCGGACAGCCTGGAGATGATCGCGCCGGGAGAATATTTTTTGAGAAACGGACGCCATTATGTGAAATACGAAGAAGTGATCGAGGGATTTGCCGAGCGCAACCAGAATCTGGTGAAAATTTCGCCCAATAAGCTGGAAGTGACCAAGAAGGGACTTACCAACATTCACATGGTTTTTGAAGAAAATAAGAAAAATCTTACCTGCTACAGCACGCCTTACGGGAATCTGATGATCGGCATTGAGGGCGGCCCGGTGAGCATCCAGGAAACAGATGACAGGATCGAAGTCCGCGCCAACTATTCCCTGGACATCAACTACGAGCACGTGGCCAACTGTGAGATCAGGATGCACATCCAGTCCAAGGAGGCGCAGCAGTTTTCACTCACAGAAATGTAACAGCCGGTTTATTTTTCGGGTTCTTCGAAAGAATCCATACACTGTACCATACGGATATAACGGGAATCCCGGTCTTTGATGAGACCCGGGATTTCTTCTTTTCTGTAGGAATAGAAGCCTTCGCCGGATTTTACGCCCAGCTTGCCCTGCGCCACCAGATCCTGGAGCAGGCGGGAACCGTCCTTGTCATCACACAGATCCTCGAACAGATAATTGGATACGCTGTTGAAAATATCCACGCCGCCCATGTCTACCACACGGAAAGGCCCCAGGCAGGCGTAGCGCATGCCGATGACCAGGCTGCAGGCCAGATCCACTTCCTCCATGGAAGCAGCGCCGGATTCTACCAGGTGGGCAGCTTCCCGCAGCAGGGCGTACTGGAGACGGTTGGCAATGAAACCGGGGATATCCTTCTGTACCTTCACCGGCTTCTTGTCCAGCTTCCGGGACAGTTCCATGACAGCATCGGCTGTTTCATCGGTGGTCTTTTCACCCTTGGTGACCTCCACAAGCTGTACAATGTGGGGCGGGTTGAACCAGTGCATACCGGTAAAACGCTCCGGCCGATAGACAGCCGTTGCCATCTCTGTGATGCTCATGCCGGAAGTGTTGGTACACAGGATAGCATTCTCCGGAACCAGATGGGAAATCTCGTCCCAGAATTTTTTCTTCACATCCATGTCCTCACTGATGCTTTCGATGACCAGGTCAGCGTCTGCAAAGCAGGCTTTGTCGTTGGTAAAGGCGATCAGTTTGATGAGTGTCTGGGATTCCTCCTGGCTTACCACGCCCTGTGCCACCAGCGCTTCCTGGTTGACGCGGATGTTTTCCTGTGACCGGTCAAGGGTCTCCTGGCGGCGGCTGTAGAGCGTCACCGCAAATCCTTTCTGGGCGAAAATCTGTACGAGTGAAGTGCCCATGGTGCCGCCTCCGGCAATGATAATGTGTTCGGTGTTCATCAAATATCCTCCTTATTCTCCCTTTTTGAAAAATGATATCCAATACAAGAACAGGCCGCCCGAACATCTCGGACAGCCTGTATTTTCTGAAAATACGTTATTTGTTCTTGCTGCTGCGTGCTGCCAGTGCTTTCTCCTTTGTACGTGCCCAGAAGCCTTTCTTTTTCTGTTCCGTGGTATCAACCGCGCCGCGGAGCCCCTTCACTGCAGTGATGTAAATACCGCTGACAACCGCTTTGACTTCCTTCTTCACCGGAACCTGATCAAAAATTGCCTCGTCGCACATCAGGGTCATCACACGGGGACCAATCTTGGCCTTTACAATCGGCACCTTGGACCGTCTTAAGATCTTCGGTGACTGGTCGATGACGGTCTGCGGCAGGCCGGAATCCTTCAGGCGCATACGCTTCTTGTCAATGATCAGCATGGACATGGACTGAGCCATGGCATCCATCTGCTCGCGCTGTGCATCCTGCTTCTTCTCCATGCGCTTTGTGAAAAAATAAAGTGCAACGAATGCTGCGGTGAGCACCAGTGCGATTACAAGCAAAACAATAGTAAGTGTAGACATTTATACTATTCCTCCCGAATCCTTTCAAAATACAGAAAATATTGTAACATTCTTTAGGACAAAGTGCAAGGGTTTTAACGGTGTGGTTTTCATGTTACAATGAGGAAAAACAGGATGGTTCACAGGGAAAATGCCGTGATGTGTTTTGGGATACGAAAGGCACAGCAGCCGGATAGTTTTTCGGAAAAAAGGAGATAATATAGGAAAAGATCGAAAATCATGAATGGAAAATAAAATAACCGGCGGCGAAGGAGGATGGACGATGGAATTTGGAAATCTCTTTTCCTGGATCAGCCTGTGTCTCATGGTGCTGCTGGTGTTTTTTGAGCGGAAGGATCCGAAGACATTGTGGGCCTGGCTGCTGGTGCTTACGTTTATGCCGGCGGCCGGGCTTCTTCTGTATGTGCTGGCGGGGCAGAATTACCGGCGGAAAAAGCTGTTTCATCTGAAAGAAATGGAGGATGAGCTGCAGCAGACGCTGGCTGTGCAGGAGCGGCTGATGGCGCTGCCGGGAAAATCGGTAACGGAGCCGGAGATGGCGCAGTTTGACAGCCTGATCCGCTATAATCTGCAGGCGGCGGACGCGGTGCTCACTGTGGACAATCGCTGGGAGATTTTTACGGAGGGAAAGGCGCTGTACGGGGAACTGACGGCACAGATCCGGGCGGCGAAGACATACATTCACATTCTTTCCTATATTATACGGCGGGATGAGGTGTTTGCGGCGCTGGAGGAGGAGCTGGCGGAAAAAGCGGCAGAGGGTGTGACGGTGCGGCTGCTGGTGGATGCCATGGGCACCCGGGCGCTTGGAAGAAGGGATTATAAGCGGCTGCGGCAGAAAGGCATTCAGGTGGGCATCTTTTTTCCTGCGGTGCTGGGGCGACTGCAGCCGCGGCTCAATTACCGGAATCACCGGAAAATTATCGTGGTGGACGGTTGCGTGGGGTTCATCGGCGGGTTTAACATTGGCCGGGAATATCTCGGAAAGGATAAAAAGCTGGGGCACTGGCGGGATACCCATCTGAAACTGACGGGATCGGCGGCGCTTCTTCTGAATGTGCGGTTTGCGCAGGACTGGAATTATGCCTGCCGGGAGGATCTGTTTGCCCAGCGGGCGCTTTTTGCACCCAGAGCCGGGGATTACCAGGGGCATGCGCTGGTGCAGATCATTGCCAGCGGGCCGGATTCCAGATGGCAGCATATCCGCAACAACTATGTACGGCTGTTTCACGGGGCACGGAAGCGAATCTATATCCAGACGCCCTATTTTGTCCCAGATGAAGCCGTTTTGCAGGCGCTGCGCATGGCGGCCCTGTCCGGCGTGGATGTGCGGCTCATGATCCCGTGCAAGCCGGATCATCCTTTCGTCTATCGGGCCACCTGCTCCTATGCGGGGGAGCTTCTGGAGGCCGGGGCGCGATGCTTCCGTTATATGGATGGGTTTCTCCATGCCAAGTGTGTGGTGGTGGATGGCCTGGCCTGCTGCTGCGGGACGGCTAATCTGGACATTCGCAGCTTTTGTCTGAATTTTGAGGTCAATGCGGTGATCTATGACCGGGCGCTGGCAGGGCGGATGGAGGAGATTTTCCGGGAGGATCTGAAATCCTGTCAGGAAATCACCCGGGAAGCCTATGGAAAACGCGGGCTGGGCGTGAGGCTGGGAGAGCAGTTTTCCCGGCTGTTGTCGCCGATTTTATAAAAAAATGAAGAAAATTTGAGTGGGGTGCAACAGTTGAGGCGGGAAAAGACACTATAAGATAAAAGGGGTGGTGGAATGGAACAGGAAAACTTGTTGGTGAAGCAGGCGCAGCAGGGGGATGTCCATGCTTTTGCACAGCTGTATGAGTGCTGTTATCGGGATCTGTACCGGTTTGCCCTGTACAATCTGGGACAGGAAGAGGATGCCCGGGATGTGGTCAGCGATACAGTGCTGGCGGCTTTTGAGGGCATTGGGAGGCTGCGCAGCGCGGAGGCGTTCCGTGGCTGGATTTTTCAGATTTTGCTGAATCAGTGCCGGAAACAGCGACGGCAATATATGCATAAGACAGAAGAACTGACAGAGGAGCTGAAGGAGCGGCTGCCGGACGCGCAGATGGATCCCTGTGAATCCATGGATGTGCGCCGGGCATTTCAGACGCTGCCGGAAGAAGACCGGATGATCGTATCTCTGTCGGTGCTGGGCGGTTACAGCAGCGGGGAGATCGGGGCGCTTCTGCACCGGAACGCCAATACCGTGCGCTCCCGGCTCAGCCGTTCCATGCGGCGGATGCAGGTGCTTCTGGAAGGATAGGAAGGAGGATTGTGCAGATGGAAGAGAAAGACAGAATGAGAAGAGAAAACGTGCAAAACAGTGAGAATGCGTTAAAAGATACATATGAAAAGAAGTTGTCAGAAGAGCAGGTGGAGCAGGATGAGGTCGGAATAGATGAAGAAAAACTGACAGAAGAGCAGATGAAAGAGATCGGCGCAGTTATCCGGGCGGCGGCAGAGGATACACCGATCCCGTCGGAGTTGGAGCCGGAAGCCATCGAGGAACTGCTGCGGAAGCATCGGCAAGGCCAGGAGAGCACATCAGGTAAGGACGGAACGCCTGCAGGCCAGACCAGTGCATCTGACATAAACGGAACGCATGTAAGAGAGGCAAATACTTCTGATATAGATGAAACGCATGTAGGAGAGGCAAGTACTTCTGATATAGATGGAACATTCTCAGGAGTGGATCGTGTATGGGAAGAAAATGGTGATCGGCGAAGCAAGAAAAAGCGGCCGGGTTTTCTCCGTCATGCCAGAATCTACATCGGAGCAGCGGCTGCTGCAGTATTGGTGATCACGGCACTGTGGCGGTTCTCTGGTGGAGTTGATAACGGTTATACAGGGGATGAGACGACGATGGCGACCAGTGAAAGTGCGGAGGAATACGCAGAAGAACTGGCGGAAGGTGTCGTAGGAGGAAGATACAGCGGGCAGCGCATATGCTGCGGAAGGCACCACGGGCAGTGCAGACACAGCAGCAGATCAGGCAGATACGGCCCGGGCGGCAACCGGTGACGAGAGCACAGAGCGCATTCGAATCGCGAAAAGTTATGAGGAGATTTATGATCTGCTCAAAGAAAGCAATCTCACCGTTGATACCGGGGTGTTGTATTCCGTGGGAATCGATGCTGCGGGAGTTATGGAAGAGTCTGCGGTGGAAGATAGTGCCGCAGGCACCGGAAGCAGCGGAGCTGCCAGACAGGACACTTTGCGCAGCAGCGGCAGTGGAGAGACAACAAAGGCAACAGCGGTGGAAAGCGCAGAAGCTTCTGCAGATTATTCTGAGACGAATGTCCGGGAACAGGGCGTGGACGAAGCGGACATTGTAAAGACGGACGGCACTTATGCATATGTGGTTTCCTCCGGCAGCAACCAGGTGAACATCATCCGACTGGCAGATCTGACTGCCTGCGGCCGGGTGACTGCGGAGAACGGCGGCCGCATCCAGGAGATTTATGTGGAGAACGGGCGTTTAACCCTGCTGACGCAGGTGGAGACCACTGCTTTGACGAGACGGGCAGGCGTCGCAGCGGGAAGTGCTGGGGTGCAGGACAGCGACGGCAGCATATCAGGTGGCACCACAGGAATCACGGATCAGGACATACAGGAGACGCCCCAGGTGGACGTGATCTATGGTTCGGACTATCAGACAGAGTGCCGCCTGACGGTGTACGATATCTCAGACCCGGCACGTCCGGTGAAGCTTGGCGGCATTTCCCAGGAGGGCAGTTACCGGACTTCCCGCATGGTGGACGGCTATGCATACGTGTTTACCGACTGCTGGAAGGATTTTTCAGAGGGTACTGACCCTACAGCATATATTCCCGAGGCCAACGGGCAGAAACTGGCCAGCGGCTGCATTTATCTGCCGCAGACAGATGTGACGGGACATTATATCCTGATCAGTTCCGTGAATATGGAGGAACCCTCGCAGGTGAAGGAAGCCAAAGGCGTGCTCTGCGACGGAGACGAGTATTATATTTCCACAAACAATATGTATATCACCCAGATGCATTACAGTGCGGCGGGGGATGAGAGTACAGAGATTTTCCGGTTCGCTTTCCGGGATGGTGTGATCCGCGGTGCGGCGGTGGGTACCGTGCCGGGATACGTAAAGGACAGCTTTTGTCTGGATGAATACGACGGCCATCTGCGGCTGGTGACGACCCGGTGGAACCGTGGCTCCCAGATCAGCAGTCTCTATGTGCTGGATGGTGATCTGGATACGGTAGGCAGCCTGGAGGATGTGGCGCCGGATGAAGAGATCAAGTCCGCCCGATTTGTGGGCAGTCAGGGCTATTTTGTAACATTCCGTCAGACGGATCCTCTGTTCTGCGTGGATCTGTCCAGGCCGGAGGATCCCAGGATCGTGGGCGAAGTGAAGGTCAGCGGATTTTCCTCCTATCTGCATCTGTATGGGGACGGACTGCTGCTGGGCATTGGCAGTGAGGCTGACGAGGACACCGGACGGGAGACGGGAGCCAAGATTTCCATGTTTGATATCAGTGAGCCGGGACAGATGACAGAACTTGACCGCGTGGGCATGAAGGACATCAGCCTGTGGAATATCAGCGATTACCGTTCTCTGCTGGTGGAGCCGGAGAAAAATCTCATCGGTTTTTCCACAGACCGGTGGAAGAAAGGAAAAGAGGAAGCCGTTTACCATCTTTACCGCTGGGAAGAGGACAAAGGCTTTGTGGAGCTGCTGTCCTATGAGATTCCCCAGAAGAACGGCACAGATATTTCTCGCGTCAGAGGATTCTACGCAGGCAGTCGCTTTTATGTGGTCAGTGAGCGGGAGATCGCAGCATTTGACATGGAGGACGGGTTTTCTCAGTCGGGGACATTTTCTTTCGATTCTATTAAGAAGTAGTAAAAACTCTTTCCAAGCTGCCGAAAATATGGTTTAATAATACTGTTAAATAACGATCGTGCAGAATGAAATTTCGTTATGGTTCGTAAGTGGCATCTGCAAAGGTGTATCTTTCACAGATACGGGTAAAATGTAACAAATCTTTCTGCATGTCAGAGGAAAGGATCTATTATGAAGAAACAGACAGTATTTATGGCAGCAGTGCTGGCCGCCGTTGCTCTGGCGACCGGTTGTGGAGCAAAGAAGAGCGAAGTAAAGACCGATTATGTGGATGATTTAAGCAAATATGTGACCCTTGGCGAGTACAAGGGACTGGAATATGAGGAGACCTCCACGGAGGTGACAGACGAGGATGTACAGGCGGAGCTGGATTACCTGCTGGAATCCAAGGCGGATGTGGAGAAGATCATGGACGGCACCGTTGCGGATGGTGATACAGTGAACATTGATTTCACCGGTATGAGAGACGGTGTGGCATTCGACGGCGGCAGCGGTACTGGTTATGACCTGACCATCGGTTCCAACTCTTTCATTGATAACTTTGAGGAACAGCTCATTGGTATGAAGCCGGGTGACACGAAGGAGATCAACGTCACCTTCCCGGATCCCTATCCGAATAACCCGGATCTGGCAGGCGTACCGGTTGTGTTTGAGGTGACTGTGAACTATATCTGCGGTGAGAACATCATCCCGGAGATGAGCGATCAGTTTATCGCAGACAACACCGATTACCAGACGGTTGACGAGTACAAGGAATATGTGCGCGGCTACCTGAAGGATTATAAGGAGTCCACCGCAGACTCTGACAGAGAACAGGCACTGTGGCAGCAGGTGATGGACAACTGTACGTTTGTAGAGCTTCCGCAGGATAAGGTAGACGAGGAAGTAGAGAATATGTACAATTCCTACGAGCAGTATGCAGGCTACTACGGTCTGGAGATGGCTGATTTCCTGGAACAGATGGGCATGAGCGAGGAGGATTTCCGTACAGAGCTCACTTCCTATGCAGAGAATCTGGTGAAGAGAAATCTGGTGTTCAATGCCATCGTGGAGAAGGAAGGCCTGACCGTCAGTGATGACGAGTACGAGAAGACCGCAGAGGAAAAAGCCACTGACTATGGTTATGAGTCCAAGGACGCCATGGAAGAGGCACTGGGCGCAGATACCATCCGTGAGGATATCCTGTGGGATAAGGTGCTGACCCTGATCGCAGACAATGCGACAGCAAAGCCCGCTTCTGATCCGACGGATGCGGCAGCTCCCGCGGATACAGCCGGTGATGAGACACCGACGGAAGCAACAGAGGAAGAAGGAGCAGAAGAGAATAATTGGCTCAAGTCATCAGACAAATAATAAGTAAAGCAATATTTGAGACCGCAGACCCCGAAAAGGGCCTGCGGTTATCATAAATTATAGGGGGACGGTTATGAAGGTATTGAATTTCGGATCACTGAACTATGATTATGTGTACGACGTGGATCATATCGTACAGCCGGGGGAAACCATCAATTCGCAGGGCATGGGAACCTTTTTCGGCGGCAAGGGTCTGAACCAGTCCATTGCCCTTGCCAAAGCCGGTGTCGCTGTGTACCAGGCCGGTCTGGTGGGCGAGGACGGCGCAGATTTTTACAGAGTGTGCAAGGAAAACCATGTGGACACTACATATCTGGGGCAGGTGGACGGCAAGAGCGGCCACACCATCATTCAGGTGGACAGGAACGCCCAGAACTGTATCCTGCTTTACGGCG
Organism: Oscillospiraceae bacterium NTUH-002-81; assembly: GCA_032620915.1. Lineage (NCBI taxonomy): Bacteria > Bacillati > Bacillota > Clostridia > Eubacteriales > Oscillospiraceae > Oscillospiraceae bacterium NTUH-002-81. Next base: position 232,877 of record CP136052.1, read on the forward strand.
GAAGCAACCGGCGGATGACGAAGGAATACATCGACAGCGTGCTGGATCATTTTGAGGCGGGAGACATCTTGGTGCTGCAAAATGAGATCAACTGTCTGGATTATGTGATCGACCGGGCGTATGAGAAGCAGATGACCATTATCCTGAACCCGTCGCCCTACGACAGCGGGCTGGACAGCTGTGACCTGACGAAGGTGTCTGTATTCCTCATCAATGAGGTGGAAGGACGGCAGATCTCCGGCTACGCGGAACCCCAGAAGATTCTGGATGTGATGCGGGAAAAGTTCCCGGCATCGAAGATCGTGCTGACACTGGGCGGAGACGGTTCTGTGTACGCAGACGGTGAACAGCAGATCAGGCAGCCCATCTACAAAGTAAAAGCAGTGGATACAACAGCTGCCGGAGATACGTTTACCGGATTTTTCGTGGCAGGTCTTGTGAAAGGACTTCCGATGAAGGAAGTGCTGGATCTGTGTGCAAAAGCAGCGGCCATCGCTGTTTCGAGAAAAGGTGCTGTGGCATCGATTCCGACCATGGATGAGGTACTGCACACCGAGCTGTAGGAGAAAAAGATGACAGATAAGATCCTGATTGTGATACCGTCCCTGGAGCCGGATGAAAAGCTGGTGGAACTGACCGGGGAACTGAAACGGGAAGGATTTTCCCACATTTTGATCGTGAATGACGGGAGCGGCCCCGCGTATGATGATATCTTTGCCCGGGCGGTGGCAGAGGGAGACTGTCGGCTACTGACCCACAGTGTGAACCAGGGAAAGGGCCGTGCCATGAAGACGGCGTTCAATGAATTTCTGCTGCACCCGGATGGATGTGAGGGCGTTGTGACGGTGGACTCCGATGGTCAGCACCGGCCTGCGGATATCCGCAAATGCTGTGAAGCGCTGCTGGCGCACCCGGACAGCCTCATTCTGGGCAGCCGGAATTTTGATGAGAAGGGCGTGCCGCTGAAAAGCAGCTTCGGTAATAAGCTGACCCGGAAGATTTTCGGATTCTTAAGCGGCATCCACATCCGGGATACCCAGACCGGGCTGCGGGGATTTTCACCGGCACTGGTCCGACGGTTCCTTTCTACGCCGGGAGAGCGGTTTGAGTACGAGATGAACATGCTCATGGATTGCCGGGAGTACAACATTCCGGTGCTGGAGGTTCCCATCCAGACCGTGTATCTGGAGGGCAATGCCTCCACCCATTTTCACCCGGTGCGGGATTCCATCCGCATTTATGCCATTTTCGGGAAATTCCTGGCCACGTCGCTGTCCTCTTCGGTGATCGACATTGTGCTGTTTACCGTGTTTTCCGGAATTTTACAGTGGCTGCACCTGGGGCATGTGATCCTAGCGGCGACCGTGGGTGCCCGGGTGGTTTCTTCTATTTATAATTTTCTGATGAACAAGGGCGTGGTATTCCGGTGCGAAGGAAAAATCCAGACCACCTTTTTCAAATACTATGCACTCTGTATCGTACAGATGCTCTGTTCCGCAGGGCTGGTGGCGTTGTTTGTGAAGCTGCTGGGTATCCATGCTACCATTGTGAAAATCGTGGTGGATACGCTGCTGTTTCTTGTCAGCTTTCGGATTCAGAAGGAATGGGTATTTAAAAAATGACGATATTTATTGCGATTGGAATTGTGGTCTGTCTGGCAGGCCTGTATACGAGAGTGGGGGGCAGACGGTTCGAGGAGGTTCTGCCCCTCTCGCTGTTTTCTGTGGTGCTGATGCTCTATGTGGCCGGTATGGCGGGGCAGCTTTTCATGGGCAGAAATGTGGTTTTGGCTGTCGGCGTGGGCAGCGGTCTGGTCTGTCTCTATTTTCTCATCCGGGAAAAACGTACCTTTCTTGACCGGGTACTGACACCGGGCTTTGCGGCGTTTGTGCTGATCACCCTGTTTTTCTGGTGGAACAGCGAAGGCCGGGTGTTCATGCAGTGGGACGATTTTTCCCACTGGGGACTGGTGGTAAGAAACATGCATTTCTTTGGAAAGCTGGGAAATGTGGCGGAGGCCACCACCAAGTTCAAGGATTATCCTCCGGCCACCTCTCTGATGGCTTATTTTTTCACCAGCTTTGGAAGCTTCAACGAGACAAATGCCATCCGGGGGCTGGGCGTCATGAGCTATGGCTGCATGCTGCCGTTGCTGCGAAAGGTGGAGTGGAAGCAGAAGCAGTCCGTATGGGGCGGCGCTTTTCTGATGGTGATTGCGTTTCTTCTGCCCACGGCGCTGCACAAAAATACATACGTGGGACTGTATGTGGATGCCTTCCTGGGCGTGCTCTATTTCTTCGTGGTGTACGCCATCGTCACCTACGAGGCGGGATGGTTCCGGGCGCTGAACGTGGCGGCTGGCTGTATGATGCTGGCGCTGACCAAGGCTTCGGGAACCGGGCTTGCGGCTATGGCAGTGGTGTTCGTTCTGGTGCCGCTGCTTTTGACCGCAAAAGACCGGACGGAGCGAAAAGCACTGCTGTGGGACGGCATTTTCGGTGCAGCGGGCCTTCTCATCGGAAAAAAATCCTGGGATATTTACCTGTCGCTTTCGGGAACGGAGCGGGCGTGGAGCGCTTCGGAGATCAGCCTGCGGGGCATTTTGGATCTGTTTGTGGGAAAAGCACCGGAATATCGGATCATCACGGTGAAAAAGTTCTGGCAGTTTTTCCTGACGGAGCCCATGGGCGGCTGGATCGTCTCTTTCCCGCTGGCGGTGTGGTTCCTGCTGTTTGTGATTTTTGCGGTGCTGTTCGTGTATCTGTGCAGGCCGGAAGACCGGAAGCGGTTCCGGGCCGTGTTTGCTGGGCTGATCGTGGGATTTGTGGTATATCTGCTGTTTTTGCTGGTGTTGTATCTGTTTTCCTACTCGGAGTACGAGGCCATGCGGCTGGCGTCCTGCGCACGGTATACGAACACGTATCTCATCGGCATGCTGGGCTCCTACATCGGCATTTATGTCTGGTATTTCCACAGGGAGGAAAAACAGATGATGCTTGTTTCGGCGCTGGCGCTGGTGGCCACGGTTCTGTGCATGACCAACTATGGCGTGAACGATGTGCTCATTCATCCGATAGAGGCGGCACAGACGTCCCAGAAGCTGAAGGATGGCTATTACGGGGCACTGCGGTTCCAGAACAAGCTGGATTATACGAAGGACCGGGTATATGTGATCTCCCAGAACAGCAATGGGCTGGACTACTGGGTGCTGCGCAATATGTTTACCCCTGTGCAGATCAATGCCAATTATACATGGAGCATCGGCGTCAAATATGGAGACGGGGATGTGTTTACCGCTTATAAAAATATTTACAGCTGGTCGGATGACCTGCAGCAGTTCGATTACGTGTATCTGTTCCGGGTGGACGAGGCGTTCGCGGAGCAGTTCGGCGTACTGTTTGACAATCCGGCGGATATCGGCAATGACCGGATGTACCGGGTACGGCACGAAGGAGGAGAACTGGTACAGTTAAGCTTTGATGCGGACATGAGTAGTTACTAAAGGAAAGATCAGTCTGGTCAGTTCAGCCATGGGCTCTCGTGATTCGCTTTTCATGCGAGCATGACAGCTCATCCACGAGATCCCATGACTGAACTGGTGGAAAAATAATTGTTTTTGTGGTAAAATATCAGGAAAAGTTTTTCTGTGGAAAACGGGAGGAAGAAGAGATGGAATACGTAACACTTGGGAAAAGTGGACTTCGCATATCAAGACTGGGCTTTGGCGGCATCCCGATCCAGAGGATCGACCGGGAGGGCACGAGAGTGCTGGTAGATCGTCTGGTGGAGGACGGCATCAATTTCATTGACAGTGCCAGAGGCTATACCGTCAGCGAGGAGTATCTGGGATACGCGCTGGAAGGCAGAAGGGAGAAATTTGTTCTGGCAACGAAATCCATGGCCCGGACGAAGGAAGCCATGGAGGCTGATATCGAGAAGAGCCTGCACAATTTCCGGACAGACTATATCGACCTTTATCAGGTGCACAACCCCAGTATGGAGCAGCTGGAGCAGGTGATGGCGCCCGGCGGTGCGCTGGAAGCGCTGATGGAAGCCAAAGAGGCAGGGAAGATCGGCCATATCGGCCTGACGGCCCACGCGGAGGCGGTATTTGAGAAAGCACTGGAGCTGCCCTGGGTGGAGACGATCATGTTTCCTTATAATATTGTAGAAACCCAGTGCACGCATCTCATTCATGCGTGTGCGGAGAAAAATATCGGCTTTATTGACATGAAGCCGCTGGCGGGCGGCGCCATCGAGGATGCCGACCTGGCCATGCGTTTCGTCTGTACGAATCCGGATGTGACTGTGGTCATTCCGGGCATGTACAATCTGGACGAGATCACACAGAATCTGCAGGCGGTGCAGCGCACGGAAGCGCTGACTGCTGAGGAAAATCAGAAGATCGAAGCAGTCCGCAAAACCCTGGGCAGCAATTTCTGCCGCCGGTGTAATTACTGTGCTCCGTGTACGGTTGGCATCCCGATTCCCAGCGTCTTTCTTTTCGCAGGATATCTGGAGCGCTATGGACTGGGAGACTGGGCGAAGGACCGGTACGGCAGCCTGAAGGTGAAGGCCAGTGCCTGTATCGAATGCGGCGCCTGTGAGCCCCGCTGTCCGTACGAGTTGCCCATCCGGGAGATGATGAAGCGGGCTGCAGAGGAATTTGGCGAGTAGGAAGGAAGTAACAGAAAAAGAATGTCAGTGGTAGATAAGTTTATTGATTACGTGCATGACGAGGTGGTGGAGCACCCGGAGAAAAGCTGGGAGAAGATGGTGTTCGGCTTCCAGGCCAACAAGCTGAAAACCCGGATTTTGCCGAAGAAAAACCTGTCGAAAGGCTATCAGAAGCTGGAGACAATGATGATGGCACTGGTGGCGGATGCGCTGAAGGATCAGGGAAGCTACGTGTGGGGCAATATTTTTGCACCCTGTGAGATCATGGAGGCACTGGGCCTTCGTACCCTTTCCATTGAGTGCCTGTCCTGCTATTTTTCCGGCTATCATCTGGAGGACTATTTCATCGACCGGGCGCAGAACAGCGGCATTGCACCGACCCTTTGCTCCTACCACAAGACGTTTATCGGCGGCGTGGAGAGCGGCGCGGTGAAACGCCCGGAATATGCGGTGACCACCTCCCTGTCCTGTGACGGCAACCTGAACACCTTCCGTTATCTGGAAAAAAAGATCGGCGTGCCGTACACGTTCCTGGATGTGCCGTACGCGGACGATGAGGCATCGGTGGACTATCTGGCAGAACAGCTGAAAGAATTTGCGTATCGTCTGGCGGAGCACTGCGGCAGAAGCTTTGACGAGGAAAAGTTAAAAGAGATCATCCGCACGGAAAACGAGACAAGAGATCTGCTGGAACAGTTTTTCCAGCTGCAGAAGGATCACTGGTATCCCGGGGAACTCATCAGCCACCTGTATCTCATGATGGGGACGCACCTGATGATGGGTACCAGGGAACTGCGGGATCTGGCGGCTTTTCTCGTGGAGGATATCCAAAAATATCCGGCCTTTGACGGCAAGCGCATCCTGTGGGTGCATCTCATGCCTTTTTATCAGGAAACGCTGAAAGAATATTTTAACGAAAATCAGAAATACCAGATCATTGCCAGCGATATGGAGCTGGACGGCCCGAGACATCTGGATGAGAATGCCCCGTTCCGGGCGCTGGCACAGAAGATCATTGCCAACCTGTTCAACGGTTCCTATTCTCATAAGGCGAAGGTCATCGGCGATCTGGCGGAGGAATTACAGCCCGATGCGGTCATCCATTTCTGCCACTGGGGCTGCAAGCAGGCGGCGGGCGGCAGTATTCTTCTGAAAGAAAAAATGCAGGAGCTGGGCATCCCCATGCTGATCCTGGACGGGGACGGCATCGACCGGCGCAACAGCCATGACGGACAGATCCGCACAAGGCTGGAAGCATTTCTGGAAATGCTGGAGGCGGAGCAGAAAGTATGTTAGGTTATATTTGTAAATACACGCCGGTGGAGATTTTTGAGGCCATGGGCATCGAGACGAAGCGGATCGAGCCGGAGGTGACCAGCTTCGGGCAGGCCGATCTGCGCATGCATCCCAACATCTGCAGCTTTGCTAAGGGGGTGCTGGAGGATGTGATGGCTGGGGACTATGACGGCCTGATCCTCACCACCTGCTGTGACAGCATCCGGCGGCTGTACGATGTGCTCAAAGAGCAGTACCCGGAGAAATTTATCTATATTCTGGATGTGCCGCGGATCACCAAGGAAGCGGGCATTACCCTGTATGAGCAGCGCATCCGTGCCATGATCAGAGCCTGCGAATCCTATTACGGGAAAACTTTTGAGGAAACGAAGCTGGCAGAGATCCTGGCGGCCAGAAAGGACAGTGCGCCGATTTCCGTCAGCCCGAACCGGGCCAAAGGAACGCTGAACATTGGCATTGCCGGTGCCAGGGCCGGACAGCTGCTGAAGGACATTCTGGAGGAACAGGGCGTGCACACGGCCTTTGACCTGACGTGCACCGGCCTGGATCGGAAGGTTCTCTATGAGCCGGAGCAGGTGCTGACCGGCTACACGAGAGGACTGCTGAGCCAGTTTCCGTGCATGCGGATGGAGGCGGCGTCCAACCGGGACGAGCTGATCTTACGCTACGCGGACAGCGTGGACGGCATCATTTACCATACGGTACAGTTTTGCGACAATTATGCATATGAATACGCCTGGCTGAAAGGGATTTTGAAGAAACCCATGCTGCTGCTGGAGACGGATTATACAAAACAGAGCAGAGGGCAGGTGCTGACAAGAATTGAGGCTTTCCTGGAATCGCTGGGCAAGGCGCGGGGAGGCCCGAGAGACATCGGAGGGGACGGCATGAAATATGTACTTGGCGTGGACAGTGGTTCCACATCCACCAACGCGGTTATTATGGACAGCGACCGGCATCTGCTGGCGTCGGCGGTGGTGCGCACCGGTGCCAAGGCCGGGGAGAGCGCAGATCGGATTCTGACGGAGGTGCTGGAAAAAGCGGGCCTGAGAAGAGAGCAGCTTTCCTGGATCGTATCCACCGGGTATGGCCGGGTCAGCATTCCCTATGCGGATGAAAATGTGACGGAGATCAGTTGCCATGGCCGGGGCGCCCATTATTTTAACCCGGATATTCGGACAATCTTGGATATCGGCGGGCAGGACAGCAAGGCCATCCGCCTGAAAGCGGACGGCGAAGTGGCGGATTTCGTCATGAATGATAAATGTGCGGCGGGCACGGGCCGTTTCCTGGAAATGATCGCCCGGACGCTGGAAGTGGACATTGACGATCTGGGGCCCATCGCCCTGCAGTCCACGGAGGAGATCGAGATCACCAGCATGTGTTCGGTATTTGCCGAGTCCGAGGTGATTTCCCTGATCGCCAACAATAAGGAAAAAGCAGACATTGCCAACGGCATCTGCCGTTCCATCGCGGGCAAGGCCTGGTCGCTGATGAAGCGGGTGGGCATGGAGCCGGGCTTTATGATGACCGGCGGCGTGGCCAAGAATCCGGGGGTGGTGAAAGCTGTGGAAGACCGGATCGGCGCCAAACTGTATATATGCCCGGAGCCGGAGATCGTGGGCGCGGCGGGAGCTGCGCTGTATGCGCTGGATCGAGTGACAGGTAAGGTGTAAAGTGATGAGCGCAAAAGAAAAGGAAGCGACGTCGAAGACGGCATTTACTTTTCTTGCGCCATCAGCGAACGAACTATCTGCAATAGCAGATGATAAAGCGCGTCAGCGCGGGTTCGTGAGCCTGAGTTCGTGCTACACTGTGAAAATAAGCACGGAAGTGTGAATGATAATAAAAAGCGGAGGGAAAACGATGAACAGCAACAATCCAAAGTATGTGGGAAAGAAGAGAAAGACCAGTCCGGTGCCGTATTTTGCGGTGCTGGCATTTCTGATCCTGGCTTACCTGATTTCCTCAAAACTGCGAAGCTCCAATCAGGAGGAGCGTCTGTCTGGCATCAAGGTGGAGAAGGAGGTCAGTGTGCTGCTGACAGAGCTGGGCTATCCGGGGGATGACCCGACGGTGGCACCGGCTGACGGCTGGGAGTGGCAGGAGGACGAGGATCCCCAGTGCTGGCTCAATCCGGAGACCGGCGGCAGAATGGTGCCGGTGCTGAAGGAAGACAGTACGCTGGATCACTGGTATTATTTAAGCTCTCACGGCAAGACATACGTGATCCAGGAAGATGGCACCTACGTGCCGGAGGAGTAATTTACAAAGATGCAGTTAATGTATGAGATCCCGGACAGCTTCTGGAGCCTGTTCCGGTCAGTCAACAGGGCCGCCTATATGGAGGCCCTGTTGATTCTGAATGAAGAATATCAATATAACAATTATTTTCTGAGCAGGGATGTGTGTATACAGATCCTTGGTGATTTTTACGCAAAAAAACGGGTGGCCCTTGCCCGGGAGGACAACGAGAACGACCAGGAGGCCAGCGAGCCCCCCGCGTCCCGGATCCTGAACTGGCTCATCCGCACGGGCTGGCTGCGGCGGCAGGAGGATTATGAGAGTCTGACGGCAAACATCGTCATTCCTGATTACGCGGCGGTATTTCTGGAGGCCTTCGAGCGGCTCACTCAGGAGGACAGCGGCGAGACCGACATCTATATTCAGAACATTTATGCCACGCTTTTTTCCTTTCGCACAGCGCCCACGGCCAACGAAGGCATGCTGAAAACAGCGCTCATCAACACGCGGCAGCTGAACCGGTCGCTGCAGACGATGCTTCACAGTATGGAGGGGTTTTTCGGGCGTCTGCTGGAACAGACCGATTACGGTGCCCTGCTGGGTGAGCATCTGAACGGTTACGTGGAGGATGTGGTGGGTCAGAAATATCATATCCTGAAAACCGGGGACAATTTTTACCGCTATAAAACGGATATCAAAAAATGGCTCCGGGAAATGCGGGAGGACGAGGACTGGCTGGCAACGCTGCCCCATGCGGAGGAGACGCTGGATCTCGTCGATGCCATTGAGCGGGGGTTTGACGATATCGAGCACCGGATCGAGAGCATTGACCGGGAGCACAGCAAATATGTCCGGGCCACGGTGACGAGACTGGGGTATCTGCTGAACCGGGAGGAGGACATGAAGGGCCTGCTGGTGCAGCTGATGACGGCCATTGGCGGGGAAAATATGGATGAGCGGCTTGCGGAAGCCGCCGGGCGGATGAACCTGTCCAGTCTGGACATTCTTTCGGAAAAATCCCTGTACAAGCCGAGAAAGCTCCGGGCGGATTTCATCAGCCAGATGGAAGAGCGGGAGGAAGAGACGCCCCAGCTGTCTACCAGAGAGGTGCTGCGCCTGAACCGGATGCAGGGCCGCTACAGCCGGAAAGAGATCCGGGAATTTCTGGACAGCCATGCCAGGGACGGCGTGTTCCGGCCTGACGGCGATTCTGTGCGGACACCGGCGGATTTTGAGAAACTCATTCTGGCCTATGACGACAGCCTGCGCCGGGACAGCCGCTATGTGGTGACGGACACCGGGAAGCGGATACAGGCCAATGGATACAGTTATCCGGCGCTGATCTTCACAGAAAAGAAGAAAGAATCTGCCTCGAAGACCGGTGATATTACGGATAAGGATAACCAACAGATAGAGGTCGAATGGGATGAGACTGCGAATCGGGTCGGCCAGCTGAATTGACAGGTTGAAATCGGGAAGGCAGAAGGAGACGTGAAATGATAGAATACTACGAGCAGCTGATGAATGAGGAGCAGCAGGAGCTGACCCGCATCATCAAGCTTTTATTCCGGCAGACGTTTTTGCTGGAGCATAAATATGAAAAAAGAAGCGGCCGGTTTGTGCCCAGCCAGGACTTCCGCATTGCAGACCGGCATCTGGAATTTCTGAAAGCTTATTTTGCCGTGGCTGGCATCCAGGTGTGTGAAAACAGTCATATGGGGCTGATCTATTTGCAGGGAGAAACGATTGTGGGGGAGAAGCTGCCACGGCTGGCCAGCATTTATGTGTTGGTGCTGAAGCTGATCTATGACGAGCAGATGGCAGCGGCGTCCTCCAGTGTGCAGGTGCATACAACGCTGGGTGAGGTCAATGGCCGGGCCGGTGAGTTTGGCCTGTTGAAAACCACCCCGTCCCCCACGGAGCTTCGCCGGACGGTTACCTTGCTGAAACGGTATCAGATCGTGGAGCCGCTGGACGTGATGGAGGATCTGGGGGCGGAGAGCCGACTGGTCATCTATCCCAGTATCCAGGCCGTGCTGCTGGGCGACGATATCCGGGCGCTGCTGAAACTGTACAGTGGCAGTACCGAAGACAGCGAGGAAACGGTGGACAGCAGAGAAGCCGAAGAAGAAGTGGCGGAAGATAATGATGAGGATACAGCAGATAGCAGTGAAAACGACGGAAAGGAGAATTCGATTGGAGAATCAGAAGACGACGGAAGAGAAGCCCTTTCAGGCGCTGTCTCGGATCTGCCTGAACAACTGGCATTACATAGACAAAAAAGTGCTGTCTTTCCGGGACGGCATTAATTTCTTTACGGGCCATTCCGGCAGCGGAAAATCCACCGTCATTGACGCACTGCAGGTGGTGCTCTACGCCAACACGGACGGCCGGGCATTTTTCAACAAGGCGGCGGCGGATGATTCCGACCGAAGCCTCATCGAGTACCTGCGGGGCATGGTGAGCATCGGCGATAACGACGAATTTTCCTATCTGCGGAACCGGAATTTTTCCAGTACCATCGTGCTGGAGCTGACCCGGACGGACACCGGGGAGCGGGAGTGTATCGGCATCGTCTTTGATGTGGAGACGGCCTCCAACGACATTTCCCGGATGTTTTTCCGCCACAGCGGGCCGCTGCCGGAGCATCTGTACCGGAAGGAAAAGCGGTGCATGGCGGCAGCCGAGGTGCGGGAGTGGATGCAGACGAATTTTTCTGCGGAGGATTATTTCTGCACGGGACATAATGAGCGGTTCCGCCGCCAGCTGTATGAAAATTATCTGGGCGGTCTGGATATGGAAAAATTCCCGCTGCTGTTCAAGCGGGCCATTCCCTTCCGCATGAACATCCGGCTGGAGGATTTTGTCAAAGAATACATTTGTATGGAAAAAAATATCCGCATCAGTGATATGCAGGAGAGCGTGCTCCAGTATGGCCGCCTGCGGAAAAAGATCGAGGATACCCAGGCGGAGGTGCGGGCGCTGGAAGAGATCTGTGACGGTTCTGCCAAAGCGGCGGCACTGGAGGAAAAAGAGGGACGGCTTTCCTATGCTCTGGGCCGTCTGTCGGTAAAACGGCAGCGGGAGCTTTTGACCTCCCTTTCTGCCCAGCGGGACAACGCGGGCAAGGATGTGGCGCTGCTCAAAGAAAAAGAGACGCAGCTGCAGGAACAGATCACAAAGGCGCGGACAGAACTGGAGGAGATCATTGGCCGCCAGAAAAGCAGTGGCTGTGAGGAAATTCAGGCGCAGCTGGAGGCGGTGCGCGAGGTCATCCATCATCTTCACGGCAGCCGGGAGCGGTGGCAGCGCACCAGCGAGGCCCTTTCCGGCTGGGAGGAACTGGAGGATGCGCCCAACCAGATGCTGTGGGATATCGAGAAATTCCAGGAGCAGTCCATCACCGAGGAAGAACTGCAGCGATTGAAACAGGCCATTGCCGATCTCCTGAAGGAAAAACAGGAGGAAGAGCGGGAACTCCGGGGCCGTCAGCGGGAGCTGAAACGGCAGAGGAAGCAGACGGAAGAAGAGTTAAAGGAATTAAAACAGGGCCGGAAAGCCTACCCCAGGGAGCTGCATGAGGCACAGCAGCTGCTGCGCAAAGCCCTGCGGGAGCAGGCCGGAAAACCGGTGGAGGTCCATGTGCTGGCGGATCTGCTGGACATCCGGGATGAGACGTGGCGGAATGCGGCAGAAGGATATCTGGGTAACAACCGGCTGGCGCTGGTGGTGGAGCCTGCCTATGCGGCGGCGGCCATGGAGATTTACCGGAACATGGATCGGAAGAAATACTGCCGGGTGGCGGTGCTGGATACCGAGAAAATCGCAGCCGGTGGTTTCCGCATCCAGGAGGGCTCTCTGGCGGAGGAACTGGTAACCGATGTGCCCTACGTGAAGGACTGTATTGCTTTCCTGCTGGGACGGGTGCGCAAATGCCAGACCGTGGAGGAGCTGCGGGGCAGCGGCACCGGTGTGACGCCGGATTGCCTGTGTTACCGGGGGTTCCGGCTCTGGCACATGAACCCGGAGGATTACACCCGTCGGGCGTACATTGGCGAGGTCAGCCTGCGGGGCCGGATCCGGCGGCTGGAAGAGACGCTGGAAGGGCTGGCAGAGCAGGAGGCAGAGACCCAGGAGCAGCTGGCAGCGTATGAGCAGCTGTTTTCCATGGAAACGCTGTCCTATGCGTCTGCAGATTACATGGGCTGGCTGGCAGACATGCGCCAGATCAAAGGAAAAGAAAAGGAACAGCAGGCGCTGGAAAAGCGGCTGGAGCAGCTGCGCACCTCTGACCTGCAGGCGCTGGAAGAGCAGAAGCAGGCCTGTGAAGAGCAGATCCGGGACAAGGAGGCAACGCTGCGGGGTATCATCGGTGATATCCGCAGCCGGGAGGATGCCATTTCGGACATGAACCGGGCGCTCATCGGCGAGAACGTGCAGCTGGAAGAGCTGAACCGGGCATTCCCGGTGGATGCGGCCAAAGAAACGGCGCTGCGGGAACATCAGGAGGCTGTGTCGGGACAGGAGAGCTTTGAGGCGGCGGAAAACCGGCTGAACCGGGAAATCCGGCGGCTCCGGCAGAGTGCAGAGGAAGCCTATGCGCAGCTGACAGAACAGAAGACCGCCTACCTGCGGGCCTACCCCAACCGGAGCTTCCCGGCATCGGATAAGGACTGCACGCCCTACGCGGAGCTGTTGTCCCAGCTGTCCTGCAAGGATCTGGAAACTTTCCAGAAGAAAGCCCAGGAGCAGGCCCGGGCATCGGCAGAACATTTCCGGGACGATTTTATTTTCAAGATCCGCAGCGCTATCCGGGAGGCCATCCAGCAGAAAGACGAGCTGAACCGGGTCATCCGGCGGCTGAATTTCGGAAAAGACCGTTACGAATTTGTCATTTCTAAAAATAAAGGAATGGACGGCAAGTACTACGATATGTTCATGGATGATGCGCTGCAGATCCAGCCGTCAGGGCTGCCGGATCAGATGGAAAACCAGCTGAACCTGTTTACCATGGAGCACGAAAGCCAGTATGCGGACGTGATGAACGAGCTGATCTCCATTTTCATCCCGCCGGAAAATGCCACACCGGAGGAGCTGGAGGAGGCCAAGCGAAATATGGCGAAATACTCCGACTACCGGACATACCTCTCCTTCGATATGCAGCAGATCGTGGCAAACGAGGACGGCAGCGTCATGAAGCTTTCCTTAAGCAAAATGCTGCGCAAAAACTCCGGCGGCGAGGGGCAGAACCCCCTGTATGTGGCACTTCTGGCAAGCTTTGCCCAGGCGTACAGGATCCATTCTCCCATTCAGGGACGGCGGATGCCCACCCTGCGGCTGGTGGTGCTGGACGAAGCCTTTTCCAAGATGGATGCGGAGAAGGTGGCCAGCTGTATCGAGCTGATCCGGGGGCTGGGCTTCCAGGCCATCATCAGCGCCACCAACGACAAGATGCAGAACTATCTGGAAAATGTGGACAAGACCTTTGTGTTTGCCAACCCGAATAAAAAGAGCATTTCCATCGAAGCCTTCGAGCGGGAAGAATTTGCGGAACTGCGTGGTACGTTAGAAGATTAACAGTCTGAATTTTTGGAACAGATGCCGAAAAACCAAAATTTTTAAAAGAGAATCTCGTTAAGAAAGTGTAAAAACAGGGAGAGAACAGGAATGTACAGAAAAAAGTACATGATTGTTCTCTCCTTTTGGTTGCGAAATGCGGGAAAAGATGGTATTATGTGTTCGTTAAATAACAAACAAGAAAAAACAACAATAACAAACGAACAAACAGGAACAACAAACAAAAGCAGACAAGCAAAGGAGAAAAAGCATGAGCAGATTTACATTACCCAGAGATATTTATCACGGAAAAGGATGTCTTGAAGAGCTGAAGAACCTGAAGGGCAAGAAGGCTGTCCTCGTTGTTGGCGGCGGTTCCATGAAGAAACAGGGCTTCCTGGATCGCGCAGTTGCATACCTGAAGGAAGCAGGTATGGAAGTACAGCTGATTGAGGGTGTTGAGCCGGATCCGTCCGTTGAGACTGTTATGAAGGGCGCAGCTGTGATGAGAGAGTTCGAGCCTGACTGGATCGTATCCATGGGTGGCGGTTCCCCTATCGACGCAGCAAAGGCTATGTGGGCATTCTACGAGTACCCGGATACCACCTTCGAGGATCTGTGCATTCCGTTCAATTTCCCGGAGCTGCGTCAGAAAGCAAAATTTGCAGCCATCCCGTCCACTTCCGGCACGGCAACAGAGGTAACTGCATTCTCCGTAATCACCAACTATCAGACCGGTGTGAAATATCCGCTGGCTGACTTCAATATCACCCCGGATGTGGCAATCGTTGATCCCGATCTGGTTGCAAACCTTCCGACAAAACAGGTGGCTTACACCGGTATGGACGCACTGACCCACGCCATCGAGGCATACGTTTCCACCCTGCACTGTCCTTTTACTGATCCGCTGGCACTGCAGGCCATCGAGATGGTACTGGAAGACCTTCCGGCTTCCTACAGAGGCAATATGGATGCCAGAGAGCAGATGCACTACGCACAGTGCCTGGCTGGTATGTCCTTCTCCAACGCTCTGCTGGGAATCGTACATTCCATGGCACACAAGACCGGCGCTGCCTTCTCCACCGGACATATTCCGCACGGATGTGCAAATGCTATTTACCTTCCGTACGTAATCCGTTATAATGCAAAGGAGCAGACCGCTGCATCCAGATATGCAGAGATCGCACGCAGAATGGGACTGGACGGCACATCCGAGAAAGCACTGATCAACAGCCTGTGCGAGAAGATCGACGACTTTAACAGACAGCTGAACATTCCGAAGACGCTGAAAGAGTTCGGCATCAACGAGGAAGAGTTCAAGGAGAAGGTTGCCAAGATCGCAGAGCTGGCCGTTGGCGACGCCTGCACCGGTTCCAATCCGAGAGCCATCGATCCGGCAGCAATGGAGAAACTCCTGACCTGCACATACTACGGAACAGAGGTGGACTTCTAATCTGATTGAATCAAAGAGGAGGCACAAGCAATGAAGGAATTGAAAGCCGGCATAATCGGCAATGATGAAGTGATCGTAACAGAGGCAAACACAGCAGCAGCCATGGGAAGCGGTACCCTCCCGGTATTTGCCACACCGGCACTGGTAGCGCTGATGGAGAAAACCGCCCAGGAAAGCGTACAGGATGCGCTGGAGGAAGGCTGCGGCAGCGTGGGAACCTTGATCTGCGCCAAGCATGTGAGCGCTACCCCCATTGGCATGAAAGTCACATGTAAGAGCGAACTGGTGGCAGTAGAAGGCCGGAAGCTGGTGTTCAAGATCACGGCCAGCGATGCCTGCGGAATTGTGGGAGAAGCTGATCATGAGCGCTTTATCATCCAGAACGAGAAATTCCTGAAGAAAGCCAACTCTAAAAACGAGCAGTAACTTTTTCATGCTTTGATACGAATTTCCATAAAAATAGAACATGTAAACCAGAAGAGGGTATGCGTTCGGCCTGTGGGCCGGGGCATACCCTCTTTTGGACAGAGCTGTGATTATTTCAGAGGCAAGGGGCAGATTCCCTTAGAATTCTTATCCACTGTATACAAAATCCCGTTATAAATATCGCACCCATAAGAAGCATTATAATCCCCTGCCGCTGCCACAACCTCGGGCTGTGCATCACCGGAAAGGGCCAGTTTCATGAGCGCATTGTCCTGTTCAAAATAGATGGCGTTTTCATCCGCATTGATGAGCCGGATGGAAAGCGGTTTGTCGGAAGTGAAGAGTTCCCGATCATGATTCCCCTGTAAATCGCACAGGCGAAGGGTGGATTCGTCGCTTTGATAAACGATGGCATCATTCATAAAGAGACACTGTTTTTCGTAAATATCAGCAATATGCTGCCTGTTTTCTCCAAAAAGCGGTGTGAATGTCAGTTCGTTGAAAGCTTCATCCTTGTAGCAGACTTCATAGAGCCCATGATACAGCTGTGCCGAGGCAGCACAGTCCAGTGCCGGAGCCGGGGTGCCGTTGGCAAAGGCGGTGGGATCGCTGTCACACAGGTCACTGTTTTGGTAGAGCTGCGCGTAGGAATTGGAGGCGTCCAGCGGCATTAGACTGCCATCATCCTGCACCTCATAGGCGGCGGTGCCATCGGAAGAGCTTCCCGTTACGAATAAGATATTGTTCAATGCATGTACGGTGAAACTTTTGCCTTCCAGCAGACAGGTGATGCCCGTTCCGTCAGCACTCAGCGATATAGTTTATTTTCCAGGGCAGGCTGGGACGTCTCTGCCGAAGTTCCCATTTTGGTATAGAAAAGAAAGCCGTTAGATGCGGTCATACTGAAAATGCTGCCGGATTCCTCCGTGGTTCCAAGCAAACTCCCGCTGGTATCCCGTATCTGTAAGCCAGAGGATGGATCCCGGAGGCAGAGTTTGCCATCCAGGACAACCAGACTGCGGTTGTAGGGGTTGAGTGCCTGAGCAGATGACGCTTCTTGTGTCGATGCGTTATTTTCACCGGAGAGGGAGGCGCTCGCAGAAGAATTTCCAGATGCGTCTGCCCCATTTTTTGTGGTATTAGTGTCCCCATCTGCTATTGTTGCGCTATCTGCGTTTTCATCCGTTATTGCTGCGGAATCTTTGTTTTCATCGGCTGTTCCTGTAGCATTTCCCTCTTCATCGGTTGTTTCTTGGGAAGCCTCTGTCTGTGTATCTGCATTTCCGTTGTTGCTACATCCGGTGAACGCAAAGCCACACGCCAAGGTCAGTAGGGAAAGGGAGAGAAATTGTTTGAGGATTTTATTTTTCATATGCTTCGCCTCTTTTCTGTAAAATAAAAATCAAGCTTCTTTCCCTGTATTTTACAGGATAAGCAAGAAAAAATCATTATTTTTGAAATATTTCAAATAAAAAGTTGCAAAGAAAGTCACCTGTTCTTTTCACGAGGAACAGAGCGGCCTGCTTATTTCTGATATTCTGCCAGCTGGGTGAGTTCTTTCATTCGTTTGAGGCATTCCTGCTGGCCGGTGGAATTCAGCATATGGAAATAAGCCAGAAGTCTTGCTTCCTGAGAGGAAAGATGCTCTGCGTAAGTGTGGGCTCTTTGAAGCATGTTTTGAGATGGTTCCTGATCGTACAGGGATAACGGGCTGATTTCCAGAACGGCAGCGATTTTTTGAACAGTGCTGTTATGAGGGTTGGAATTTTTCTTTTCAAACTGGCCGACCGCGGCAGCAGAAATGCCGAGTTTTTCGCCCAGTTCTTTTTGTGTGAGTCCGGCATTTTTCCGAGCCCGGCGGATATTTTCTCCAATGTCCATGATGGGTGCTCCTTTTGTATTGACAGATTTAAAAAAAATTCTTATACTATATTTAACAAGACAGCCGGAAGATAGATGAAGCCTATCCGTCCCGGCGCAATAAGTTGCTAAGTAAGCTGCCTATTCTTTTTGCGGGGAACAGGGCGGCTTACTTATTTTTCAAATTCAAAATTGCAACGATTAAGAGACCAAATGTCAGAATAACCATGAATTCCTCATATGTACTCATAAGCATCACATCCTCCTGTCAAGAATCAGAACGGATGACATGCACGCCCTCCCGGCTGCCCGGGTAAATATATTATTTTGTGTGGATTTTAGTTTAACATATCTATACATAAAAATAAAGTCAAAGCTTTAAAATAAAACTTTGACTTTATTTATAATGATATTCTTTATTTGAAAAATTTCTTATACTCCTCCATTGTGTCGGTGATTTTGTCCAGAAAACAGGGCGCCGACTCGAATCTTTCAGAAAATCTTTAAAAAATCTTTAACCTTTATAGAGGGGAAACTTATACTTTGCATGTTATCGTAAGAACAAGAAACGAGGGATGCAAAGTGAAAATCTTACTGACAAGTGACTGGTACGAACCGGTCGTCAACGGCGTGGTGACGTCTGTGCGCAATCTGAAACGGGAACTGGAAAAAAGGGGACATGAGGTGCGGGTGCTCACCTTATCGGAAAACCGGGATTCCAGGAAAGAGGGGGATGTTTATTACATCCACTCCCACAGTGCAGGGCTTGTTTATCCCAATGCCCGGGTGACGCTGCCTGTTGCCCATCCGTATGTGCAGGAGCTGATGGACTGGAAGCCGGACATTGTGCATTCTCAGTGCGAGTTCACCACCTTCTGGTTTGCAAGGCGGATCGCTTTCCGCACCGGCGCACCGCTGATCCACACGTACCATACCATCTATGAAGACTATACCCATTATTTTTCTCCCAATAAAGCAATGGGAGCTGCGGCAGCCCGCCTGCTTTCCAGAAAAGTGCTGGATCAGACGGACGCCGTCATTGCGCCCACGAAAAAAGTAAAAGCGATCCTGGAGCGCTACATGGTGGAACCGGCCATTTTTACGATTCCTACGGGCATCGATCTGGCTCCGTTTGCCGATGGCGTCCGGGAAAAACAGCTGCGCACGCCCGTTGCCGATGAGGCGCCGGTGCTCATCACCGTGGGGCGGCTGGCAAAAGAAAAAAATATCGAAGAAATTCTGGAATTGCTGGCAGACGCGCGGGGACAGCAGTACCGGTATCTCCTGGTGGGGGACGGCCCTTACCGGGAAGTGCTGGAAGCAAAGGTGCAGGCGCTGGGGCTGACCGACCGCGTCATCTTTGCCGGGATGGTTTCCCCGGAACAGGTTGCTTCCTATTATAAAAAGGGTGACATTTTTGTCTGTGCCTCCGGCAGCGAGACCCAGGGGCTGACGTATATTGAGGCGCTGGCTTCCGGGCTGCCGCTGGTGTGCCATAAGGATGCCTGTCTGGAGGATGTGCTCACGGACGGGTATAACGGCTGGCAGTATGAAAATGCGCAGGGATTTTTTGACGGCCTGGAAAATCTGTGGAAAAGCGGGGACAGCTACCGAGAGGCTTCTGCCCATGCGGCAGAGCAGGCCCATATTTTCTCCGCGGCACATTTTGCAGAGCAGGTGGAGCACGTCTACCGGCTGGCGCTGTGGAGCGAAAAGGAGGCGGAGCAATGGAACGGGAACAGCTGCGCGGCAATCTGATAAAACTGCTGACGGCGGTGGGCCTTGTGCTGATGTGTGGCTTCGTTGTCTACGGGATCGCTGCGGGGCTTTTCACCTCTCAGCAGAAAATGGAGGTATTCTTACGGCCCGCAGGACTGTGGGCGCCGCTGCTTTTCACGGCGCTGCAGGCCATCCAGGTGGTGATCCCGATCCTGCCCGGCGGCATCGGTTGTCTGGGCGGCGTGCTCATGTTCGGGCCGGTGATGGGTTTTCTCTATAATTATGTGGGCATCTGCCTCGGCTCGGTGGCGGCTTTTCTGTTATCCAAGCGGTACGGGCAGCCTTTTGTCCGGTCTGTGGCGGGGGGAGCGCACCTATGAAAAATACGCCGGGTGGCTGGAAAAGGGAAACAGGTTTGACACCTTTTTTGCACTGGCGATTTTCTTCCCGGTGGCGCCGGACGATTTTCTCTGCTATCTGGCGGGGCTGACCCGCATGAGTCTGAAAAAGTTTTCAGCTATTATTTTTCTGGGAAAACCGGCGTCCATCGCCCTGTACAGTCTGGGGCTGCACAGCATCATGGCGCTTCTGGCAGCCCAGAGTGTTTAATATATATAGAAGGGATGGGGCGGATATGAAACTGTTGCTGTATACAGGGGGCCGCAGCCTGGTGGAAAAAAGCGGTATCGGGCGGGCCATTGCCCATCAGGAGCAGGCATTTGCGGCAGGCGGCCTGGATTATACGGAAAATGCGAAGGATGCATACACGGAAATTCATCTGAACACGGTTTTCCCGGATTCTCTCTGGATGGCGAGAAAAGCCAGAAAACAGGGGAAGCGGGTGATCTATCACGGGCATTCCACGCGGGAGGATTTTTGCAATTCCTTTGTAGGCTCCAATCTGCTGGCGCCGCTGTTCGGCAAGTGGCTCCGGCTGTGCTACAATTCGGCGGATCAGGTGGTGACGCCCACACCCTATGCGGCAAGGCTGCTGGGCACCTACGGGCTGAAGTCATCGGTGGAGGTCATTTCCAACGGGGTGGACACGTCCTTTTTCTGCAGAGAAAAGGGGGATGGAGCCCGGTTCCGCCGTGCCTTCGGCCTGGCAGAGGAACAGCCGGTGGTGATGTCCGTGGGGCTTCCCATTGCGCGGAAGGGCATTCTGGATTTCCTGGCGCTGGCAGAGCGTTTTCCGCAGGTGACCTTTTTCTGGTTCGGGGCGCTCACAGGCGCTCTGCTTCCGCCCAGAATCAAACATGCCCTGCAGCAGGCACCGGACAATGTGCGTTTTCCGGGATACGTGGGCCGGGAGACGCTGCGGGATGCCTACGCGGGCAGTGACCTGTTTCTTTTTCTCACAAAGGAAGAGACCGAGGGTATTGTGGTGCTGGAAGCGCTGTTCATGAAGATTCCGGTGCTGATCCGGGACATCCCGGTGTACGACGGCTGGCTGGAGCACGGGGTGAATGTATACAAGAGCAGCAGTCTGGAGCAGTTTCGGACGATGATGGCGCGGATGCTGCAAAAAGGAAGCACCTGACCTGACGGAAGCGGGCTTTCGCACGGCCGCGGGAAGAGATATCCATGTGATCGGGCAGTGTTACCGGCAGCTTGCCGCGTGTCTATGATATCATTTGCAAATTCCCTCTTCCATTTTTTCAGAGAATGTGTTATCATGCATCTATCAAATGCGATGAAAAGGAATAGTATCTCTGAACCTGATTGCAGAAAGCTGCTGGGTGATGCGAAGCAGCAGACGGAACAGAGGGAACTCGCCTTGGAGCAGCTGCTCGAAATCCCGCGGGAGAGTAGGTGTAGACGGAAGCCCACCGTTACAGGGGAAGAGCATACGATATCAGGAGAGAATCAAGTATCTGGTGTCCGTGCTTACAGAGTGCATGAGATTGATCATGAATTAGAGTGGTACCGCGTAAGACATAGTCTTTCGTCTCTAATCGCTTCCGGGCAGTGAGATGAAGGGCTTTTTTTATACCTTATACTTAACCTATACCGATCTGTCGGAAGTATCACTTTGTGTGGATAGTTTGAACGAAGAAAAGGAGAGAATGAAGATGCAGAATTACAAAAAGTATCAGAGAGGTTATTTCCTGCCCCCAGTACCATCCAATGAGTGGGTAAAGAAGGATTACATTGAGAAGGCACCCATCTGGTGCAGCGTGGACCTGCGGGACGGCAACCAGGCGCTGATCGAGCCCATGAGCCTTGACGAGAAGATAGAATTTTACAAAATGCTGCTGGAGATCGGTTTCAAGGAGATCGAGGTAGGTTTCCCGGCAGCCTCCGATACCGAGTATCAGTTCTTAAGAACACTGATCGAGAATGATATGATCCCCCAGGATGTGACGATCCAAGTGCTGACCCAGGCAAGAGAGCACATCATCCGCAAGACCTTCGAGGCCATCAAGGGAGCACCCAACGTGGTGGTACATCTGTACAATTCTACATCCGTGGCACAGCGGGAGCAGGTATTTAAGAAGTCCAAGGAAGAGATCATGAAGATCGCTGTGGATGGCGCCAAGCTTCTGGAGGAGCTGGCCCAGGGCGAGGAAGGCAACATCACCTTCGAGTACAGCCCGGAGTCCTTCCACGGCACAGAGGTGGACTATGCCCTTGATGTGTGCAACGCCGTGCTGGACGTATGGCAGCCCAGACCGGACCGGAAGATCATCGTGAATATTCCGGCAACGGTGGAGACCGCCATGCCGCACGTATTTGCCAGCCAGATCGAGTACATCAGCAAGAACATCAAATATCGTGATAACGTGGTACTTTCCATCCATCCGCACAACGACAGAGGCTGCGGCGTGGCTGACGCAGAGCTGGGCGTACTGGCGGGCGCAGACCGGGTAGAGGGTACCCTGTTCGGCAACGGCGAGAGAACCGGTAACGTGGATCTGGTAACCGTAGCCATGAATATGTATGCTTACGGCGTGAACCCGGAGCTTGACTTCTCCAACATGCCGTCCATCGAGGCACGCTACGAGCGCCTCACCAGAATGAAGGTACATGAGCGGCAGCCTTATGGCGGTTCTCTCGTATTTACCGCCTTCTCCGGTTCCCATCAGGATGCCATTGCCAAGGGTATGGCTTACCGGGAAGCACAGGAGCGGGATTACTGGACCGTGCCTTATCTGCCCATCGATCCCGAGGATGTGGGAAGAACGTACGATTCTGATGTTATCCGCATTAACAGCCAGTCCGGTAAAGGCGGCGTGAACTATATCCTGAAGCAGAGTCATGGCATCTCCCTGCCGGATAAGATGCGTGAGGAGATGAGCTACACCGCGAAACGGGTATCCGACCAGGCCCATCAGGAGCTGACACCGGAGTGGATCTACCAGATCTTCTGCGACAACTATATCAATGTGGACAAGAAGTTCCACATCACCGAGTGCCACTTCGTTCAGGAGGACGGCATTCAGGCCAAGGCAACGGTGGAGAGCGAAGGCCGCACCGCCGTCATCAACGGACAGGGCAATGGCCGTCTGGATGCGGTGAGCAACGCCATCCGCAGCTATCTGGATGTGGACTACGAGCTGGTGGACTACGAGCAGCACTCCCTGACCAAGGGTTCTTCCTCCAAGGCTGTTTCCTATGTGTCCATCACCAAGGACGGACAGACCTTCTGGGGTGTGGGCATCGACGAGGATATCATCAAATCCTCCTACCAGGCACTGGAAGTGGCGGTGAATAAGATTCTGGACTAATCTGTTCATAAGAATATTCGAGTGAACTGTTTACAAGACTTTTACAAAAACAGAGTTCTGTTTTAAAACAAAAAAGAATATGCTTTCCTGCAGGGGAAACCGGGTTTCGGCCCGGTTTCTTTTTTTTTTGTTGCGTGAATGGCGCGGCTGAACTGTTTTTATTGTAATGAGAAGGAGGAAATCATATGCTGACAGATAAACAATTATTTTTATTTGATATCGATGGAACGCTTTGCCTGGGGGATACGTGGATCGACGGCGCCAGAGAGCTGCTGGCGCTTTTGAAGGCCCAGGGGAAGCACTATCTTTTTCTTACCAACAATTCCACCAAAAGTCAGCTGGATTATGTGGAAAAGTTTCAGAAAATGGGGCTGACTGTGGATAAAGAAGAAATCCTGACGGCATCCATGGCCACGGGCATTCTCCTGCGGGATCTGTATCCGAACCGGAAGTTTTACGCGCTGGGTACCCGTTCCTTTGAGGAAGAGATGCGAAGCTACGGGGTGGAGCTGACCACGGACCCGGCGGAGGCAGAAGGGCTGCTGGCGGCTTACGATGCGGAGCTTACCTATGGCAAACTGGTGGACGCCTGCCACATTTTACAGCGGGCGGAGCTTCCCTTCATTGCCACCAACCCGGATCTGGTGTGCCCAGACGAGGTGGGCTTTGTGCCGGACTGCGGTTCCATCTGCCAGATGCTGGAGAACGCCACAGGCCGGAAACCCCGGTATGTGGGAAAGCCCAGTTCTTTTATGGTGAAATATGCGCTTCAGAAGCAGAAGATGCACAAGAGCCAGGCGGTTTTTGTGGGCGACCGGATGTACACGGACATTCTGTGCGGCGTCAAGGCAGGGGTGGACACCATCGCCGTGCTGACCGGAGAAGTGCAGGAAAAGGATCTGCCGCAGTACGAATACCAGCCCATCTATGTGTATCCTTCTGTAAAGGAGGTTTACAAAGACCTAACAAGAGGTTTACCGGGAGATGTAGCTAATCTTTACAAAAGGGCAGTAGGATAGCACTTGTAACGAGAACACAACAAAATGAGGAGACAGAACATGAAAAACAAATTTGTGAAAATGACAGCAGCCGTTCTGGCAGGCATGATGCTTCTGACAGGCTGCGGACAGAGTGCAGATTCTACCGGCGCAGCAAATGACAGCGCAGCACAGGGAACGGAAAATACGACAGCGGATGCCGCAGCAGACAGCACGGCTTCTGGTGATAAAGTAAAGATCGAGTACTGGCACTGCAACGCAGAGACCCAGGGAGGGCTCACCGTTGACGAGCTGGTGAAGCAGTTTAACGAACAGAACGACCACATTGAGGTTGTGGCAAAATACAACCCGGATATGTACAAAGGTCTGATGCAGAACCTGCAGGCAGAGACCGCAGCAGGCAACACGCCGGCGCTGGTGCAGATCGGCTGGGCGTTCCTGGACTATTTCTCCAACAACTTTTCCTACACCACACCCCAGCAGGCCATCGACAAGTTCGACACCGAAGACAAGGATTTCCTGAGTGACAATTTCCTACCCAACGTGCTGGATCTGGCAGTGAACAGCAACGGCGAGCAGGTGGGCATCCCCTATTCCTTAAGCAGCCCGGTACTGTTCATCAACCGTGATCTGTTAAAAGAGGCAGGCCTTTCCGAGGATGGCCCGCAGACATGGGAAGAGGTGAAGCAGTTTGCAGAGACTGTGAAAGAGAAGACTGGAAAATATGGCTTCTACATGCAGGAGCCCGCAGACTTCTGGGCACAGCAGGGCCTCATCGAGAGCAACGGCGCCAGCATGCTGACCACAGACGCTTCCGGCAAAGCCCAGGCAACCTTTGCTTCTGACGAGGGCGTGGAGGCATTCCAGCTGTACGCAGACATGGTAAAGGATGAGAGCGCCCTGCACATTTCCTGGGAAGAAGGCTGCCAGAGCTTCATCGACGGCAACGTGGCCATGATGTATACCACCATTGCCAGACGGGCAGCCGTACAGAAGAGCGCCCAGTTCGATGTGGCAACGGTGAAATCCCCCACCTGGGGCGACAAGGCCCGCAAGGTACCGGCAGGCGGCTGCTTCCTGGCCATCACCGCCCAGAGCGACGAGCAGATCCAGGCAGCATGGGAGTTTGAAAAATACCTGTACAGCGTAGAGTCTATGGCAGCATGGACCATCGGCACCGGCTATGTACCGCCGAGAAAAGATGTGGCAGACGCAGAGAACGGCCTGAAATCCTTCCTGGCAGAGAACGAGATGATGAACGCAGCCATCGAGCAGATGGACGGCGTGGTATCCTGGACTTCCTTCCCGGGAGACGCAGGACTGCAGGCAGAGCAGTTGCTTCTGGACATGAGAGACCAGATCCTGGGCGGCCAGGTGAGCGTGGCTGACGGTCTGAAAAATACACAGGATCAGATTAACGCCCTTCTGGACGCACAGTAAGACAGAAATAGAAGGAAGATTACATGGAAGAATTCCCGCAGACAGCCGGAACCAGACCGGGGCCTGCGGGTTCTCTCATACAGGAGGCCTCTGATTTGAACGAAAAGAAGAAAAATACCGTGTTGGGATATGTGTTTCTCATCCCGTCACTCATCGTCTTTGCAGCGTTTATGTTTTATCCGCTGGCGAAAACCATTTACCTGAGCTTTTTCGACTGGAACATGATCAAACCAGTGAAAAAGTTCGTGGGACTGGCCAACTACAAGCTGATTTTTGCCGATCCCAACACGTACAAAATTATTGGAAATACCGTGGCTTATATTCTGATCCTGCTGGTGGTGAACTTCATCGCGCCGTACATCTTATCCTTTATCCTGTCGGCGGTGATCAAAAAAAAGAAAAATTTTTACAAGGCAGCCTTTTTCCTGCCCAGCGTGATCTCTCTGGTGGTAGGTTCCATCCTGTACACCTGGATCTTAAATCCCATCTCCGGGCCGGTGGCCATCATCGCCAAAGCCTTCGGCATCACCCTTCCCATCTGGTCGAAAACCGAGGGCTGGGTCATCGCGGTGCTCAGCGTTATCACCTCCTGGAAGGTGTTTGGCTATAACTTTATCGTCATTCTGGCCGGGGTGTCCGGGGTATCCACAGAGGTCATCGAGGCGGCCCGGCTGGACGATGTGCCCAACTGGAAAATCTTCCGGGATATCGTGGTGCCCATGAGCTCCGCCACTGGCATTTACGTGTTTATCATCACCATTGTACAGGGGCTCCAGTATGTGTTTACCCCCATCAAGGTGGTGACCCAGGGCGGCCCCAACTATGCCAGCTCCAACATGATCTACCAGTCGTACCACGAGGCGTTCACCCTGTACCGCACCGGCGTGTCCTCGGCAGTATCCGTGCTGACCATGGCGCTGTTCATCGTTCTGCTGCTGTTGGAATTCCGGTTTGTGGAGAAAGGGGTATACTATGAAAACTAATCATCGACAGATCGGCTGGCATATTTTGCTGTGCATCATCGTATTTCTGCTGCTGATGCCCATTATTTTTGCCGTATCCAATTCCTTCAAGACGCTGACGGATGCGTTCAACACCGTTTTCCAGGTGATCCCGCTGCATCCCACGCTGGAAAACTACATCCATGTGTTTGAGAAGCTGCCCTTTGTGCGCATCACCCTGAACACCTTTGCCATCGCGGCGGTGGTGACCATCTTCAAGACCATCACCAGCCTGTTTGCGGCGTACAGCTTCGTTTATTTTGATTTTAAGGGAAAAGGGCTGCTCTATTTTATCATGCTGGCAACCATGTTCATCCCCTTTACGGTGACCATGATCCCCAACTACCTGACCATCTCAAAAATCGGTCTGGCGGATACGCTGTTTGGCGTGATGCTGCCCCAGCTGGCGGATGTGCTGGGTATTTTCCTGCTGCGCCAGTCCATGCGGGGCATTCCCAAATCCCTCATTGAGGCGGCCAAAATGGAAAATGTGGGAAACTTAAAAATCATGCGGGACATTGTGATCCCCCTGGTGAAGCCGTCCCTGATCTCCACCGGCATTATTTTCTTTATCAATTCCTGGAATGAATACGTGTGGCCGGTGCTGATCCTGAAAACCAAGGAAAACTACACCCTTTCGCTGGCGCTGCAGATGTATATCAGCTCCGAGGGCGGTACGGAATTCACCATCGCCATGGCGGTGTCTGTCATGACCATGCTCATCCCGCTACTGCTGTACATCGTGTTCCAGCGCTATATCATCAATACCTTTGCCATGTCCGGCATCAAGGGCTGACGGGGAAATGGAGGATTTTATGAAAAATATTGTATTTGACCATGTGGATAAGGCCTATGGGAAAAACGTGATCGTCAAAGATCTGAATCTGGAAATCAAAGAAGGGGAGCGGCTCATCCTGCTGGGACCTTCGGGCTGCGGCAAATCCACCACCCTGCGGATGATCGCCGGGCTGGAGGACATTACGGCGGGCACCATTTCCATGAACGGCGCGGTGATGAATGAGGTGCCCAGCGGCAAGCGCAGCGTGTCCATGGTGTTCCAGAACTACGCGCTGTTCCCGCACATGACGGTGGAAAATAACATCACCTACGGATTAAAGGTACATAAAATGGACCCGAAGGAGATCGATATCCGGCTGGAGGAAGTGCTGGAAATGCTGGATCTGAAGGGACTGGAAAAAAGAAAGCCCAAGGATCTGTCCGGCGGCCAGCGACAGCGGGTGGCCCTGGCCCGGGCGGTGGTGAAGCGTTCCGATTATTTCCTGCTGGACGAGCCCCTCTCTAACCTGGATGCCCAGCTGCGCCTGCGGGCCCGCAAGGAGCTGGTAAAAATCCATGAGCTCTATCACCAGACGTTTGTCTACGTGACTCACGACCAGATCGAGGCCATGACGGTGGGCCACCGGATCGCTCTGATGAACCAGGGAAAATTGCAGATGCTGGATACGCCATCCAATGTATACAACCGTCCGGCCAACGTATTTACGGCAAAATTCATCGGCTCCCCGTCCATGAATATCACCGAGAGTACCTATATGGACGGTCAGCTGAAAATCGATGGTCAGCGGATCGAGCTGCCGGATATGTGGAAGGAGCTGGCGGCCAGACAGTCATCCAACCGGCTCTATTTCGGCATCCGGCCCGAGCATGTGAAGCTGTCCACGGAGAGGCTGGACAACGCGCTGGCAGGTACCGTGAAGTATGTGGAGGATTATGGCAACCGGTTCGGCGCCTATGTGGATGTGGGCGGCGTGGAGTTTATCGCTGTGGGGGAGGAAAAGATGCCTCCTGCCGGAGCGAAGGTGTACTTCCGCCCGGATTTTGAACGGATCCATTTGTTTGATTATGAGAGCCAGGAATCCATTGGATATCCCAGCCGTCTGAATAAGGAGAAAATCGATGGAAATATTAATCAGTACGAATATGTATCAGGCATGTGATTTTGCAAAAGTATTGGAACTGACGGACGCTTTTTCCCAGGAGCGGGTGGGTGTGGAGGTATTCTCCATGTTCCACGATCCCGTATTTGCGGATGTATTGCGCGCTTCGGAAGAAAAACTGTCCACTCTGCCCATCAGCTTCCACGGGCCTTACGCCCAGACCGAGCATTCCCGTCCCAAGGGAACCCCGGCCTATGAGCGGAGCATGGGCTTCTACCGGGAGATGCTGCCCTTTGCGAAGCGGCTGCACAGCAGCTACGTGGTGTTCCACCACAACAACTGCAAGGTGCTGGATGTGGATCGGGAAGCCATGTTACAGACTGCCGATGAGAACCTGCGGGAGCTGACCGCCCTTTCCGAGGCGGAGGGCATCCCGGTGGCGGTGGAAAATGTGGGCATTAAGTCCATGGGCAATGTGCTCATGAACCAGGAGCAGTTCATTGTGGAATGCCGGAAGCTGCCCAACCCGGTGCTCATCGACATCGGCCACGCCCATGCCAACGGCTGGGATCTGCGGCACGTCATGGAAGCGCTGCAGGACAAGATCATTTCCTACCATGTGCACAACAACGATGGCGTCCATGACTGCCACCAGCGCATTTATAACGGCACGCTGGACTTCAATGCCTTCCTGTACGATGTGCGGGAGCTGACGCCGAAGGCAGACCTGGTGCTGGAGTATGCGCCGGATGTGGCGGCGGATCAGGCGGGGATACTGAAGGATGTGAAGACCCTCTGCCAGTTCCGGGAGACGGTGTAGGAGGAAGCTGATCTGTCCAAATTCCCCTGCGTTGATGGAATATGTATACAAATATAGAATATCCCGTGGAATTGACCGAATCTTTGAGGACGGTTTTCCCACGGGATATTTTTTGTATCAGGTACCTTGGCATTGTATGCCCTAGGCGAAGTGGCATCATTTACTTTGCCTTTTGTAATAATTCATCAATGCTCCGCAGCCCGTCAATCTGCGCCCATCCGGTGGGGGCGTATCGATCCAGCTCGGACAGGGTCATTTCCTGGGCGCCCAGGCGGACGCCGCCTGCAAAATCGATCCGCCCGGCAAAGGGCAGGTCAAAGGGGGCTTCCTCCATGGCCCGGGTAAAGTTCTCCCAGGTGGGTGTCTCCCCGTGGAGCCGTTTCAGCGCCTCACAGAACACATAGGCCGCCATCCAGCCGCAGTGGGCGTAGGCATGGAGCGCATAGTCCCCCAGCCACTCCGAGGCCTCCTCCAGATTGTGCAGGTGTTCGTTCTGATAATCCACCCAGCTGGGGGCGTACAGCCGGTATTGCCCCAGCACATCGTCAAAAATCTTAAAGGCTTCCGTGATGATCATATTGACATAGCTGGTGATGGCCGGGCGGGTGTTCTTCTGTCTTGCCAGTTCCAGTGCCGCCGGGGCAAAGGCCGCCCGGGAGCAGGCCAGCACAATGGCATCCGGGTTGTGGGACAGCACCTCTGCCACCACCTCCGGCAGCGCCTGTTCCAGCGCCTCCGGCGCAATGGAAACGCCCCGGGCCGTGCAGGGGAGAGAAAGCTTGCCGCACTGACGATGGATGCCGTCCATGATATCCCGGCCGGTGTCATCCTCCGAGTAAATCACACCGATGGAGGAGGCGTGCAGGTCGGAGACACACCGGGCCACCAGCCCGCGGCCCTCGGTCACATAAATCGTCTGAATGGGAAAACAGCGTCTGCCCTCTGCCGGGGTCTGTACCTGTTCCCCGTACAGATCGTGGATGGCGGTGAAAAAATACACCACTGGCATGCCGCTTTCTTTTACTCGATCCAGAGTGGCCGACACCACCTCAGAGCCGAAATGGCCAATATATGCAAAAACCTCTTCTGAGAGAAAGTGTTCTAACAGCTTCTGTCCCCTGACAGGATCATTGCCGTCATCCTGGTGAAGAAAGCGGATCTTTCTTCCGTCAATGCCGCCGGCAGCATTGACCATGTCAAAATAGGACCGGATCCCGGCGTTCATGGGATCGCCGCTGGCAATGTAGGGGCCGGACATCGGCGCGCTGTTAGCGACGATGATTTCTGTATCAGTGATGCCTTTCATTTATGCATCCTCCCTTGTCGTTATAGTTGATTCACTGGCTGCAAGTGCATCGATCAGTTCCCGGATCTGCTGAATGGATGCGTTTCTTGCGTAGGGCTGGAACTGCCGGTACTGGATCGTCTGGGAAAGATAATCCCAGAAGGCAGAGGCCATATTGGGCTCTGTCAGTTCGAACAGGATCGGCGGGTCGTCTTCCTTTAGGATCATGACGCCATTTTCTTCGTTACAATACAAAGAATAGCCATCTGCTTCGTCCGGCGCGATAAATACGTTGAAATTCTCATACAGGGTGAGCAGCCGTAAAATGTTCTGCAAATGGTCTGTGTAGGTCTGGGCGTTGTAGAAGATCTGCATGTCACGGTCCGTGGTGATGCTGCCGACCAGGGCTTTGCCGGAGAGGATGTCCTCTGGTTTTGCCAGGCGGATGATCTGGAATACCGGATCTGTTTTCAGTTTTTCTTCAAACCGGGCCGAGTACCGGGAAAAGCTTTCCAGAAAATCTTCGGTTACCTGCGCGGGAAGGGGATGGGAAATGCTTTCCAGTACCCGGGGCGGCAGGGTGATGAGAGACGGTGCATCAGAGCGGGAGATCAGGCTGCCGCCTCTGCCTTCAAAGGAAAACAGTTCCGGCAGTACCAGCCGGATGTTTTTTGCCGGATGGATCTTGATCAGTGGTTTGCACAAGGCCAGGTAGCTGTAGAATTCGTTGGTAAAGGAATCCACGGTCAGCTTGTCGGTAGACATGAAGTTGGCGGTGGTTTCCATGTTTTCACCGATGGAGGTGGCGAATACGGCCGCTTTGCCGGACACCACCGACAGGGTCCGCTTATAAACCCCGTCCCGGAGTCTCGGGTAGTAATAGGGTTCTACGGCACCGCTGGTGTAAAAAGGCAGCCACTGGTGGATCACGTCCAGCATTTCGTCAATATCCCGGCTTACTTTGTGGATGACCTTGATCTTATAGCCTTTCAGGATCAGCTGCCACAGAAGGGTAAACCATTCCTGGGAAAAAGAGGAATTGTCCAGCATCCATTTGGAGTTCTCGTCCGAAAACAGCAGAAGCGTCCCGGGTGCGGGTTGCTGCAGCGCCAGATTAAACAGCGCGATCGTCGCCTGCCGCCGTCCCTCCATGCCGTAAAACATCCGCAGATCCTGGCCGTCTTTCTTCGCTGCTTCCCGCTCGGCTGCCTGCCGCTTGGATGCGTTGGCCGAGGATGGTTGGGACAGATCGGACAGCAGTGTTTCCAGCCGGGAACCCGACGTCTCCTCCTTTGATTCCAGCCACTGGAAGAGGAGCAGAGACAGTTCATCCACATCCTGCATGGATGAGATTGCCGGCTGGTTCATGGCCGTTGCCAGCGCTGATCGGATATATTCTTCGGTACACCGTCTGGCAAAAAAAGAGGCGATGGATCGCAGATAGTCTGCATGCGGCACGCTGCGCTCTCCCCCTGCGCAGACGGCTGATGTAAGACGGATCCAGGGAAAGATGTTTTGCCAGCATATTGTTTGGCGTGTTTGTTAAATTAAGCAAAAAGTTCAGTTTCTCTGAAAATTTCATGTAACCCTTCTTCTTTCTTCCTTACAGTACGTTGTATAGCTGTTGCTTACAGTATATCAGACGAAAAGAGCAGATTCAACGTTTGTCACGGAGCGTGACAAGGGGAGGCATTGACAAAGAATAAAAAAACTTTACAATAAAATTATAGAAAAAAGATCGGGGCGGGCCAGTCAGCCATAAAATTTGGCTCCGGAATCATAAAAGGGGAATAAATGGAACAGGCACAGGGTGTTTTTGAGGATAAAATCATCGTCGCCAACAGTGCGGCAACCACCGGGATTTTTGCGACAACGGGAGATCCGCTGAACGCAGGTATCCGGGCATATTTTGATATGGTGAATGCAGAAGGCGGGATCGACGGCAGACAGCTGATTTTTCTGCATGAGGATGATGCCTATGAGCAGGGGCGGGCGCAGACGGCACTGCGGCATTTTCTCCGGGAACGGAAGGTGTTTGCTTATGTGGGACATTTTGGTGCTCCTGCTGTGCGGGCAACGCTGGAGGAGATTCACGCATCCGGGATGCCGGTGGTGTATTTTGCCACAGGTATCGGGGAATTATATAAGGAAAAGGCAGAGACGGCAATGGACGGCGCCTGTTGTTTCCCAATCCAGCCCATCTATATCACCGAAGGCCGGGTGATGGTGGCCCGGGCGGTGGGCAATTTTGGCGCCAGAAGCATCGGTGTCATTCAGACGATGGACGATACGGGGAAGGATCTTGGTGCAGGTGTGAAAATGGCCTGCGAGAAGCTGGATCTTCCCTGTGAGATTTTCCAGATCCGGGCAGACGCCTGGGATGCGGATCGGGCAGCGGAAGGGATCAAAGCCCGTCAGCCGGATTTTGTCATTGTGGCAGCGGCGCAGGCGGCAGCGCCGGAGATTATCCGTACGCTGGCGGCCCATCATGTGAGAATTCCGGTATTTACCACCTATCTGAATATGGTGCTGACACTGGCCCAGCAGATTTTGCCGGTGACAGAAGGAATGTTTCCGGTGTATGCCTCCGGCTGGCTCAACTATGAGGAAGAGCGGGGGAAAAACCTGGAAGCAGCCTCAGAATGGCTGGGGGATTATGCCATGAACACGTATGCGCACTGCGGCTGGATCGGCGCCCATTTCCTCTGTGAGGGACTGCGGCGGCTGAAAGGACATGCGGTGACCTGGGAGAGCTTCCGGGAAGCGATGGAGGAGCGACCCATCATGAATCCCTTTGGCGGCATGATCGATTATGCCAGAGGCCGGCGGCTGGGAACCCAGGAGATGAGTATGTGGAAGCTGGATGGAAAAGCACTGATCGGCTGGAAAGAGGTGGACGGCCTTCGTTCCATCGGTGAGATCTTGCGGGGAATCGCATAATAGGCTATACTGGAAGAAAAGAACCGTTGCAGACTGATGTGCGACCTGCAGCGGTTCTTTTTGTACAATAACTGTATAAGGAGTAAAAGTTAATTGTCCAGGAATTCGCGGACTTTCTCAGCAAAGAGGTCTGTCCGTAAAATACCGGCCATGTGACCGTAGTCACTGTCCAGAATGTAAGACTCGGCATTGCCTCCCAGCGTGTTGATGCGGTCTGTCACCCAGGTGATGAACTCCCACGGGTGCAGGGCATCCTGTCTGCACGGTACGGCCAGTACCTTTGCGCGGATGCGGGATAATGCTTTGTCCAGATCGCCGCCGTAGGGGCGGGATACGTCATAATTGATGCACATACGACAGGTGTAGATCCAGTGGTTCAGATCTGTGTACGGAACAGACTGCATGACAACCGCGTTTAACGCTTTTTCGAAGGTGGTCTGTCCGGTGACACTTTCCAGGTTTTCCTGATCCTTCATGGTCTCTCTCGGGTAAACCCGTTCAAAGAAACCGGCGTGGAAAGCGGCTACGTTCATCATCTGCATGGCCAGCGCCAGACTTTCTGTGGGCTGTTTTTCCTGGTCGTAGTAATTGCCGTTGTTCCAGAGCGGATCCAGCTGTGCCACACGGATGCCGTGCTGCAGCGGGCTGAAGGAGCCGTATACCGGATGTCTCGGTGTGCCGATGACCGGAATGATCTTGTCCATCATATCCGGGTAGGCAACCGCCCACTGCCAGGAACACATGGCACCGAAGGACGGACCCATGACTGCTTTTAAGTGGGTGA
Source organism: Oscillospiraceae bacterium NTUH-002-81 (assembly GCA_032620915.1). Classification (NCBI taxonomy): domain Bacteria; kingdom Bacillati; phylum Bacillota; class Clostridia; order Eubacteriales; family Oscillospiraceae; species Oscillospiraceae bacterium NTUH-002-81. Next base: position 267,002 of record CP136052.1, read on the forward strand.
TCCCGAGAGATTCCAGCAGAAGCTTCTGGGTGTTGACAACGTCAAGCACTTCGGGAACCGGGAAATCCAGTGCATACGGTTTTCCTGTGGAAGGATTGAGGGTCATGGGGCCGGTGGTGACAACGGTGGGATTCTTGGGCCCGCAGTTGCACAGGTTATCCGAACAGATGACGAAATATTTATCTGTATCAACTGCTTTGCCTGGGCCGATGAGGCCGTCCCAGAAGCCGCTTACAGCGTCGTCCTCCGCATATTTTCCGGCACAATGGCTGGAAGCGGAAAAGTAGTGAGCAACAAGAATGGCATTGCTCTTGTCTGCATTCAGCGTGCCGTATGTCTCATAGCCCATCTGGACCGGGAGTGTACGGCCGTTCTGAAAGGAAAAGGAATCAATATGAAATACTTTTTTTTCTGCGATCAAACTCATAGAACTGTTTTCCTCTTTTCCTGATGAAATAAATGTTAAACGATACCTGCCAGTGCCATGATGATACAAAGGATGGTCAGGAAGATCGGCATGATAACGGTCAGAGGGAATACATGCTTGTAGGATCCCTTCGGTGTTACGCCGCATACGGTACACATGGTAATGAAGGTTGCGCAGTGCGGCAGAGTGTCCAGACCACAGCAGGCGATAACCATCAGACGATGGAAGGCTGCCGGGTTAATGCCTAAGTTCAGGTAGCTCTCCAGCATGGAGTTTGCGAAGATCTGCAGACCGCCAAGTGCTGTTCCGGTGATACCTGCAACGACGTTGACGGCAACGGCTGCGGATACGTACGGGTTGAAGGTGTGGGAAAGTCCCATAGCAAAATCCAGGAAATACTGGAAGCCGGGCGCGTTCTGTACAACACCTGCGAATCCCATTACACCGCCGGTCAGCATCAGAGCTGTGATGGAAGACCAGAAACCGGTGCAGAAGGTGGAAAGAACTTTGCCTTTCAGGGCAGAATAGTTAAATACAATAACGAGAACCGCTGCGGCCAGCAGAGAGGTGTTGATGCAGTCGATGGTTCCCATCTTCTCTTTTAAGAAGAACATCATTAAAATAACGACAACCAGAGGCAGGATGGAAGACCAGAACGGCGGAAGAGATTTCTCACCGGTCTCCTCGGCAAGATCTGTGCCGGATACCACATAGCCGTTTCCTTTTGCCTGCTCCTTCTTTGCTGCGATGGTGACGTATACGCAGGCAATGACAAGACCAACGATGCAGGCGATGGTTCCCATGACAGGTGCTGCGTAAGCGTTTGTGCCAAGCGCAGTCTGTGTCAGGATCGCATTGGTACTGGTGGGGTTGCCCGGCAGGCAGAGGCAAAGGGTAACGGATGCGCAGAGGAAAATACCAGGCATCAGTTCCTTGGTAATGTTTGCCTTACGGAACATGGGAGCGGCGATGGGGTATACTGCAAATACGATAACGAAAGCAGAGATACCGCCCATTGCCATCAGCAGCGTAACAACGATGCAGGCTACCGGCGCCCATTTGGTACCGAACAGCTTGAACAGCTGGGTGGCAACCGATTCGGCAGCGCCGCTGATCTTCATCAGTTCGCCGTATGCTGCGGCCAGACCGAAGATCAGGAAATAACTTCCTGCGAAATTTTTCATGCCGGTTGCGTAGGAATCGGAAAACGTTCCCCAGAACGGCATACCATTTGTGATGATGACGATTGCCGCTGCGATCAGAGAGGAGACGAAAGCGTTGACGCCTTTGTAACTCAGAACGATCAGGGCAGCAATGCCAAGGAGCAGACCAACTACACCTAAAACACTCATAAATAAAACCTCCTAATGATTTGATAAACTGATTGTAAACGAAATAAAAAATAAATAAAATATGTCTAAAGGGTTTGTCAATGACAGGGGAATTGTCATAAAATATGACATGATATGACAGAAAAAATATAAAATATGAATAAAAATGAAAAGAAACAAAGGAGAGAGACATGACAGCAACAGTGAAAAACAGAGGAAAAGAACTTTTTCTCGATATTTTTTATGACATCGCGGGGTCTTTATTCATGGCCATCGGTATTTTCTGCTTTATGGAGACGGCGGATATTGCGCCGGGCGGCGTATCGGGTGTGTCGATTATGATCAAGTATCTGTTCGGCGTGCCGGTGGGCTTTATGAGCCTGTGCATCAACGTGCCGCTGCTGATCCTGGCATGGAGATACAAGGGACGGGCCTTCACGATCAAAACGCTGAAAACGCTTTTGTTCAATACCATCATTCTGGATCTGGTTGTGACACCCTATTTTCCCCAGTACACCGGTGACCGGATGCTGGGCTCTATTTTTGGCGGCCTGTTTATGGGCGCGGGGCTGGCGCTGATCTTTATGCGGGGCAGCACCACCGGCGGCACGGATATTTTATCGTATCTGCTGGAGCTGAAATTTCCCCATATCCCCATCGGGACCATGCTCATGTTCATTGATTTCGTGATCCTGTCGGCTTCGGTGATGGTGTTCGGCAACATTGAGACAGGCCTGTTCGGCATGGTGGCGCTGTTTTGCCAGACAAAGGTCATTGACGGCGTGATCTACGGTATGGACAAGGGAAAAGCAGTTATGATCATGTCTCCCAGAAATCAGGCGATTGCCAACCGCGTGCTGGAAGAGATTGACCGCGGCGCCACATTCCTGAACGGCAGAGGTGTGTATTCCGGGAAAGACATGGAAGTGCTCTATGTGGTTGTCCGGGTGCCGGAGTTCCACCGGTTGAAGGAGATCGTCCGAGAGGAAGATCCACGGGCATTCATGACGGTGGCTGACGCCAGCCAGATACTGGGAGAGGGATTCCGGGAGTTAAAGAAGGATTAATACAATCTTTACGCCAACCATTGCATTCCTGCGGTATAATGGTATATGATATAGTGATACCAGTGGACGAAGGTCTGAGCCTGCGCATGCTTGCATGCAGGCAGGTGAAAGAACTTAGGACGCGCCCCGGCATGAGCATAAAAGTGAAGCGATAGCTTCACAATATGCGAATGATGGGAGAATTGCGGGAGTGCGAAGCACGAAGCAATTCGTAGGGTGTCACGTAAGATTATTAAAGAAAATGAAAAAGGGAACAGGATATGAATGTAATTATTGTTGGATGCGGACGAGTGGGTTCGACCCTGGCCGAACAGCTGGGGCAGGAAGGCCACGACGTGACCGTAGTAGATGAGGATGGCGCCCGTGTGCAGAAGGTGCTTGCAGATAACGACATTATGGGCGTGATCGGCAACGGCGCCAGCCACAGTGTGCTGATGGATGCGGGCATTGAGCAGGCGGATCTTCTGATCGCCGTGACGGATTCGGATGAACTGAACCTGTTGTGCTGCCTGCTGGCGAAGAAGGCGGGAGACTGCCAGACCATCGCCCGGGTCAGGAATCCGGTGTACAGCCAGGAGGGTGAGTTTATCAAGAAGAGCCTGGGGCTTTCCATGATCATCAACCCGGAGCTGGCGGCGGCAGCAGAGATCGCAAGAGTGCTGCGTTTCCCGAGAGCCATGGAGATCAATACCTTTTCCAGGGGCCGGGTGGAGATGCTGAAGTTTCGGATCGAATCGGGATCAATCCTGGAGGACTGCTCTCTGCTGGAATTCCGGGAACGGATGCACTGTGAGGTGCTGGTGTGCGCGGTAGAGCGGGGTACGGAGGTATTTATCCCGGATGGCCGGTTTGTGCTGAAAGCGAAGGATCGGGTATCCATTGTGGCAACCCCGCAGAATGCGGCTGCTTTTTTCCGGAAGATCGGTCTGGACACGCACCACGCCAAGGACGTGATGCTGATCGGCGGCGGAAGGATTGCCTTTTATCTGACGAAAATGCTGCTGGAAACGGGTATTCAGGTGAAAATCATCGAGCAGAGGAAAGAGCGCTGTGAAGAGCTGAGTGTGCTGCTTCCCAAAGCGATGATCATCAACGGAGACGGAACAGATAAGGAGACGCTGGTGGAAGAGGGCCTGGAACGTGCAGGCGGTTTTGTGACACTCACCGGCCTGGATGAGGAGAATGTGATCCTGTCTCTGTTTGCCAAGACATGTTCCAAGGCGAAGTTGGTGACGAAGATCAAGCATATCAACTTCAATGAGGTGATCAATGAGCTGGATCTGGATACGGTGATCTATCCCCAAAATATTACGGCAGAATATATTTTACAGTATGTCCGGGCAAAACAGAATGCCCAGGGAAATAACGTGGAGACGCTTTATAAGATCATTGAGGATCGGGCGGAGGCGCTGGAGTTCCGTATCCAGGGCGAGGGCCCGGTGACCGGAATGTCCCTGGAACAGCTGTCGTTGAAACCGAATATTCTGATCGCCTGCATCAGCCGCGGCGGCCAGGCCATCATCCCCAAGGGCAGCGACTGTATGCTGCCGGGCGATTCGGTCATTGTGGTGACGACAAATCACGGATTGAAGGATATCAGTGATATTCTGAAGACTGTTTAGACTGGAGATTGGGAGAAAAATGAATTATGCAATCATAAGGTATCTTCTGGGCTGGGTGCTGATTTTCGAATCGTGTTTTCTGACGCTGCCCTGTATCACGGCAGTGATCTATCAGGAGCGGGAAGGCTTTGCGTTCCTGGCGGTGCTGGCGCTCTGCCTGGTGCTGGGCATGCTGCTCACTGCACGTCGGCCGAAGCGGGATACGTTTTACACCAAAGAAGGATTTGTGGTGGTGACCCTTGCCTGGGTGCTGCTCAGTGCCATGGGTGCTCTGCCATTTGTGTTTAACGGCGATATCCCCAGCTTTACCGACGCACTGTTTGAGACGATTTCCGGATTTACAACGACCGGCGCCAGCATTTTAAGTGATGTGGAGGGGTTGTCCCGGTGCAGCCTGTTCTGGCGGAGCTTTACCCACTGGATCGGCGGTATGGGCGTGATCGTGTTTATCCTGGCGGTGCTGCCCATGACCGGCGGAAGCACCATGAACCTCATGCGGGCGGAGAGCCCGGGCCCGTCTGTGGGAAAACTGGTGCCCAAGATCCGGCAGACAGCTATGCTTCTGTATAAGATTTATTTTTTCATGACGGTGGTCGAGATTATCATCCTCATTGCAGGCGGTATGCCGGTATTTGATGCGCTGACGACGTCGTTTGGTACAGCAGGCACCGGAGGTTTTGGTATCAAAAACAACAGCATGGCCGGTTACAGTGATTTCCTCATCAATACGGTGACGGTGTTCATGATCCTGTTCGGCGTGAACTTCAACGTGTATTACCTGATTTATGCAAAAAAATTCCGCAAGGCGGCAGCTTGCGAGGAGATGCACTGGTATTTCCTGATCATCGCGGCGGCCATCGGTGTGATCACCATCAATATCCGGGGTATGTTCGGAAGTCCGCTGCAGGCACTGAAGCATGCGGCGTTTCAGGTGGGCTCTATCATTACGACAACGGGTTATTCCACCACGGACTTTGATATGTGGCCTCAGCTGTCCAGGACGATCCTCGTGGTACTCATGTTCATCGGTGCCTGCGCAGGCAGTACCGGTGGCGGAATAAAGGTGTCCCGTATTCTTGTGCTGGTAAAAACGGTGAAAAAGGAGCTGGACTCCTTTGTGCACCCCAGGCTTGTAAAGAAAATCCATCTGGAAGGCCGCCCCATTGAGCATGAGACACTGCGTTCCATCAACGTGTTTACCATTTCCTATCTGGTGATCTTTGCGGCTTCCGTACTGGTCATTGCGCTGGATGAATTTGACCTGGTGACCAATTTTACAGCGGTGGCAGCCACATTTAACAATATTGGACCCGGTCTTTCCAAGGTGGGGCCGACAATGAATTTCGGCAGTTTTTCCGTGCTGAGTAAATATGTGCTCATGTTTGATATGCTGGCCGGCCGGCTGGAGCTGTTCCCTGTGCTGCTGTGCCTGTATCCGTCCACCTGGAAAAAGTTCTAGCAGAAATATTTTATGTGTATAGAAAAATTTCATAAATTTCTATAATATTTTACAATTTTTAATTTCACGATTCTTGTATTTCTGACAGGATTGTCTTATGCTATAGAAATATAGATTACAGTTCACGCATGTGTTCCTGCGGACTGATTTCATGCTCGCATGAAAATCTGGACGCGGGAATATATGCAGGGAACGCCGCGGTATGAGCAAAAGTGAGCTGCAAAGCAGCGGAGAGCATCAGGGATGCGGTTTTGCGAATGGCGTGTGTGAACTGTAGGGAGTATTAGGAGGCGTGACGGCGCATGGGCAAGATCATAGGAATTGACCTTGGTACAACGAATTCCTGCGTGGCTGTAATGGAAGGCGGACAGCCGACGGTGATTGCAAATGCAGAAGGGTTTCGGACGACTCCGTCAACGGTGGCATTTACAAAGGACGGTGAACGGCTCGTTGGAGATGCGGCCAGACGGCAGGCGATCACCAATGTGGACAGAACCATATCTTCCATCAAGCGACAGATGGGAACGGATTACAAGGTTTCCATTGACAAGAAGAAATATACGCCCCAGGAGATTTCTGCGATGATCCTGCAGAAGCTGAAAAGCGATGCAGAGAGCTATCTGGGAGAGCCGGTGACAGAAGCGGTGATCACGGTGCCTGCGTATTTTAACGATTCTCAGCGGCAGGCGACGAAGGATGCCGGACGGATTGCCGGTCTTACGGTGCAGCGGATCATCAATGAGCCGACGGCAGCCGCTCTGGCCTACGGACTGGAGCATGAGGCCGAGCAGAAGATCATGGTGTATGATCTGGGCGGCGGAACCTTTGATGTGTCGATCATTGAGATCGGCAACGGCGTAGTAGAAGTGTTATCCACTTCCGGGGATAATCACCTGGGCGGCGATGATTTTGACGAGCGGATCGCCAGTTATCTGATCCGCGAATTTAAAAATAAAGAGCATATCGACCTTTCCAAGGATCAGGTGGCGTGCCAGCGGATCCGGGAGGAGGCGGAGCGGGCGAAGAAGGAGCTGTCCTGTGCGTCCAGCGTGCAGATCAATCTGCCGTTTATCGCCATGAACGAAGAGGGCGGCAAGCATTTGTCCCTGACCCTGACCCGCATCGTGTTCAATGAACTGACCCATGATCTGGTGGAGCGGACGGTGATCCCGGTGCACAATGCGCTGCGGGATGCCAAGATCTCTGCATCGGATCTGAGCAAGGTGCTGCTGGTGGGCGGCGCCACAAGAATTCCTGCGGTGCAGGAGATGGTACACCGGCTGACCGGCAAAGAACCGGCGAAGCGGCTGAACCCGGATGAGTGCGTGGCGCTGGGCGCTGCGGTGCAGGGCGGCAAGCTGGCCGGTGAAGCGGGACTGAATGACATCCTTCTGCTGGATGTGACGCCACTGTCCCTCTCTATTGAGACGGTGGGCGGTGTTGCGACCCGACTGATTGAACGTAATTCCACGATCCCAACAAGATACAGTAAGATTTTTACCACGGCCATGAGTTTTCAGACGGCGGTGGAGATCAAGGTGCTGCAGGGAGAATGCCCCAAGGCCAGAGACAACAAGCTTATCGGCAAGTTCCGGCTGAAAGGCATCCGCAGAGCGCCCAGGGGTGTGCCGCAGATCGAGGTGTGTTTTGACATCGATGCCAACGGTATCCTGAAGGTATCGGCCAAGGATCTGGGCACCGGACAGGAGCAGCACATTGTCATCACCTCTACCACCAACATGTCGGAGAAGGACATCCGACAGGCGGAGCTGGAGGCAGCGGATTATGAGCAGAAGCAGAAGTTCCTGCGGCAGAAGAAGGCCGAGGACGGCGGACGCAGCGCCAAGGCCGTGTCGCGAGCGTAAGAGAATAGGAAAAGCAATTTACCCCGGAGGTTGTCTGACTTCCGGGGATTTTTTTGCAGGTCACTTGTATGTTTGCGAATGGAGCAGGGAAACCGGAAAATTTTTCTATGCAGCTTGATTCTGTCTTGGGGTATTGTATAATGATATTAAAGATAAAATGCTTGTACAAATAGATGACGGTTTTGGTTTTTGACATGGGCATGGTATGATGAAAGGATAGAAGACACGCCGGGGAGGGAATGCTATGACAGCACGGGAAAGCCGCGAAAGCGGACGGAAAGAACAGATACTGGAAAGTGCATTGCACCTGTTTTTGGAAGAGGGATACGACAGCACCTCCATGCGGAAAATTGCGGATGCGGCGGGCTGTGCGGTAGGTCTGGCATATCATTATTTCGAGACGAAGGACGAAATGTTTGCGCAGACGCTGGACTATTTCTTTCAGCCTTACGAACAGGAAATGCGGGTGCTGGCGGCGCAAAAGGACAAAGACCTGTATGGGCTTCTGGAGGACTGTTTTTCTTATGTTGTGAAACAAATTTCTGCATTTCGGAAAAATCATCCGGGAGAACTGCACTGGATGGTTCGTCAGGCGCTGCGGGAACGGGCGCTGGAGCTGCTGGAACAGACCGTGATGGACATCCTGAACGGGGATGCGGCAGATGGTGTCTGGCTGGCGCTGCCAGTGGAGGACGCGGCTGCTCTGCTGGGACAGGGCCTGGGAAGTCTGCTGCTGCAAGAGAGTGCTGTGCGTGGAGCTTTCCGGGGCAGTGCGGGTGATTCCCATGCGTCGAAGGAATCGCAGCTGGTACAGACGGCTATGCGGGCAGCAAGACAGATTCTGGGGGATGCGGTGGAAGTCCCGAGAACATCACAGATTTTGAATCCTTCGATGGAAGATCCGTCCAGGCGACCGGCGAAAAGGAATGAGAATGAAGCCGGCGGAAATAAAAAGGAGAAGGGAAAGAAAAAGAAGAGTAAGAAGAATAAACAGGGAAAATAAAAATAGAATGATACGAGGAGGGCGTGTACAAAATGGATGCGATTGTGTATACATCAAATACGGGATTTACGGAAAAATATGCGAAGCTGTTGGGCGGGAAGCTTTTCCTGCCGGTGTACTCCCTAGAAGAAGCAAAAGGAAAACTGGCAGCCGGGGCGGAGATCATTTATTTGGGCTGGCTCATGGCCGGGACGGTGAAGGGCTATAAGCCGGCGGTCAGGCGGTACCGAATCCGCGCAGTAGGCGCGGTGGGGATGGCTGCCACCGGGACGAACACGGATCAGGTGCGAAAATCTAATCATCTGCCGGAGAAGATTCCGGTATTTACCCTGCAGGGCGGGTATGACAGTTCCCGGCTGAATCCGGTGCACAAAGCGATGATGAAAATGGTGGAGAAGATGTTTGTCCAGAAGCTGGAGGATAAGCTGGATCGCTCACCGGAGGAGGATGCCATGCTGGACATGCTGCTGCACGGCGGCGACTATGTACGGGAAGAGAATCTGGCAGAGCTTTTACAGTGGTACGAGACGCGATAGAGACAAAATAGAGAGTGATCGAACTTCATTGCACAATAGGATACGATAAAAAATCACAAAATCCCCGCTGTCAGTTGCCGGAAATCATTGGCAATGACAGGGGGGATTTTTGTTTAGCCCAGGTGTCGTAGCTACAAATTAAAACTGAAAAATAATTCCGACCACAGCGGATGCCACGATGTAAACGATCGGGTGCTTATCAAACTTTTTGATGGTAATGTAAACCACAATCGCCAGAAGGATGGCTTTATAGTTGAGCACCGACGGAATGGATGCCAGCCCAGTGAAATTCTCTGTGTGGAACAGCGCCAGCAGTGCCACGGAAATGCCAGCGGAGGCGATCATGGCTGTGGAAGCAGGGCGCAGACCGGAGAAAATGTCAGACACCAGCTTGGATTCCTTGAAGGCGTCCAAAATTTTGGCCACGATAATGATGACAATGATGGACGGGAGCACCAGCGACAGCGGCGCCAGGAAGGTGCCGATAACGCCGAAGGAGGTAAATCCCACGTAGGTCGCCATATTAATGCCCATGGGCCCCGGAGTGGACTCGGAAATCGCGATCATGTTGGAAATATCGGTGGCTGTAAACCAACCGGTCTTGGCTGACATGGCGTAGAGGAAAGGCAGGGTAGCCAGACCGCCGCCCACGGAAAACAGGCCTGTTTTGAAAAATTCCCATGCAAGTCTCAGATAAATCATGCCTCTTTGCCTCCCTTCATCGTTCTCATACCGTTCAGAGCGCCGAACAGACCGGCCAGGATAACCAGCAGCGCCGGAGACAGATTGGTGAACAGTGCCAGCGCCAGAATGACGACAAAGACGCCGATGGCGGTCTTGTTGATCAGGGATTTTTTACCCAGCTTGACCACCGCGTTAAAGATCAGGACACAGACACAGGCGCGGACACCGGCAAAGGCGTGGCCTACAGCGGGGATATCCGCGAAGCCCTTGATAAAGGCGGCGATGATGGTAATGATGACCATGGACGGGGCGATGACGCCCAGGGTTGCCACGATACCGCCAATCACACCCCGCAGCTTATATCCGATAAAAGTGGCCGTATTCACGGCAATGATGCCGGGGGTACACTGGCCGATGGCGAAATAATCCACCAGCTCTTCCTCTGTGGCCCAGTGTCGGGCTTCTACGACTTCTTTCTGCAGCATCGGGAGCATGGCGTAGCCGCCGCCGAATGTGAAGCCGCCGATGCGGGCGAAGGTCACAAACAGATCCCATAATTCTTTCATAACAAACACTCCTTCTAAAATTATTTCTGAAATATTGCGAGAACGCTTGCGGTTCCCACGGACTACTGGTATCATAACACATAGAAAACCATATGAAAAATATTTATTTCCTATATAATTTATTCGAAAATTATATAGATAGAAAAATGAAAGGTGAGGATCAGAACAATGGATATCAGGCAGCTGCAATATTTTGTGCGGATCGCGGACGAGGGAAGCATCACCGGGGCGGCCCGGAGCTTACACATGTCTCAGCCGCCGCTGAGCATGCAGATGAAGCTGCTGGAGGAAGAGCTGGGCGTGACGCTGTTTGACCGGGGCAGCCGCACCATTCGCCTGACAGATGCGGGAAAGCTTCTGTACAATCGCGCTCAGGGCATTCTGGAGCTGTCTGGCGCGACCGTTCGGGAGTTGAAGGATTTCGGCAACGGTCTGGCAGGAACGCTGCGTCTGGGCCTCATTTCCTCGGCGGGCACCGGGGAGATTGGGCGGCGGATGCGGCGCTTTTCTAAAAAGTATCCCGAGGTGCGCTATGAAATATCCGAGGGAAACACCTATGAATTGCTGGAAATGCTGCGGCAGGGACGCATCGAGGTGGCGCTGGCCCGGACGCCGTTTCCTACGGAAGGATTATCCTGTGTTTATCTGGAGGCGGAGCCTATGATGGCTGTGGGAGAGGCTTCTTATTTTGACGGAATCCCGGAAAGAGAGATCTCTATTGGTCAGTTGACCGGCAAGCCGCTGATCATTTACCGGCGCTGGGAACCCATCATTCTGGGTGCCTTTCATGAGTGTGGCGCAGAACCGGAGATTTTCTGCAAAAACGATGATGCCAGGACGACGGCAATCTGGGCAGATGCAGGACTTGGCGTGGGGATTTTGCCGTATACGGCGGCTCTCCGTGGCTGGTCAGAGGGAATTGTAAAGAAGAAGCTGACAGATGAGAAATTAAATACAAGAATGGCAGTGGTATTTCGAAAAGACCGGTATGTGTCCGGGATCGGGAGAAAATTTGCGGAGGAGTTTTAACACTTCCGGCTGATCTGTTTGTGTTTGCGAAAATAAAAGGCAGAACCGGCACAACCCTTGCGGATTTGTACCGGTCCTGTCTTTTTGTTTCTTATGGCATTAGAAAAGATTTTGTCTTACTCGAAAGGAATAACAGCTCCATCGTAAGTCTCGTTGATGTAATTCTTGATGTCGTCAGACTTCAGTGTGTCTACCAGAGCTTTGATTGCATCAGAGTTCTCGTTGCCCTCTTTTACTGCGATGACGTTTACATATGTTTTGGCAGCTTCGGAATCGGATGTCTCGTAAGCGAGAGCGTCTTTTCCTACAGAATAACCGGCCTCCAGGGCATAGTTGCCGTTCAATACAACATAGGCGGTCTCGTCAACGACACGGGCAACCTGTGCTGCCTCAAGCTCAACGATTTCCACGTTCTTCGGGTTTTCTACGATGTCGGTCTTGGTTGCTGTCAGGCCTGCACCATCTTTCAGCTTGATGATACCGTTGTCCTGCAGTAACAGAAGTGCTCTTGCCTCGTTGGTGGTATCATTGGGAACTGCGATGGAATCGCCTTCGGCCAGTTCGTCCAGGCTCTTCTTTGTTCCGGGATAGATACCGAAGGGGCTCATAGTGAATGCCGCCGGCATTTACCAGATGTGTACCTTTCTCTTCGTTAAAGCTGTCAAGGTAAGGAATGTGCTGGAAGTAGTTGGCATCGAAATCGCCGCTCTCTACAACCAGGTTGGGCTGTACATAATCATCAAAAACTGTGACCTCAAGATCATAGCCCTGTTCAGCCAGAAGCGGTTTCGCCTGCTCCAGGATCTCAGCGTGCGGTGTTGCGGATGCGGCAACCTTGATGGTAGTCAGCTCGCCGTCAGCAGCCTTGGCAGTGTCAGCAGTGTCCTCTGCGGCATCTGTGGCCTCTTCCGTCTTGTCTGTTGTGTCAGCAGCTTTGTCGGAAGAAGAGCTTCCGCAGCCTGTCAGTGCACTTACTGCAAGGGCACCGGTTAAAAGAAGTGCTGTTAATTTTTTCATAATGTTCTCCTCCTATTTTCGTTTATCTAAACGGCTGGCAAGGAAATTGCCAATCGTCTGGAACAGTTGTACAAGGACGATCAGTAAGATAACCGTCACAATCATGATGTCCACCTGGTAGCGGTAATAGCCGTACCGGATGGCGATGTCTCCCAGGCCGCCGCCGCCGACGGTGCCGGACATGGCAGAATAGCCGAGGATCGTGCCTGTGGCAAGGGTTGCGCCTGCAATGAGAGAGGTTCTGGCTTCTACCAGCAGTACCCTGCAGATGATGCGCAGATTGCCTGCGCCCATGGAACGGGCAGCTTCAATGACACCGGCGTCCACTTCCTTTAAGGAAGTCTCAACCATACGGCCAATGAAAGGAACCGCAGCGACAACCAGCGGAACGATGGTGGCTGTGGAACCGTAGCTCTTGCCGACGATGGCTCTCGTCAGCGGAATGAGCAGGATCAAAAGGATCAGGAACGGGATACTGCGGACTATGTTGGCGATGGCGTCCAGCACTTTGTAAAGCACCGGATGCGGCGTCAGGCCGTCTTTGTCGGTGACTGCCAGCAGCACACCCATGGGAAGCCCGAACAGGTAACCCAGTGCTGTAGACACCAGGGTCATGTAAAGCGTCTGCCCGATCCCTGTAATAATCATATCAATAATTTCACTCGTCCACATAATCGTCAGCCTCCTCCAGGTCCAGTCCGTGTTCTCTTAAATAAGCTTTCATTTCTTCAGCGTGTTTGCTGTCGGCAGGGATCTCCAGGATCATCTCGCCCTTGGCAACGCCACCGACATTCTTTGTATCTGCCTTCAGAATGTTCACAGGCTCTTTAAAAGTCAGGATTAAATTGGAAATAACAGGCTCGAAAGCGGAATTCTCGGAAAATACAATCCGTATCTTCTCTCCGCTCTGGATCAGCGGCCGTGATAACATCGCGTCGGAATCCACATCCTGTCCGCGGTCTTTGCGGATCAGCTCCCGGGCTACCTGAGATCTGGGATGTGTGAAGATCTCAGAAACCAGACCTTCTTCCTCTACCACGCCTTCCTTCATGATGGCCACGCGGTTACAGATTTCGCGGACAACAGACATCTGGTGAGTGATGATCACGATGGTAATGCCAAACCGGCGGTTGATATCCTTCAGAAGCTCCAGGATCGAGGAGGTCGTCTGGGGATCCAGTGCGCTGGTGGCCTCGTCACAGAGCAGGATCTTCGGGTCGGAGGCAAGGGCTCTTGCGATGGCAACCCTCTGTTTCTGACCGCCGGAAAGCTGTGACGGATAAGCATCTATCTTGTCTTTTAAGTCCACCAGTTCCAGCAGCTTAACGGCGCGTTCTCTGGCTTCCTTCTTTCTCTTTCCCTGTATATAAAGCGGGAAACAGACATTTTCCAGAACAGATTTCTGCATCAGCAGATTGAAGTGCTGGAAAATCATGCCGATCTGCTGGCGCTGTGCCCGGAGCTCCTTCTCGGAAAAATCAGCCAGGGACTTGTCGCGGATCAGCACCCGGCCCGAGGTGGGAACCTCCAGAAAATTCATACACCGTACCAGGGTACTTTTTCCTGCGCCGGACATTCCAATGATACCGAAAATATCGCCCGATTCAATGGAAAGACTGATGTTTTTTAATGCATTTACCTCTCCGTATTTGGAGTGGTAAGTTTTGCTCACATTTTCAATAACAATTTCAGACATGTCTTCACCTTTCTAACTTTGCTTGGTGCTTTTTTAATATAGCACGTTGTTTCCCAAAATGCTAATTCAAAAAACTTACAGCTGGCTATAGGATAAAACTATAACAAACCTTTGTCGCGGAATTTGGAGATTTCCGCCAGATACTGCTGGCCAATGCGGCTGATCTTGGTGCCCTTGCGGGCCAGGTAGCCGATGGTCATGACCTCATTGGAATCCAGCTTTACGGCACAGTAGTCCGAACCGTTGAGCTCCTCGCAGATGATGCCGGAGCACAGCGTGTAGGCGTTCAGGCCGATCATCAGGTTCAGCAGCGTGGCCCGGTCGTTGGCCTTGATGATCCGTTTGTATTCATAGGTGCTCAAAACCTCTTCCGCAAAATAAAAGGAGCCGTGAGCGCCCTGATCGAAGGACAGGCACGGGTATTCCCGCAGATCCTCCAGCGAGATCAGCTCCTGGTTGGCCAGCGGATGGCCCTTCCACAGATATACATAAATGCCGCAGCGCAGCAGTTCGTGGAATTCCAGGCCGCAGTCCCGGAACAGCTTGTACAGCACCTTCTGGTTGAAATCGTTCACATACAGAATGCCGATCTCGCTGCGGAAATTTTTCACGTCGTCGATGACATCGTAGGTCTTTGTCTCATGCACGGCGAATTCATATTCATCCATGCCGAACTGCTTTACCAGCTCCACGAAAGCGCTGACTGCGAACGTATAGTGCTGCATGGAAACGCTGAATTTCTTCTTGGTTTTTTCCTTGGCGATGTATTTGGACTCCATGAGCTGGTACTGTTCCAGCAGCATGCGGGCATAGCCGATGAATTCCTCGCCCTCCGGCGTCAGGGCAATGCCCCGGTTCGTCCGCAGAAAAAGCTCCGTGCCGGTCTCGTCCTCCAGCTCCCGGATGGCCGCAGACAGGCTGGGCTGGGAGATGAACAAAAGCCGGGCGGCCTCATTCATGGAACCGGCTTCCGCCACCGTCACCGCATATTTACATTGGGTCAGAGTCATAGCATTCCTCCCTTAGCACACGTTTTATGGGAAAAGGATTTTTCCTAGGTACGGGATCTTTTTCACAAGTAAAACCACTGCCAGCGCGATGAAGTACACCGGGATCTCGCCAAACAGCTGCCAGCCGTAAGAATATGTTTCCACGCCGGTGACCATACCGAACAGCTCCATGGTCAGCATGTGGATCAGATAGACGCCAAAGCTGGCGCCCGATACCACCGAGAGGAGCTTCCGGGCCCGGGCATTGTCAAACAGTCGAAACTGTCGGTTCCGGAAAAACAGGAATACGGCGATGGCAAAGCCGTAGCTGGCAAAGGACTGATAATCAATGAGGTCTTTGTCCAGACCTCCCTTCATGGCGGACATGGAAATTGTCCCTCTATACATATAGAAGGCACAGGCGATGCCCACCGCGTAAATGCAGGCGCACACCGGTCTGGACGGCTGATTGTTGGCCAGATAATAGCCCAGCAGTGCGTAGGGCAGAAACCCCATGGCCATGGGGAAAATAATATGGTCGCTGTAGCCTAGGTGGATCTGATCGGCAAAAAACGGGAAAACAGAGGTAAAGAAAATCCCCATCAGTGCCATATAAAGGAAATATTTGTCATTCTTCCGGCCGCCCCGGGCGATCAGGGACAACACAGGGATACACAGATAAATGGCAAACAGCGGGAAGAAAAACCAGTACACGGTCTCGATGCTGGACGTCAGAAAAAGGAATACCACATGCTGAAAATCCTCCAGTTCCACCAGACCCTGGCTGCACTGTTTGACAAGCAGGATGCCGCTCCAGATCAGCAGCGGGATCAGCGTCCGCAGAAACCGCCGTTTGATAAATTCTGCCGTGGAATACTTCTCACGGTAATTCATTAGATTTGCCCCGGAGATCATGAAAAAAGCAGGCACTGCGAAGTGACAGATCACCTGAACGAACAGGCTCAGACGCCACAGACCGGCTCCCGGATCGTAAGAATACAGAACCGAGTTGCAGTGGAGCCAGATCACACAGATGCAGGCCAGAATATTCAAAACATCAAAATATAAAATTCGTTTCTGAGGCATGAAGGATTGATCCTTTCCGCTGCTGCGCAGCTCATTTTTGCTCATGAAAAGGCGCTGGTTTCGTATATTCGTGTATTGCAGAAATCATCACAGTTCACGCGCGCCATTCGCAAAACCGCATCTGCGATGCTCTCCCGCTGCTGCGCAGCTCATTTTTGCTCATAACAAGGCGCTGGTTTCGTGTATTCGTGTATTGCAGAAATCATCACGGTTCACACGCGCCATTCGCAAAACCGCATCTGCGATGCTCTCCGCTGCTGCGCAGCTCATTTTTGCTCATGAAAATGCGCTCCCTTCGTACCTTCATGCGGCCAGATTTACATGCAAGCATGCAATCTGTCCCCAAGAAGCTACGAGTGAACTGTGAACTCAAATATACCATGAATACGGGATTTTTACAAGGTTTTCAGCAGCTTTTCGATGGTCTGAGCGACCCCATCTTCTGCGTTGGAGGCAGTGACCATATCCGCGATCTGTTTCAGGATTTCCGCCGCATTTCCCATGGCAACTCCGATACCGGCAAAGGACAGCATCTCCGCATCGTTTTCCGCATCGCCGAAGGCCATAACCTGGGCGGAAGTAATGCCAAGCAGCTGCGTCAGTACCCGAAGGGCACTTTCCTTGGAAGCTGATCCTGCGGCAAATTCAATGAAATGGGGGGCGGAGGAGGTTACATACAGATCAGGAATCTTTCCGGCTGCTTCCCGCAGAGCGGCTCTCGCTTCGGGGGCTGTCAGCACGGCACTGATTCCTTCGACCGGAGCAGAACTGCTGCGGATCAGCTGCCCCATGTCCGGGCAGGGGCGACGGGTGGCCTGCACGTAGGCGCAGGAGCGGGGCGGCAGGTGAAAGGCCTCCGGATTTTCCACGTAATCCGCAGAGGCATAGGCAGTGCCGTCGATATAAGCCTCTATGGGGCAGGAAAAAGTATCCAGCAGCGGCAGCAGCTGCTCCAGATTTTCCCGGCTCATGGCGTTGGTGTAGATACGCTTTTCCTCCGGCATCTGGTAGATACCCGTGCCGTTGGAGGTGATGATATAGCTGATGGCGGGAAGAGCCCTGACATCCGTAGGCAGCGCACAAAAGGCCCGCCCGGTGGCGGCTGCGATGAAAATGCCCTGTTCGTGGGCGCAGGTAAGCGCCCGGGCTGACCGGGAGGTTAAAAGTCCTTTTTCATTTAACAGTGTACCGTCCAGATCCAGGGCGATGAGGCGGATGTCGTGCGTCATAGAGATGGCCTTCCTTCTATAAATAAGTATATTTATTTTACTGTAGGACAGAGGAACGGGGAATGTCAAGAAGGATGAGAATGTCGGAAGATGTTTGTCATTTAATACAACTATACAATCAGCAAAAAATTGGCTATACTGTAAACATGAGAACCTGAAAACAGAGGGGATGGATTGTTATGAATGTGATGCCAATTCCGGAATTGATCGCGCGGGTGACAGAAATTTGTAAAAGGAATGGAGTAAAGCGTCTGGATTTGTTTGGCTCTTTTTGCGACCGGAACTGCACTGCCGACCAGTGACATTGATTTTGTGGTGTATGGCTGCAAGGATATCCTGAAGTTGGAAAAGGATTTGGAAGAAATTGACACGCTGCGTAAGATAGATGTATTTGATTTTGATCATATTCATAATGAATATCTGCTGGAGGACATCAGAAAATATGGAAAACAAATATATTAACCGATATCATACTTTTTGCAAAACGTTGAAGAATCTGGAGAAAAGCCTTACAGCAGATCCAAAGGCTGATTTTGTGCTGGAGGGGACGGTTCTGAATTTTAACCTGACATTTGACATTGCCTGGAAGGTGATGAAGGATATTCTGGTGAAAAAGATGGGAATCCTGGATTTTGCGACAGGTTCTCCCAGAGAAACTTTGCAGCAGGCGTTTACCAACCGGCTGGTTGATGATGATCGGTGGATGCAGATGCTGCGGGACAGAAATCAGTTGGCGCATGACTACGATGGGAGTTTTGCGGAGGAGAGATTTCAGGATATCATCCAGGTCTATTATCCGCTGATGGAGAAATTTCGGGAGAGAGCGGCAGAGTATTATTGATTCAGGTACGTTTACAAAATTCGACAAGCTGTGTAAAATAGAGCCAGAGATGTTTTTCAGGAAGGATTACGAAGGATGGAACTGACATTTGCAGAGCAGGTAAAAATACTTCTGAAGCGGAGGAAGATGACGATAAAGGATCTGGCGGATCTGATCGAGGTGCAGACCGGGAAAAAAATGTCCCGGCAGAATCTGACGCAGCAGCTGGGCCGGGATAATTTTCAGGAAAAGGATATGCGCATGATCGCAGGGGTGCTGGGATGTGCCATGCAGATCGCGATCATCAGCGACGATCTGGGAACGGATGGCCAGGTATCCTATGTGCCGCCCATGGAATATGGCGCAGTGCCCGGTTACGGGCAGCCGGACTATGGCCTTTCTTCCGGTTATGGAGCGGCAGGCCGGGCACCGGCGGCGGAGGTTACCACGTCCCGGGACGGCAAGGTGGTGACCACGCTGATGAAGCACAACCACCGGAAGAAGCCGATCCTAGGAGAGATCAATCCGCTGACCGGGGAGGAATACAGCAGCAATACGGTGCGCACCCATCCGGTGCTCAGCGGGTATGTACAGGTGTACGATGACACCGAGCACAAATGGACGGATCTGGTGGAGGCGGATTTCCTGCGGTTCCAGGAGGAAAAGCACGCCATGATGGGCAAGGACTACGAGCCGCCTATTTATATCGACTGATCTTCTGCAGCTTCGGTCTGCTCTTCCTCCAGTTTTTTCAGATCCCGGAAAAACCGGAGCAGAAACGGAATGCAGCAGGCAACGGTGAGCAGGTCAGCCAGCATCTGTGTCATCTGTACGCCGGTCAGCTGCCAGTATTTGGGCAGGATCAGGATCAGCGGCAGGAAGAAGATGCCCTGTCTGGCAGAGGACAGGAAGGTGGCTGTCCAGTATTTCCCGATGGACTGGAACAGCATGTTGGCCATGACACTGATGGGAAGCAGCACCAGGGATACGCACTGGCAGCGCAGCGCGAAAGCGCCGATCTCGATCACCGCAGCGTCATCGCTGCGGAACAGCATCATGATCTGCGGCGCCAGCAGGAAACCGACAGCAGACAATACGGCAAGCATACAGATTCCTACGGTCAGAGAGAACCGGAAGGATTCCCGCACGCGGCCGTATTTTTTTGCGCCGTAATTGTAGCCGACCACCGGCTGGAAGCCCTGGCCGAACCCGATCAGGGACGAGAAGATGAGCATAAAGCATTTGCCCACGATGGACATGGCGGCCACGGCAGCATCCCCGTAGGCAGCAGCGTTCACGTTCAGCAGTACGGTGGAAATGCTGGCGAGTCCCTGGCGGAACAGGGATGGCAGGCCGGTTTTGATGATGAGCAGGTAGGTTTCTGCGTCGGTGGCCACTTTGCGGATATGCAGGCGGATAATGGTCTTTCTGCGCAGAAAACAGGACAGCAGGATGAGAAAACTGATGAGCTGGGACAGGATGGTAGCGATGGCAGCGCCGGCAATGCCCAGATCGAAGCCATAAATGAAGATCGGATCCAGAACGATGTTCAAAATGCCGCCAAAACTGATGCCGATCATGGAAAAGGTGGCTTTGCCCTCTGCCCGTAGGATATTGTTCAGCACATAGGAAGCACACATGATGGGCGCACCCATGAGGATATATCTGGCATAATCAATGGCATATGGCAGGATGGTGGGCGTGGCGCCAAGGGCGGTCATCAGGCCGGAAAT
The DNA here is from genome assembly GCA_032620915.1 of Oscillospiraceae bacterium NTUH-002-81. Classification (NCBI taxonomy): domain Bacteria; kingdom Bacillati; phylum Bacillota; class Clostridia; order Eubacteriales; family Oscillospiraceae; species Oscillospiraceae bacterium NTUH-002-81. The sequence goes on from CP136052.1 coordinate 287,161, forward strand.
GTAACGCAGGCCAAAGATGGTCAGCAGCAGGCCGAGAAACACAGAGGTATAGAAGGCGGTGGCGGAGAGTACCTGCGCCCGCTCTTCATTCTTCTGGCCCAGCAGCCGGGAAATGTTGCTGCCCGCGCCCATGCCCAGGGCAAAGCCTACTGCCTGGATCAGGGCCATCAGGGAGAATACGATGCCCACGGCACCGGCGGCACTGGTGCCGATCTGAGACACGAAATAAGTGTCGGCCATGTTGTACACCGCTGTCACCAGCATGCTGATGATGGTGGGAATGGCCAGGCTGGAGATCAGCCGCCCCACCGGAGTGGTGGTCATTTTGATGTACTGCTGTTCGTTTTTGGTATCTGTATGCATGTGAAATCCCCCTCTTATTTTTTTCCTAAAAAACAGCTGCCTTCGAAGAAAAATGCATTTTCTCCAGAAAGACAGCTGTTCATAAGCATTCTTATGTGTTGTACGCTGTATGCTCCTTGCAGTTATACCTGCGCCAGCTTGCGGATGGCGTCGGTATCGATCATGCAGGAAAAGTGTTCATCCAGATATTCATCGGTCTGGTACGGCTGCCGGATGCAGGTACCATACTCGGAAAGAATGTTGCAGGATTTGTTGAAGTCCTCCAGCGGAGTACTTCCCCGCTTGATCCGCAGATAGTATGTCTGCTCAGCCGGATCCTTGTAAAGGCTGCTGGGGCCGGTAAAAAAGGTATCCAGTACATGGGAAGCGTCGATGACGTGATCCAGGTTCCCGAAACAGAACAGCCGGATCAGTTCTTCCGTCTTCTTCCGGTTCTGACCGGTTCTGGCGGGCGCCTTGGCCGGGCCTTCGGAGATCTGGGAAGCAGTCTCATCCTCCTCCTGGGCAGCTTCTGCTTCGGCTACTTTCTTCTGGAACATATCCAGGATCTCATCCGCACGTTCGGACAGGCCGATGGTGCTCAGGCCGAGGATCTCATCCATCTCATCCTTCAGATGCGGGGCAAACCTGGAAAAACGGGTGTCCAGCTCTTCCGGATCCTCCACCTTCGTGACGAGCAGCACGACAGAATCGCGGGATACGGGAATTGCTTCTATCATCAGCGGAATATCTTCTGCCTCAAATCCAAATTCGGAAAACGCCTGCTGCATCATATCGCGGAACAGTAATTTGGCCTTGTCGGTGCCGTAGGCAAGCTCACTGAGCTTAATGTGCCGTGTCTCCAGATCTTCTCTGGTGAGCGTGCACTTGATCTGGTTGTCGCTCACTTTCTCAATTCTCATATTATCACATCCTTATAAAAGAATAGAAAACGCAGTTGTTACTATAGTATAAACAAAAACAGGCAGGATGTAAAGAATTTTGGACGGGGAATCCATATCCAATACGTGAAAAAAATGTGAAAAAATGATGAACACAGGATAAAAATGGAAAATAGCTTGTCAAGGTATCGGGCTGCGGATAAAATAGCAGTCAGAAAGTTTTTTCGGTATCGGAAAGGAGCGATGAGGGGAGCATTTTCCGAAACACCGTTCATCTATTCTATTTTATGCAGATCTAAGGAAATCGTTTCAGACAGAAAATGTACACTGTCTGTCTTATGGGAAGGAACACATCCTGTCGTTTTGTCCCATATCCGGATCCTTTTTCGGATCCAAACAATCATCAGAAACAGACGATATAGTTGGAAAATGCGGGAAAGAATGCCGGAGAAACCTTCTGACTTTCTGCTAAAAGGCAGCATCACATCCGAAACTGCACGGCGACGCGCCGGAAACAAAAAGGAAGCTGTCTGCTGTTTATATATCACGAACGGGCGCGGAGCAGCTGCGGGGCTGGGTGAAAAACGGAGGAGGTGTATATTGAAGGACGACAGGAGAAGGGAAGCAGAGGAAATGACTGCGGAACTGAAGGGGTATGTAAGAGAAGGGGTTTCCCTCTGGCTGGACGGTCAGCGCTGCAGTCCGGGAAGGGCGGCATCTGCGTGTCTTCTGCGGGAAGACAGCTGTTATATGCGGGATTACGTGTGCGATGAGCAGAACCGGGTAGTGGCGATCCATTTTGACCGGGTGGAGCCGGAGGAAGAACGCTCCCTGCCGTATGGAAGGGGTTATGCCGGATTTTCCGGCAGCCGCAGAAATCAGGGGCCGGGAATGCCGCCGAGAAGATACGGGAGAAACTCCCGGGACGGAGCCCTGCGATAAAACAAAAACAGGAAAACACGAAATACTGGTAAGAAAGGAGAGCGCAGACCGGAACGATTCCTCTGTTATGCGGACTGCGCCCGGAGCAAAAACAAAAAGACGCCGGGAGTGCCCTTACATGGGGCACTCCTTTTGCCTGGAAAATCAAAAACGATTTGCGCGGATACTTGCGAAAACAGAAAAAATGTATTATGATAAACAGACAACATCTTTTTCAAGGAGGAATGGGTCATGGCACAGGTGACAAGAGATACGAACATCGGCGATCTGCTGAGAATTGATATGGGAGTTGCTCCGATCCTTATGGGAATCGGCATGCACTGCCTTGGCTGCCCGGCTTCTCAGGGCGAGTCTATTGCAGAGGCTGCTATGGTACATGGAATCGATCCGGATGCTCTGGTAGACGAGATCAATAAATTCCTGGCAGAGAAGCACTGATTTTTAACTGCAAAGGTGGATAGCGGGCGTTCAGCATGTGTTGGATGCTCGTTATTTTTACACTTTTTTAACCTTAAAAAGCCTGTTGAAACTTTCAGAATAATTGACAGACGACAGAGGAAATGATAGTATAAAAATCAATCAAAGCATATACTTTTTCATTAGCTAAGGAGGAAATGCAAATGAAATTATTTAGTGTAAAACCGGATCTGTACAAATATGCCACAGCGGCAGAATTTGCAAAAGAATTCGAGATCGGAAAAGGAGACCTGGTCATCACCAACCAGTACATTTATGAGCCTTTCTTTGGCGCTCTGAACCTGGGCTGTGACGTGATCTTCCAGGAGAAATACGGCGCAGGAGAGCCTACCGATGAGATGGTAGAGGCGATCTACGCAGACAGCCAGAAGATGGGAGATCATAAGAGAGTGATCGCCATCGGCGGCGGCACAGTCATCGATATTTCCAAGCTGTTCTCCCTGAAGAACGTAAGCCCGGTAGATGATCTGTATGACGGCAAGCTGGAAGTCGTAAAGGACAAAGAGCTGGTTCTGGTACCGACCACCTGCGGAACCGGAAGTGAGGTTACCAACATCGCGATCTTGGCACTGCTGAAGAAGAACACCAAGAAGGGCCTGGCTGTCGATGAGATGTACGCAGATCACGCAGTACTTGTTCCGGAGCTTCTGAAAGGACTTCCGTTCAAGTTCTTCGCAACGAGCAGTATCGACGCGCTCGTTCATGCAGTAGAGTCCAGCCTTTCCCCGAAGGGCAACGAGATCACCCGTATGTTTGGCTACAAGGCCATCGATATGATCTTAAATGGCTACAAGAAGATCGCAGAAGAGGGACAGGATGCAAGAATTCCGCTCCTGGGAGATTTCCTGGCTGCTTCTACATATGCAGGTATCGCATTCGGCAACGCAGGATGTGCAGCTGTTCATGCAACCAGCTATCCGCTGGGCGCAAAATACCATGTGGCACACGGTGAGTCCAACTATGCCATGTTCACAGGTGTGATGAATAAATATATGTCCATCCGTTCCGACGGTGAGATCGCAAAGCTGAACGCTTATATCGCAGGCATTCTGGGATGTGATGTTGCAAACGTATATGAGGAGCTGGAGAAGCTGCTGAACCACATTCTGCCGAAGAAAGCGCTGCATGAGTATGGCGTGACCGAGCAGGATCTGGAGGAGTTTACCGATTCTGTACTGGAGAACCAGCAGAGACTTCTGGCCAACAACTTCGTACCGCTGAGCCGTGAGCAGATCCTGGAGATCTACAAGGTTCTGTATTAAAATAATGGAGACTGGTTCACTGGATCAGTGATTTACAGGCAAATAAAAGGACGGGAACCCGGGAATGTATCCGGGAACCCGTCCTTTTAAAAAATTTTTTTTCTAAAAATGATTACGCCTCGATCCGTATTTCCACGCGGTTGCGCTGCCTCTTGGCCTCGTAAAGCATATGGTCTGCCTCGTCGATCTTGTCTGTGTCAGGATTGTGGGAGTAGATGCCTCCAATACTGATGGTGGGATGAAGATCCGGATATTTATCCATAGAAATCTCACTGACATCCCGGCGGAAGCGCTCCAGCTTATCTTTAAAAATGTCTGTAGGGATATCCCCGCCGAAGATCACGAGAAATTCGTCGCCGCCGTAGCGAATGACATAATCCGTAGAGCGGACGGTAGATTTCAGCTTCTGTACGATGCGCTGCAGCACCGCGTCCCCGGCCATATGGCCATAAGTGTCGTTGATGACCTTGAAATGATCCACGTCGATCATGGCAACCGCCGGATTGTCCTCGCCGGTGAGATAATGCTCCGTGTAATAGCGGCGGTTGTAGGCGTTGGTCAGCGGATCGGCATAAATCTGCTGGATATAGTCGGACAGTGACTGGGCAAAATTCTCCCTGCCGCTGGCACCGAAAATGCTGTCTTCCTGGATGTAAGCCACCAGCTCCAGGGCAAAGGGCTTTTCGTCCACATCGATGCACATGGAGATGACATGGCAGACCTCGTGGCCGATGACCTCGAATTTCTCTATGCGTGTCTTGTTACAGCAGGCGCGGGCGGAAATGCAGTTGTTGCACACCTGATCCCGGTTCCAGACCGTATAACATTTGTAGGGAGAGGGCTCCAGCTCGTTGGCGTCGTTTAACGTATATTGTGTGTTGTTTGTAATATCGACAAGACGCACGATATCAAAAACAAGATGTAATTCCTGAATAAGGGAAATAATTTTCTGATGTGTCATAATAAGCCTCCTGGCTTTTCTCTTTTATTATACATGATTTGCCTTAGACTCAGGTTCCCCGCGCGATCGCGCTCTACTGCCTGCTGTCGCAGGCGGAACCTTCGTTAATGGCTCGAGAAAAACAAATGTCTGCTAACGCAGCCGCTTGTTTTTCTCTTCGCTCATTATATCATAAATTATGCAAAAATGAGAGGAGTTAAATGAGATTTTGGCAGGATTTTTGAAAAATAAAGAAAAGTTTTGAAAAAAATGGAAATAAAAAAGGGCCGGGCATCTGCTTTTCACAGATGCCCGGCCTCTGAGGGGGCAAAAATCATCAGCCTTCGATGGCAATGTGCCGGTTCTCTTCTACCGCTTTCGCAGGTTTCTTCGGAACAGACAGTCTCAGAATGCCATCTTCGAATTTGGCATGAATGTCTTCCTGGCGAACATTCTCGCCCACATAGAAGCTTCTTGTCATGGCGCCGGCATAACGCTCTCTGCGGATGTAGGTGCCCTTCTTGTCTTCTTCGTCTTTATCCAGACCCTTTGCAGCCTCGATGGTCAGATAACCATCCTTCAGGGATGCGGTGATCTCATCTTTCTTGAAGCCCGGCAGATCAATGTCTACTTCGTAGCTGTCTTCGGTCTCGCGGACATCGGTTTTCATCATATTTTTCGCATGTTTTCCGTAAAGGGGATTCTTTGTACCAAAGAAATCTTTCTCAAACGGGAAATCCATCCAATCATCAAATAAGTTTTCTCCAAAAATACTAGGCATCATCATAAGTCATGTCTCCTTTCATTGACTTTCAAAAACCATACAGTGCAATCGCACGTTCGGAGAAATCCGAGGTGTATCATTTTGCGGAACGCAGATAAAAGATATCCGGAAACTTTTTGGAAGCTCTTTTCAGAAGCTTCTTTTGGAATCCTCTTTCGAAGATCCCTTTCCGATCTCCCTTCCTTTGTTCTATGTGTAATATAACATCTATTATTAGCAATGTCAATAGGAGAGTGCTAATTTTTTGTGAACTTTCTGTGAAATCTATGCGGTTTTCTTCCTTCGCTGGGAGATGATCAGACCGATAAAGATCAGCACCGATCCGGTGATGGAAGCCGCCGTCATCCGTTCTCCCAGGACAAACATGGAAAGGATGACAGTGACTACCGGGGAAACGTAGATGTACACGCTGGTTTTCACGGCGCCGATCCATTTGGTGGAAATGTTCCACAGCAGGAAGCCTAAGGCGCTGGCGCCCAGTCCCAGGAAGAGAAAGTTGGAGAAGACCTCCGGCTTTTTCAGAAGCGCCGGTTTCCAGGAAGCGTGCTGTTGTATGAGCACCGGCAGCAGAAAGAGCATACCGTAAAAATAAATCCTGCGGGTGACGGCGATCATCGGATAATTCCACTCGCCGATTTTTTTCACCAGAGCGGAATAACAGCCCCAGGAAATCATGGCGAGGAATGCCAGACCGTCGCCCAGCGGGTTGATGTTCAGGTTTTTCTGGCCGCTCATGCTGATGAGAATGACACCCACGATGGCGACTATGAAGCCAATGTAAAAGTTGGCACCGGATTTTTCACTGGGGAAAAAGAACCCCACCATGACGGCGACGAAAAAGGGCGCGCAGGCGACGATGATGCCCACGTTGGAGGCATAGGTCATGGTCAGTGCGGTATTTTCCAGCATAAAGTACAGGACAAGGCCGAACAGACCGGCTCCGGCGAAGGTCAGTTCCTGCCGGGGATCTTTCAGCTTCAGATGGTGCGGGTAGAAGAGGAGCAGTGCCAGAAAGGCCAGCACCACCCGGGTAAACAGTACCTCTACGGGCAGAAAATAGGTCAATAAAACTTTGGTGGATACGAAGGTGGCTCCCACATCATCTGGGTGCCGCAGGCAAGTACATGCCCGAAAATCTGTTTTTTGTCGTTGGTCATATTGGGGTCCTCTCTTATCGGTCGGTGTATTTTGTATCAGGCACATATCTGCCACCTGGTGTATGCAGGACGATACGTGTGAGTAAGTGTATGTTATTTCCTGAGCAGTTTAAGTAAGTCATTCGCTTCCTTAAGAAATGCTTCCTCAGTTTCCCAGTGCGGATGCTCCGCAAAATCCGGGACGGATGCCAGCAGGATGGGCGGCAGCTCCCGGGTGGAGACGATCATTTCCCGCAGCTCACCCCGCAGCATATCATCGTCGATCTGCTTCCAGGAAGCATTTTCCTCCGGGGTAAGGTCGTGAAGGCCGAAAGCTTCTAGGATAACGGCCATGATCCGGTCTTCGATTTCCCGGTAATTGTCCAGATGGATTTTCACCGGACGGATGATATCAGAAATGTATGCTTCGCTGGCATCGTGGAGCAGGCAGGCCAGGACAAGGCGATCCGACCAGCCACGGGCACGGGCTTCTCCGGCACAGTTGATGCAGTGCTGTCCCACGGAATAGAAGCGATCCAGATGGCCGCCGCCGCGGCAGAGCAGGCTTAAGGCGTGGGCGATGTCCTCCAGGGAGACATCAGACGGCTGCATGTGCAGCGGATCAAACTGGCGGCCCGTCCAGGTATTCATCACATTGGGGGAAGGGTTTTTGATATTGTTCATGGAAATACTCCTTCATAAATTTGAATCGTTTGTTATCGTTCGCCCATGTGGTTCGCAAAACCGCAGGAATCTACGAATGGACGATAATAACATATTGTACACCAAGGGAGGAGGGGTTGACAACAGGCACGATCTGGCACATAATAAGCAAAGAAAGATATACCCGATGGGGTATCGGGAGGTGTAAGGAATGAGACAGTGTATGGATGCGGACAATCTGCACCGGCGTCTGAAGAAAATCATCGGACAGGTACAGGCCATTGATCGGATGATCGATGAGGATGTGCCTTGTGAGGATGTGCTGGCCCAGATGAATGCGGCAAAATCAGCCATTCATAAGTGCGGGCAGATCGTGCTGGAAGGACATATCCGGCATTGCGTCAAGGATGGTCTGGAGCACGGAGATCCGGATCGGACCATCGAGGATTTCACGAAAGCGGTGGAACGGTTTGCCAATAGTGTGACACGTTCTACGCCGAAAACGGTGGGAATAACCGACAAAAGCGTAGCCTAAAGTCACAAATAATTTAATAAATGTGGTTTTAGAGAACTGCATAACTGAAATTTCAAATGAAGGGGTAACGCCCTGAAGGGAATTCACTAATACTCCGAATAGCGTTAGTCGGATACAGACGATTAAGGTTATAAGCTCGGGGAAGTCGTGCGAAGCACACCCTAACACTGCAAGGTGAGGAAAGGTTTGTAGAGGTACAAGCTGTGTGTGACAGTGCGGGTGGGGTTGCCATATGGTTAGAATGACCAGTAAGGCGGTCTGACAAAATTCCGAATGTACGGCTCTAAACGAATGGCTGGCAGAAATGCCAGTGTACCAGTAGGTACGCAAGTGGGGTAAAGTAAAAGTTGTTAGTATGAAATACCCTCTGTGTTTACAGGACACAGGTATCTATAAAGATAATACTTGCAGGGCTAAAGGAATGACCTAAGTGACAACAATCCTAAGTTATGTGGAACGTGGAAAGCAACCAATACGGGAACTGACTGTATCAGTGACAAAGTACCGTAGTTGTGTCGAAAAGGAAAGGTATAAAGGAATCCTTTCTACAATAAGCACATTTATGGTTGTGAGAGTAGTGGCACAGTACCGATGAAACCGTGATAATAAGCGGTGGAGGGATAGCCACAAGCCGATACTAAGATTTCCTTTATGTCTATATAGTAATCACCAAATGGAGATTTTCATAGCTGTCGAGGTGAGACGAAGAAAAAATCATTCTCCAATAAGGAGTTGGTTACTATGGCAAAACGAATTGTAAATAAAGCAGAAAGAAATGCAGAAAGATATGACGCAAAAGAAACTGGATATCAGTTATATGAAGGCAGTCTGAAAGGTAATAAATTTGACAGGCTTATGCCCCTGATAGTATCAGAGCAGAATATCATACTTGCATATCGGAATATCTGCAAAAATAACGGGAGCAAAACCCCTGGAACAGATGGGAAGACAATAACAGAAATTCAGTCACTCCCAATCGAAACGGTCATTAAAACCGTCAGAAATAAATTGAACTTTTATCAGCCTAAAAAGGTCCGGCGTGTAGAAATACCAAAAGACAATGGAAAAACCAGACCATTAGGAATCCCAAGTATATGGGATAGACTGATACAGCAATGTATTCTGCAAATACTGGAACCGATTTGTGAAGCAAAATTTCATGAACGAAATAATGGGTTCAGACCATACAGGTCAACGCAAAATGCGATTGCTCAATGCTATAAAATGGCACAGTTGCAAAATCTGCATTTTGTAGTAGATGTGGACATTGTTGGATTCTTTGACAATATTGACCATAATAAGCTGATTCGGCAGTTGTGGGGACTTGGAATACAGGACAGGAAACTGATTATGATAATCAAACAGATGCTAAAAGCAGAAATCCTGTTTAATGACATTGTAATTACCCCGGAAACAGGTACACCACAGGGGGGATTTTATCCCCACTTCTTGCAAATGTAGTATTGAATGAGCTGGACTGGTGGATTGCTAATCAATGGGAGATGTTTAAAGTCAAAGATGGAAAATCCGGACTGGAATTTTACAGGACTGATAAGGAGGGAAATATCCTCACAATAGACAGGTCACCAAAGTGGAAAAAGCTGAGGGAAAAGACAGAACTTAAAGAAATGTACATCGTAAGGTATGCAGACGATTTTAAGATATTCTGTCGGGACTATGTAACAGCTAAGAAAGCCATGTATGCAACAAAACTATGGCTTGCAGAACATTTACATCTGCAAACAAGTGATGAGAAATCTGGAATCACAAACTTGCGTAAGAACTATACAACTTTTCTTGGAATCAAATTTAAAGTTGTTCCAAAAGGTGATAAATGGATAATCCGTTCACATATAGCCGACAAAAGTAAAGATAAGGTTATCAATAAGCTGCGGACTGTCTGGAAAGATATCAAAAATCCAAGCAAGCAAAGCGAAATTGATAAAAACATAAGTCTTTACAATTCAATGGTTATGGGTATGCACAATTATTATTGTATGGCAACAATGGTATCAGCAGATTTTGCAGAAATCGCCTATAAAGTGAATGGGAAAAGTAACGGTATGAACCACAATAACCGATGTTTTCCGATAACAAAAACGGGTGAGATAACCAGTAAATTTATCCAACAAAAGTATGGAAAGTCAAAGCAGTTCCGATGGATAAAAGGAAGAATGATTATTCCAGTAGGGTATGTGGCGTATGAATATCCAAAATACAAAAGGCGGGAAGTCAATAAATATGTGAGGAAGTATTCAGACATCGAAAACTGTATCAGTTATGATGTTATGAAATATATGATGGGAAATGCACATCTTTATCCGACCTTGGAGATGGCAGATAATGCCCTTTCAAGGTATATAGCACAAAAAGGAAAATGTGCAGTAACACACAATGCCCTGTCAATAACAGACATGGTATGTATACACATAAAACCGTGCAAAGGTGAGCGAAATGACACATATAGGAATTTGATAATTTTATCCAAAGATGTGTCAAAATTGGTTGATGCAACAGAAAATAAAGTAATAAAGAAACTGTTGCAGAATTTAACATTGACCGTGGAAATGCAAGAAAAAATAAACAAACTCCGAAAATACAGGGAGTTGGAAGAAATACAATTCGAGGACTATATAGGCACTAAAATGTAATCTTAGTCGGTGGAACGCCGTGTGATGGGAAACTATCACGCACGGTGTGGAGTGGGGGGAAAAGCCCGAGGTGGTAACACCAGAGGCTTACCTATCACTATTGGGATAAGCGGAAAGATGGACATCCCATAACCCAATATATATAAGCTGAGAAGAACTCTGTGTAAAGCAGGGTTCTTTTTTCGTAGGAAATTATGCCGACTAAATATAATATGTCAGCTAAAGCAGACGATACCTGATGTACAAAGTGTTGAAGAGTTTGAAACGGACTTGTCTGTTTTTTATGCATGCAATACTGCGTCTGAGGAGCAAGGGTGGAACAGATGCAGGATATGGAGAAAAAGCAAATGATAAAATATATCAAGTAGAATATTGACAACCAATACCCCTATAGGTATATTATATACACATACCACGTTGGGTATAAATGAGATAAAACATGTGTATATAGAAAGGGGATCTTTGCGTATGAAAGCGCTGATGGAGAAGCTGGAAGGGCTTCTGGAGATTGGAGGAACAAAGAAGGATATCGCATTTCTGGCTGTTTCTGCCGTTGCACTGCTGTGCAGTATTTTTCACGTGGTATCATTGCCGTTTCAGCTGGATATGGCTTGGGTGGCCATCATCCTGTGCGGTGTGCCGATCATTCTGGAGGCCATCATCGGCCTGGTGACGGCGTTTGATATCAAAGCGGACGTGCTGGTGTCGCTGTCGCTGATCGCGTCCGTGGCCATCGGGGAGATTTTTGCGGCCGGTGAGGTGGCTTTTATCATGCAGCTGGGCGGTCTTCTGGAGGAGCTGACCGTGGCGAAAGCCAGAGCCGGGATTGAGAAGCTGGTGCACCTGACGCCACAGACAGCCAGGGTCATCCATGGCGATGCGGAGAAGATCATCCCCGCCGATGAGGTGCAGGTGGGGGATCTGCTGCGGGTGCTGCCCGGGGAGATCATTCCGGTGGACGGGGTGATCACGGCGGGGCAGACGGCGGTCAATCAGGCGGTGATGACCGGAGAATCCCCTGCCGGTGGATAAGCAGGCGGGGGATGAGGTGTCTTCGGGAACGGTCAACCAGTTCGGCGCTTTTGAGATGAAGGCCCAGAAGGTAGGGGAGGACAGCTCCATTCAGCGGATGATCCGTCTCATTCAGTCTGCGGATGCGGGAAAAGCAAAGATCGTGGGCATGGCGGACCGCTGGGCCACCTGGATTGTGGTGACGGCGTTGACAGCGGCATTTCTCACCTGGCTGATTTCCGGGAAAATCATCCGCGCGGTGACGATCCTCGTTGTTTTCTGTCCCTGTGCCCTGGTGCTGGCAACACCTACGGCGATTATGGCCGGTATCGGCAATGCGGCAAAGCACGGGTTTCTTGTAAAAGAGGGAGATGCGCTGGAGCGGCTGGCGACCGTGAAACGGATTGCTTTTGACAAAACAGGTACGCTGACCTACGGAAAACCGGAGGTGATCGCGGTGCGCGGCCTGGACGGCGGGATGGATGAGGATACGGTATATCGTCTGGCCGCCGCTGCGGAAAGTCTGTCCGAGCATCCGCTGTCCAAACGGATGATGCGTACCATCCGTCTGAATCTGACGTTTTCCATGACGCTGAACTTTGTGGCGATCATTCTGGCCATCACCGGCATTCTGAATCCGGTGGCCGGAGCGCTGGTGCACAACAGTGGCTCCGTACTGGTTATCATCAATTCGTTCTTTGTACTGCGTTACCAGTGGAAGAATGAAAATAAATGATGTGGGATAACAAAAAATGCGGGGGCTGCATTATGCAGCTCCCGCATTTCCGTAAGGGCTGGAAGCTTTCATGGCTTCCTCGAATTCCCGTAATTTCTGTCGTGCCTGTGGGCTGACGCTGGTCGGTACCTGGATCTGGACTTTGACGTACAGATCGCCGTGAACGGAAGGGTTCTTCATGGAGACGATGCCCTTGCCTTTCAGACGAATCCTGGAACCGGACTGGGTGCCCTCCCGGATCTTGCACAGCACGGTGCCGTCCAGGGTACGTACCGGTACCTCGCCGCCGCACACAGCGGTGGTGAAAGGAATGTTGACGGTGGTCTCCACATCCATGCCGTTTCTGGTAAAGCCAGGCTTGTCGGCCACATGTACCTTCAGCAGCAGGTCACCGGCCGCACCGGAACCGAAGCCCGGATTGCCCTTGCCTTTCAGGCGGATGCTCTTGCCATCGTCGATGCCTGCGGGGATGTGTACCTGCAGGGACTGTCTGCTGCCCTTCGGGTCATCTGACCGGGACAGGTGGATGATCTTGTCACATCCAAAAGCCGCTTCATCGAAGCTGACGGAAATATCCGCGTGCAGGTCTTCTCCCTTCTGGCTGTAGGAATTGCCGCCGAATCCATCAAACCCGCTGGCGGAGCCATTTCCAAAACCGCCGAATCCGTGAAATCCACTGGAAGAGCCGTGGAAGCTACCGGAGCGGCCGCCTGTACTGCCGAAGCCTCCGTTTCCGAAAATATTTTTCAGGATATCGTCCATGTCGCCGCCTTCAAAGTGGAATTCCTGATAGCTGCCGTCCGGGCTTCGGTAAGCGCCGCCCCTGCCGGAACCGAAACCGCCGAATCCACCGCCTGCTGCGCCGTCGGCACCCATACTGCCGTCCAGCCCGGCATGACCGAACTGATCGTAGATTTTTCGCTTCTTCTCATCGCTGAGCACTTCGTAGGCTTCTGTCGCTTCTTTGAACTTCTGCTCCGCTTCTTTATTGCCCGCATTGGTGTCCGGGTGGTATTTTTTCGCCAGTTTTCGATATGCTTTCTTCAAAGCCGCGGCATCGGCAGTTCTGTCAACGCCCAGCACTTCGTAATAATCTCGTTTATTTCCCATGACTGCCACCTCCTCTATGACTGTCAGATCAAAAATCAGGATCACCCTGAAAATAATATACAAAATAGCAACAGGTGCTGGAAGATACCAGCACCTTTGTTATAACTGTAATATAACATATGTTCTTTGCGGTGTCAAGCGGAGGAACCATATTTTTGCAAAAATTTTCTACTTGCGGATGACAGGGATTTCTGTGGTGTCCCGCTCGTCCAGATGGGAGAGGTAATGCTTCGTTTCTTTGGAAATGACACCGGACAGTAGCAGGATGGCGATCAGGTTGGGGATTGCCATGAGTGCATTCAGGGTATCGGCCATATCCCACACAAGATTCAGACTGATCAGTGGCCCTGCAAGCAGAACGAGGATGTACAGGATGCGGTAAACCGGGAAGGCTTTGCGTCCAAATAAATATTCTACGCACCGCTCACCGTAATAGCACCAGCCGAGGATCGTCGAGTAGGCGAAGGTGATAATGCCGATCACCAGGATGAAGCTGCCTATATAGGGTAGCTGCCGGAAGGCCAGAGTGGTGAGATCGCCGCCATCGGTAATGCCGGACACATCAATGGCCGGATTTTTCATGATGCTGGTGACGAGCACCAGTCCGGTCATAAGACATACGACAACCGTATCCCAGAAGGTTCCGGTGGAGGAAACCAGTGCCTGGCGGACAGGGTTGCGGGTCTGAGCAGCAGCGGCCACGATAGGAGCGGATCCCATACCGGATTCATTGGAGAAAAGGCCACGGGCGATACCGTAGCGGGCCGCGGTCATCATTCCGGAACCGATAAGTCCGCCTGCAGCTGCGCCGGGGGTAAATGCCAGCTGACAGATGGCCTTAATGGAAGGGATAATATAATCATAGTTGAAGCCGAGGATGATGATACAGCCCAGCACATAGAAAAGCGCCATGAAAGGCACCAACTTTTCACATACCCGGGCGATGGATTTGATGCCGCCGAAAATAACAAGGCAGGTGAGGGCGGCCACCAGGATGCCGGTGATCCAGGGGGCGATCCCGAGGTTGGTTTTCACGATCTTGGCAATGGCATTGACCTGTACGCCGCAGCCGATGCCAAAAGAAGTCAGTGCTGCCAGAAACGCGAAAATGATACCCAGCCATTTGGCATGCAGACCCCGTTCCAACGCATACATGGCGCCGCCCATCATCCGGCCATCCTCCGTTTTTACCCGGTATTTTACTGCAACGAGGGATTCTGCATACTTGGTGGCAATGCCGAAAACGCCGGTGAGCCAGCACCACAGTACAGCGCCGGGGCCGCCCAGGGCGATGGCCGTGCCCACACCGATGATATTTCCGGTGCCGATGGTGGAAGCCAGCGCTGTGGTCAGGGCGCCGAACTGGCTGATGTCGCCGTGGGCGTCAGGATCTTTCGTAACGGACAGCTTGATGGCCGTGAAGGTTTTCTTCTGGATAAAGCCGGTCCGTACCGTCATAAACAGATGGGTGCCGAACAGAAGGATGATCATGGGAGGCCCCCACAGGTATCCATTGATAAAGGTAATAAAGGTTTGCATGGCGTTCAGCATAGACAGTCCTCCTTAGGCAGCCCCGTCAGACGGTTTTGCATTTTTGTTTTAATGTATGAGAGTTTACCACATAAAATGCAGAAGTGTCTATATAAAAACGGAAAATACCCTTAAATTTCTGGGTAAAATAAAAAACACAGAAAATAAAACGGTTAAAGCGGAAAACGACCAAAGAGGGGGACGGTGGGAGAAGAAAAATACAGAGATTTTTCCGGTGAAAACCGGTCAGAAGTTTTACTTTTGGGTGATTTTCAGGTATGATAAGAGCAGAATGAAGAAAAAAAGAAAGAAAATGAGGACGATTTGTCTGATGACGATGCTGTGTATGGGGCTTTCCGGCTGCGGAAAACAGCAGGAACCGCTGACGGCTGCATTTCTGAAGGTGGGGGAAAGCCGATGCCATCGTGATATCCCGGGGAGAGGAGGCACTTCTGATCGACACCGGGGAGGAGGACGATGGAGAAAAGATTCTGGAATACATGGAAAGTCAGGGCATCCGTCAGGTGCAGACGATGATCCTTACCCATTTTGATAAAGATCATGTGGGCGGCGCGGATCATATTTTACAGGGCATTCCCGTGGAACAGGTGTTGGAACCGGATTATGCAGGCAGTGGGAAACAGTATCGGGAATATGCGGACACGAAGGAAAATGCCGGAGAGGTCAGGGCTGTGACGGCGGAGGAGACGTTCTCCTTTGCCGGGGCGACGGTGACGGTATATCCGTCGGCACTGACCCTGGAAGGCATTCTGGACTCCGGGGAAAAGGAATATGACAATGACCTGTCGCTGGCCGTGCGGCTGGTGGACGAGGACAATACATTCTGGTTCCTGGGAGACGCCAAGGTGCTCCGTATCCGGGAACTGCTGGATACGGAAGTTCTGACTGGCGGCTGCCAGGTGCTGAAGCTCCCCCATCACGGCAGATACAGTACCGAGACGCGGCCTCTTCTGGAGACGGTGAAGCCGGACAACGTGGTGATCTGCTGTTCCGGGAAAAATCCGCCGGAGGAGGGAGACACTGCGGGAGCTGGAGCGATTGGACATTCCGGCGTGGGAGACTGCGGATGGGAATGTGTATGCCGTCAGCGACGGGAAAACCGTGCGGATGCGGCAGGGCAGGTAAAGCTCGATGAGAAGAGACCGGTAGACCGCCGAACGAGTGGCGTTCTGCTGCTTCAGGAAAAATTCGCTGGAGGAAGAGATTCTGCGGGAGCTGGAATGCCAGAAAATCCCGGTGTGGAGACCAAGAATGGAAATAAAAATGAAGAAGAAAGAAGGACAGAACATGAAAGAACCAACATTAGTGATTATGGCAGCGGGAATGGGAAGCCGTTACGGCGGCCTGAAACAGATGGATCCCATGGACAGCCAGGGACATATCATCATGGATTTTTCCATCTATGATGCGATCAGAGCCGGTTTTCAGAAAGTGGTATTTATCATCAAGAAAGAAAACGAGGGTATTTTCCGGGAGCGGATCGGCAGCCGGATAGAGAAAATCATGAATGTGACCTATGTTTTTCAGGAGCTGGATGCGCTGCCGGAAGGGTATACGGTACCGGCGGACCGGGTAAAGCCTTGGGGAACGGGACACGCGGTGTTAAGCTGCCTGGGCGCAGTGGACGGGCCGTTTGCGGTGATCAATGCCGATGACTATTACGGCCCGGAGGCATTT
The DNA here is from genome assembly GCA_032620915.1 of Oscillospiraceae bacterium NTUH-002-81. NCBI lineage: Bacteria > Bacillati > Bacillota > Clostridia > Eubacteriales > Oscillospiraceae > Oscillospiraceae bacterium NTUH-002-81. The sequence continues at coordinate 303,880 of CP136052.1, forward strand.
TCTCTGATTTACCAGTATCTCACCACCCATCCAGACGATGAGAAATACCGCTATGCCATGGTGGGCTACATTCTGTCCAACACGCTGACGGAGAACGGCCATGTGGCACGGGGCGTGTGTGAGACGGATGCGGCAGGGTATCTGACCTCCATCACCGAGCGCACCCGCATCGAGAAGCGGGGGGATGGCGCAGCCTACACTGAGGATGATGGAAAGACATGGACGGCGCTGAGCCCGGAGGCTACGGTGTCCATGAACCTGTGGGGCTTCCATGAAAGCTTTCTCGGAGAGCTGAAAAACCGGTTCTCGGCATTTTTTGGATGAGGCGCTGGTCAACAACCCGCTGAAGGGAGAATATTTCCTGCCGTCGGTGGTGGAGGCATTGTTGGAGGAAGGGAAGGCAACGGTGCAGGTGCTGAAATCCGCAGACCGCTGGTACGGCGTCACCTACAAGGAGGATAAGCAGATGGTCATGGATGCCATCTGTGATATGAAAAAACGGGGACTGTACCCGGATGCGTTCTAAAGAAGGACAGAAAGACGGATAGCAGGAAGGATAGAAGGTTCTCCTGTGAAAGTGGCAGGAGGATCACCTGCCAGAATAGGAAACTGATTAAAAAGTATTATATATAGAAGAAACACGATCGTCACCATCGAAATTCTCTGACAGGAAAAGAAGTAAGAAAAGGCCCGCGGCACTGTGGAAGTGTCACGGGCTTTGTGTATCAGCTGCGCTGTATCCGGCAGCGTTATTTCTGGCTGTTCTTATTTTCCAGGGCGGCCGCGATGAAACCGCGGAACAGCGGATGCGGGCGGTTCGGTCTGGATTTCAGCTCCGGATGCGCCTGGGTGGCAACGAAGAACGGATGATCCGGGATTTCAATCATCTCCACGATTCTGCCGTCCGGGGAAATGCCGGAAAGCATCATGCCGTTATCGCTCAGCGCCTGTCGGTAATCGTTGTTGACCTCGTAACGGTGTCTGTGGCGCTCATGGATGACTTCTTCACCGTAAAGGGCATAAGCCTTGGAATCCTTATTCAGGACACAGGGGTAGGAGCCCAGCCGTAAGGTGCCGCCGATATCCTCCACGCCGTTCTGATCGGGCATCAGGTCGATGACCGGGTGCGTCGTCTTCGGATCCAGCTCGATGCTGTGGGCGTCGGTGTATTTCAGGACATGTCTTGCATATTCCACAATGGAAAGCTGCATGCCCAGGCAGAGGCCCAGGAACGGGATATTGTGGGTGCGGGCATATTCGATGGCCGTGATTTTTCCCTCAATGCCGCGGCTGCCGAAACCGCCGGGAACAAGAATGCCGTTCACATCGCCCAGAAGCTCTGCCACATTATCCGGGGTCACCGTCTCGGAATCCACCCATTTGATGTTGACAACCGAGTGGCTGGCGATGCCGCCGTGCTTCAGTGCTTCCACCACACTGATGTAAGCGTCATGCAGCGTGATATATTTTCCGACCAGGGCAACGGTCACTTCGCTGGTGGGATGCTTCAGGGCGTTGACCATATTTTTCCAGTCTTCCAGATCCGGCTCCGGGCAGTCCAGCTTCAGGCACTCGCAGGCAACCTGGGCCAGGTGCTCCTTTTCCATGGCCAGCGGTGCCTCATACAGATATTCCACGTCCAGGTTTTGCAGCACGTGAGAGCTGGGCACATTGCAGAACAGGGCGATCTTGTCCTTGATGCTCTGATCCATGGGCATCTCTGAACGGCAGACGATGATATCCGGCCAGATACCCATGCCCTGCAGCTCCTTGACGGACGCCTGGGTGGGCTTCGTCTTCATTTCCCCGGAGGCATGCAGGTAAGGGATCAGGGTAACGTGGATCAGGATGGCATTCTCATGTCCCACCTCATGCTGGAACTGCCGGATGGACTCCAGGAAGGGCTGGCTTTCGATATCACCCACGGTACCGCCCACCTCAATGATGGCGATGCGGGTGTCTGTGTCAGTAAAATTGCGGTAAAAGCGGCTCTTGATCTCGTTGGTGATGTGGGGAATGACCTGTACGGTGCCGCCGCCGTAGTCTCCCCGCCGTTCTTTCTGCAGAACCGTCCAGTAGACCTTACCGGTGGTCACATTGGAGTTCTTATCCAGGCTCTCATCGATAAAACGCTCATAGTGTCCCAGATCCAGGTCTGTCTCGGCACCGTCATCGGTGACGAACACCTCGCCGTGCTGGATCGGGTTCATGGTGCCGGGGTCGATGTTGATATAAGGGTCAAATTTCTGCATGGTTACCTTGTAACCGCGGGCCTTCAGCAGCCGGCCAAGGGAAGCAGCGGTGATTCCCTTACCCAGACCGGACACAACGCCGCCGGTTACGAATACGTATTTTACTGGCATAATCCATCCTCCTGTGTTTGAATCAATGACTGGTCTTCTTATAATCATGGTATTATACAACCAAAGAATTCAGAAATCCACTTTTTTTTATGAAAATTTAAAAAACGTAAAATGAAATTTCACATTCCGCTTATTGATTTGTGGAAGAATTATCTCTATAATATTAGTATTGCAAAACAGGAGGAACACTATGGATAATAATAACAACAGGAAAAACAGTCCCGGCGGGGGCCGTAATCCGAAGAATAGAACGAATATGCTCATATTCATGATCCTGGCAGTGATCGTGCTGTCATCCATGTACTTTATGCGCAGTATTTATTCTGACGCCACAGAACAGGAGGTTCCCTATTCCGAGTTCGTGGAACTGGTGAAGGACGGCAAGGTGGACAGTGTCGTCATGAAGTCTGACCGGATCACCTTTGAGATGAAGGAGGATGCGGATAAGAAGGAAGTCTCCGGGCTGTCCGGTGCCCAGGTGACATATTACACCGGTGTTTTCCCGGATGAGGATTTGAAAAATATGCTGGCGGAGTATGGTGTGACGACTTACTCCAGGGAGGTGCCGGATACAACGGGCGCTGTGCTGTACAGTATCCTGAGTTATCTGATCCCTATCGTTCTTATGGTGGGCGCATATGTGTTTATCATGGGCCGTATGTCCAGAGGCGGCGGTATGATGGGCGTCGGCAAGAGCAAGGCGAAGGTTTATATGCAGAAGGAGACCGGTGTGACGTTCAAGGACGTAGCCGGTCAGGACGAGGCCAAGGAATCCTTACAGGAAGTAGTTGATTTCCTGCATAACCCCGGAAAATATACAAAGATCGGTGCCAAGCTGCCCAAGGGCGCGTTGCTGGTGGGCCCTCCGGGAACCGGTAAGACGTTGCTGGCAAAAGCGGTGGCAGGAGAAGCAAACGTGCCCTTCTTTTCCCTGTCCGGTTCTGATTTCGTGGAAATGTTTGTGGGTGTGGGTGCGTCCCGTGTCCGCGACCTGTTTGAGGAAGCCAAGAAGATGGCGCCCTGTATCATTTTTATTGATGAGATCGATGCCATCGGCAAACGCCGCGACAGTGGACTGGGCGGCGGCAATGATGAGCGGGAGCAGACGCTGAACCAGCTGCTGTCCGAGATGGATGGTTTTGATACGTCCAAGGGGCTGTTGATCCTGGCGGCAACCAACCGGCCGGAGGTGCTGGATCAGGCGTTGTTGCGACCGGGCCGTTTTGACCGGAGAGTTATCGTGGACAAGCCGGATCTGAAAGGCCGTGTGAATATCCTGAAAGTGCATTCCAAGGATGTTCATCTGGATGAGACTGTCGATCTGGAAGCAATCGCGCTGGCAACCAGCGGTGCGGTGGGTTCCGATCTGGCCAATATGATCAATGAAGCTGCCATTCTGGCAGTCAAGGACGGAAGAAACATGGTTTCCCGGAAGGATCTGTTCGAGGCCGTGGAAGTCGTTCTCGTTGGTAAGGAGAAGAAAGACCGGATCCTCAGCAAGGAAGAGCGCCGCATCGTTTCCTACCACGAAGTGGGACATGCGCTGGTCAGCGCCCTGCAGAAGGATTCCGAGCCGGTACAGAAGATCACCATCGTGCCCCGTACCATGGGCGCTCTGGGCTATGTGATGAACGTGCCGGAGGAAGAAAAGTATCTGAACACGGAGAAAGAGATCCGTGCTATGCTGGTGGAATTTGTGGCGGGCCGTGCGGCGGAGGAGATCGTTTTTGATACGGTAACCACCGGTGCAGCCAATGATATCGAGAAGGCCACCCGGATCGCGCGGGCCATGGTGACCCAGTACGGTATGTCGCCGAAATTTGGCCTGATCGGTCTGGAGACGGTGGAGAACCAGTATCTGTCCGGCAGAACCGTGCTCAACTGCAGCGATGAGATGGCGGCAGAGGTTGACCGGGAAGTCATGCAGATCCTGAAGGATTCCTACGCGGAGGCCAAACGGCTTCTGACGGAGAACCGGGAAGCACTGGACAAGATTGCGGCATTCCTGATTGAGAAAGAAACCATCACCGGCAAAGAATTTATGGAGATCTTCCATCAGGTGCGCGGCGACCAGCCAGAGAGCACAGAAGGGGAGAAATCCAGAATCTCCGAGAAGCAGATTGGATTGCCGGAGGCTGCGGAGTCAGTCAAGACAGAGGAACCCGCTGCGGCAGGTGAGACTGCTGTGACAGGCGAAGAAACAGCAGAACACGTTGCAGAGACGGATGTTGCCAGAGCAGAGATAGCTGAAGGAGCAGAAGCTGAGCAGGCTGCAGCGAAAGCAGAGACAGAGGACGTTGAGTAGAAGTAGACTGTAACGGAGGCTGAGACGGCAGAGAAGAACGCCAACGAAGATCGTTGCCGAGAGTGAGTAATTGCCGGGCACGATTCGATATGGGAGATGCTTTAACCTGTGCAGGGAGATACTGCGATATATGCGATGTCATCTGTTTCAGATATATAAAAGTTAGATATGGATACAAGAAAACACGGAGCCTCGGGGAATTTTCCCCGGGGTTCTGTTTGCTTTCCGGCAAGTTTTCCTATTTGACAGAAAGCCCGCTTTTCGCTACACTTGGGGGTAGAAAATGACAGGGTGACCGGGAGGCGTGTATATGGAGAAAATGGCCTGGATTTCTTATCTTCGGGAATTAAATGTGCTGTCACTGACGCTGCGTATCGTGCTGGCAGTGTTTTGCGGTGGAATCATCGGTTATGAGCGGGGAAAACATCAGGAGGCAGCGGGGTTTCGTACCCATATCCTCGTCTGTGTGGGTTCTGCCTGCACCATGCTGGTGGGACAGTACATGGTGACGGTGCTGGGACAGAATACCGATCCGGCCCGTATCGGCTCCCAGGTGGTAAGCGGCATCGGTTTCATCGGCGCGGGTACGATCATTCTCAACAGCCGCCACCAGATCAAGGGCGTGACGACGGCGGCAGGCCTCTGGGCGTCTGCTGCCATGGGGCTGGCTGTGGGTGTGGGCTTTTATGAGTGCGCCATCATCATGTGCATCGTTTTGCATTTTACGCTGAAACGGCTGAACCAGATGGACGATCAGTATGTCAAGCTGACGACAGATGCCAGGATTTACATGGAATACGAGAAAGATTTCCATTTCAGTCAGGTGGTCCGTGCCTTGCGGGAAAACGGCTGGCGGATCGTATTTCTGGAGCCGGTAACGGAGGAAAGCGCCGTGGGCGCATCCGTGCAGTTTATCATGCGCGGGGAGGAAGACAAAGGCGTTTCCAAAGAAGAAATGCTGGAAAAAATCCGCAAAATGCAGGATATCTGGTATATAGAAGAGCTGTAGGAGGAAGAGAACATTGGAACTGCGATTTTCAAATCAGGATCTGAAAAAGCTGATCATTCCGCTGGTCATCGAGCAGGTGCTGGCGATCTCGGTGGGCGTGGCCGACACGGTCATGGTATCCCATGTGGGCGAGGCGGCGGTGTCCGGGGTGTCTCTGGTGGACATGATCAATGTCCTGTGTATCCAGCTGTTTGCAGCACTGGGTACCGGCGGCGCGGTGGTGTGCGCTCAGTTTATCGGACAGAAGCGCAAAGAACCGGCCTGCCAGTCCGCAGATCAGCTTATTCTTATCTCCGCAGTCATCAGTGTGATGGCCATGGCGGTCTGCCTGGCTTTTGGCGAGCCCATCATTCGGCTGGCTTTTGGAAAAATTGATGCAGATGTGATGGAAAATGCCAGAATTTATCTCATGATCACCAGTCTGTCTTTCCCGTTTGTGGCCGTTTATAACTCCTGTGCTGCGCTGTTTCGGGCCATGGGTAATTCCCGGATCTCCATGCTGACCTCCCTGGTGATGAACATCATCAACATCAGCGGCAATGCCATCCTTATCTTTGGCCTGCACTGTAAGGTGGAGGGCGTGGCTATTCCCTCAGTGGTTTCCCGGGCGGTGGCGGCGGTCATCATGCTGCTCCTTATTCGCAATCCAAAGCTGCCGGTACATACAGGCCGGAAAATCTGCCTGCGCTTTGAACGGAAAATGATCGGCCGGATCCTGGGCATCGGCGTGCCCAGCGGCATGGAGAGCTGTTTTTTTAATCTGGGAAAGATCGTGGTGCTGTCCATCATCTCTGCCTTTGGCACAACACAGATCGCAGCCAATGCGGTGGCAAACAATGTGGACAACGTATGCTGTATTCCGGGAAATGCCATGGGGCTTGCCATGATCACCGTCATTGGGCAGTGCGTGGGTGCCGGGGATGTGGAGCAGGTAAAATATTACACGAAAAAGCTGATGAAAATCACCTATGTTACCATGTCGTCGCTGATCATTGTGATCCTGTTGTCCCAGCCGCTGATCTTCCGCATGTATAACCTCTCTCCGGAAACCATGGCGCTGGCGAAAATCCTCATGAGCATGCATAACATCACGGCGCTGTTTCTTTGGCCGCTGGCGTTTACTTTTCCCAACATGCTCCGCTCCTGCAACGATGTGGCCTACACCATGGTCGTTTCCATCGTGTCCATGTGCGTCGGGCGGATTTTGTTCGGATTTATCCTGGGAAAATATATGGGCTACGGTGCCATCGGCGTGTGCGCGGCCATGCTTCTGGACTGGGTGTTCCGCCTGACCTTTTTCCTCATCCGGTATTTTCGGGGCAACTGGAAGAAAACCATGTTCCGGTATGCGGGGTAACTGGGCCGTCTGTCTGGATGGCGGGCGGAATTTTTGGAAACCCCTTGTAAATAAAGAGGGGTTCCACTATAATAAAAAACAGTGAGCAACACAAAAATTGTGAGAGAAAACGAAACAAAGGAGGAACTGCCGTGAATAAGGAAATGGTGATCGTGCTTGATTTCGGCGGGCAGTACAACCAGCTGGTTGCCAGACGTGTCAGAGAATGTAACGTATACTGCGAAATATATTCTTACAGAACCGATATAGAGAAGATCAAAGCAATGCATCCCAAGGGAATTATCCTGACAGGAGGACCAAACAGCTGCTATGAGCCGGATTCACCGACTTACACAGAGGAGCTTTTCAAACTGGGGATTCCGGTGCTTGGTCTCTGCTATGGCGCACAGCTGATGTCTCATGTACTTGGCGGAAAAGTAGAGCGCGCAGAAGTAAGAGAGTATGGAAAGACAAAAGTTCTGATTGATAAAAAGACATCCAAGGTATTCGAGGGGGTATCTCCTGAGACTATCTGCTGGATGAGCCATTTTGACTACATTTCCAAAATCGCGCCCGGCTTCGAGATCACAGCCCATACGGCGGACTGCCCGGTGGCAGCCGCTGAAAATGAGGCAGAGAAGCTGTATGCGATCCAGTTCCATCCGGAAGTACTTCACACCGCAGAAGGCACGAAGATGATCAATAACTTCGTAAAAAATGTCTGTGCATGTGCAGGCGACTGGAAGATGGACGCCTTTGTAGAGCATACAGTAAAAGAAATCCGGGAGAAAGTCGGAGACGGCCGGGTACTTCTTGCCCTGTCCGGCGGTGTGGATTCTTCCGTTGCAGCGGGCCTTCTTTCCCGGGCCATCGGAAAACAGCTGACCTGTGTATTTGTGGATCATGGCCTCCTTCGTAAAAATGAAGGCGACGAAGTGGAAAACGTATTTGGCCCCAATGGACAGTTTGACCTGAATTTTATCCGTGTCAACGCACAGGAGAGATATTACAAGAAACTGGCCGGTGTCACCGAGCCGGAGGCAAAACGGAAAATCATCGGCGAAGAATTCATCCGTATTTTTGAGGAAGAGGCAAAGAAGATCGGCGCTGTGGATTTCCTGGCGCAGGGAACCATTTACCCGGATGTGGTAGAGAGCGGTCTTGGCGGAGAATCTGCGGTGATCAAATCCCATCACAATGTGGGCGGCCTTCCGAAGAATGTTGATTTCAAAGAAATCATCGAGCCCCTTCGTGATCTGTTCAAAGACGAAGTGCGCAAAGCAGGTCTGGAGCTTGGCATCCCGGAGAAACTGGTATTCCGTCAGCCCTTCCCCGGTCCGGGGCTTGGCATCCGCATCATCGGCGAAGTAAATGCAGAAAAAGTGCGGATCGTACAGGATGCAGATTACATCTACCGTGAGGAAGTTGATAAAGCAGCGGAAGCCTATAAGAAAGAGCATGGCATCGCTCCCGCATGGATGCCGAACCAGTATTTCGCAGCCCTCACCAACATGCGTTCCGTTGGCGTTATGGGTGACGAGAGAACCTACGATTACGCCGTGGCACTGCGTGCCGTCAACACCATCGACTTTATGACTGCTGAGTCTGCTGAGATTCCCTTCGCAGTTCTTCAGACGGTGATGAGCAGGATCATCAATGAGGTGAGAGGGGTCAATCGAGTATTCTATGATCTCACCAGCAAGCCGCCGGGAACGATTGAGTTTGAGTAAAAAAATGGAGCTCGGAAATCCAGTGTTTATGCGGGTTTCCGGGCTCTTGTTATGTGATTTGAGTACAAATTGAGTGTAAAATTTAGACAATTGGGGGATCTAAAATCAAATCTGATATTTCGATTATTTTATTAATATAAATGGTATAATAGCTACTAGAGGTTCTACGATTTATTTTTGTTAAATAACTATCTGGTTCAATAAATGTTCCATTTCCTAAACACGTTTTGATATATTTTGTTCTTGATTCGTTACTTTCATGTGCTATGTAATTGCGTAAGGTAATCATTTGGTTAAAAAGAGTATTATTATCAGCTACATTGAAAATAATGTTAAAGGGGCTGTTTACAAAAATGTGAGGTGCTAATGTTTCGATTTTTTTGATATAATCAATGTATTGCTTGTCACCTCGTAGAATTGCACGTAAATGTTCCTCATCGGTAAAAGCTAATTTCCTTTGAGGGCAGTATCCCTTACTGCTTGGAACACCAATACAATAACTTTCAAAAATTTTTGAGAGATATTGTTCGAACTTTACATATATTTTAAAAAAACTGGCTTCATATAATAAGGCTATATTAGGTTGCAAGGAAGCATTACATTGTTGGATATAGGTTTTTAAAGCGTCATTTTCCATTATAAATCCCCTGCAATATAGTTGCTTAAGAACTTGACTCGTTCAAATCTTTCTGTTTTATTTGTTGTTCTAGTACGATGTAACTTCTCAAATTCAGTAAATTCAACATACATATCGTACCATGAAGCTTTGTCTATGATACAGCGTTCAAAATGATTTTCAAACTGTGCAAGTCTATCTAATAAACAAGGCATATGTTCGCTTATGTGTTCACTTGAATATTCGGATTTGCGAGGTGCATCTAAGACTGGCAATCCATATAATTGATGGACTAATGCAGCAAAAAGGGTATAAAAATATTGTTTTCCAGAAAAACAATGAATGTTGCCATTAAGGTATTCATAGATAGAATTTATTACCTTCATTGTTAAATCAAATTTGGGCTTAATGGTTTCATAATCATCAAAAGATTTATCAAATTTGCCGTAAAGCCTGTCTATGCTTGTAGGAGTATCGGAATCAATACCATTAATAAAAATATTCAATAACATTGAAACTAATTCAACATCATCCATTCTAGAAAACTGTTTGTCGGTAAAAATTTTGTTATTGTAAAAAATATCACGATATTCTGCAGCCGTATTGTATGCAGCGACTTTAAATTCGCCCCAGAATTTTGAGTTTCGGATTTCTTGGCGATTTAATACGCAATTGTTCGTGTTTAAACGTGCAAACATATCATAAATAACGGTATCATCTTTTTCACTAATTACTTCTACAAACAAATCATAATCTAAAAATTGCTCTTGGACATCTTCATCTAAATCTTTATAATACATTCCGCCAAATTCTTCATTGTGAGATTTTGAAATTGAAAATTTATTATCAACGAATTCCGTAATAGCACGTAATCGTTGTTGGCCGTCAATGATTTCTCTATAAGTTTTTTTTGTGGCAACATCTATTGCTTGTCGCATAAAGATTGGAGGAATAGGCAAACCTCGAAGAATAGTATCAATTAAGTATGATTTTGCCTTTTCGTTCCAAACGCTATTGCGCTGATATTTCGGAGATAATTCTAATTCCCCATTGTCATACCACTGTAAAATATCATTGATTTGAATTATTTTAGGTGCTTTTTTTTTGAGCATAGCTATGACCCCATTGATTTTCATGATTTTACCTCCTCATTTAAGGATATAGAATAGTATGTAATCCTATGAAGAGATAATACATATATTATATACGATTTTATGAAAAAAAGAAATATTAGACAAAAAATAGAACGCCGTCGCAACGCCGTCCTTACAAAAACACATAGGTTTTTATGATTCTGAAAATATTATATGCGTGTTGCTCCGATTTGTCAATATTTCCTGGCCAAAATGTCTTGACAAATTATAGCATTTTTTCAAAAGAACGCAGAAATAACTTTGCATGCAAATTCGTAATTGCTTTTGATTAATTCATTACTTTTAAAGAAACTTTTTTTTCTCTGGCATTCGATTGAAGAACAAATATTTCAGTTCTTTTATTCTATGATGCCTCACCTTATCGGATACTACTAATTTGTATACATAAAGTAGGCAAGTAAATTCCAACATAGGTCTACATGACAATTTCTTCTGTCGCTGATTTGAATTTATAGAGATAATTTTAGAAATTTCTTGGCTTATCTCTTGAGGAGCTCTTGAAGTTCCGTGTGCCAAATCAGTCAAAATACAATTATTGTGTGCAGCTCCATTTCTAAGGCTTTTAACCAAATTTATTACAGGTGTAGATAACTTCGGAAAATTTCTGGAAGAATAATAAAATTCATAAAATTTGATAAAGTCTCCAAATGTAAGCATCTCTAGCAAAACCCATGCAGGACAATCATCATATGCAACAATTTTATTTTCCTTTTTCTGCTTTGCTGTATTATATATGCGTTGAATAGTAAAATATTTATGAATCAAATCACTTGTAAAGGGGGAAGAACTGGTGGCTTCGAGTTTTCCAATAATATAAGTGTTTTGAGCTAAAAAGCATTTTACAATATCATAACCGTCTGTAGACGGATCGCTTTCAATGTCTTTTAACATTTTAACTTTCAAGTCGTGCTCAATGTCCAAGCACATTTTTGAAACAATAAAACGAAAATGCATATCAATAGTAGATAATTTTTGCAAATATGCAAAGTCTAAACAGATGTATTTGCCGTTATTGATACCTTTTGTATGTTTTTGATAGTTTTTTCGGTATGCGGCTGTTCGGAGATAATTATTAATATTTGCCAAGTAGTTTTCTGCATCGCTTTCAGAGGTATGTTTAAAACTAATACCTTTTTCGTTTTTCATCTTTGCAATTAGTTGCTGAGCTGTTTGTTTTGGTTTGTCGGTTCTATTTCCCATAGAAAATCTTCTTTCTGAATCTGTGTTTATAGATTTAGTTATTAAAGTAGTCTGAATTTACTTTTACTTTAACCTCGTCAGAAGTATCAAGCAATATCTGACTTTTCTGTAATTCCAATTCCACTTTTTCTTTTGTCTCTACAATTTCTTCAATCGCAGCCTTAGTAGCATCATGCGGATTATTCCCAGCAGATTTCAAAGCACTCTGGTAGATAAAGTTCATTTTTTCCCATTTTAACAGGTCATTGAATACCTTGTAACTTCTGATATTCAACAAAGCATCCTGTAATGCCAGAGTATGTGCTTTCCCTCTGTTGGTATATCCGATTTCGAGATAAGAAGAAAGAATCGGATTCAGATGGATAGATACAGTATCGTCCTTTAACATCTTGTCTTCTCCACGCTCTCCGCTGATCTGGAGGATGCCGGAATTACAAAGGACCATAAGTACGCCCATCAGATCACCGACTGTTTCCAGACGAAGTCCGGCAGTGTCACTGCCATTCAAAGCATTATAACTGACACCGAGTGCAGCTGCAATTTTCTCTAACTGAGGAGGTTGTGGCTGCATTTTATTGGTTTCGTATTTTCGGATAGAAACCGGATGGATGCCGGTCAGTTCAGCCAGTTTATCTTGCGTGATGCCGATTTGCTTTCGGCAGTATTTGATTTTTTTCTCCTATGGTCATTTTTATTGTCCTCCATGTATCGAGATGGCTACATTATACCATGTTTGAAAAAATTTTTCTACTGGCATTTCAAAATACTTGACAATAGTGAGGTCGCTACATATAATAGAGATGCAAAATGTAGCGATAACGCTATAAAAAAGGAGGATGCATATATGGAAGAAAACAACAAGATTTATATTACTGCAAATGAACTCGCAGAAATGCTGGGTGTTTCTGTAGGTCATGCTTATAAACTGATCCGTAAGCTGAATCAGGAACTGGAAAAAGAGGGATTTCTGGTGATTGCGGGCAAAGTTCCCAGACGCTATTTTGAAAAACGCTGGTATGGTTTCAGTGCATAGGAGGTGATCGAATGAAAGCGGAAAAAGACAAGAAAACAGGGAAATGGTTGATTCAGTATCGTTATACAGATTGGCAGGGGAAACGCCGGAAATCCACTAAACGAGGTTTTGCAACTAAAAGAGAGGCGGAGGAATGGCTTAGAAATTTCCTTATTACGAAAAAAGCAGACTTTGATATGAAGTTTGAGGATTTTTGGAAGATGTATTGTGCAGATATGGAGACTCGTCTGCGGGAGCATACCATGAGAACGAAAAAGTATATTGTGGAGCTGAAAATTCTCCCGTATTTCGGGAATAAGCGGGTAAATGATATTACTGCAGCTGACATCCGACAATGGCAGAATGAGTTGATTAAAATGGGGTACTCACCCACTTATCTGAAAACAATCAATAATCAGTTGAGCGCAATCTTTAATTATGCGGTTCGATATTACGATTTGAAAAGCAATCCCTGTGCAAAAGCTGGAAGTATGGGTAAGAGTAAGGCAGAAGAAATGGATTTCTGGACAGTAGAGGAATTTAGAAAGTTTATCGACAGTGTTATGAACAAAAGGCTTTCTTATATGGCATTTATGACTTTATACTGGACGGGAATGCGTTTGGGAGAGCTTTTGGCACTGAATCCGAAAGATGTAGATTTGGAAAAGAGAACAATTTCTATCACAAAATCATACCAACGTCTTGGTAAGAATGATGTGATCACTCCACCAAAGACACCGAAAAGCAAGAGGGTGATTACCATTCCGGAGTTTCTGGCTGCAGATATCAAAGATTATATGGACAGCTTATATGATTTGCAGGAGGACGATAGGTTGTTCCCCATTACAAAATATTATCTGGAGCATGAAATGCAGCGAGGAATTAAAGAAAGTGGCGTAAAACGGATAAGAGTACACGATTTGAGGCATTCCCATGCAAGTATGCTGATTGAACTGGGATTTTCACCGCTGGAGATTGCAAATCGGCTCGGGCATGAAAAGGTGGAAACTACGCTGAATACCTACGCACATCTTTATCCAAACAAGCAGACAAAACTGGCTGAACGGCTGGACAGTGAATATAGGGAGGATTTGTAATGAGTGGATTAGATAAAGATAGAAAACGCAATCAGACAGTTTGTTTTCGGATGACACCTGAGGAACGCAGAGAATTAGAAGCGCGCATTAAAGTGAGTGGACTGCCGAAAGGAAAATATTTCATTCAGTCCGTACTACATCAGGAAGTAAAGATTGCGGTTGGTAAATATCAAAGTGATCGGTTAAGCCTTGAAATAAGGCGGTTGTGGGAACGTCTGGAACATCTGGAAACAGAGGATTTCTATGAGGTGCTGGCAGATTGCCGGGCATTAATGCAACAGGTAATTGAAATCACTGGTGATGATTGTTCAGTAACATGGAAAGCAAGTGATTTTAAAACAGAGATATTGGAAGATGAAAAGTAAAAGCCTTTAAGTGTCGGCAAACACCTAAAGGCGGAGACTTGGTAGAAAATCCAAATCAAATACTAAGGTTATTCTACCAAAGTCTCCACTTTCTTTCAACAGAAAATGGAGGTAATTTTGGATAACAGAAGAGATGAACCGAATTTAAAACTGATAAATATGGAACAGGTAGAGGTAGAAAAAATAGATTGGCTGCTTTATCCCTTTATTCCCTTTGGGAAAGTTACGATCGTGCAGGGAGATCCCGGTGAGGGCAAGACCACAATGGTACTGCAGATTATTGCAAAGCTGACAAAAGGCGAGGCAGTATTACCATCGGGCAGTGATGAACCAGCCTTGGAGGCAAAAACAGTGGATCTGGAGCCGGTAAATGTAATTTATCAGACTGCAGAGGATGGATTGGGCGATACCATTAAGCCCCGACTTCTTTCAGCAGGTGCAGACTGTTCCAGAGTGATGGTAATTGATGATAACGATCAGGCGTTGACTATGATGGATGCCAGATTAGAAGAAGCTATCATAAAGACAAAAGCACGCCTTGTAGTTTTAGACCCGATACAGGGTTTTCTGGGGGCTGCTGTAGATATGCACAGGGCAAATGAAATTCGCCCCTTGATGAAGCGTGTAGCGGTGCTTGCTGAGAAATATCATTGTGCGATTATTTTGATTGGTCATATGAACAAAAACAGTAATGGGAAATCGTCATACCGTGGACTTGGCTCTATTGATTTTCAAGCGGCAGCCAGAAGCGTACTGATTGTCGGAAGGATCAAGGATGAACCAGAAATTCGTGTGGTGTGTCATGTGAAAAGTTCCCTTGCACCGGAAGGAAAATCCATTGCATTTCGTTTGGATAAAGATACTGGATTTGAATGGATTGGGGAATATGACATCAGTGCAGATGATTTGTTAAGCGGAGACAACCGGGGGCAGAAAATTCACGAAGCAAAGGAATTTTTAAAGGAAATTTTGGTATCCGGTTCTGTAGCCCAGACAAAGGTGGCAGAAGAAGCAGAAAGTCGGGGGATTAAAAAGAAAACACTATGGAATGCGAAGAAGGAACTGGAAATTGAGTCTGTGAAGATTGGTAATCAGTGGTTCTGGATGTTGCCTGAATAGTATTGGGAAGATGGCAAGATTACCATCTCTTTAAGAATAGGGAATCTTGCAATCTTGAAAGGAGCTATGAATGAAAAATGTACAAGTACCGCAGCAATTATTTATGAAACTGCTCCGATATCATCTGCTTGATGATGATAGTTGTGCCGATGATGTGAAAAAAGGATTGGAGCAGAAAATGAACACTATGGTGGAACGTGAATTATATACGAAATCAAAAACCGCTCCAACAGAGGAAGAACGGGAAAAAGCTCGCCAGGAGTATCTGGACAGGCGAGGAATACAGGCTGACTTTCGATGGTAATTCTTCTTTGGATGCCATATGACAGGGGCGTGGCACGCTCCTGTATAAATGGCAGACAAGGAAAAGTTGCAGATGTGAGGACGGAAGTTTTTGTAAGACATCTGAAAGGAAGCCATGATTCAGGGCATTCTTGGTAGGGATTTTGAATGTATCTGGAAAGGAGACTGGACAATGAGAGAGGGAAGACTTGGTTACAACAGTAGTAGCGAAAGATATGGCATCTTGTTATCGGACTTATGGATTGATACCGGATTGCATTGTGGGGAATGCCTGCAGATTTTGCTGGATGGCAGATGGGTACAGACCCGGATGGAAATGGATGCTGAGCGGAACTGGTATCTGGTGGGCACACCGTATCGTGGTGACCTGGAATATATTCAGGCAAGGATATAACAGGGCACAGACATACCGACCGAAGGGAAGAAAAGCTCCTGGCAGGGCGCAAGGGTACTTTTGATGGACGGTACGGCTGTCGAAAGTGCTTTTGTGTTACTTTTGACAAAAGTAACAAAACCGCCCTAACGGGCATGAATACAATTTATGTGCCGTATCCGGCACTATTTAGAGAATGTGAGGTGAAAAAATAGGATGATGAAAAGAACAATCAGCGGTATGACAGGAACAGGTTCTCTTGCGCATAACAGAAGGGATTTTATTGCAGAAAATGTTAATCAGAACAGAGTATATCTGAACATTTGTTACCGGGATGAAAATCTGAAGGATGTTTACAAAGAACTGTTTGATGAATCGGTAGAACGGTATAATGTCGGGAAAAGAAATGATCGGAAGATTACGAATTATTATGATAAGATTCAGCATGGAAAGCAGGAGAAGTTGTTCCATGAAGTAATTTTCCAGATTGGAAATAATAAAGATATGGCTGCCGGGACACCAGAGGGAGATCTTGCGGTGAAAGTATTGGATGAATATATGCAGGATTTCCAGAGACGAAATCCAACACTCCGGGTATTTTGCTGCTATCTGCATCAGGACGAAGCTACCCCACATCTACATATTGATTTTGTACCTTATGTGACCGGATGGAAGGGAAAAGGAATGGATACAAGAGTCTCGTTGAAACAGGCGTTGAAAAGCCTTGGATTTCAAGGCGGTGCCAAGCATGATACAGAATTGAATCAATGGATCAATCATGAAAAAGAAGTTCTGGCAGAGATTATGGAGCGGCATGAAATCGAATGGGAGCAGAGAGGAACTCATGAAGAACATCTGGATGTGTATAATTTTAAGAAGAAGGAACGTGCAAAAGAAGTAAAGGAGCTGGAGCAGAAAATAGAAAATTTGACAGCAGATGTAGAAGCGACAGAATCAGATATAAAGGCGCTTAATCAGGAAAAAGCTGATGCAGAAAAAGCCAGAGATCAAGTCAGGGAAAGCAAAGAACAGGCGGACAAAGAACTGAAGCATATGGAGAAGCAACGGAATCAGTTACAGCCAATCATAAATAGTATTGATAAGGAATTAAAGAATTCCGGGCAAATTAAATTAGTGTTGCCAGAAGTCGGGGCACTGGAACTGGCGTCTACATACCGCAATAAAAAGATTAAACCTCTGTTCGCTAAGATGAAGAATTATATTGCAGGATTATCTGCAAAGGTGATAGAACTTTCCAGAGAAGCAGAAAAATGGAGAGATAAATATCAGCAGTTGAAGAAAGATTATGATGATCTAGAAAAGGATGCTGATAAGGTGGCGGATATGTGCAATCAGTTGTGTGATGATGTAGATAAGCTGGAAGTAATATCAGATAAATATAAAAGAGCACTACGGATATTTGGCAGTGATACTATAGAGTCGGCAATTTGGCGTGATATTCAGAAGGAAAAAGCACTGGAAGAACAAAAACGAAAAGAGCAGATGCCGAGAAAACTGAGTGACAGGCTGCAATGGGGCAGAGAAAGAAGCCAGGAGCACAATATGCAGCAGAAGAAAAATAAAATCAAACACAAAGAAATGGAGTTGTGAGAATATGAAAAAACATATATAGGATGCGAACGATATGTAAGTTAGCTACATTATAGTAAGCACAGAGAGCAGTCGGAAGGCTGTTCTTTTGCTAATATAAGAATGGTGTTTGGAATGTGAGTGTGATAAAATGAGAAAAAGACAGATGGTGTTTAGCAAGGAGATATGTAATGTTTGGAACAGTTATTATAGATGCGTATAGAAAAGAAGAAGCCTTGGAAATGGCAGATGCTATCGATGATTTATGTTCTCCGACAGATAACTACGGTTGGGCTTCGGCAGGAATTTATTGTTTTTGGGATTACTATGCGGAAGCAGTTCTCTATATTGGATTAGCAGGCGACCTAGCGGAAAGATTTAAACAGCATAATGGGATTTTACCAATTAAAGAGGGATCGAAACAAAAACAAATTGAAGATTATTTTTCAAGAAATGAACGATTGGGTTACACAATATTTGTGCAATCGCCGTTATCTCAACCGTTGGTTCATAGAAACAGAAAAGTGTATGAGAAATTTGCAAAGCAGCAGAACTCTCCAATTGAGGATATGTTAAGTGAGCAAGGACGAGATGATATAAAGAGAGTAGAAGGCATATTAATTGAGTCATTCCGAAGAAAGTATGGTCATTTTCCTCTATGGAATAGTATGGGTGGTTCTATGGTGGGACAAACAAAAGTAATGGAGAACAATATTAATATTGTAAATAGTTTTTGTCAACCAGATAATTACGCAATAAATCCTATAGTATCACGCTCTACAATTCGAGAATTGTCTAGGAATCCAGAATGGGAATGGTACGAGAATTATTTGCATGCTGCAAGAATGAATTTACTTATATTAGGAATGGAATATGACGAAGCATTGGAGTTTATAAATAAAAATGATACACTTGGTACATATGAACGAATGAAGAAAAGCGGATATTTAAGAAAACGATTGATTGTTTAGATTTTTCTTCAAAATGAAAAATCGTAATTCAGTTTATAGAACTGAAAATTATCGGGAATCATGAGGTGAATGTATGCATTTGGGATTTTCATATATTGGATTGATTTTTCTTATCATGTTGATGATTCCAAACTTATATTGGACGAAGAATCAGCCAAAGGATTACGAAAAATATGTACATAATGAAAACAAAATCTTGCTGTTGTTTGAGAGAGCCGGCGAAGTTTTAGTGACTTGTTTGTTGCTGATTTTCAGTGATTTTAATATTCAAGGTATTACAGCATGGATGATTTGGTTAATTGCTGCATTTGTGCTGATGATTATGTATGAATTATATTGGATACGATATTTTAAAAGTGAAAAGACGATGAAAGATTTTTATAGCAGTATAATGGGTATTCTTGTTGCAGGTGCTACTCTTCCAGTTATAGCGTGTTGTTTGATTGCTATATACGGACGAAACCCAATGTTATTCGTGTCTACAATAATACTGGGGGTAGGACATATTGGCATTCACTTAAACCATAGGAAAGAGTTATAAATTCTGGTTATGATAAGAAATTTACAAAAGTGTCTCATTGCATAAAATCGGAAAGATGTATATTCTTAGATCAGGAGGTGGCGGATATGGCTAATGAAGATAAGAAGGATTTTAATGCAATGCTGCAGGATAATAAAGATATGCCAAAGTTTCAGATAATCACGGATGTAAAGAGCATTGAAAAATATGGTGGAAACAAAATGTACTTTGCACCGCCCATTGCTTATGATGAAGTGATGAAAAAAATTCCATATGGTAAAGTGATTACAGTTGGAAAGATAAGAGAATTTTTTGCAAAAGAGAATGATGCAGATTTTACAGAACCTATAACTGCCGGAATTTTTGTATCTATTGCTGCCTGGGCAAGCCATCAGAGATTGAAAGATAAAACTCCTTACTGGAGAACGCTGAAAGCAAATGGTGAATTGAATGAAAAGTATCCCGGAGGTATCCAGGCACAGAAAGTAAGACTGGAAGCAGAGGGACATATCATTCTTCAAAAAGGCCGGAAAAATATCAGATATTACGTAAAAGATTACGAAAATTTTTTGTTTGAAATGGATTAATCTGTACCAGACACGCAATGTCTGGTGGAAAATCAGGTGATTCTCGGTTTGTGTCGTGGGATTTTTTGAAATAATTGGTAAGCTGTAGGTGAAAGAGAGGTAGAAACATGGACACAAAAAAGATAGGAGCTTTTTTGAAACAATGCCGTAAGGAAAAAAATCTTACACAAGAACAGCTTGCAGAAAAGTTTGGCGTATCGGCGAGAACCGTTTCCAGATGGGAGACAGGTGTTTCCCAAACAAAAAGATATTAAGAAACAGCCCATGTTTACCTGCTTGCAAACAAAAGAATATTGCTACTAGACTAAGAGATACTACATAAGTGTGTTGGTATCTCTTTTTTGTTGCCGTGAAACAGCAGACTATTTCATTTCTGCTTGATTACCTTAAAACTTATTAGTCTATGGTTTGTCAAGGGCTTGTTGCGTGAGAAATGCTGAATATCACCCTTTACAAAACATAGGCTGATAAGTAACTTTTCAAAAGCAGAAAAGAAATGGCAATGCTTATAACAATATGATATAATGCAGATGAAGACAAAAAAGGAATTTGTCGAGCTGGTTAGTTCGAGATAATTTTGAGTTTGTTAAGATGTGGTGCACTTGATGGAATCACAGGTACGACATCATATTATGGAGGATGAAATAGATGATAGGTTTGATTGTTGCGAGGTCAAAGAATAATGTTATAGGCAAGAATGGTAATATACCATGGAAAATAAAGGGAGAACAAAAGCAATTTAGAGAGTTAACAACGGGTAATGTGGTTATTATGGGGCGAAAGTCTTATGAAGAAATCGGTCATCCGTTGCCTAATAGAATGAATATTGTTGTTTCCACCACAACAGAGTATCAAGGAGATAATTTAGTTTCAGTTAAATCATTAGAAGATGCATTATTATTGGCTAAAGGACGAGATGTATACATATCTGGTGGATATGGACTATTTAAGGAAGCTTTGCAAATAGTAGATAAAATGTATATCACAGAAGTAGATTTAAATATTGAAGATGGAGATACATTCTTTCCAGAATTTGATATCAATGATTTTGAAGTTTTGATAGGGGAAACACTTGGTGAGGAAGTGAAATATACGAGAACATTTTATGTAAGGAAAAAATGAATTGAGTAAATTTTGGATTTAGGGTGTTTTCATAAATATATTGCTTTTTATGCATATATAAATTGTTGTAAGACAAATTCCAGTTGAACAAAATCGCTGCGCGATGGCCTGCCAAGGCTATGGCGCAGTTTTTCTTTACACTTTAATAAAAAGCAGTGGAAACCAAGTCCTACAAGTAGTATTGTTAAGTCACCACAACCAACAATCAAACAGGATCGACATCCCCACTGCCTATGATAAGAATACCATTGAGCTGCCTTTCTGGCAAGCAGTTTTATTATGCTAATGCTCCTCCATGTAAGCAGTGTTTATACATTTACGATTTACTTTACATGGAGGATTTTATTATGTACGAAGAAATTTTTAATCAGATTAGATCTGCTGCGAATAAACGGAATCTCAAGGATTCCACAATTCATGCATACTGTACCAGTGTTGCTCATTTTTTGAACCACACAGCCAAGGATATAGATGCATTAACAACTGACGATGTTGATACATTCCTAACTGAAAAGAAACTTTCCGGGATTTCACCAGAAACATACAATCACTACCATTCAGGAATCCGCTTCTTTTACAAAAAAGTATTGAAGATGAATTGGGATGATGATGACATACCTCGTATGAAAAGGGACAGAAAGTTACCAGCGGTGCTTACAAAAGCAGAAATATCAGCTATTCTTGATGCTACACCAAATCTGAAGCATAAAGCTATGATCGCTACTATGTATTCAGGTGGACTTCGTGTTTCAGAAGTCACACACCTTCATTATGATGATATTTCACGCACGAACAAAACCATACACATCCGCGATGGAAAAAGCCGATCTGACCGTTATACTTTGCTTGCAGACCGGACGCTTGAAATATTGACAGAATACTGGTTTCAATGTGGCAGGCCAAGAGGGATTCTGTTCCCAAGTTCATGGACAGGGGATTATCTTACAAAAGATAGTGTCATTCAATTTTTTCGTGAAAGCGCCGAAAGAGCAGGCATTCAAAAACACGTCTCCACACATTGTTTGCGTCATAGTTTTGCAAGTCATCTGTTTGAGTCAGGCTGCGATATAAAATAT
Source organism: Oscillospiraceae bacterium NTUH-002-81 (assembly GCA_032620915.1). Lineage (NCBI taxonomy): Bacteria > Bacillati > Bacillota > Clostridia > Eubacteriales > Oscillospiraceae > Oscillospiraceae bacterium NTUH-002-81. Next base: position 325,728 of record CP136052.1, read on the forward strand.
ATTCAGGCTCTTTTGGGACATCGTGATCCAAAATCAACAGAGATTTATCTGCATGTAAGCAATAAAACTCTGCTTGGTATTAAAAGCCCATTTGATGAGATGGGTGGTGAATGATTATGGATAAATCATGTACGATACAGGATGTATTTGAACGGTTCTATCCTTCCTATGAAAAGAGGAGTAACCCTCCTGCTCATCACAGAAAAACGGCTTATCACATCAGAAACTGTAAAACAGGAGTTTTTGGTGTAAATATCAGTGTTTGTGAGGACTGCGGATGTATCAGTGTTCACAACAACTCCTGCAGAAGCAGATGCTGTCCCATGTGCCAGGAGTTTCCGAAAGAGAAATGGATTGATGCACAAAAAGAGAACGTATTGGATGCACCCTATTATCATGTAGTATTCACAGTTCCTGAGGAATTGAATTCCATTATTTACAGCAACCAGAAGCTGTTATATGATGCACTGTATCATGCTGCTTCAGCCACATTGAATGAATTGTCAAAAGATGCAAAGTATCTGGGAGCTGATATAGGGTATATCTGCATTCTTCATACCTGGGGCTCTGCAATGAATTATCATCCTCATATTCATACCATTGTTCTTGGAGGTGGGCTTGATGATGAAAATAAATGGAAAGACACAGGTGGAAATTTTTTTCTCCCATATGGTGTCATCTCAAAAGTGTTCCGTGGAAAATATCTGGATGAGTTAAAAAGCCTGTGGAATGATTCTAAGCTTAAATTTCATGGTACAGCAGAGAAATATCAGAACAGCTATCGTTTTAAAGAACTTCTTGATAAGTGTTATGAAAAGAACTGGGTCACTTACTGTAAAGAAACTTTCAATGGTGCACAGTCGGTTATCAATTATCTTGGAAAATATACCCACAGGATAGCAATCAGTAATCATCGAATCAAATCCATGACGGATACGACAGTTACATATGCAGTAAAAGACTATAAAAACGAAGGCCACTGGAAAGAGAAAACAATTTCAGGAGAAGAATTCATCCGTCGATTCATGATGCATGTTCCACCCAAACGATTTGTCAGAATCCGGCACTATGGTCTGCTATCATGTAGAAACAAGAGAAAAAAGATAACTCTCTGCAGAAACCTGCTTGGATGCAAGAAATACATTTCTACATTAAAAAATCTAAATGCAGTAGAAATGATAAAGGTTTTGTATCACATTGATGTATGCAAATGTTCTTCTTGCGGAGGGAATATGGTATCACCCCGCAAAGATAAATACAGTTCTTCTTTTCATGCACATATGAGATGTTAAAATCTACAATTGCATAGAATAAATGGCTTCCGCATAGGAGGTTTGTTTGTCATGCCTGAAATTGATTTCTTGAATAAAAAAACTTTTACCAAAACACCCAGTATGATAAACTTAAGGAAAAGAGCAACGATTGAATCCCCATAGCTATCGGCTAAAGGGACGCGACTTTGTTCACCAAGGTAAAATCGAAATTGATGTAAACGAAAGGGCAGTTTTTATCAGAACTCAAGGCTGCTTTTTCGTTTACACCAACTCCGATTGTTTCCTTAACAGTTTATCGCACTGTTTAAAAATATAATCCGTTAACTTTCTTATCCAGGAAGAAAGCTGACGGATTTTTTTGCGCTTTATGACGAGCAAACAGGGTAGAGGCTGATTGCACATTGAAAATAAACTTGTTTCCAGCAAAAAAAGCTTCAATGATGGCTAGCAAAAATTAAGAAGCATTTCAATCAGTCCACCATGGCACTTTTATTTTATGTTATACTGTTTTATATAATTTTTTTTGCCCTTGTATTTGCACTTATCAGAGTTCATAAACACTGATGGGACGATATAACACAAGGGAAAAAATAAGGGAAAGCTCACCTGCGACAAATCCAGTGTTTTCAAGGGTTTGCGGAGAATTTAATAACAAAATATAATAGTTATTAAATCTCTTAAAACAGGTGAAATCTCAATCGGAAGTTGTGGAGGTAGAAAAACATGTATAGAATATATAGTGCACTTATCGAAATTGTTGCGGCAGCTGTTTTTATAATTCCTATTTGGTGCATATATAACAAGTTATGTTTTCATAGCTGGAAACGAACTATTATTTATATGGTATTTGGGTTTTATTTTACTGCAGTCTTAGCACTTGTAGGCTTTCCTAATATAGCATCTCTGAAAATTGATTTTGCAGTGAACGTTATCCCGTTTTTGGATATGGTTTCGGATTTCATTAATGCTTGTTTGAATATACTTTTATTTGTTCCATTTGGTTTCTTTTTGCCGATATTGTGGGATAAATTTAGAAACATTAAAAATATTGCCTTAATGGGATTTATAGCTACAAGTTTAATTGAAATATCACAGATTTTTACTTTTAGAACGAGTGATATAAACGATATTATTACAAATACTGTTGGTACTATAATTGGATATTTTATTGTACATAGGATAACTGATAATTTTACGAAGCGAATCTTTTCAAATTCAAAAATGGGTGACTTTTACATAATATGTGTATCTGTAGCACTTATTATGTTCTTCCTTCAACCATTTATTTCATCATTGTTATGGGAAATGGTGCTGTAACTTCCAGTTTGGAGAATTGAAAAAAACGAAATTTACCTATTAAGACATATAAACTCTTGAAAATAAAACTCCTATATAGTATGATTTTATAAACTACTATATAGGAGCTTTTGTATGGAAATGAATGGAGGATTTCTTGTCACAAAAATAAAACAGCTTGGGGACCGGATTTTTGAGAAGATTCTCAGCGAAAAGAATATTGATGCGTTCAATGGAGCCCAGGGGCGCATTCTTTATGTGCTGTGGCAGGAGGATGGAATCTCGATCAGGTCACTCTCGGTCAAATGCGGATTAGCGATAACATCTCTTACGACGATGCTGGAAAGAATGGAACATCAAGGACTGATAAGCCGTGTTCAGTCTGAAACGGACAAAAGGAAAACACTCCTGTTTCTGACTGAGAAAGCACATGCCTTAAAGGGCGAGTACGATTCTGTATCTGATGAGATGGGCAGCATTTACTACAAGGGTTTTTCAGAGGAAGAAATTACCCGGTTTGAGGAATGCCTCGACCGCATCAGAAAGAATCTTGAGGAGTGGCAGAAGTCATGAGTATTTGTATCAAAGATCAGATTCAGAACATGAATCTCGTCATCGGCTGCACAGTGGGGTGTGCATATTGCTATGCCCGCAACAATGTGAAACGCTGGCATATGATCGATGACTTCGCTGATCCTGAGTTCTTTCCGGGTAAGCTCAAGATGATGGAAAAGAAACGTCCGCAAAACTTTCTTCTTACCGGCATGAGCGATCTCTCCGGATGGAAGCCGGAATGGAGAGACGAGGTATTTGCAAAGATCCGTGAAAATCCACAGCATCAGTTCTTGTTTCTTACCAAGCGCCCCGATCTGCTGGATTTTGATACCGATCTGGAAAACGCATGGTTTGGCGTTACGGTGACGAGGAAAGCAGAACTGTGGCGTATCGACGCCCTTCGGAAAAATGTCAGAGCAAAGCATTACCATGTTACCTTTGAGCCGTTATTCGACGATCCCGGCACAGTTGACCTTTCCGAAATCAACTGGATCGTTGTCGGCACTATGACCGGGGTTCAGAGCAGGAAGGTTCATACGGAGCCGGAGTGGGCATGGTCTTTGACAGACCAGGCACATACGCTCGGCATTCCGGTGTTTATGAAGGAAGACCTTGTCCCTATCATAGGGGATGAAAATATGATTCAGGAAATGCCGGAAGAATTTAATAAAGTGTTAGAGGTACAGAGATCATGGCAGAAGTAATAAATGGAATCCTCATTCGTGAGGTGGAAACAAAGAACATCATGACCAAGTCCAGTCTGCCGGTAGGCGGTTACTCGGTCAATCCCTATGTAGGCTGTACACATGCCTGCAAGTATTGCTATGCTTCTTTTATGAAGCGCTTTACCGGACACACGGAGGAATGGGGTACTTTCCTTGATGTGAAGCATTGGCCGGAAATTAAAAATCCGAAGAAATATGCCGGACAGCGGGTGGTCATTGGTTCTGTGACGGATGGCTACAATCCACAGGAGGAGCAATTCGGGAATACCAGAAAACTTCTGGAGCAGTTGATTGGCAGTGACGCAGATATTCTGATCTGCACAAAGTCTGATCTTGTGGTAAGGGATATTGATCTGCTGAAGAAGCTTGGACGAGTGACCGTTTCATGGTCGATCAACACACTGGATGAAAATTTCAAGAACGATATGGACTCTGCTTCGAGCATTGAACGGCGTATCGCTGCTATGAAGCAGGTATATGACGCAGGAATCCGTACAGTCTGTTTCGTATCCCCGGTATTCCCCGGGATCACGGACTTTGAAGCCATTTTTGAGCGGGTAAAGGATCAGTGCGATCTGTTCTGGCTCGAAAACCTCAATCTTCGGGGCGGCTTCAAAAAGACGATCATGGATTATATCGCCGGAAAATATCCTGATCTTGTACCGCTTTACGATGAGATCTATAACAAGCATAACCGCAGCTACTTTGAAGCGCTTGAAGTAAAAGCTGAGGAAATGGCTAAGGAGTATGATTGTCCCTTTGCGGATAATGAAATGCCTTATGGAAGAGTCCCGCAGGGATATCCGGTGATCGTAGATTATTTCTATCATGAGGAAATCCGTGGGACAGAGAATACCGGAAAAAGAAATCGCTAAACAAAAATTTGATCCAGCTCTTTGAACGAGGAAGACCCCTTGTCCGAAGGGTAAGAAGGTGCAACCGAAAAGGCTTAGAGCAATTCGTGTTTATCGCACTGTTTAAAAATATAATCCGTTAACTTTCTTATCAAGGAAGAAAGTTAACGGATTTTTTGCGCTGAAAATGTTCCATATTTGGGCAAGTATCCTAGTATATTGTTGAAGACTCATAAAACAAGTCATTCACAATATACGCATCCTGGTGTATGATAAAATGGGTATAAATACTGGCAGGGACAGGTTCTCTGTATACAGAGAAAAGCAGGATGAAGAAGGCGTAAAACGAAGAGAGGCTTTTTATAAAATGAAAATGGAAAATTATGAAGAAAAAATATATTCTTTAGGTGAGACTGTAACGGGACAGACACAGGCTATGTCACAGGCAGTACAGAAAACACTGGAAAATAATGGCGGGGTAGGTATAATGACAGGATCTTATGACCAAAACCTGTCTATTTTGTCTGTGGATAATCTGCTGTTGCATAGTACAGGATATACATTCGATACTTTCATGGAACATACAAAAGGCTCATTGATAAACTTCTTTTATGACGAGGAAGATATACTGGAGCGAGACCGTTTTTTGCAGCTTCACGGAACAGGGGAAGCACAGATCCTTGCAGCAGACGGTACAGTGAATAATGTACGGCTTTGTAAAGAGGATACGACAGATGAGACGGGCAGACAGATCTGGGTTATGTCCGTACAGGTCAACTGGGATCATGTAAATTTGGCACTGCTCAATGAAGCTATCTATTCCGGCTTCTGGTATTTTGACTGTGACGAAAACAGTGAAATTGTGAATGCAAACTGGAGTCATGAATTCCGAAAAATGCTCGGCTATCATGACACTATGGACTTTCCGAATAAACTGGAATCCTGGTCAGATCTTCTGCATCCACAGGATAAAGAAAGAGTAATGGTGCAGCTTCAGGCGGCAATTAAGGATAAGACGAACCAGATAAAATACCAGGTAGAGTATCGTATGAGAATGAAGGATAATCAATACCAGTGGTTTCGGACATCGGCAGAAGTAATACGCCGTCTGGATGGTTCTGCCAGCAGGATTGCCGGGATTTTTATTAACATTGATGCGGAGAAAAAAGAAATCATGCAGGCACAAAAATCTGCTGCTTTCCACCGGGCTTTTACGAAAGCAGATCTGTGCGAGTATTATGTGAATCTGGAAGCGAATACTTTTGATACCTTTAAGGTTGAACCGTCCCTGATGACCGTCTTTGAACAGAGTTATACGTGGGATGAATTGATTCGGCATTTTGTGGATTCCTATGTTGTGGAGACAGATAAGAAGGCGGTATCCTCTTTTTACGACCGTGGTTATATTGCAGAAAGGCTGAAGGGTCTGGAAACGGAATTGGCTTTAGAGTGCCGTATCACTCTGAATGGAGAAGAACGATGGGTCCGCAATGTGGTCATACGTGGCGAAATAGAGAATTCAGAATATGCCATGATCTTTCTGCGTGATATCACAGAGGCAAAGGTAGAGAGCGCACGGCATCTGCAGATGGCAGCGGATAATGCTTCCATGGAGCAGCTGATTCAGAGTATTGTGCGCCTGGTTGACCGCTTTGTTGTCTGTGATCTGGAAAATGACAGATATGAATTCTACACTCTGAATGGACAGATGATATATAAACCTCTGGGATCTTATCATGATTTTCAGATGCAGGTTCTTGAAAAATATAAGACACAGGAGCCATTGGAAGCTATAGATATCCTGATAGCTCCGGATAATATTCGGAAGAAACTGAAAAGTGAAAATGATATTTATAAGTTTGAGTATTGCAGCCTGGATGAAAAGACTTATAAAATCGCTTCTTATATTCCACTGGAATGGAAGAATGGAAAGCTGGAAAAGGTATTGCTGGCATCCATGGATGTGACACAGGAGAAGAAAGCAGAGATTGAATCCCGTCAGGCACTGAAAGAGGCTTACCGGTCCGCAGAAAATGCAAATCGTGCGAAAACAGAATTCCTTTCCAATATGTCCCATGATATCCGGACACCGATGAATGCGATTGTCGGTCTGACGGCAATCGCAGGAGCAAATATTGAGAGTCAGGACAGGGTTATTGAATGTCTCAGCAAGATCACAGAATCAAGCCGTCATCTGCTGGGGCTGATCAATGAAGTGCTGGATATGGCACGTATTGAAAGTGGAAAAATGACGCTGGCACAGGAGGATTTTAATCTGCCAGATCTGGTGGATAATCTCATTACACTAACAAAACCGGTGCTTGATGAACATAAACACAATTTTGATATACGCATTAATCACATTGAACATGAGGCTGTCTGTGGTGACAGCCTGAGGATCCAGCAGGTGTTTGTGAATCTGATGAGTAATGCAATCAAGTATACACCGGATGGTGGGAATATTACTTTTTCCATAGAGGAAAAGCCAAATGGATTTTCGGAACTTGGATGCTATGAATTTACAATTGAGGATAATGGGATCGGTATGTCACCGGAATTCCAGAAAATCATGTTTGATCCTTTCAGCCGCGCAGATGACCACCGGACAACCAAGGTTCAGGGAACTGGTCTGGGAATGGCAATCAGCAGAAATATTGTAAATCTGATGAATGGTAATATTAAAGTGGACAGCACCTTACATAAGGGAACTAAAATTACAGTAACCATTTATCTTGAACTTCAGGAAAAAGAAAAAGAACAGGATAAAAATCTGATGAATCTGCCAGTTCTGGTTGTAGATGATGATAAGACATGCTGTGAAAGTACAGTTGCCACACTGAAAGAAATCGGTATTACAGGTGAATGGGTTCTTTCTGGCAAGGAAGCTGTTGAACGTTGTTATGCACGTCATGAGCTAAAAAATGATTATTTTGCTGTTATCCTGGACTGGAAGATGTCGGAGATGGATGGTATAGAAACTGCCAGACAGATCCGGAAACGGATCGGGAAAGAGATTACCATCATTGTACTGACATCCTATGAATTCAGCGAAATTGAAGAAGAGGCAAAGGCGGCAGGTGTAGATGCTTTTATTGCAAAACCGCTGTTCCGTTCCCGACTGACGGCTACACTGCGGCAGTTTACTTCAGGCAGAAAAGAAAATACAGCGAGAAATTATCTGGAGAAACTGTCAGAAGCAGATTATACAGGAAAAAGGATTCTGCTGGTTGAGGATAATGAGTTGAACAGAGAAATTGGTGTTGAAATTTTGCAGATGACAGGGGCAGAAGTGGAAACAGCAGAAAATGGAAAAATCGCAGTTGAAAAAGTGGAAGCATCTCCGAAAGGTTCGTATGATCTTATTTTTATGGATATCCAAATGCCTGTCATGAATGGTTATGAGGCAACTGCAGCAATCAGGAGCCTTCATGGGGAAAAGGGAAAACTGCCTATTGTTGCCATGACTGCCAATGCTTTTGCAGAGGATGTACAGTTGGCCAAAAATACAGGCATGAATGGACATATCGCGAAACCGCTGGATATGAATAAGCTGAATGATGTTCTGGAAAACTGGCTGTAATTGCCTTTCTGGATGCATGGGAAAAGCAGCTAGGAACCAATCCGGCAACTCGACCATTTTGTGAGGTTGTAGGAAGTGGGATAGGTGTGAAGGAAAAGCAGATTAAATCGGAATTGACAGAGGTAATGAAATGTTTGAAGAATTAGGAATTAGTTTTGGCACAGCACTAATCGTCTTGCTTGCATTATATTTAATAATTAAGTGGGCGGTCAAAAATGGAATAAAAGAAGCCTATAGGGATATTACAGGGAAAGTCATTACCGAGGATATTGAGGCAGAACAAATATGTAACGAAGAGAAAAAATAGTTAATAAAGAGAGGCGCATATGCTATGCCAGGTATACTTGTGGTTGAAGATGATGAAAATTTAAATCGTGGAATTACATTCTCACTGAAAAAATCCGGATATGAGGTTTTTTCAGCAGAATCAGTGAAAAAAGCGAAAAGAATTGCAAGTGATCATAATGTGGATGTTACCATTTGTGATGTGAATCTTCCGGATGGGAATGGACTGGAATTTGTAAGGTGGATGAGATGCAATTATAATACATACATTATTTGTCTTACAGCACTAGATCAGGAGATGGATCAGGTCATGGGATATGAAGCAGGGGCAGATGATTATATTACAAAGCCGTTTAGTCTTTCGGTACTTCTTTTGAAAATAGAAGCACATTTCCGCCGCAGACAGGAGAAAACGGAAGCCGGAAAGATGATTTCGGGAGATATCGTATTTATCGCAGGAGAAATGAAAGTTCTGATAAAGAGTCGTGAAATCAGTCTGACAAAAACAGAGTTGAAAATGCTGACTTTTTTTCTTCAGAATCCGAAACAGATTCTTTCAAAAACACAAATATTGGAAAATGTGTTTGATCTGGAAGGGGATTTTGTGGATGAAAATACAATCGCTGTCAATATCAGAAGACTCCGTGAGAAAATCGAAGACAATCCGGCTGCACCGGTCTATATAAAGAATATCAGAGGTCTTGGGTATATATGGAATCAGGAGGTAAGGCAGTGACAAAGAGATATCGCAAGAAGATTACAGTAGTGCTCTCCTTGGTATTAGCTGTCATATTATTGTTTGCAATATTAAATTGCTTTACCACGTATGTGTTTTATGAAGATTATAAATATAAAATGAATCTTATGACAGAGATTGCTGCAAAGGAAGAATTTTCCGGGCTGGATGCTGTTTCGGAATTGCTTAAGGATAAGGATATTGAAACTAACGAACAGGGAAGGCGATTATTGGAGCAATATGGATACTGGGGGAATAAAGGGAATGCATTTTATTCGCAATTCCGGCATCAGGTTATGGTGACCGGTGCTGTAAGCACTGTGATATGCGTGCTTCTTTTGACTTTTTTACTTTATTGGAAGAAAAAAGAAGATGCGTGTCATCAGAAAATTTTAGACCAGTTGGAAGAAATTCTGATCAGATTCCGTGAAAATAAATTTGATGATTTACTGAAAACGGAAAATCATGCAGAACTGGAAAAATTGAATGACCAGCTTGAAGCAATCGGACATCATATTCAGTTGATAAAGGAAGAAGCAAGGGCAGAAAAGGAGAACACGAAAGAAATGGTTTCTGATATTTCTCACCAGTTAAAGACACCGGTTGCAGCTTTGGATACATGTTTTAGTGTGCTGATGCAGAATGACTTAAGTGCCACAGAACAGGAGGAGTTTCGTATCCGTTGTCGGAGTGCTCTGGATGGACTGGAGACATTATTGCAGTCGCTTCTTGAAATATCCAAGATGGAAACTGGACTGATTCAGATTAATAAGAAAAAACTTCCGCTTATAGATACTGTCATATCTGCTGTGAACCCCACTTATCCTAAAGCGGATGAGAAAGAAATTGAATTCGTTTTTGACTATGAAAAAGAGCTGGAAACATGCATGATTATGCAGGATAAAAGGTGGCTTGGCGAAGCTGTGATCAACGTTCTGGATAATGCGGTCAAGTACAGTCCGGGTGGTTCAAAAATATTTATCCGGTTACAAAAAAGAAACGATCTTGTAAGAATGGAAATTGAGGATCAGGGAATTGGTATTCCGCAGAATGAGTATCACAAAATTTTTCAACGATTTTACAGAGGAAGTTCCAAGGAGGTCATGGAAAAGAGTGGTACAGGAATCGGACTTTTTCTATCGAGAGAAATTATCGAAAAACACGCAGGTACGATTACGGTAACCTCCGGCAAAAAGAAAAAAGGAAGCACGTTTGTGATTCAATTACCATATGATTGTTGCAATTAACTATACCGGAGCAAAAAATGATGTAGATGCAATATGTATTGCTTGTGGTTATAAATGGAAAAGTCGTGCAGATCATTTAGCAGATAGATGTTGGTGTCCTGCATGTAGAAAGAAAAATAATTGTCTTGTTTAGGTTAGAAATCCACCCGTTTTTATTTAGTTGCATTATTGAAAAAAAGGAAGTCTGAAAGGCTTCCTTGGAGAAGAGAAGGTACCACCAAAGTACCATTCAAAATGAAAGATATTAAAAAAGAGAGAACAGATTTCTCTATTCCCTCTTTTGATAATCCTTATTCTATGCGGTTTTCGGATTAGCCGAAGTATCTCTTAAGCAGTCCTTCGAAAGCTTTTCCGTGTCTTGCCTCGTCACGAGCCATCTCATGAACGGTGTCATGGATTGCGTCCAGGTTAGCAGCTTTTGCACGTTTTGCAAGGTCGAACTTACCAGCGGTAGCGCCGTTCTCAGCCTCAACTCTCATCTCCAGGTTCTTCTTGGTGCTGTCTGTTACAACTTCGCCCAGAAGCTCTGCGAATTTTGCTGCATGCTCAGCCTCTTCATAAGCTGCTTTCTCCCAGTACAGGCCGATCTCCGGATAGCCCTCTCTGTGAGCAACTCTTGCCATAGCCAGATACATACCAACCTCGGAGCACTCGCCCTCGAAGTTTGCTCTTAAGTCGTTGAGGATATCTTCGCTGCAGCCCTGTGCAACACCTACAACGTGCTCAGCAGCCCATTCTCTCTCTCCGCCAACCTCTTTGAACTTGTCAGCGCCAACATGACAGACAGGACATTCCTTCGGTGCAGCCTCTCCTTCATAAACATAACCACATACAGTACATACGAATTTTTTCATTGTTTTGATCTCCTTTTCTGATTGTTTTATTTTGTTTTCTTGTTATTAATATCAGTAATTGTTACTGATATTAATATAGCATCTTTTGTTTCATTTGTCAATAGAAGTTGAACATCTTTTTTTGCTTTTGTAGCTATCTTTTATTGCTGCTGTCGGAGCCTGTCCATGCGGGTTCGAATGACCGGAAAACGGTTCCGGCAGCAGCGGGATGTTGCTTCTGATCGACAACGGGAACGGTTATTGCGCTTTTTTATTTTGCAGGCAGTCGGTACAGGTGCCGTAAAAATAGGTGACATGTCCGTCGATGTGTCCGCCGAATTTCTTAGAGGCAATGTCGTGAACCGCCTCCAAATCCAGATTCTCCATATCCATGTCCATGACCTGTCCGCAGGTTTTGCAGATAAAATGGTAATGGGGCTGGACATTGGCATCGAAGCGGTCCGGGCCCTGGCCGGGCGTCAGCTTCTGAATCTCGCCAAGATCTGCAAGGAGAGACAGGTTGCGGTAGACCGTGCCGAGACTGATGTTCGGGAATTCCTGGCGGATATTCATGTATACGGTGTCTGCCGTGGGGTGATCATAACGGGTCTTGAGAAATGCCATGATGGCCTCTCGTTGTTTGCTGTGTTTGATCGCCGGCATATTGCTCCTCCTTTCATAACAATAATTATTACTGTTTTTATTATAATGAGGTTATGAGTATTTGTCAATATTTTTTTCTGTTATGAATCAAAATATGGGAACGATATTTTTAAAGATGAATTTTGGGAAAAATCCGGGTATAATGAAAATACAGTTGGAAAGGGAATATTTTATGCTGGAAAAAGAAACTGCAAAAATGTGGTGTACATGGAAGTGTATATTGCAAGTGGAAATTCGAACTGTAATAACAAGGAAGAAGGAGAATACGGATGGAAACTTTATATGACGTAATCATCATTGGTTCGGGCCCGGCGGGGCTGGCGGCGGCGATCTATGCCAGACGGGCGTGTCTGGAATCCCTGGTGCTGGAAAAAGAATATATGAGCGGCGGACAGGTACTGAACACCTACGAAGTGGATAATTATCCGGGACTGCCCGGGATCGGCGGATTTGACCTGGGGATGAAAATGAAGGAGCACGCGGATCAGCTGGGAGCGGTGTTTGTCATCGGTGCGGTAAAAGCGGTGAGAAGAGAGTCTTCTATTATAATAGTAGAAACGGCGAAAGCGACATACCGGACGAAGACGATGATCATTGCAGCCGGCGCCGGACACCGGAAGCTGGGCATTCCCGGGGAAGAGAAATTTGCCGGGCGGGGCGTATCCTACTGTGCCACCTGTGACGGCGCGTTTTTCCGGGGAAAGACGACAGCGGTTGTGGGCGGCGGCGATGTGGCCGTGGAGGATGCCATTTTCCTGGCCCGGATGTGTGAGAAGGTGTACGTGGTGCATCGAAGACATGAGCTGCGGGCGGCAGGCAGTTTGCAGGAGAAGCTGTTCGCGCTTCCCAATGTGGAGATGGTGTGGGACAGCCAGGCGGTACGCATCGAAGGAGAAGAAATGACGCAGCGCCTCATCGTAAAAGATGTGCACACCGAAGCGGAACGGACGCTTCCGGTGGACGGCGTGTTTGCGGCCATCGGCATCACCCCCCAACAGTGCCCTTTATGAAGGACTGGTGGAGCTGGATGCGCAGGGTTATATCGTGGCCGACGAGACCGGCCGGACCAGTGCGCCGGGGGTGTTTGCGGCAGGGGATATCCGCACGAAAGCATTCCGGCAGATTATTACGGCTGCAGCGGACGGCGCCAATGCGGTGCACAGCGTGGAAGCTTATCTCAATGAACGGGGCTACAACATATAGAGGTTTGAGGGCCTTTGGAAAATACATCCAGTAGTTGACAATAATTCTCGAGATTGTTATAATCAGTGTAACATATTTAATAATTTCGTAACAAATGCGAAACGAGAATGAAATGATTATTGGAGGACCTGATGAATAAATTTGTAGTCAGAACTGCGGCGTGCTGCCTTGCGGGGGCATTGCTGGTGGGAAATACCGGGATTCATGCGCAGGCTGCAGGGAAGGCATCTTCTTTCGGCGCAGGCATGTCTGTGAAACTGACACAGGCGTATGCCGTGAAGTCGGATGAGATTGACAAAGAGATTGAGAAAACATTGGAGGACGCTACGGTAGCGCCGGAAAACACAGAGAGCACCGTTGCCACTTTCGGCGCCAAGTTAAGTGCCGGTGCGGCAGCAGATATTTTAAAGGAAGAAGGCGCGGTATCCACAGCGGATGTCACAGCGGCAGAAGTACCGGCGCAGGAAGCACCTGTTCAGGAGGAAGCACCTGAGGCACAGCCGGAGCAGGCAGTGGAAACAGAGGAGGCAGTTCCTGCAGATGAGAGCACACCGGCAGATACCGAAGCAACTGGTGAGGAAACCGTTTCCGAGGAAGAGACGGAAGGTCAGACCGAAGATCTGAACAGCAATGAACTGGCAGAGGCGGAGAGCGTGGCAGATCCTGTGGAGACAGACAGTGAATATGCCAACATTGCCATCGCACAGGTAAGCAATTACGTGAATGTCCGGGACATCCCCAGTGAAGAGGGAGAGGTTCTCGGTAAGCTTTACAACAATTCCGCAGCGACTGTGGAAGGAGAAGAGGACGGCTGGTACAAGATCACATCCGGCAGCGTTTCCGGCTATGTGAAGTGTGAATACGTGGTAACCGGAGCAGAGGGAGAAGCCCTTGCCAAACAGGTAGGCCGTAAGGTTGCCGTGGTAACGACCACCACCCTGAAAGTCAGAAAAGAGCCCTCCACAGAGGCACCGGTCCTGGGACTGGTTCCCATCGAGGATGAACTGACCGTCACCGATGAGACAGACGGCTGGGTGAAGGTATCCATCGAGGAAGGCGACGGCTGGGTTTCCACGGATTTCGTATCCTGTCATCTGGAGTTTGTAGAGGCAGAGTCCAAGGCAGAAGAGGAAGCCAGACTGGCAAGAGAAGCCGCAGAGCGGGAATCCGCATCCAAGGCAGCATCCAAGAGTGACGCGAAGATCAGCGCATCCTCTTCCGGCAGCAGCAAGGGACAGGCCGTGGTCGCTTATGCGAAGCAGTTTGTGGGCAATCCGTATGTGTACGGCGGCACCAGCCTGACGAACGGTACAGACTGCTCCGGCTTTGTCATGAGAGTGTATGAGCATTTCGGCATCAGCCTGCCGAGAACCTCTGGTCAGCAGAGAAGCGCTGGATACGCAGTTGGCAGTCTTTCCGAGGCACAGCCCGGAGATATCATCTGCTACAGCGGACATGTGGCAATCTACATGGGCAACAACACCATCGTCCATGCAAGCTCACCGAAGACCGGTATCAAGATTTCTTCACCGGCCAACTATCGAACCATCGTAGCAATCAGAAGAATATTCTAATCCTTATACAAAGAAGGACGCCTGCGGGCAGTGTCATTTGGGTAGGACATTGTCAGCGGGCGTTCTTTTTTGTATGATATAAAAAAGTGGTTTGCAGGACATCATGCAGGATCCGGCATGGGGAAAGCGCCTCCTGTCACGGCAATGATTTTGAGAAAGGGCAAAGTGCACAAAAAATAAAATGTCAATAAAAAACGATTTTTAATTATCCAAAATGTGGGGATTAGTTTTCCACATGGATAAACGCAGGAAACGGGATAAAATCGAGTTATACACGAAGTTATCCACATTATCCACAGAAATTCGTGTGGATAATGTGGGGATCTTGGGGAAAATCAGGAACGAATGTTTTGTAAGATTATCATAAAATGTCGATTCCGGGGGAAAAGATACGAAAATCTATTGACTTTTCAATAGTTTGTAAACGGCAAAATGTGGAAAAAGGTTATAGAATATTCAGACAATATTGGGCAAACAGAAGCTTTTCAACCGGGGAGAAATCGTGTACAATAAGACTGTCATTAAAATAGCAGGAGAAGAAGAATATGCGTCTTAGAAATATCAGAGGCTCCAGAGAAGTGATCGGAGCCAGTGACTTTGTGATTCATGAGCCAAAAAGAGTGCCGTGGCGCCTGGCGGGAGGTCTTTGGAAACGAAAACCCCATTCATATAGAGATCGGTATGGGAAAGGGACGTTTCTTAAGCGAGCTGGCAGCGCTGCACCCGGACATCAATTATGTGGGCATTGAGAAATATTCCAGCGTGCTGCTGCGGGCCATCGAGAAGCAGCAGGAGGATCCCCGGGACAACCTGAAGTTTATCCGGATGGATGCGGAGGAGATCGCGGAGGTATTTGCGCCGGACGAGGTGGAACGGATTTATCTGAATTTTTCTGATCCGTGGCCGAAGGATCGTCATGCCAGACGGCGTCTGACGTCCAGACAGTTCCTGGCGCGTTACGACCAGATCCTTGTGCCGGAGGGCCGGGTGGAGTTCAAGACCGATAACCGGCCTCTGTTTGATTTTTCCCTGGAGGAAGTGGAGGCAGCGGGCTGGAAGCTGTCGGCCAGCACCTACGATCTGCATCGGGATCCGGTGCTGAATGAGGGAAATGTAATGACCGAATATGAGGCAAAGTTTTCCGCACTGGGCAATCCCATACATAAATACATTGCCTATCGAGTAAAATAAACAAAAACGGGAGCGTTTCATGGGAAAACGATGCCGATGCTGTCGCAGACGATGGTGGCTGCACAGGGAAAAGTGCTGGAATCAGCGGCTGCTCTGCCTGCGGCGTCATCTGGACGAGGTAATGAATATTTTAAACGGAAAATAAGTTACAGTTCCCTGTAACCTATACACATAGAAGAGAAGGAGAGATGAATATGGTAAAAGTATTGAGCAGTACAGATTTTGATGAGAATGTAACGTTGTCTGAAATCCCGGTGCTTGTGGATATGTATGCAGACTGGTGCGGCCCGTGCAAGATGATGGCCCCGGTTGTGGAGGAGATCGCCGAGGAGACCGAAGGACAGGTGCTGGTGTGCAAGCTGAACGTGGATCAGGCCATGGATATCGCCCAGAAATATAAGGTGGTGAGCATTCCGACTTTCCTGATTTTCAAGGGCGGACAGCTGACAGACCGGGTGATTGGTGCAACAGATAAGGAAGATCTTCTTGAAAAGCTGAAATAGGCAGAGGCCGGTGCGGAAGGGTAACTTTCTCACCGGCATTTCTTTTCTTTGCCTGACGTCAGAAAGCCCATTGCTTTTGAAAAGGGAATCTATTATAATTTCAGTAGAAGCAGATTTGACGTGATTTTGGGAGGCGTAAAATGTCAAGAAATGACTGGTATAATCTGGGAAATGATATTCGGGACATTGTGCAGAATGCGGTGGATACCCAGGATTTTGATAAACTGAACCAGGCCATCAATGGCGCCATTACGGGCGCCATCAAGACGGCAGAGGAAGGCCTGAAAGATGCCGGGATTTTGCCGGATGCGGCGCGGTATGCCGATCAGACGGCAGCAGCGGGGCAGCCCAACGGGACATCAAGGGAGGCCGGGCAGAATGGCAGATCTGGTGTTTCCGACGCAGGCAGTCAGGGGACAGGTGCCGGAACGGAAGGCTATGCGAGAACCGCGTCGGGAAGAGGTGCCCAGGCAGCGGCTTCCAGGCGTGCGTCAGAGCGCACCGGCCAGCGCAGAAGCTCGGAGCTGTTTGCATCGGTGAGCAATCAGGCGGCAGCGGGAATCGTCATGATGATTCTGGGCTGGTGCGGCGTCGCGTTCTTTGGGTTCTGGACGCTGATCTTTCTTATTGGGACGATCGTTCTTTTTGATGGTGCGGCAGTGGTGCTGGTGCTCATTATGGCGGCGCTGTTTGCGGCTGTGCTGTTTGTGGCCGTCAAAGGAACGAAGAAGTACCTGCGTGCCCGGAGATTTCCCAAATACATAAAGGCACTGGCCGGAAAGACTTATGCCAATGTGGAGGATCTGGCCCGTTTTGTCGGGAAACAGGTAAAAGACGTGCAGAAGGATCTGCAGTACATGATTGATAAGAACTGGTTCCTGGAGGGACATCTGGACGAGAAGAAGATGTGCCTCATGGTGACCAACGAGGTTTACCGGGAATACCAGGCGACTGCAAACCGGGCAAAGGATCTGGAGAAGCAGAAGGAAGCGGCGAAGAAGGCTGCCCAGGAGAGCGGCATGACGCCGGAGGTGCAGGCGGCCATTGAGGAAGGCGAGGCATACGTCCGCCGGATCCGGCAGAGCAATGATGCCATTCCGGGAGTGGAGATTTCGGCAAAGATCTCCCGGATGGAAATGATCGTGCAGCGGATTTTTGAGCGCATCGCCCAGCACCCGGAGAACCTGTCAGATATCCGCAGACTGATGGAATATTATCTGCCCACCACGGTGAAGCTTCTGGGAGCCTACGAGGAGCTGGACCGGCAGCCAGTACAGGGCGAGAACATCGTGAACTCCAAGAAGGAGATCGAGGCTTCCCTGGATACGCTGAATGTGGCTTTTGAAAATCTGCTGGATGGCCTGTTCAAGGACACGGCCTGGGATGTTTCCACGGACATTTCCGTGCTGCACACGATGCTGGCCCAGGAAGGGTTGACGGGGAAAGATTTTTAGAAATAAAATTTAGAAAAAAGAGAAAGTGAGGATAAAAGCATGGATGTTGATGTAAAGGATATGACAGTGCCGACCCTGACCTTTGGTGCGGAGACAAAAGAGATGCCCACAGTGGTGGAGGAGACAGCGGTGGCCGAGACACAGGAGCCTGCATGGGATGACAGCCTGCTGTCCGATGAAGAACGGCAGATGGTGGACAATTTTGTGGGACAGATCGATCTGGACAATTCCAATGCGATTTTACAGTATGGCGTGGGAACCCAGAAGAAAATGGCTGATTTTTCCGAGACAGCGCTGAAAAACGTGAGAACCAAGGATCTTGGCGAGGTGGGAGATCTGCTCTCCGGTGTGGTAACAGAGCTGAAATCCTTTGATGCCGAGGAAGAGAAGGGATTCCTGGGATTTTTCAAAAAGCAGTCCAACAAGATCACTGCCATGAAGGCAAAATACGACAAGACAGAGGTTAATGTCAATAAGATTTGTGACGTTCTGGAAGGACATCAGGTACAGCTGATGAAGGATGTGGCCATGCTGGACAAGATGTACGATCAGAACCTGGCATATTTCAAAGAACTGTCCATGTACATTCTGGCCGGAAAGAAAAAGCTGGCACAGGTGCGGGAACAGGAGCTGCCCCAGCTGCGGGAGCAGGCACAGCGCAGCGGTCAGCCGGAGGATGCCCAGGCAGCCAAGGATCTGGAAAACAAATGCGAGCGTTTTGAAAAGAAGATCCACGATCTGGAGCTGACCCGGATGATCTCCATCCAGACGGCACCCCAGATCCGTCTCGTACAGAACAACGACACCCTTATGGTGGAGAAGATCCAGTCCACCGTTGTGAATACCATTCCGCTGTGGAAGAGCCAGATGGTGCTGGCTCTGGGCGTTGCACACTCCAATCAGGCCGCAGAAGCCCAGCGGGAAGTTACTGATATGACCAACGAGCTGCTGAAGAAAAATGCAGAAAAGCTGAAAATGGCCACCATCGAGACTGCCAAAGAGTCCGAGCGCGGCATTGTGGATATGGAGACGCTGAAAGCAACCAACGAGTCCCTGATCTCCACGCTGGATGAAGTCATGAAGATCCAGCAGGAAGGACACCAGAAGCGCCAGGAGGCTGAGGCAGAGATCAACCGTCTGGAGAACGAGCTCAAAGGCAAGCTTCTGGAAATGAGAGGGTAGAAGCTTTACAGAAATTGACAGAGCATGATATAATGAGCGTAAAAGAAAAGGAAGCGACGTCGAAGACGGCATTTACTTTTCTTACGCCATTAATGAACGAACAGCCTGTGTAGCAGGCGATAGAGCGCGTTAGCGCGGGTTCGTGATATAATAATGCACGCAGGGAAAAATAAGCGGCTGCGTTAGCAGACATTTGTTTTTCACAAGATGGGCAGAGTGCTTGTGCGGGTGTTGTAGTTGTAGTCTATATAGTTCTGTGGGGGAATGATAATCCGCATAAGATTCTGATGTGCGCAGGAGAAGTGGCATCTCCTGCGCACTATTTATGTTCTGGGAATCTGCCATGCGGGCTTCTCGGGAAACATGTGTTGGGGTATTTGTTGATAAGAAGGAACACGAATAGACAGATTTTTATATAAAATTAACAAAACTAAAAAAATAAAAAAAAAAGGCTTGCTTTTTTCTAAAGGCTATTATATAATAATTCTTGCGTTGAGGAACGCACCAAACGATAAGCGCTTTTAGCTCAGTTGGTAGAGCACCTGACTCTTAATCAGGGTGTCCAGGGTTCGAGCCCCTGAAGGCGCACTATAAGCACTGTTTTCGACGGAAGAGCCGTCGGGGGCGGTGTTTTTTGTTATATCTTTTGTCGAAAAAATCGAGTTGACATTTCACAGGCGGACTGCTATCCTGAATATAACAAAGAGATGCTGTCGATAGACGGTTAGCCCTTTATGCTAAAAAAATAACCGCTTAGTTTTTCGGGCTGGGGCGGTTATTTTTTTTGCAATCTTATAGACAAGACTTATAATCGCAACGATTAGAAGACAGAATTGTATCAAATCTGAATATGTAACCATTGACATCACCCTCCTTTCTGGAGGGCTTTTTTATACCCTCCGAAGAGGGCTAACCGCCTACCGTTATTGGCAGCATCCCATAGAAAGACTATAACAGATAGAATTTGACTTCACAATTATAATCATTCGACAAAAAACGATGCGAGTGGCGAACGTGCTTTGTATTGTTATGTAAAATATATTTGACACAACAAAGAAGATAATGTAAAATATAATTGACAAAAAGAAGAGGATATAAGTCCACGAAAAAGGATATAAAACGTGTCGGAGCAGAAAGGCTGGAAGAATAAGTCATGGACAGGATGAGATGTTGTGGACGGGGCAAGTGGTAACGGAGCGTGTGACAGATAAAGAAGCGATTAGAAACAGAGGAATGATAGATGGGAAGAAATGAACGAATGCGGCAGGCGCGGCAGGATGCAGGTCTGTCCCAGGAAGAACTGGCCAGGAGGATTGGTGCATCCAGGCAGACAGTGAATATGATCGAGCGGGGGGATTATAACCCATCGTTACATTTGTGCATCAGCATCTGTCAGACGCTGGGGAAAACGTTGGACGAGCTGTTCTGGCCGGAGCATGAAACATCACAGGAGAAATAATGAGCACAGAAAGGCACAGGAAGACCAGAGACGCCAAATGAGTGCAGAAGGACGACGGGAGACCAGAAGGGCCAGAGGAATGTGGAAAGGCACAGAGGGGCCGAGCGGTTTGTGAATACGGATAGGAAGAATGAAAACCGGTACGTGAGAGCGTTGACTGAAAAGGGCAAAAGGAGGAGAAGGAATGAAAAAATTGCTGACATTATGGAGAACCTTGTGGAGCGGGGAGGAGACGACCCGGGATGAGCGGACGAAGGAGGAGCTTCGCAGTACCTGGCTTCTGGTCCTGGGTGCAGGCTGCCTTCTCCTGCTGGGGGTGACGGTATATTATCTGGTGCGGCAGGACGTGAACCGCAGCCAGCTGGCGGCCGGGATCACGGGGATTGTGGCGCTTCTGGCGGGGGGCCTGGGGTTAAGCTGCTGTTTTCGGGGGGTTTTGCGTGTGGCTGACCGGTGGAGCGGCCGTCTGGTGGTGCTGGCGGGTGTGTTGTCCATGGCGGTGCACTGGGGAATGGTGGTGCCGATCCGTCAATATTTTCAGAGCAGTATTTTCTTCGTGGATTTTCTGCTGATCGGAGCGGTGGTGTTTTATCTGCTGTGCAACAGTGCCTACTGTGCATATGAGACGCTATGGAGAGAGCGGGAGGAGGCACAGGACGCAGAAGATGTGAAGACGACAGATGCGGATGTGTTGGAACAACGGGCACTTCGACGTTTTCGAAAGAAACGGGCCTGGTGTGTGGTTCTTTTCCTGGCGGCGGTGGCTGTACCGGCGTTATTGCAGAGCGTTGTGTTTTCAGACCGGGTGATGGGACAGGCGCAGCGGCAGTATGAGATCAGTGAGGATGCGGCCCGGACACCGGAGTATCAGGAGCTGGAAACGCTTGTCGAAAAATGGCAGCAGCGGATGGACGGCGACTGTGCGCTGGTGACCCGTGGAGCCCTGCGGGCAAAATTTTTCCCGGAGGAGAATCCTTCTTATGAAAATGGCGGCTGTCTGTATCTGAAAACGGATGAGATGCAGATGCGCATCGGTTTTGTGGGAACGGAGCTGATCCAGAGTGAGTATGTGCTGCCGGAGGAAGAGGATTATCTGCGGGCGCACTACCTGTATCACAACGGCATCTGGGAGCGGATGGAGGACATTGAGGCTGCCCAGCATCATCAGGATCCGGATTATCCGGTGAGTATGTGGGATTATGAACTGGAGGGTATGACGGGATGGACGGTGGAGATTTCGCCGCTGTGGATGAAGGACAACGTAGAAGTGACCACGCGGGGCGGAATGACCGTTTACCGCTATGCATACAGCGAAGATTATCTGAAGGAGATCACGAAGGATCTGGGAAAAGATGAGCAGAGCAACTGGATGGTGGTACAGGCGCTGGAGATGACGGCGGATGCCGACGGCAATCCGGTGACATGTACCTGGGAGCTTCGCCATAAGGCCGAGGGGACAAAGGAACAGGCCACAGAGCGGCTGACAGGACAGTTTTTGCCGGATGTGGATGTGGCCGGATTGCAGGAAGAGATGTGTGCCTCCGGGCCGTACGTGCCGGACGCAGCGCAGAAAATATGGGAAGAAGAGAGATAACGATAAAGTATTAACAGTGATGGCCCGCAGAAAGCGTAAGGTAATCACTCCTCCGAAACGAGCCACTCCGGCACCAGTACCCGCACGTTTCGCCGCTGGACGTCCACCAGTCCTTCCTCCCGCAGCTTTTTCAGCTCCCGCATCATGGCGCTGCGGTCGATGGACAGATAATCGGCCAGGGTGCTTAAGGTGAAGGGCAGCAGGAAAGTATCAGTACCGCTGCGGATGGACATGATATGGAAATAGCTCTTTAATTTACCGCGGATGCTGCGCTGGCTTAAGATTTCCACTCGTTCTCCCAGCTTGGTGGCCTTCTGGGACATGAGCAGCAGAACATTTTCGATGAGGTGGGAGTGTCCTTCGCAGGCCTTGCCGCAGGGGGTGAAAACGTGGCGGTAATCAAAAAAATGGATCTGGCAGGTTTTATGGGCGAGAACGGAATAGTTTTCCAGATTTCCGGCATGGAGGAAGAAGATTTCCCCGAAAACATCACCGGGAAGCAGCTGTTCCATGAGGGTCTGGGTGCCGTCAGCGGAAATGCGGACGATGGCGGCCTCGCCCTCTGTGAGCAGGCCGATTTTCCAGGGGCCGTTTCCATAGGAACAGACCCACTCGCCGGCCTTGTATTTGCGGGTGCTGATATGAAAACAGGTTTTCATCTGTGCCAGGTTCAGAGGTGCGATTCCGGCAAACAGCTGGCTTTCTGCTTCTGTCATAAAAAGACCTCCATTTCTCTGAAAAAAGTTTAAAAGTGTGACATTTGCAACAGAATAAGCGTATACCTTATTCTATAATAAAACCATACCAAATGTCAAATCGAAAACAAAACGAAAGAGAACAAAAGGAAACCATAAACAACAGCCGCTCCATCGATCATACATCATAGCTTCCATGCGAGGATATCCGGTAAAGCAATGGAAATCATATAGGAAGCGTACAGAGGCGGGCGGCCAATGAAAAAGAAAAGGAGGTAGCTGTGGGAGATACCTGCAGCGAAGAGCGTATGAGTAAAGTAAAATTTTATATCTGTGAACACTGCAAAAAGATTGTGACTGTTTTGACGGATGCACCGGCACCGCTTACCTGCTGTGGAGAGGCTTTGAAGGAGCTGCAGGGCAATGTGACGGACGCTGCGGTAGAGAAGCACCTGCCGGTGATCGCTGTGGACGGCAATCAGGTGAAGGTAACCGTGAGTTCTGTAGAGCATCCCATGGTGGAAGTGCATTACATTGACTGGGTATGTCTGGAGACAGAGAAGGGCATCCAGGTGCATCATCTTACCGTGGGCGAGAAACCGGAGACGGTGTTCGGCCTGGCAGATGGCGACAAGGTAGTTGCCGCATATGCATACTGCAATCTGCACGGACTTTGGAAAACCGAGGCGTAAAACATGTTGGATCTGGAGGTTCTGAAAAAACATAAACCATCGTTTATCGGATTGGAACAACAGAGAAAATTCTCAATATGCATCCCCCTTCTGGCCGGTAAGGCCGGATGGGAGGTGCTTTTTGAGGTTCGTTCGGAAAAGATCGGCCGCCAGCCCGGGGATGTCTGCTTTCCCGGCGGGGCGGTGGAACCGGGGGAAGACCCGCTGGATGCGGCTTTCCGGGAGACGCGGGAGGAGCTGTGTGTCCAGCAGGAGCAGATGGAGCTCATCGCGCCGCTGGACTGGTATCTGAACTATAGTGGGAATCTGATTTTTCCCTATGCGATGATTTTGAAAAATTATGAGAATACGTGGAGCCCGGATGAGGTGAAGGAGACATTTACCGTGCCGCTGTCGTTTTTTCTGGAAACGGAGCCGGAGCTGTATGTGTCGAAGCTGCGGGTGGAACCCGACGAGGCGTTTCCCTATGACCGGATCCGGGGCGGTCGGGAGTACCCGTGGAGAATGGGAAAACATCAGGTATATTTTTACCAGTACGGGGATCGGGTCATCTGGGGCATGACGGCCCGGTTGATACTTTCGTTCGTGGATATTTATAAGAAAGAGACAGCACAGGACAAAAAATAAATTTTAATCAGAATGATTTGGAAGAGGATTCTTTTATAAAAGAACTGCCACAGACGATCCACAGATTTAGATATCTGTTGGAATATCTGTGACAGTTTTACTTTACGCCTCTTTTTTCACGGGTTCGGGAATGGAATCGGGTTCTGCTGCCATTCTTGCATATTTCTCATAGCGCTCGATGGCATTTTCCTCCGCCATGGCAAAGAGCTTGTCGGAAACATCCGGGAATTCCTTGGCCAGGGAGGAGTAACGCACCTGGTTCATGATGTACTGGCGGAAGCTCTTGGTGGGCTTCTTGGAATCCAGGGTAAACGGATTCTTGCCGGCTTCTTTCAGCAGCGGGTTGTACCGGTACAGATGCCAGTAACCGGACTCTACGGCGTCAGCAGCGTTGCGCTGGGAGTGTCCCATGCCCTCTTTCAGGCCGTGGTTGATGCACGGTGCGTAGCAGATGATCAGGGACGGGCCGTCGTAGCTCTCTGCCTCGCGGAAGGCTTTGATGAGCTGCTCCTTGTCGGCACCCATGGAGGTCTGTGCCACGTACACGTAGCCGTAGGACATGGCCATCATGCCCAGATCCTTTTTCTGGATCCGTTTTCCTGCTGCGGAGAACTTCGCAATAGCGGCTGCCGGGGTTGCCTTGGAAGCCTGACCGCCGGTGTTGGAGTAAACTTCCGTGTCGAATACGAGGATGTTGATGTTTTCCCCGGATGCCAGCACGTGATCCAGTCCGCCGTAGCCGATATCGTAAGCCCATCCGTCACCGCCAACTGCCCAGATGGATTTCTTTACCAGGTAGTCCTTGCGGGCCAGGATGTTGTCGATATCTTTCTTTAACATGGCGTCGTCCACGGTGCCCATCTCGTCGATGACCTGCAGCAGCTGTGCGCTCTTGGTCTTGGACGCTTCGCCGTCGTTTCTTGCCTCGATCCACTCATCCACAGCTTCCTTTAATTGCTCGGGGATATCCCGCTGGAGCATGTCTTTCATGGTCTGGGTGATCTTATCCTGCATGTGCGCAGCGGCCAGCAGCATGCCGTAGCCGAATTCTGCGTTGTCCTCGAACAGAGAGTTGGACCAGGCCGGGCCTCTGCCGTTTTCGTCTGTGGTGTAAGGCATGGACGGTGCGGATGCACCCCAGATGGAGGAGCAGCCGGTGGCGTTGGCAATGATCATCCGATCCCCGTACAGCTGGGTCAGAAGCTTCATATAAGGAGTCTCGCCGCAGCCTGCGCAGGCACCGGAGAACTCAAAATACGGTTTTACAAACTGGCTGCCCTTGACGGTGAACTTGTCTGCGTCCTTTGCTTTTGACGGAATGCTCATGGCGTAGGTCCAGTTCTGCTTTTCATGAACCACATCGGCGTATTTTTTCATTACTAGTGCAGGCTCGGGTGCTTTACAGATGTCAGCGCAGTTGCCGCAGCCCAGGCAGTCCAGAGGAGATACCTGGATCCGGTACTCATATTTGTTCAGGTTTTTACCGGTGGCTTTCAGTGTGTCGAAGCTGTAAGGCGCTTTCATTTTTTCTTCCTTGGTCAGCAGTACCGGGCGGATGGCCGCATGCGGGCAGACAAAGGAACACTGGTTACACTGGATACATTTATCCGGCTGCCACTGGGGCACGTGGGAAGCCACGCCGCGCTTTTCGTAAGCGGAGGTGCCGGTGGGGAAGGTGCCGTCCTCCATGCCTGCAAAAGCGCTGACCGGCAAGTCGTCGCCCTCGCGCTTGGCCATGGGCAGCAGTACCTCGTCGATGAATTTCGGCAGGTTGGTGCCTTTTTCCTTCTGTTTTTCCAGAAGCTTCCAGTCCTCGGGGATGGTGACACGGATCACCTCGTCAATGCCGCAGTCCACCGCCTCACAGTTCATGGCAACGACTTTTTCACCTTTTTTACGGTAGGTTTTTTCAATTCCTTCTTTTAAATAGGTGATGGCATCATCCAGCGGGATCACGTTGGTGAGCTTGAAAAATGCCGCCTGCATGATCATATTGATGCGGTTGCCCAGGCCGATGCGCTCGGCGATCTGGGTAGCGTTCACAATGTAAAAATTCAGTTCTTTCTTGGCAATGATGCGCTTCATTTTCTCCGGCAGCCTGTCGTTGAGCTCTTTCTCCGTCCAGATGCAGTTCAGAAGGAAGGTGCCGCCTTTTTTCAGATCCTTCAGCATGTCGTACTGCCGGATGTAGGACTGATTGTGGCAGGCTACGAAATCTGCCTGGTTGATCAGGTATGCGGACTGGATCGGATGTTTGCCGAACCGCAGGTGAGACACGGTCAGTCCGCCGGATTTCTTGGAGTCATAGTCAAAATAACCCTGGGCGTACAGGTCGGTCTTGTCACCGATGATCTTGATGGCTGTTTTGTTGGCACCGACGGTTCCGTCAGATCCCAGACCCCAGAATTTACATTTGATAGTTCCTTCCGGTTCTCTTGCAATGCCTTCGATGAAGGGCAGAGAGTGGTTGGTCACATCGTCCTCAATACCGATGGTGAAATGATCCTTCGGCCGCTTATGATACAGGTTATCATAAATGGACATGATCATGCCCGGGGTGGTGTCCTTGGAGCCAAGGCCGTAGCGGCCGCCGTAAACCTCCGGCGCGTTTCTCTGGGCATAAAGCATGGTGCGCACATCCTGGTACAGAGGCTCTCCGAGAGCGCCGGGCTCCTTCGTCCGGTCAAGCACAGCGATGCGCTCTACGGTCTTCGGCAGCACATCCAGGAAATACTTCCGCACAAACGGGCGGTACAGGCGCACCTTGATGAGGCCGACCCGGTGGCCCTGGGCGATGAGGGTGTTCATGGTTTCCTCGATGGTTTCACAGACAGAGCCCATGGCAACGATGACGTTCTCGGCGTCAGGGGCGCCCACATAGTCGAAGGGCTTGTAGCTGCGGCCGGTGAGTTTTTCCAGCTCCTTCATATAATGGACAACCACTTCCGGGATCTCATCATAGAATTTGTTGGCAGACTCTCTTACCTGGAAGAAAATGTCCGGGTTCTGGGCAGTACCGCGGATTACCGGGTGCTCCGGATTCAGGGCACGGTTGCGGAACTCCTGTACAGCATCCATGTCGATGAGCTTGCCGAGGTCATCGTAGTTCAGCACCTCGATCTTCTGGATCTCGTGAGAAGTACGGAAACCGTCGAAGAAATGCAGGAACGGGATGCGGCCCTTGATGGCGGACAGATGGGCAATGGCTGCCAGATCCATGACCTCCTGCACGGAGTTGGATGCCAGCATGGCAAAACCGGTCTGACGAGTGGCCATGACATCAGAGTGATCACCGAAAATATTCAGTGCATGGGTGGCAAGGCTGCGGGCGCTGACATGCATTACGCCGGGCAGCAGCTCTCCTGCAATCTTGTACATATTGGGAATCATGAGCAGCAAACCCTGGGATGCAGTGTAAGTGGTGGTAAGGGCACCTGCTGACAGGGAACCATGGAAAGTACCTGCCGCGCCGGACTCAGACTGGAGCTCAGCGATCTTGACGGTCTGCCCGAACAGGTTCTTACGGCCGTAGGCTGCCCACTCATCAACCTGCTCCGCCATGGGAGAGGATGGTGTGATAGGATAAATGGTAGCAACATCTGTGAATGCATAGGATACATGTGCGGCAGCGGTATTGCCGTCCATAGTTTTCATTCGTTTGTTATTCATAATATACTCCCCTTTCGTTCCGACTGACCGGGGCTTTTGTGCGCCTCCGACCGGATTGGGCCTATCGTAGCACGAAATAACAGGGAAATCTAATTCGCAGTTTTCTCAAAAAATCACGCAGATAATTCATAAGAGGAACTTTTTTCCGATATTTTCGGAAAAATTATCCGGGTAAGGCGTTTTGTAAGATGATATTATAATATGTAATGATACGAGCAAGAAACGTGAACACTAGGGCGTCGAGGTCAGAGGCCGTTCGTGCTTGCACGGTAAGGCAGATGACTTTGGCACCCGCCAAACATGAGAAAGCAGCGATTTACGAAGTAAATCTGCGGATTTCGAATGGTTGTAGAATTGCGAGAGCTGTTTGGCAGCGAAGCAATTCGTAGGTGTCACTTTTGGGGGAGGGCGAAAATGAACAACGAATGGCAGCACTTGATGTACTTGAACTGGCAGCACCTGATGTATTTTCTCGTGGCGGCGGACACGGGCAATTTTACGACGGCGGCGGAGCAGATGTTTATCACCCAGTCCACGCTGACGAAGGCCATGAACAACCTGGAGACGACGCTGGGGGTGCCACTTTTTGAAAAACGGGGGCGCAACATCCGCCTGACCTCCTACGGGGAGACGTTTTATGAAGATCTGAAGAAAATTTCACAGGATCTGAGCGGGAGTATCCACAAGCTTCATGATATGATTGATTTAAAGAGCGGGAACATTTCCATTTCCGGTTCCTATACCATGTGCGCGGAATATCTGCCGCATAAAATCCGCCGGTTCCGGAAGGATTATCCGGATATCGATTTTTCCATTAAATATACAGGAACGGGTTTTATCTTAAAACAGCTGCTGGAGGGGACAACGGAGCTGGGCTTTTGCGGAGACTACGATATCAATGCAAAGCAGTATGAGACGCTGGAGCGTCTGCTGGTGAAAGAGGAGGAGCTGATCGTCATTGTGCCGCCCCAGTGCCGTCTGGCAAAGACAGGGATCATAGAGGATTTTTCCGCATTCCGGGACGATTCTTTTATTGTCAATTCCAAATCCAACACAGGAACGAATTATGTGCTGAACCGGTTGTGCGAGGAGGCCGGATTCAAACCGCATATCGCTTTTGAATCCAATGATGACCATACGATGATCGGCATGGTAGCTTCGGGCTTGGGGATGGCGGTGATCGCAGACAGCCCGTCCCTGCTGGTGAACAACGTGTCGGTGCTGCATTTTGCCAGACCGCCGGTGAAGCATCAGTATATGGTATACAATCGGGAGCGAGAGCTGACACCCCTTGTAAAAAGCTTTGTGGATTTTATCCGGGAGGAAACTACACGGGAGAGACACTAGATTGTCCGCGAAAGAAAGACAGATGATTTTGATAGACGGAAAATTTTTCTTGCATTTGAGAAAAGAATGCATTAGTATTCATAAAAGAAGTGTGATAGAATAAACAGACAATGGGAAAAGGAGGAGTGGCTATTATGGAAGCTGCAAATATTCGCAAATTCCGGAAAGTAATGGTAGCGAACCGTGGAGAGATCGCGATCCGTATTTTCCGTGCATTGAATGAACTGGGAATTACCACCGTTGGAATCTATTCCAAGGAGGATAAATATGCGCTGTTCCGCATGAAAGCGGATGAGTCTTATCAGCTGAATCCCGATAAGAACCCCATCGACGCATATCTGGATATTGATGAGATCATCAAGATCGCAAAGAAGAAAAATGTAGATGCCATCCATCCGGGCTATGGTTTCCTTTCAGAGAATCCTGATTTTGTAGAAGCCTGTGAGAAGAATGGCATCGCATTCATCGGGCCGTCCAAGGATATCATGAACGCCATGGGAGACAAGATTTCTTCCAAACAGATGGCCATTTCTGCCAATGTGCCCATCATTCCGGGTGTGGATCATGCGGTGAAGACGGTGGAAGAAGCCTCCAAAGTAGCGGAGATGGTAGGATATCCTATCATGCTGAAGGCCTCCAACGGCGGCGGCGGACGCGGTATGCGTATCGTCAACTGCGCGGAAGATCTGCCCAAGGAATTTAAGGAAGCCAGAGATGAGTCCAAGAAGGCTTTCGGTGACGATAAGATCTTTATTGAGAAATATTTAAGAAGCCCCAAGCATATCGAAGTGCAGATCCTGGGCGATAAATATGGCAATGTGGTACATCTGTACGACCGTGACTGTTCCGTACAGCGCCGTCATCAGAAGGTGGTAGAGTACGCGCCTGCATTCTCTGTTCCCATGGAGACAAGACAGGTGATCCTGGACAGTGCTATCCGTCTGGCAAAGCAGGTGGGCTACCAGAATGCCGGTACCCTGGAGTTTCTGGTAGACGCGGATAACAATCCGTATTTCATCGAGATGAATCCCCGAATCCAGGTAGAGCACACCGTAACCGAGGAGATCACGGGAATTGATATTGTGCAGGCGCAGATCCTCATTGCAGAGGGCTATGCACTCAATTCCAAAGAGATCAATATTCAGTCCCAGGATGATATTCATGTGAACGGATATTCCATTCAGACCCGTGTGACCACCGAGGATCCGGCCAACAACTTCCTGCCGGATACCGGAAAGATCAGTGTATACCGTTCCGGTTCCGGTAACGGCATGCGTCTGGACGGCGGTAATGCCTATACCGGTGCAGAGATTCTGCCGTATTACGACAGCCTGCTGGTAAAACTGATCTCCCACGACCGTACCTTTGAGGGCGCTGTACATAAGTCCTTGCGTGCCCTGAAGGAAATGCGTGTCCGTGGCATCAAGACAAATATTCCGTTCCTTGTGAACGTACTCAATCATCCGGTTTTTGTTTCCGGCAAATGTTATACTACATTTATTGAGGAAACCCCGGAGCTGTTCGACCTGCAGAAGAGTCAGGACCGCGCAACAAAGATCATCGAGTTTATCGGTGATAAGATGATCAACGTCAATGCAAACAAGGAGAAACCGGTATTTGAGAACCGTGTGATCCCGGTATTTGACGAGAGCAAGCCGATATACGGCATGAAGGATGAATTCAAAAAGCTGGGCGCAGAGGGACTGGCGCAGAAAATCCTGAAAGAGAAGAAGCTGTATGTGACTGATACAAGTATGCGGGATGCCCAGCAGTCGCTGATGGCAACCCGTATGCGTACCAAGGATATTGTGGGGGCAGCAAAAGCAACCAATGCATTTATGCAGAAAGCCTTTTCTGTAGAGGCATGGGGAGGCGCTACCTATGATACTGCTTACCGTTTCCTGAAAGAGTCTCCGTGGCAGCGGCTCCGTATTTTAAGCGAGCGTATGCCCAACACGCTGATCCAGATGCTGCTGCGTGCATCCAACGCGGTTGGTTACAGCAACTACCCGGATAACGTGGTACGGGAGTTTATCCGTATTTCCGGCGAAGAGGGCGTAGATGTTTTCCGTATTTTCGACAGCCTGAACTGGGTAGAGAATATGAAGATGCCCATTGAAGAGGCATTGAAGACGGGTAAGATCGTTGAGGGTACCGTATGTTATACCGGTGATATGCTGAGCCCCAACGAGACAAAATATACACTGGATTACTATGTGAAGAAGGCGAAAGCGCTGGAGGCCGAAGGCTGCCACATGTTTGCCATCAAGGATATGGCAGGCCTTTTTAAAGCCCTATGCGGCAAAGGAACTGGTAAAAGCGCTGAAATCCGAGCTGAAGATCCCGGTACATCTGCATACGCACGATACCACCGGTGCCGGTGTGAGTACTGTACTCATGGCGGCAGAGGCCGGTGTGGATATCGTGGATCTGGCCATCGAATCCATGAGTTCCCTGACCAGCCAGCCGTCCATGAATGCAGTTGTAGAGGCACTGCGCGGCAGCGAGCGTGACACCGGTCTGGACTTCGATGAGCTGAATGAACTGACCCATTATTACGCACGGGTGCGGAAGCTGTACAAATCCTTTGAAAGTGAGATGGATTCTCCGAATTCCGAGATTTACAAATATGAGATCCCGGGCGGTCAGTACTCCAATCTGCTGGCGCAGGTACAGTCCATGGGCGCAGGTGACAGCTTTGAAGAGATCAAGCATCTGTATAAGCAGGCCAATGATCTGCTGGGTAATATTGTGAAGGTAACCCCTTCCTCCAAAGCGGTGGGTGATTTTGCTATCTTCATGTTAAAAAACGGTCTGAATAAGGATAATATCCTCACCGAGGGCCGTGACCTGTCCTATCCGGAGTCTGTTGTGGAATATTTTAAGGGTATGATGGGGCAGCCGGATGGCGGATTCCCGGCTGAACTGCAGAAGATTGTGCTGAAAGGCCAGGAGCCGGTTACCGTTCGTCCCGGAACTTTGTTGCCGGATGTAGATCTGGAGGCTGTGAAAGTACATCTGAAGAGTAAGTTTGACCTGTCTGCTTTCAGTGAGAAAGACATGGAGCAGAAAGCGATCAGCTATGCGCTGTATCCGAAGGTATATGAGGATTACTGTGAGCACTTTGAGATGTATAATGATGTCACCCGTCTGGAGAGCCATGTATACTTCTATGGCCTGCGCAAAGGAGAGGAGACCACTCTTGCCATCGGCGAAGGCAAGGAGCTGATCATCAAATTCATCGAGCAGTCCGAGCCAAACGAAGAGGGCTACCGCACGCTGACCTTTGAGGTTAACGGAACCATGCGTGAGGTGCGGATTCTTGACAAGCATCAGGCTGTTACCGCAGAACGCCGCCTGAAGGCTGACAAGTCCAATCCGGCACATCTGGGATCCTCCATTCCGGGCACTGTGGAGCAGGTACTGGTCAAAGAGGGCGATCCGATCACTGTGAACCAGCCGCTGATGATCGTCGAGGCCATGAAGATGGAGACAACTGTGGTATCCAAGGTCAACGGTACCGTCGACAAGCTGTATGTAAAACCGGGTGATCGGGTGAATTCCGAGGATCTGCTCATCAGCTTCGTGGTAGAGGAGAACGCAGAAGAGAAATAAATGCCGAAAATTTTACGGCGAAAAAGAATTTGATAAAAGGCCGTCGGGCGGTGAAAAACCGTTCGGCGGCTTTTTATGACTGCGGATAAACCGCATGAACAGGAATAAAGGAGAAAACCCCAGCCTTGTGGTACCCTCCTTTTTTGCGTATACTGTAATAGGCGTTTGCGAAACGCCAAAAGCCGCATAAATACGGCATAAGTGTGTATGTATCTCTTTTTTCTATGCTGTGGCACAGCAAACGATCTTATTTCTGCCTTTTCATTATCAACTTCTTAGCTCACAGCTTGTCAAGAGCCTGTTGCAACGCAATGTGTTAACACTCTTTACAACCTGTGAGCTAAGGCGTATCTTCTCAATGGCGGAAATCAAATAATGATAACAAGTGAATATATTTTAGCGAGGCATTTTACTTTTACAGTAAGGTGCTTTTTTGTTTATGACACTTCTTTATATCCATAGCAAAGGAGGATTGATAATAAATGGCACAGATTTATGGGTATGTACGGGTTTCCAGCATAGACCAAAACGAGGAACGACAAATTGTCGAATTGGCAAAAAGAAATGTACTTTCTAGAAATATCTACATAGACAAGCAGTCTGGAAATAGTTTTGAGCGTCCGCAATATAAAAAACTGGTCAGAAAGCTGAAACAAGGCGATTTACTTTATATACTAAGTATTGACCGTCTGGGCAGGAACTATCTTGAGATACAGGAGCAATGGCGAATACTGACGAAAGAAAAAGGGATTGATATATGCGTCATAGATATGCCTTTATTGGACACAAGGAATGGGAAAGATTTAATGGGCACATTCATTGCTGATCTTGTGTTACAGATACTATCATTTGTTGCGCAGAATGAGCGTGAGAACATCAGAAAAAGACAGGCACAGGGCATAGCAGTGGCGAAAGCAAAGGGCGTAAAATTTGGCAGACCAGAAATTGTACTTCCAGAGAATTTTGGGGAACTTGTCTATAAATGGGAAAAGAAAAGGCTTCCTTTGTCGGAAGTCTTGGAAGTGTGCAAAATGAGTGGAGCTACGTTTTATAGGAAATTAAGAGAATATCGCTTATTACAGCAGAAATAGTCTGTTCTGAACTATTAAAAGGTACACCTTTTAATATCCACTATATCACTATCTAATATAGCTGAAAACGCCTGTTTTTTCAATAAATTAATCATTTAGAACAGCTTTGAAGATGTTATTTTTGCTAAGATTGCCAGATTATATTTTTTGCAAAAGGTGTACCTTTTGAGAAAAGTCAAGGAAAGGAGCAGAAAGTAAATATGAAACAAAGCTATTTGAAAAAGCCTTATTCATTTTTGCTGGTAAGTGCAATGGTATTGACTATGTTTCCGGCATTTAGTACCAGCGTTCATGCAGAAGAAAATCAATCGCCAACGAAAGAGCAGTTTTCAACTGTTGAAGAATTAAAAAGCTATGATACAAATGATAATGACGGAGTGAAAAACCCTGCAAAAGTCTATTTCGGAAACAACAATCAACAGTGGTGGATTGCAGGAAGTCAAAGTAATAATAGCTTAACGTTATTTTCTGCAAGTTCTATGGGAGATGGAGTACAATTTGAATCAAATTATATGGCCAATAAAACATATGATGATAAGTGGAACTGTACCTATCCTAATGGAGAACCGGCAGAAGTTTTCCCGAATCATTACGGAGCGAGTTATATAAGGAATGTTACCTTAAAAGAGATGGAAACTTCTTTTTTTACAGGTTCAGAACAGGCACTGATAAACGAAACAACGATTTATACGGATGATACGAAAAACAACAGCGTCTATTCCACAACGGAGAAGCTGTATTTGGCTTATGGAGACCAAGAAGATTATAATCACATTACTGTGGGAAAGAACAGCGCAAATGATTTGAATGACGGTCTTCGTATCGATCCAAGTTATTGGGGAGAATCTATTCTTGAATTATTTTGGATTCGTTCACCATTTGTTAGTAATGATGATCCGAATGATGGAAGTAATGTTTTGACCGCGTGGCCTTCTAAGAATTATCCTGCTTTTAATGGAGCGCAAACAAACAATGATTCTTTAGAAAACATAAGACCAGCTTTTGAACTGAATTCATCAACGATTCTTTTTGCATCGGCTGTTCCGACAGCAACATCTACAGGTAATTTAACACTGCAGGATACGGATGGAGATGGAGCGTTTACATTACGCTATGACGCCAGTAAGTATAGCAAGAACCTAGGTTCAGCTGTGATTTCTTATGATGATAGCAAGGTTATCTTAACAGATGTTCCAAATGGTACATATCTGGTTTCGCAAAACAGCAATGGTGCGTATGCGAAACAAATTACGAATGAAACAGAAGTTTCTGCAAGTGGTATGAATTTAGATAATTTTGCGAATTGCAAGATATGGCTGGAAACAACAGATACAGCAAATAGAATCACATATGCGGCTTTGGCAGAGAAAGAACAAGAAACTGCTGTGAATATTGTTGCGGGTGCGGGATTGAATATCACATCGAATAATGGTGTGCAGGAAGTTGTTCCAAACACGGCAATTACAGATATTATAGTGGAAGCTGTTGACGGATATTTTCTTCCGGATGGTTATGAGGACAGAATCCAAGGTTTGAACGGATTGACAGTAACAAAAATGACTAAAAATGGTTTTGCCATTTCAGGTACGCCGATAAGTGATGTGAATATCACACTGCCACCTGCAACAAAGAAAGTTTACAGCATGATTTTAAGTGGTAACGGAACATTTACAGGAACTTGCGTAGGATATCAACCAATTATCGCAAAGGAATTTACGATTACAAATGACGGAAATATTGATTTAGAGAATATCGATATATCTATCACGGGTACAGATAAGGATAAGTTCGAGTTGATTGGCGACGGTACTATAACTATCCAGCCAAGCGATACTATAAAAGTAACAGTAACACCAAAAGATAGTCTAGCAGCAGGTGTATATCAGGCAACGCTTACTGTAACAGCGGATAATATTAAAACAGCAACAACGGAGCTACAGTTTACTGTAAACGGACATGATTATGTTGCAGTTGTTACACCACCTAGTTGCACAGAGAAAGGATATACGACATATACTTGCAGGAATTGTGGCCATAGCTACAAAGGAAACGAAGTAGATGCGACAGGTCATACGTGGGGAGAATGGAAAGTCATCAAGGAAGCAACAACCACAGAAACAGGCAAAAAAGAACGTGTTTGTGAACGTTGTGATTATAAAGAAACAGCAGTCATTTCTATGATTTCCAACGAAGAACAGCCTACTACTTCTACAAAGTCAGATACAGCAGTTAAGACAGGCGACAGTACAAATATTTTGCTGTGGGGTATGGTAACGGTCATTTCCCTTGCAGGAGTAATAACGTTATTGTTCTTCAAGCGTAGAAAATGCAGATAAGGTAGAATGAGGTGCTGTCGCAAAATCATCAACAATAGATGCTTGAGCGGCAGCCTCTGCCGTTATAGACATAAACCGGGATGAAATCTATTTTTCTGGATTTCATCCCGGTTTTTTGCCGTACTTTAATAAGCCTTTGTTTTTTTACATATTTTAGGCTGACTGTACTTCAAATAAATACGTTCTGGTTCGCTCCTTCTGGATTTTTGCGTGCAGTTTATTCAGGTTATACCCCATGCAAAAGCAGCTTTGACGGAGAAACACATTTGATTTGAAATTTCATACACAGAAGTTATAAAATTGTGCGTGAAATTATTGATTAATTCAATTTGAATGATATAATAAAATATAAGCACAAAAACAAGTTGAGTGTGTGTGGGTTTTAATAAAAAGTTGGTGAATATGTGGATAAGAAAACTCTTTCAAAACAAGTAATTATAGAAAAGGGCGGTATTGCAAAAACATCAGATTTTGTTGCAGCTGGCATACCCGCTGTCGACATTGTGAATCTTTGTAACACCGGATACCTTGAACGCATTCGACACGGATACTATCAACTTGCCGATTGGGACACATCTTCTGAAGAACAGCTTATTGCAGCATTGATCCCAAAGGCAATTATTTGTGTGGAATCGGCTCTTTTTCATTATGGCTATAGTGACTTTGCACCTCGGAAATGGTCGATTGCTGTTCCGAGATCTATGTCTCGAACAAAATTGGATATAGATGCACTGGAGTTGCAAACTTACTATGTGCAATCAGAAATATATGAACTGGGCAAAACAACTGCCGATTTTAACGGCGTCATGCTACCTGTATATGACCGAGAGCGTACAATCTGCGATTGCTTCAAATATCGTTCAAGATTGGACAATGAAATCTTCAACAAGGCATTGAATGCCTATGTGAATGATTCAAAAAAAGACTTGAGAAACCTTTCTGGATATGCAAAGAAGTTAAGAGTACACAAAAAGGTTACTGAGTTGATGGAGGTGCTGCTGAATGGCTGATACTGCTGCGTCTGTACTGGCACTCTTAAAGAAT
Source organism: Oscillospiraceae bacterium NTUH-002-81 (assembly GCA_032620915.1). NCBI lineage: Bacteria > Bacillati > Bacillota > Clostridia > Eubacteriales > Oscillospiraceae > Oscillospiraceae bacterium NTUH-002-81. The sequence goes on from CP136052.1 coordinate 363,052, forward strand.
AAAGGTAAGGAAACCGGGAGGAGCTACCAGCTTTGTCTGCAGCTTTTCTGCCAGGAAGAATTTCTCCGCAGGTTGGAGAAGTCCCAATATGCAGAAAACCTTGTTCTAAAAGGTGGATTGTTTATCTATTCCATTACCGGCTTTGACAGCCGTGTGACGGTAGATGTAGATTTCCTGCTCAGGAAAGTTTCGAATACACCGGAAAAGCTGAAAAAAGTTCTGGAAGATATCATCGCCACACCAACAGGTAATGATTTTGTGACATTTGAAATCACAAATATTGCGCCTATTGCTGTAGCAAAAAAATATGCCGGCATCGGTGCTTCCTTAGTCGCAAGGATTAAGAACACTAAAACCCCATTCAGCATTGACTTTGGTGTGGGAGATGTCATCGTGCCAAATCAGGAAAAGCGCAAGATTCCGACCCAGCTGGCGGATTTTGCAGCTCCTATGGTAAACACATACTCTCTTGAAACAACTATTGCTGAAAAAATAGATGCCATTCTCAATCTGATGGAGTTTTCCAGTCGGATGAAGGATTACTATGATATTTATTATCTTGCCAATAAATTTGACTTTGATGGTGTTGTCTTAACCGAAGCTTTGAAAAAAACTTTTGAAAATCGTGGACATGTATTCACCGTTGAGCAGTTCGAACAAGTGATGGATTTTGAGAATGACGAAGCTATGCAGAAAAAGTGGAAGGCATTTTGTCGGAAAATTGATATAAAAACCGATAGTTATAGTACCGTTCTGCGTACAATCAGATGCTTTTTGAGAAAACCAATCGTGGCAGCAATCAATAAGGATACTTTCAATCAAGAATGGGTTGCGACCACAAACGAATGGCGTCAAAGGGGGCAGTGCGATGGCTAAGATAATGGAGATTATTGCAAAGGAAACTAAAGGTAAGAACTATCATACATACAAATATAGCTACGATTCTATCGGTCTGCCTTCTATAAACTATGATGATGATCCCAATAAAATAATGAAGTGGAAAGACTCCGCCGAAACTGGATCGCCAAAGCGATCTAAGCAGACATTATCTGTTCAACTTCTGTTTGGCGTTTATAAAAATTGTATGTTTTCATAAAAATAATAGAATTCAATTGTATGCAGAAGGGATGATAAAGTAAGTGGTCGAAATGTCGGATAAAGCATATATGTATCTCCAATAAAATTCAAACAATCTGTTTAAGATAGAAAAGGCGATACCTGGTTATGAAAACCAAGTATCGCCAATTTTTTTCTTGTCGCGCTTCTGTACGGCAGCTAACCTATGCCAGTATTGTTCTCATACTGTCTTATTGGAAACCACCTTGTGGTACCCTACATTTTTGCGTATACTGTAAGGGATGGGTATACCAGTGGCACCAGTCCGGCAGTATTTGCCGGTAATACGGAGTGGTTGCGTTTTAGTTGCGCTGTGGTTGGTGGACTTTTTGTCAATCGGCTGGTACATTTGGTGAAAAGAACAATCAAAGGAGGCAATGGCTATGTTAGGAGCATCAGTCATACTGGTATTGGGACTGCTTATTTACGGAGGAATTCTGTTTCTCTTTGTTCTTCTGGTGATGGCGCTGCTGAAATATCTGCGGACGAAAAATACAGCGCCGGAGGAACGGCTGCTTCGAAGGTCACTGGGGGAGGTCATCAAAGCGCATCGGGAGAGCTGCAAGATGACGCAGGAGTTTGTGGCGGAGTCGCTGGGAGTCAGCCGGCAGGCGGTGTCCAAGTGGGAGACCGGGGCGTCAGATCCCAGCACGTCTAATCTGTTCGCACTGGCACGGCTGTTCGGCGTGCGGGCGGAGGATCTGCTGCGGGAGGTAGAGCAGTGACTAACAACAGACAGGAGGGAAAATGATGTATCAGGCATCTGAAAAAAGATATGAGGAAATGCGGTATCACCGGGCCGGAGACAGCGGTCTGCTATTACCGGAGGTGTCGCTGGGACTGTGGCACAATTTTGGCGATACGGGTGTGTATGACAATATGAAGGCGCTTTGTTTTACGGCATTTGACCATGGGATCACACATTTTGACCTGGCAAATAACTACGGGCCGGCACCGGGCAGTGCGGAGAAGAATTTCGGAAGAATGCTGAGAGAAGAACTGTCAGCGTACCGGGATGAGATGATCATCAGTACCAAGGCCGGATATGTGATGTGGGATGGCCCTTATGGAAACTGGGGCGGCCGCAAGCATCTGCTGGCCAGCCTGGATCAGAGTCTGCAGCGGATGGGACTGGAGTATGTGGATATTTTCTATCATCACCGGATGGATCCGGAGACACCGCTGGAGGAAACCATGGGTGCGCTGGCCCAGGCTGTCACCAGTGGGAAAGCGCTTTATGTGGGACTTTCCAATTATAACGGGCCCACACTGGAACGGGCGGTAAAGATTTTGCAGGAGCTGCATTGCCCGTTTGTGATCAACCAGAACCGGTACTCGATCTTTGATCGGACGATTGAGCAGAATGGGTTGAAAGAGATGGCAAAAAAGCTGCACAAAGGTCTGATCACGTTTAGCCCGCTGGCACAGGGCATGCTGACCAACCGTTATCTGGACGGGATTCCGGCGGACAGCCGCATCCGTACTGATGGCCGTTTTCTGAAAGAAGATACGGTGAACAGCCGCATCCAGCAGGTGAGAAAACTCAACGCTCTTGCTTTGCAGCGCGGTCAGACACTGGCGGAGATGGCGCTGGCATGGCTGCTGCGGCAGGAGGAAGTGACCAGTGTGCTCATCGGCGCATCCAAACCACAGCAGATTTTGGATAATATCAAAGCAATGGAAAATACCGGTTTCTCAGAAGAAGAGCTGCTGAAAATTGAAGAGATTAGCCAATCTACAAATGCATAAAACGAATGTCTGGCATAGTGCAACAAGAAGCCATATCGGGTGACTGGTAAATGCTTGAGACACTATGCCTAGCAGAATCCTTCATCATAGATGAAAAAAGGTTGATTGTTCTGTAATTGCCTATGTAAGGCTATTGTTTGGACATTGCCCACAGATTTTTGATCTGTCCCTTTAGTTGCCCGAAGCTCCAGTATTCTGCACTGTTTTCCGGGCTGTTGGGGTCATTGACGGTGAATCCCTGTGCAGTGTAGCCAGTGATGACGATGAAATGCCCGCTGTAGGTGAAGTCTCCGGGGCCGACCACGGCGATGATGGGGCAATGGCTGTCCAGCGCCTGTTTCAACTGGTCTTCTTTGAGAGAGAGCTGTCGGGCGGAGAGCCCCAGCAACGCACAGCCCTCACTGATCAGCGACCAGCTACTGCCGCTTCCCGGGACGACATAACCGTAGTTGGTGGCAAGGTCGGCCACATAGGCAGGGTTGTAGCGGGCATTATGAGTCAGTGAAATGGCTGCCATGGACAGACAGGTGGGGCCGCAGCCGGTGTAGCCGATGAGGCCGCTTCCATAGGAGCGATAGCCCCAGCGGGTATCCCATTGGAGCAGCAGGGGAACGCCGGGGGTGGAAGCTTCCACGGATAGATCGATGGAAATTGCCTCGTTGGTCGTGGCGGGCAGCGGTTGCTGTGCAGCGTCTTCTGCCAGTCGTCCGTTTGCTGCATCGGTTTCCAGAAAGTCTTCTGATGAATGCTTCGAGGTGGACGATGTCTCGGACAGGTGCTGTGGATAGTTGTAGACGTAATCGACGGTCTGTGGGTATTTCTGCGCAAAAGTTACCATGTCCTGTGGATAAAGGTCGTTGCTCTCTATGACGGCAAGCTTTTCTTCATAAGTGAGACTGTCAGCGGGCACCAGGGAGATTCCGGCGGACGTATTCCCGTGAACGAGGGTGTTGCTACCATTAGAATTTGCAGTGCCGGATGAAGTCGCATGGAAGATTTCCTGCGCGTGCAGTGTGCTGTCAGAAGCGTTTGCCTGGGAATGGGCCTCGGGCAGCCAGAATCCGGCGAAAAAGGATGCACACAGAAAAAATGTAAAAATTGGGTGTCTGGAAAGACGAAACATGGCCAAACCTCCTTTGTGGGTTTGGCCATGATTGTAAAACGGCGATGTATCAAAGTTGTTACCTACCATCGATCTGTTAAATCTGTATCCTCCACAACTTCCCCGTCTACCCGTTCCATATTCCGGTATTCTTCCTCTTCTTTCAGTTTTTTCTCTACCCGGCGGACGCTGCGCGTCAGGCAGAACATGCTCCAGAGGCTCATGATGCCGTCTGCACACAGGCTGGCGCCCACGAACATCATCAGGGTGCTGGCTGCGGCGAAGGGGTTCCAGATGAGGATCGCGCCCAGAGCAATGGAAATCAGTGCGAACACGAGAATGAGCCACCAGCGGGGATAATCTACCCGTTTCAGGTCAATGGCATTCTGAATCTTCATAATGCTGCTGAGGATGATAAAAATACCCAGCAGGATCGGCAGAATGCTGACGATGTACTGCGGTCGGATGAGCATCATGATGCCCAGCGCCACGGCGATGATGCCGATGACCAGATCATAGCGGAAAACGGAGATCAGCCGATCCCGGACAAAATAGCCGATAAGGTGAACGATGCCGTATACGATGGTCAGAATGCCGAAAGCATAGCACAGCGTCATCAGAGAAAGCTCCGGCCAGAACAGGAAGACCAGGCCCAGCACCACATATCCAAAAGAGATCCAGTTATAAGAAGTTTTTAATTTTTTCAAACTGTCACGCATTTGATTCCCTCCAGTCAGCGACCCGTGGGTCGTTTTTCTGAACATAAGTATACAACAAAATGCCACCCGCGAAAATAGGCGGATGACATTTTTTATGAATTGTTGTCGCAGATAATAGTCGCTCAGCCGCGCCATTCGCAAAACCGCATCTTTGATGCTCTCCGCTGCGCTGCAGCTCATTTTTGCTCATTACGTGGCGCTCCGTTCATCCTGTTCTGCGGTCAGTCTCTCATGTAAGCATGAATCCTGCCCACAGTACGGATGACTGAGCTTTTATAAAAACATCGATAGCACAACCGTGATAATCCCGCACACGCCGATGGCGAGCCCGCTCATGGCCCCCTCGGTTTCACCGATCTCAATGGCTTTGGAGGTGCCCACAGCATGGCTGCAGGCTCCGATGGCAATGCCCACTTCAACCGGATTTTTGATGCGCAGCAACCGGATCATCACCGGGGCGATGATGCTGCCCAGGATACCGGTGAGCAGCACAGCTACAACCGTGACCGGCGCGATGCCGCCGTGAGACTCCGCTACGCTGATGGCGATGGCGGTGGTGACGGATTTCGGGGTGAGGGATGCGGTCATGGCCTCATCCAGCCCGAATAGATGGCACATAACAAGGACGCTGCCCATGGAAGCCAGGCATCCCACGGTGCAGCCCACCAGAATGGGCAGCCAGCTTTCCTTCAGGATCCGCCGTTTCGTGTAGATGGATACGGCCAGGCAGGCTGTGGCCGGAGCCAGGAACATGTTGATAATGGCGCCTCCTTCGTTGTAATCGTCATAGGGGATGCCGAAAATTTTCAGAAAAACAATGACGAGAATGATGGCCAGAAGCAGTGGATTGCACAGGGCTATCCTGGTGCGTTTCTGGATTTCCAGCCCGATGAAAAAGGCCAGGATGCTGATGGTAATGCCGAAAAACGGCGATGCAAAAATATCACGCATGATGCTTCCCTCCATTCATAAGCTTCAGGGTCAGCCGGATGGAAAGTGCGGCTGCGATGAAAGTGATAAAGGTGCTGACAACGCTGATCACCAGAATGGGAACGAGATTCTCTATGAGGATATCCAGATAATTGATCATGCTGACACCGGCGGGAATGAAGAAAAAGGCCATGTTAGACAGCAGAAAGTCTGATTTTTCCCGGATGTGCTCCAGCTTGAGAATGCCGGTGAACAGACAGATCAGCAGCAGGATCATGCCGATGACGCTTGCCGGAAAAGAGAACGGGAGAAGTTTTTCCATCACAAGACTGATCCAGCACAGGCCCATGACGATCCCAATCTGTTTGATGATTTTCATAATAATTTGTGCCTCCTTATATATGTCAATGTTTGAGCCAGTGGCCCCGGAAATAATAAAGTACAAATAAAAACGATGTAAATATCCAGGTCAGCGGATAACTGCTGACCAGCATGCGCACGGTGTGATGTGCCGGCATCCAGAAGAAAATCCACAGAACACGGAGCACACAGATGCCGAAGCAGGTTATAAGCATGGGGATCACCGTATTGCCCACACCGCGGATGGTGCCGGAGTAAATTTCCACGCAGATATAAGTAATATAGAAGGGCGCCATCGTCAGCAGGATCTGGTAGCCGTTGGAGATAACCACAGCATCGGTGCTGAACATCATCAGCAGGACGCGCCCGAATACTATCATGATAACCGAAAGGAAGAGGGAGTATGCGGCATCCATGGCAAGACAGATGCGGCTGCTTTTGCGGATCCGGTCAAATTTGCCCGCGCCGAAGTTCTGCCCGGCAAAGGTCATGATGGAAACGCCGAAGGCGTTGCTCCCCATCCAGTACAGGGCGTCGATCTTGTTAAATGCCGTCCATCCTGCCACCACGTCCGTGCCGAAGCCATTCAGGGTTGCCTGAATGAGGATGTTGGAAAGCTGGAACATGGAAGACTGTACGCCCGCCGGAAATCCAATATAAATGATGCGTCGAAGGATCGGAAAATCAAACCGGATCTTTCGAAGGGTCAGCTTGTAGGCTTCTTTTGTGCGCACCAGTGTGATGATCACGAGCAGAGCGCTGATGATCTGGGCCAGAACCGTTGCCAGAGAAGCCCCTGCAATGCCCATGGGGATCACTTTTACCAGCAAAAGATCCAGCACCACGTTGATGGCGCAGGCCACGATCAGGAAATACAGCGGCCGTCTGGAATCTCCCACCGCCCGCAAAATCGCAGTGCCCACATTGTATACAAGAACGGCGATCATGCCGCCGAAATAAATCTGCAGATAAATGATGGCCAGCGGCAGCACGTCATCCGGCGTGTGCATGGCCCGCAGTACCGGCGGTGTCAGAAAAATGCCGAAGATGGAGATGAGCAGTCCGCCCACCAGCGCCATGGCGATGGCCGTGTGGATCGTGTCGGACATTTCTTTCAGTTTCCGAGCGCCGTAAAACTGGGAAATAACGACAGAAGCGCCGGAGGAAAGGTTAATAAAAAAGAGTACGACCAGATTAATCAGTACTGCTGTGGATCCCCCGGCTGCGGCCAGCGCTGTTTTCCCTAAGAAACGACCCACGATGACAGCATCGGCAGTGTTATATAGCTGCTGAAAAAAGTTCCTATAATAATAGGAAAGAAAAAATTCAGAAGCTGTCGCCAGATGACACCTTCTGTGATCGGATTTGAAATAGTCTCCCTGTTCTCCATTGGTAAAAATCCCCTTCGCGCCAATTCCATATTCCTGATTGGTAATTACTGGTATAGCATAGCGCAAGGGGTTTGTAAAGATATTAAAAAAATATGAGCAGAAAGTAGCTGCGAATGGCGCGTCTGAACGGTTACTTCTTTCGAAGCAGGGTATACAGCACATGCGCCCCTTCGTACGTCTGCCGCGCTTCCTGCACCGGGGTATAGTATTCCAGCATGAACGCGGGCACTTCCTCCCCGCGCACCACCACATATTCCACCCGCTGTTCCCGCACGCAGGCGTCCTGGGCGTCCATCATTTCCGGGAAGGATTCGGAGGAAATGTTCTGCATCTGGAAATATTTTTCCGTGGGAAGCACATCAGCGGCGGTGTAGAAACCGGCGTCCAGAAAGCCGTAGTTCAGCAGGGTAGGCTGTTCGCTTTCGTTGATGATGGCTGCGAACTGATACTGCACCAGGCTGTCCGGGGATTTGCCGATATCCGCGGTGTTGGGGCTTTTATAATAAGCAAATACGAGACAGATGATCGCCAGCAGCGCCTCCGGCAGCATTTTCGGGAAATGGCCGCCCATGGTCTGGGGCAGCAGGTCCTTTCGGGGCAGTTTTTCCAGAAGGGAACCGATGCCGCTTCCCAGAGCGACGAAGCCCAGCACCGGGAAGATGCTGAAAATATATCCGTAATAAGGGAAATTGCTTCCCGTGTAGACGAAAAAGGCCAGCAGGATGGCTTCGGCGGCCAGCACGATTTTTCCTCTGCCGGACAGGAAGCGGCGGGACAGGAGAAAACCGGCCACGCCAAGGATGGTGAAAACGGAGAACTGGATGTTGCGCAGGAAGGTGTCTCCGGTGCGCAGCAGGATCGTCAGCAGGAGACTGGCGATACCGGCAGATTTTTCACTGTCATAGAGAAAAATATTGTTGTAAAAATACACCTGGAACAGGTTGCCCAGGGCGTGATTTCCTGCAAAATAGAGCAGCACCGGTACCGTGGGAACTGCCATGCCGCCCAGGAAGACGAAGCAGCTCTTGATGCCCCGCAGAAGCTTCCGGTCTTTGACACAGAGGAAAAAGAGCATAGCCATGTAGGCCAGATGAAAGCCCAGAAGGGTATATTTTACCCAGAGAATGCATCCGGCCAGCACGCCGTCTATCAGTAGAATGCCGTAGGGCATGGGACGGCCCTGATATTCCCGGAAATAGGCCAGGGTGTGATAGAGGGTCACCGCCAGCAGGGCTGCGCACAGTTCTTCTGCGCTGTCGCCCTGACAGAAGCTTTCCGCGGAGAGCAGCAGGGCACACAGCACCGGAAGAATGCCGTAAGCGGCAGCAGGGCGCAGATAGAGGCGGATGATTTTTGACATATGATATAAGAAGCAGGTGAGCGCACCCACCTCCAGAAAATAGACGCCAAGAAAGGCCGGGCCGGGAACAAGGGCACAGAGGGCGTGGGCCGCATACAGAATGGGGCCTTTCTGCTCGTACAGATCCCGGTAGGGAACGAGACCGTGCAGCATGCCTTTTCCCAGGGTCAGGAAGTCGTTGGCATCGTACCAGTCATTGAACGGATAAAGAAAGGAAGATTTGGAGCAGACTGCCAGGAAAACAAAGGCCAGCAGCAGGCTGTACAGCAAAAAATGTCGGTTTTCTTTTTTCAATGGATAAACGCTCCTTTCTTTTCTTACAGTTTAGAGCGAAAAGCAGGCAGTGTCAAGAAAACGACTTGTAATTTGCGCTCATGGGTATATAATAGAAACAACTTTGAACCCTTGCACAGAGAGGAGTTTACCATGGGGAAGGTATGGGTAATTGGAATCGCGGGAGGGACAGCTTCGGGAAAGACCACGATTGTCAACCGCCTGAAAGAGTACTTTAAAGATGATATCAGCCTGGTGGGGCATGACAGCTACTATCTGGCGCATGATGATATGCCGTTCGAGGAGCGGTGCAAACTGAATTACGATCACCCGGATTCGTTTGAGACGGAGCGGATGATAGCCGATATTAAGAAACTGAAGCAGGGCATTCCGGTGGATTGCCCGGTGTATGATTTTGCCGACCACAACCGGTCGAAGAAAACGGTGCGCATCTAGCCCAAGCCGGTGATCATCGTGGAAGGCATCCTCATTCTGGAAAATGAGGAGCTGCGCAAGCTCATGGATATCAAGATTTTTGTGGACACGGATGCGGATGAGCGGATTGCCCGCCGTCTGATCCGGGATATGAAGGAGCGCGGCAGAAGCGCAGAATCTGTGGTAAATCAGTATATCAACACGGTGAAGCCCATGCATGAAAAATTTGTGGAGCCATCCAAGAAATATGCGGATATTATCATTCCCCGGGGCGGGGAGAACCTGATCGCCATTCACATGCTCATTGAGCACCTGAAGGTGATCATGCATCAGGACAGCGAAGCGTAAGACGAGAAAAAGCAGGAGGAATAGGAAGATGAAAATTGTTGTACTGGCAGGAGGAATCAGCACGGAGCGTGACGTCTCTCTGATTTCCGGCACCCAGATTTACCGTGCATTACAGGCAAAGGGCCACCAGGTGGTGCTTCTGGATCTGTTTATGGGTCTGGAGCAGGAGACCGGCGACCTTTCTGATATTTTCGAATGGAACAGGGACTGGTCGGCTAACATTGGCGGCATTACAGAGAAAGACCCGGATATTTCCAAGATCAAAGCCATGAGAAAGGATCAGTCTGCCAACGTGTTCGGCGCTCATGTGCTGGATGTGTGCCGGATGGCGGATATCGTTTTCCTGGGGCTTCATGGCAGCAACGGCGAGGATGGCCGGATCCAGGCAACCTTTGACCTGATGGGCATTCGTTACACCGGCTGCGGTTACATCAGCAGCGCCCTGTCCATGGATAAAGGTCTCACGAGAAAATTCTTACAGATGAGCGGCATCCCGGTGGCCAAGGGCCTTACCGTGCACAAGGGAGAGCCGGTGGCGGACAGCGAGGGCAAAGTGGGCTACCCGTGTATCGTGAAGCCGTGCTGCGGCGGTTCCAGTGTGGGCGTGTCTGTGGCAAATGACGCGGCAGAATATACGAAAGCGCTGGAAACTGCTTTTTCTTTTGAGGATGAGGTGGTGGTGGAGCAGTTCATCAAGGGACGGGAGTTTTCCATCGGCGTCATCGACGGCAAGGCCCTGCCCATCATCGAGATCGCACCCATTCAGGGCTTTTATGATTATAAAAACAAATATCAGGCGGGAAGCACCATCGAGACGTGCCCGGCGAAGCTTTCTGACAGCCTGACGGCACAGATGCAGGCTTATGCAGAGCAGGTCTATGTGGCGCTGGGCATGCAGTCCTACGCCCGGATTGATTTTCTGACCGATGAACAGGAAAACATTTACTGTCTGGAGGCCAACACCCTGCCGGGCATGACACCCACCAGCCTGCTTCCCCAGGAGGCAGCCGTTCTGGGCATGGATTTCAATGATCTGTGCGAGAAGCTGATCCAGGTATCTCTGGAAAAATATGAGAACGGGGGTAAAAAAGCATGAAGCAGATGACCCTTGCCAACATAGCGGCAGCCTGCGGCGGCAGGTATCACGGCGATCCAGCGACAGTGGAAGTGGAAGTCACCGGCATTACCAGTGACAGCCGAAAAGTAGAGCCGGGATTTCTGTTTGCGGCCTTAAAAGGCGAGCGGGTGGACGGTCACGCGTTCGTGGCGCAGGTGTTTGAAAAAGGCGCGGCAGCGGTGCTGGTGGAGGACGCTCCGGCGGAGGCAAAAGGCCCTTACATCCAGGTGGCTTCCTGCTATCAGGCGCTGAAGGATATCGCGGAATTTTACCGGAAAACGCTGACGATCCCGGTGGTGGGTATCGTGGGAAGCGTGGGAAAGACCAGTACGAAAGAAATGATCGCCTCGGTGCTGGAACAGAAGTTCCGGGTATGCAAGACCGAGGGCAACTTTAACAACGAGCTGGGCGTGCCGCTGACCGTGTTCCGCATCCGGGAGGACGATCAGGTGGCGGTGCTGGAAATGGGCATCAGCGATTTTGGCGAGATGCACCGGCTCAGCCGGATCACCCGGCCCGACATCTGTGTGATGACCAACATCGGTCTCTGCCATCTGGATCATCTCCATTCCCGGGATGGCGTGCTGAAAGCAAAATCCGAGGTGTTTGATTATGCGGCGCCGGGCTGCGTGGCCTGTTTAAACGGGGACGACGATAAGCTGCGGACGCTGGAAAGCCGGGGAGAGCTGCGGCCCTGTTTCTTTGGCATGGGCGCGGAAAATGACATCCATGCGGAACAGGTGGAGAACCGTGGTCTGGACGGCATCGATTGTGATATCTGCACGAAGGCGGGAAGCATCCGAGTGCATATCCCCATCCCGGGCATGCATATGGTCTACAATGCTCTGGCGGGAACGGCTGTGGGCCTGACCCTGGGCCTGACGCTGGAAGAGATCAAAGCGGGCATTGAAGCCCTACAGCCCACCGGCGGCCGGAATCACATCGTGCATATGGGAACCTACACCGTCATCGACGACTGCTACAACGCCAACCCGGTATCCATGGGCGCATCTCTGGACGTGCTGAAATGTGCGCTGGGCCACACGGTGGCGCTGTTGGGCGATATGGGGGAGCTGGGCGCCGACGAGGCGAAGCTGCATTATGGTGTGGGTGTTCATGCCGCAGAAAACGGCATTCAGAAAATTGTGTGCGTAGGTGCGCTTTCGAAACATATGGCGGCTGGCGCCAGATCCGTGGCAAAAGAAAGCCAGGAAGTGGTATACTTCCCGGCCATCGAGGATCTTCTGGAGCATCTGGGAACCATTGTGCAGCCCGGAGATACCGTGCTGGTGAAGGCGTCCCATTTTATGCATTTTGAAAAAGTAGTGGAGGCGTTACGCCTCATGGGCAATTAACATGTCCTCAATCTGTTTGCGGCAGTAAGCACCGAGGAATTTCTTTTCTTCCTTCGGAAGTTCTGCCGGATAGATGGGTTTGCCGTACTCGATGATGATGTCACAGGGACGGACAAAGGGCATGTGATCTTCGAACAGCTTCGAAGAATTGGTGATGGCGAAGGGAATGATCGGGCAGCCGGTCTTCTCGGCCATCTTCAGGCTGCCTTCCTTGAAGGGAAGAAGCCGGTCGTTGGATTTGTTCCGTGTCCCCTCCGGGAAAATACACACGGAAATGCCGTTTTTGATCAGGTCAATGCCTGTCAGGATCGTTTTTAAGCCCTGCTTGATGTCCTTGCGGTCAAGGAACAGGCAGTGGAGTCGTTTCATCCAGATGGAAAGAATCGGAAAGCTTTCCATCTCTTTTTTTGCCACATAACCGGTGAGCCGCGGCACCCGGGAATAAGTGAGCAGAATGTCAAAATAACTCTTGTGATTTCCCACATACAGAACCGCCCGGTCTTTGGGCACATTTTCTTCTCTGATGACCTGGATGCGGGCACCGGTCATTTTTAACATGAGGCGGAAAGCCGCCTGTACCATGCGCAGCTGCTGATAATCTGCCTTTTCCGGGTTGATCTTGTGATAGATCCATTCGATGCCCAGTACCGGGAGCAGAAGCACCAGGTAAAGGAACAGTGTCAGTGCGATAAGAATTGTACGAATCATAAATCAGTCTCCTGTCTGCCGAAAAGTTTTGTCATCTGCCGGAGGCCCTCGGCCATGCCGGCGTCAAGCTCGCCGCTTCGGAACCGCCAGCACCAGTTGCCTGCCGGGGTTCCCGGGGTGTTCATCCGTGCTTCGCTGGGCAGCTTGAGCATGTCCTGCACGGTGAAAATCGCGTAGCGGGCGATGGTGCCCAGGCAGATGCGGATGAAATCCCAGCTGATGCTGCTGGCGTTGGTGTTCATGTAGCGCCGCACCTTGTCCCGGTTGGCTTCGGTGGTGTGGTCATACCAGCCCACCGTTGTGTCGTTGTCGTGGGTGCCTGTATAGCAGATGTAGTTGGTGGTCTTGAACTGGTGAGGCAGGAAGCTGCTCTCGTAATCGCCGTCGAAGGCGAACTGGAGGATCTTCATGCCGGGCAGGCCGAACCGGTCGCGAAGCGCGGTAACGTCCTCGGTGATAGAGCCCAGATCTTCGGCGATGATGGGAAGCTGTTCTCCGAAGGCTTCCGTGAAAGCTTCAAACAGATCGGCGCCGGGTCCCTTCATCCAGCTGCCGTTCTTGGCTGTGGTTTCTCCTGCGGGTACCGACCAGCAGGCACAGAAACCCCGGAAATGGTCGATGCGAACCAGATCCGTCAGCTCCAGTTGATGGCGGATGCGGGCGATCCACCAAGCGTAGCCGTCCTTTTTGTGCACGTCCCAGTTGTACAGCGGGTTGCCCCAGAGCTGGCCGTCCTCGCTGAAATAATCCGGCGGCACCCCGGCCACCTCCGTGGGAAAGCCCTTGGAGTCCAGCAGAAAATATTCGGGATGCGCCCACACGTCCGCGCTGTCAAAGGCGGTGAAGATGGGAATATCCCCGATGATGCGGATGTGCCGCTCGTTGGCGTATCTGTGCAGCGCGTCCCACTGGGTGTGGAACACCCACTGCAGGAAAATCCGGTAGCGGATGATGTCGGCAAGCTTGTCATTCCAAAGGGCGCGTACCTCCGGTGTGGGATGGATCAGCTCTTCGGGCCATTCGGTGAAGCAATGCCCCTGATGGTAATTTTTGCATGCCATGTAAAAGCTGTAATCGTCCAGCCAGAATTTATTTTTCTCATAAAAATCGGAAAAATCCGTGCTCATCTTCGGATCAACGGATGCCCGGAACCGACGGTAGGCCTTGTGGAACAGCACGTCCTTATAGTTGATGACTGCGCCATAATCCACGCAGGTATCGTCAAAGTCCGGCCGGGGCACGCTGTCAATGTCCTCCTGGGTCAGAAGGCCGACTTCCAGCAGCTTCTCCGGGCTGATGAGCAGCGGCTGCCCGGCAAAGGCGGAAAAGCTCTGATACGGCGAATCGCCGAAACCGGTGGGGCCAAGGGGAAGCACCTGCCAGAGCGTCTGCCCGGCGGCCTCCAGAAAATTGATGAAATCGTAAGCCCCCTGTCCAAGATCGCCGATGCCGTAGGGAGACGGGAAACAGGTGGGGTGGACGAGAACGCCGGAATAGCGGCGGCCGTCATCCGTATATTGGTAAGTGGTGGTTTTCATAAAATCACTCCTGCTGAGAACAAATACAATCAATAATGATACCTGATGATTGCTTCGTGCTGCGCACTCCCACAATCATCGCCCCTATTCGCATATCGTGGGATTCACATCCCACTTTTATGCTCATATAGGGGGCGGGTTCCGAGTCCTTGCATCCACTGATGAGCAAGCTCCTGTGGATGCGGCCTTTTCACCCTGGTATCATTATAAGTCACTCATACGTAAAAAGCAACGCGCGTCATAATTTTGCAGGAGAGAAAATAAGATAGAAGGAGAAGGAAAAAAGGAAGAAAAGCCATTGAAAAAATTGCTGCTGTTGCTGTTTGCGGGACTGCTTCTGGCAGGGTGCGCGGCCCGGGAGGAGCCGGAGGGCGATCCAGTGGAATTCACGGTGATGACGCAGGAGGATGCGCCGGAGGAATTGAAGCGCCAGATGGAAGAAAAATGCCGGGAAGGTTTTCGGCTGACCTATGAGGATGAAGGGTGGCTTTATGCGGCGGTGGGCTATGGGGCCCGGTCCGGCGGGGGCTACAGTGTGCAGGTGTGCGCGTGCCGGGAGACGGAGAATGCCATCTACGTGCACACGACCCTTCTGGGGCCGGACAGCGGGGATGCCCGGGGCGGCGGCGATACGTACCCGTGTATCGTGCTGAAAATGGAAGCGCGGGACAAAAATGTAGTCTTTCAGTAAGGGGGAGAGCGGTTTGGAAATTTTGAGAAAAAACGTACATATGAGCAGGAGAAAATCCCAGGTCATCAGCCAGGTGACGCTGGACAGCGACTGCAATGTGCCGGACGCCCGGCCAGATGTGGAAAAGCTAGTGCTGGACCGGGGCGAGGTGCGGGTGGAGGAAGTGAAGCCGGACAAAGACCGGATCAGCCTGAAAGGCTATCTGGAGGTGGAGGTGCTGTATGCGTCCGCCGGTGCCGGGGCGGGCATCCAGGCGGTGGACACCCGGCTGCCCTTTGACGAAGTCATTCATATGGAAGGCATCGAACCCGGGGACAATCTGAAAATCGACTGGGAGATGGAGGATCTGCGCGTGTCTGCCATCAATTCCCGGAAGCTGGGCATCCGTTCCATTGTGACGTTTACCGCAGCGGCGGAGGAGATTTATGACGAGGAGCTGGCCCGGGGGCTGGAGCAGAATGTGGATGTGCAGCAGAAAAACCGGGATATCCGGGTGCTGAAGCTGATGGTGAACAAGAAAGACACTTTCCGGGTGAAGGAGGAGGTGCTGCTGGCCGGGAATCAGGCCAACATTGCCCAGCTGCTCTGGAAGGATGCCCAGTTACAGGGCGTGGAAACCCGGCTGCTGGACGATCAGGTGTCCCTGAAAGGAGAAATTCAGCTGTTTGTCCTGTATGAGGGGGAAAATGAGGATCAGATCCAGTGGGTGTCCAGCCGGATCCCGTTTTCAGGCATGGTGGACGTCAGCGGCTGCAGTCCGGATATGGTGGGCGATATCCGCGTCAGCATTTTGCAGAAAAACGTGGAGGCGAAGCCAGATCGGGACGGCGAGGAACGGGCGCTCCAGGCAGAGGCTGTGCTGGAGCTGGATCTGCGGATTTATGAGGAAGAGACCGTGCCTCTGTTGGAGGATGCCTACAGCCTGTCCCGGAAGCTGCTGTTGACCCGGGAACAGGTGAAGCTGGATACGCTGCGCATGAAAAATTTTGCCAGAGCCACCTACCATGACCGGCTGAAGGTGCGCATGGAGGATCTGTCCGTGCTGCAGATTTTAAGCTGCACCGGCCGCGTGGTGGTGGAAGAGACGAGACGGGTTGCAGGCGGTCTGGAGGCTGAGGGCGTTGTGCTGGTAGAGATCATTTATATCACCGCCAGTGACCGGACGCCGGTGTGCCGGGCCCGGGGCGAGGTGCCCTTTACCCACCTGCTGGAGGTGCCGGAACTGGATGAAAACTGCACGTATACGCTGGACGGGGCGCTGGAACAGATCTCCGCCTCTATGGTGGATTCAGAGGAAGCGGAAGTGCGGGCTACCATTGATTTTCATTTGCTGGTGCATGCACCGCTGCTCTGCGAAAATATCCGGGAAATCCAGGAAGCGCCGTTGGATTACAAAGAATTACAGGAACTGCCGGGCATTGTGGGCTGTATTGTGGGAAAACCGGAAGCGCTGTGGGAGATTGCGAAAAAATATTATACCACGGTGGAAAACATCTGTCGCATGAACGGGATTTCCGGCGATCACATCCGCCCCGGGCAGAAAATCCTGGTGGTAAAATCGGTGAAAACAGGAGAAATATAACTGACCAGAATTAGTTGATTTTTTTACGGTATTTGCGGTATAATAAAATGTATACAAAATACAGGGGGAATACAAAGGACAATGGATACGATCAGGCTGAAAGCACTTGCCAAAATCAACATAGGACTGGATGTTTTGAGACGCCGGGAGGATGGGTACCATGATGTAAAGATGATCATGCAGACCGTGGGCATCTACGATCAGATATGCCTGAACCGGGAGAAAACGCCGGGTATTCGGGTGAAGACCAATCTTTTCTATCTGCCGGACAATGAAAATAATCTGGTGTATAAGGCGGCAAAGCTTCTGATGGATGAATTTTCCATCGAGGACGGCGTTTCCATTGATCTGAACAAATATATTCCGGTGGCTGCCGGGATGGCCGGCGGCAGCTCTGATGCGGCCAGTGTGCTCTATGGCATGAATAAAATGTTTTCACTGGGGCTTTCCCAGGACGAACTGATGCGGCGGGGCGTGAAGATCGGCGCGGATGTGCCCTACTGCATCATGCGGGGAACAGCGCTGGCTGAGGGCATCGGAGAAATCCTGACGCCGCTGCCGCCCATGCCGGCCTGCTTTGTGCTGGTGGCCAAACCGGGCATCAGCGTTTCTACAAAATTTGTCTATGAGAATCTCCACGCCAACGATCTGCGGCCGGAGCAGCATCCCGACATTGATGCGGCCATTGCGGGCATCCGGGCGGGGGATCTGAAAGCGACGGCCCAAGCCATGGGCAATGTGCTGGAGCTGGTGACGGCCAGGGAATATCCGGTCATCGAGGAGATCAAGAACTTTATGAAAAAGCGGGGGGCGCTCAATGCCATGATGAGCGGCAGCGGCCCTACGGTATTTGGCCTGTTTGAAAACAAGACGACGGCGAGAAATGCGTTTTATCAGCTGCGCCGGACAAACCTTGCCAAACAGGTATACCTTACCGAAATATACAATAACAGGAGGCAGCGGGTATGATGGAAGACAGCATGAAGGATATGATGGACGAGTATCTCCCTCTGCGTGATGTGGTTTTTCACACACTGCGAAGAGCGATCCTCAAGGGAGAGTTAAAGCCGGGCGAGCGGCTCATGGAGGTGCAGCTGGCCAATCGGCTGGGCGTCAGCCGGACGCCGGTGCGGGAGGCGATCCGGAAACTGGAGCTGGAAGGCCTGGTTACCATGATCCCCAGGAGGGGCGCAGAGGTGGCAGAGATCACCGAGAAGAATATGCGGGATGTGCTGGAGGTGCGCCGTGCACTGGAGGAACTTGCGGTGAAGATCGCCTGCGAGAAGATGACAGATGAAGAGATCGAACTGCTGCGGCAGTCATCAAAAAAGTTCCGGGATACGATGTATAACGACAATCTGACGGCCATTGCGGAAAACGATGTGGAATTCCACGAGATTATTTATGATGCTACCGGCAACAAGCGTCTCATCCAGATCCTGAACAATCTGCGGGAGCAGATGTATCGATACCGGGTGGAATATCTGAAGGATTACAACTGCCACGGCATTCTGGCCGATGAGCATGACGAGATCGTGGAGGCGCTGGAGCGGCGGGATCAGGCGACCGCCTGCCGGGCCATTGTGGATCACATCAATAACCAGGAAATGAGCATTATCAACAGCATTAAGGAAAAACAGGAATAGAAATATTATTTATAGAAAGAATATGATGAAAAAAGGGGCTGACGGGAGTTGGCCTCTTTTTTGGGAATAGAATAGATGAAAATGTGGCAACCTCCTGATAAAAAGCAGGAGGTGTTCTTATGTTGCTTGAAAAAATAAGGAAGTATGTGGTGCCCCTGGCACTGGCAGCAGGCGTTCTATGCGCGGGGATCGGCGCCTGGTGGGATATCCGGGCTGCCAAAATTCAGCAGGGAATTGCCGCCCAGGTGATCCGGTTTCATGTGCTGGCGGACAGTGACAGCGCCTGGGATCAGGCCAATAAGCTGGCTGTCCGGGATACGGTGCTGGATTATTTGAACGATGTTCTGCCAGAAAATATGAATGTTGTTCAAACGGCGAATTTCATCGAAAATCATCTGAAAAATATCCGGCAGGTTGCCGAAGAAACATTGGCGCAGAGAGACTGCAGCGACCCGGTGCAGGCGCGGCTTGTACAGGATGATTTCCCGGAGAAAACCTACGGAGACTGCACGTTTCCGGCAGGAACCTACGAGGCGCTGCGCATCAGCATTGGCCGGGCAGAGGGGCATAACTGGTGGTGCATGATCTACCCGGGGCTGTGTTTTAACGGGGAAAGTGGCTTTTCCATTTCGGAAGAAAATAAAACGCTGCTAAGGGGCGTGCTGACGGAAGAGGAATTCCAGACGGTGGCCGGGGAAGGAAGGATCCGTCTGGGCTTTAAAATTCTGGGATTTTTGGAGTGATCTGCAGCTGCTTTGCCATTTTCAAAAGATATTTATATTTTTGTTGAACAGCGTTCACTTCATAAATGTAGCAGTCAATGAGATCCGGGTCAACCACATTTTCAAAGTGATCATAGGCATTGTCAAGCGCCTGTTTTGTGCGGGCCAGATCCTCCAGGATCAGATTTTTTTCATATTCGCGCACAGTCATATACTTCATATACGGTACCGCCTTTCTGTCGGGGCTGGATAATATTTCCTGTCCTTTCAGTATAAGCAGAAGAGAAAATATTATACCCGCTTCGCATAATTTTTGCCGGACGTCCATATTATTTAGCAGAAGACAGACGCAATGAGGCTGGTGCGCAATGAGAATGGAAGGAATACAGGGGATGCTGAATCAGGAAACTGCCGGATGGATCGTGGGCATGTGTGCCCTGGTGCTGCTCATCGGCCTGGGCGGTCGGTATATGAGAAGACTGGCGGCAGTGGCGCTGCGGGCGGCGGCGGGAACGGCAGGCATCTATTGTCTGGATCTGCTGTTTACGGCTTTGGGGATCGGGCTTCATGCTGGGATCAATTTGTTCAATATGCTGGTGGTCGGAGTCCTTGGTTTGCCGGGGATTGGGCTTTTGTACGCGGTTCTGGCGATTAAAACATTGTGAAAAACCGATAAAACGGGGGAAGTACGGTTTGGTGATTTGCGCCATAGACGACTGTCTGGGGCGCTGCTATAATGCAATCATACAGCAAGCGCTGTATAAAAACTCTCACAGAACGGATCCGTTCTGGGCGGCGGACAAGCTGCCATCTTTGCAGGTTCCTGCAAATTTTCAGAAATATAGGAAACATTTACTTGCCGAAAATTTTGGCCGAACGGAGAATGGCAAGGTGTTTTGTCTGCGTAGATGCAAATCTGCAGGGAATCGGCAGAGAACATGGAAAGGGGTATGATCAATGGCAGAAGAAATGAGTACGCGGGGACGAGGCATCTGTGCGGTATGTGACAAAGAAGCAGTGTACGCGGGACAGCTGACAGAATATTTCAGTGCGAAGGGAGGACTGCCTTTTGAGGTGCAGGCGTTTTCTTCGACAGAACCGCTGGAAGCCTATGCCAGAGAGCACCCCATCGACCTGTTGCTCATTTCGCCGGATCTGTTGTCGGAGAAACTGAAGCAGCTGAAGGTGAAGAAGATCATGCTGTTGTCGGACGGCAGTCAGCCGAAGGGGGAGAATCTCCCCTCCACGTATAAGTATCAGTCTTCTGAGGGGATCTTGCGGGAAGTGCTGGATTGCTATGGAACAGTAGTGGAACCGGAGCGGACGTCCCAGGTCAGAATGCAGCGGGCACAGTTTCTGGGCGTGTATTCCCCGGTGAGAAGATGCGGGCGGACATCGTTTGCCCTGATGCTGGGGCAGGTGCTGGCCGCAGACAGCCGTGTGCTGTATCTGAATTTTGAGGAATACTCTGGATTTCGGGGCCTTTTTGGCGTGCCGGATCGGGATTTCTCGGAATTGTTGCTTCATCTTCTGCAGGGGCGTCCCGGGGTATTTGGAAAGCTGCGGGAGCTGGTACAGCCTCTGGGGCGGATGGACTATATTCCGCCGGGCACCTCCCATACGGATCTCAAAGTGATGGAATGGGAACACTGGGAGCGGCTGCTGGAAAGCATCCGGGAGGAAGATGGCTATGACTGGGTCATCCTGGATCTGGGGGACTGCCTGGAAGGCCTGTTCTCCATTCTGGATCAGTGCGACAGGATTTACGTACCGGTGAAGGACGACCCGGTATCCGCGGCCAAGCTGGAACAGTTTCTGTGGGTATGCGAAAGCCTCGGTTTTCAGACAGGGGAGCACCGGCTATTTCAGGTGACACCGCCCCCCGGAGGATCTGCAGCGCATCCTGCAGGAGGACTGTGAGGATACGGCACTTTACCGGTATGTAGAGCGGCTGCTGGGAGACAGGGCAACATCAGCAGGGGGTGTCTGACGAAAAGACGATCGAAGGAAGGTGAGAAGCTGTGAATGCGGAGCAGGTAGAGCGGCTGCGGGAGCGGGCCATCGGGGAACTTCGTATGGCAGATGATGCTGCTGATGAAGAAACCGCGGGCGTGATCAATCATCTGGCCGCCGGGGAAGGCAGGCTTGCTTATGTGCCGCTGCGGGAGAAGGCAGATGTGGCTCGAACGGTGTTCAACTCTATCCGACGGCTGGATATTTTGCAGGAACTTCTGGACGATGAGAAGATTACCGAAATTATGGTAAATGGAACTGTTGTCTTTGTGGAAGAGGACGGCAGGATCCGCAAATGGGAGAAAGAATTCTCATCGACAGAGGTGGTGGAGAATCTTGTACAGCGTATTGCCGGACGATGTAATCGGATCGTCAATACGAGACAGCCGATGACCGATGCCAGACTGGAAGACGGTTCCCGAGTACATATGATCATTCCGCCTGCTTCTGTGGACGGGCCGGTGATCACGATCCGGCGATTCCCACAGAATCCCATCCGCATGCAGGATCTGCTTGCCTGGAAATCCATTACAGGAGAGGCGGCAGATTTCCTCATCTGCCTGGTGAAAGCAGGGTACAATTTGTTCGTCAGCGGAGGGACAGGAAGCGGCAAGACAACGTTCCTGAATGTGCTGTCCGGGTATATTCCCGTCCAGGAGCGAGTGGTGGTGATCGAGGATAATGCGGAGCTGCAGATCCGGGGACTGCCCAATCTGGTGCGGCTGGAAGCCAGAGGAAAGAATCTGGAGGGAGAAAACGAGATCACCATCCGGACGCTGGTGCGGGCAGCCCTGCGGATGCGGCCCAACCGGATCATCATCGGGGAAGTGCGGGGAGAAGAAGCGATCGATCTTTTGCAGAGTATGAATACCGGCCATGACGGTTCCTTAAGTACGGGACATGCCAACAGCACAAGAGATATGCTGAGCCGACTGGAGACGATGGTACTGATGGGAATGGATATTCCCATGGAGGCGATCCGCAGGCAGATTGCGTCAGGCATTGACATTCTTGTGCATCTGGGGCGTCTGCGGGATGGCAGCCGCCGGGTGCTGGAAATCTCGGAAATGCTTGGTGTGCAGGGGGAGGTCCAGATCCAGCCGCTGTTTGCGTTCGAAGAGCAGGGCGAAGCAGAAGACGGACGGGTACTGGGAAGGCTACAGAAGAAAAAGGAACTGTTTCACCGGGAGAAGCTGCTGGCAGCGGGAATTTCCCTCGGGACGGATCCCAAGTGGGAGGAAGAAATGAAAGCTGCGGAAGAACAGAATCCGGCGTGATCCTGAAAATAAGGAAATAAGGTTTTTGGGAGAAGAGACAAGCTGGAAAATCGGAGGCAGCGACGTTCGTTATATGAAAGGTAAGATCGTGTCCTGTGAATCACAGGAAAGCAAGGAGTTGTGCGGGTGGCAGATAAAATGTTGGAGATGCAGGGGGATGGAATATGTGGCTAACAGACAGATTGTTTTGGAAACAGGGCAGGCATGCGAGGGCACCGACCGTCCGACCCAGAGGATTTCAGACCGCGCTTTCCACAAAGGAGAAGTGGCAGCTGGTGGCGGAATGGGCAGTTCTGAGTGGCGTGGGAGCATGGCTGTTTTACGATTCCTGGTGGGCATTGCTCCCACTGGCGGTGTGTTTCCCTTTTTACAGAGGGTTTCGAAGGGAAGCGCTTCTGCGAAAACGGCGGATGCGGTATGCGTCGGAATTTCAGGAAGGGATGCAGGCCATGGCGGCTTCCATCCGGGCAGGAGACAGCGCAGAGCGGGCTGTTCTGGAAGCACTCAAAGATCTTCGCTCTATTCATGGAAAGGATACTGCCATGATGGAGGAACTGGAGTTGATGACGCGGGAATTGTCCATGAATCGGACGCCGGAACAACTCTTATCAGAACTGGCAGACCGGAGCGGGCTGGAGGATGCGGTCTGTTTTGCGGATATTTTTCATGCGGCTAAGCGTACTGGGGGCAATCTGGTACAGATTATGGAACAGACGGCGGACATTATGGAGGCGCGGGAAACGGTGCAGAGAGAGATCGAAGTGCTGACGGCGGGCAGAAGATATGAGCAGCGGATCATGTGTATGATTCCCTTTGGCATTATTCTGTATATCCGGACAGGTTCACCGGGATATCTGGACGCACTTTATCATTGTGGTGCCGGGATATGCATGATGACATTGTGTCTTGTTATTTATGCAGCGGCAGTTTACCTGGGAGGTCGGGTGTTGCAGATTGAAGTTTGACAGACTGGTGGAATGGATTTACAGGAGTCGGTTCTACCAGACATTTTTCAAAGACAGAGGACTGCTGGGAGAACAGCTGATGCTGCTTCATCCGGGTAAAAAGAAAGAACAGCTGTTGGAGCAGTACCATTGCAAAAAGATCCGGGAATTCCTGATCTGCTGTCTGGTCTGTCTGCTGCTGGCAGTCTGCGGCGTTGTCTGGGGCTTGTATCAGCGGCAGCAGCTGGAAGTAAGCTTTGTGGAGCGTCCATCCTATCATCAGGGAGACCGGCAGGAAACATTGGAGGCAGTACGGCAGGATGGCACAAAGGAAACGGTATCTTTACAGCTTTCCGAGCGAGTATATACTGCGGCGGAGGCAAAAGAACGCCTGAAAGAGGCCATGGATTTGCTGGACAAGGCGTTTCTGGGAGAAAACAGCAGCCCTCATCGGGTGGATCTGCCGCTGGTGTTTGAGACAGAACCGCTGGAAGGTGTGGTGGTACAGTGGATGACGGATCAGCCGGACGTGCTGAACAGTGCCGGACAGATTGCGGACAGCTTTGCGGAAGAAGCAGGGGAACTGGTACAGGTACGGGCTGTGATTGCCTGTCAGCAGGAGGAAGCCGTCTATACGAGAGAAGTGATGGTATATCCGCTCCGTAAGACAGACGGGGAAGCTTTTCGGCGGAAAACGGATCATGCACTGGAAAAAGCTGATCAGGAATCTCTGCAGGAAGAAGGCTTTTCCCTGCCGGAACAGATAGACGGAGAAAACGTCACCTTTCGGAAAAGAGCCGGAAAAGAATTCTGGTTCCTGTCGCTGCTGCTGTTTCTGGCGGGAATCCTGCTGTATATCTGCCGGGATGAACGGATCACCGGGGAGACGGAAAAACGGCGGGCGCAGCTGCTGGCGGATTATCCGGGACTGGTCAGTAAGCTGACGGTTCTTATGCGGGCCGGACTGACGGTGCAGACTGCTTTTGGACGGATCGCCATGGATTACCGCAGAAGAAAAGAACAGGAAGGAATTTATCGTTATGCCTACGAGGATCTGACGCTGTCTTACTACGAGATGGTGAACGGTATTTCAGAGGGGAGAGCCTGCGAACAGTATGGGAAGCGGTGTGGACTTTTACCCTATATGCGGCTGGGCGGTCTGCTGGCGCAAAACAGCAGAAAAGGAAATCATAAACTGCTGGAAAGCCTGGGGCAGGAGTCGCGGGAAGCGTTTGAGGAACAGAAAAGAAGAGCGAGAAAGACCGGGGAAGAAGCGGGTACACGGATGCTTCTGCCAATGCTTCTCATGCTGGTGGTGACCATTGTGATCATTCTTTACCCGGCTTTCGCAGCTTTTCAACTATAAGATGTAAGGGGGATTTTTATGCTCAGATCAGTCATGCAGATTTTAAAGGAAGACAGAGGAATTGGTGTGGTGGAGATGATCCTGATCCTGGTGGTACTTATTGGGTTGGTTATCATTTTCAAGGAACAGCTGACCAATCTGGTAAACAGTATTTTCAAGACCATTACAACCAGAAGCGGAACGATCTGATGCGCATAGGGTATGTGAAATCGGGGAGCTGGCAGATGATACAGCCTGTAATGGTCAGAGTAGATGCGGATCGGAATCAACAGACAGAACGCTGGAAGCCGACGGCAGAACCATCAAAATGCGAGGATGCTGCAGAGGGAAGCGTTACGGTATTTTTAAGCCTTCTATTGCTTCTGGTGCTGACGCTGCTGCTGGGCCTGCTGGAGAGCGCAAGGGTACAGACGGCCAGAGTGCAGTGTGTTGCTGCGCTGGATCAGGGGATGTTCAGTCTCTTTTCGGAATATGACAGAGATTTGCTGGAACAGTATGAGGTATTCTTTCTGTCAGGAGGAAGCAAGGGGACACTCTACACGGAAGCATTGGGCAGCAAGATCAGACAGTATGCGTCGGCTGGTATCGGCGAAGAACAATCCGGCAGCTATACAGGCGTTCATGTTGGAACAGTGACACCGGAAGCGGTGGTTCTGGCATCGGATGCGGGTGGAGCAGCGTTTCGGTATCAGGCGGTGCTGTATGCCAGGGAGGCACTTATGGAAAAACTGGCAGATGAGGTGCTTTCTGATCAGGGAAGGGATTTTCTGCAAACCGGACAGTCTCTTCTTACGCAGGCGGATTCGGTTTCAGACGGAATCGAAGAAATGCGGGAAGCGGCCAAAGCAGCGGCAATCGAGAAGGCAGAGGCTGCAGCAAAGGAAAACCCCGGCGGAGCAGCCCCGGAACCGGATCTTTCGGCTATGGAGTTTGAAAATCCGATCCACACACTGAAGCAGTATATGAAAATGGGCGTTTTGGGGTTAGTGGCCGGGGAAGAAGCACTTTCTTCGGCTGCAGTAGAACCGGGTACGCTGATGAGCCAGCGGACGCGGGCACAGGGCTTTGGCAGTTTGTCTCTGGAGATTCCGAAGGTAACGGGGGAGGCGCTTCTGTTTAATGAATATGTTCTGGATCGGCTGTCCTGTCTGACACAGGGAGAACGGGTGCCGGGGGCGTTTGCCTACCAGTGCGAGTATGTGCTGGCAGGCAAAAATGAGGATCGGGAGAATCTGAAAAGTGTGCTGGAACGGCTGCTGCTCCTGCGATTTGGTATGAATTTTACCTATCTGTTGTCCTCCGGTCAGCGACAGGCGGAAGCGGAGGCACTGGCAGCCGTGATCTGCGGGGTACTGGCAATCCCCATGCTGACAGAGCTTATGAAGACAGCAATCGTTCTTTTGTGGGCTTATGAGGAAAGTCTGATGGATGTCCGGCTTTTATGCAAGGGAGAAAAGGTGGTATTTGTGAAAACAGATGAGACCTTTCAGTGCACGGTAGAACGGCTATTTTCTTTCTCTGTGGAGGATGGCGCCTCTCAGCAGGCGGGAATGGACTATGTGGGCTATGTGCGGCTGCTTCTGGCGCTTACTCCGCTGGAAGAACGGACGCTGCGCTGCATGGATATGGCAGAACAGACCATACGCATCGGGAAAAACAGGCCGGACTTCTGCCTGGATACAGGCGTGTTTGCCGTGCGGGCCAGAGCGGAATTTACGCTCTCTCCATTGTTTCTGCCCTCCCGATGGAGCGGTGGAACGTATGGGACAGAAGAAACTTATGGTTACATGGATTTTTAAACAGAAAGGCGGTGAAGAAAGATGTCTTCTCCAGGGAAAAATAATGCACCACCTGTCTTATATATACGGACGTGTAAGAAAATAAAAAAACATGACTCTCTTCTATCAAAATATCTCTGTCTGGCTTCAAATCCGGGAGCCGGGTTCCTATCTAAATGTAAGGATCATTTGCATTCTCTGGGGAAGATGTCTTTGTTCACCGCCTTTTCCGGAAAAGGAAGTATCACGGTGGAGACAGCGGCGGTGCTTCCGCTGTTTCTGCTGTTTTTTCTGTCGCTGTCCGTATTTTTTTCAGACTTTGCATGTCCAGTCCAGGGCGGATCTGTCTCTGATGCAGTCTTCCAGGGAAATGGCTGTTTTACAGTATGGGGCAGAAACCGGGGGCACAGATCAGCCGGGGGCTGCAGTTGCTGTCGGAACGGTTTATGCCCAGGGAAAACTGCTTCTGGCCTGCCCACCGGCGTATCAGAAACAAAAAGGGATTGTTTTGGCTGGGGTGGGGATGCCGGTGACCAGACAGCAAAGCGGGCAGGCGGATCTGTCCGCAGAACAGGCACTGATCGTCCTGCAGACCCGGTTTCGGGTAAGGCCTTTGTTTTCTCTGACACGGGGACATCTGGTACAGGGCCGTGCTGCGGGGACTGCCCGGGCATGGATCGGCGGAGACGGCGTGTCAGGGGAAGGAAGATTATCGGGGGATGTGGTATACAGAACCGAACATGGAACGGTATACCATACGGATCCGAACTGTACCTATCTGCAGCCCTCAGTCAGTGTGTGCCCGGAAAGGGAACTGGGTACCAAAAGAAATGCAGATGGAGAAATCTATCGGGGATGTGAGCTGTGCGGAGCGGCACAAAATAGCGGCGACAATGTGTTCATTACCAGGACGGGGAACCGGTATCATACCGATCTGGGATGCAGTGCGCTGAAGCGGATGATTTATACCGTTCCGAGAGAAGAAGCAGAAGGTGCATTTTGTTCCAAGTGTGCCGGGCACGATGGGTAAAAGAAAGGAGGCTTTCATGCGGCAGGCCTGTCTTCTGTTGATTCTGGCGTGGAACAGTAGAGCGGATCTTCGCAGCAGGCGTATTCCATTGAAAGAAAATCTGTTATTTTGCCTGGCAGGGCTGCTGTGGAGGGTGGCAGCTGATCAGGCGTTGGGGGCTGCTGTGGCCGGAATGGCGGTTGGTGCCGGACTGTTTGGTTTGAGTTTGCTTACCCGGGAAGCCATAGGAAGTGGGGATGCCCTGCTTTTGCTTGTGACGGGGAGTTTCCTTGGTGGGCGCTGGAACGCACTTTTGCTGTTGGCTGCCTGGACGGTCGCCGGTATCTGGTCAGGCCTGCTGCTGGTTTTTCATAAAGCTGGAAAGCAAAGCAGGATTCCGTTCGCACCATTTTTACTTCTGGCATATATGGGTATGCTGCTCTTTCAGTAAAAAAGACGTGATAAAAATGGGGGAGTGAGGAAACATGGAAAACGATGGGCGAAAAGATTGCAGTGGCAGTGTGGAAAGGATCATCTGTGATACACCGGGAGACAGAGAGATAAAAAAACAGGATGAACGACAACTGTGGGGAAACAAAATAATCCTGTGCGGCAGTTATACCGTGGAGGCAGCGGTGGTCTGTCCCATGATATTTCTGGTAATTGTATTGATCTGGTATCTGGGAGCGTTCTGGCATAATCAGATCGTCTGTCAGGCTGTTTGTCAGGAAGCTGTTTATGCAGGAATGAAGGCAAAGTGGGAAGGAAAGGATGAAGCGGCAGCGATGCAGCGGGTGTTATCGGAACAGTCCAGTCATTTATTTCTGGCGGATCAGGTGCAGGGACGACAGAAAGTACAGGGGAATCGGCTGAAAGCGTCTATGACTGCAGAAATGCGTTTTCCGCTTCGCTTTCTGCCAGGAATAAACACAGAACCATGGAAGATTTCCGAGCAGGCGGAGCTGCAGACGGAACATCCGGTGACGGCGATCCGGAAGATGCGTCGGCTCCAGCGCTGGAAGGAATAGAAATAATGGAAGTCTTTGAAAGGGAAAAGCTACAGACGGAATATTCGATTGTAGTAATCTGAAAGATGCGTCGGCTCCAACGCTGGAAGGAATAGAAATAACGGAAGTTTTCGAAGAGGCAGAACTGCGGGCGAAGTATCTGGTGGCTGCAAGTTTGGTGGGAAAGGAGAAATGGGCAGTGAAGGCAGAGTACAGAAAAGAGTGTACGGGAAACGTACTTGTGCTGGAAGACGAATACGGGTATTCTTTTGAAAACTATCAGATCCGTATGCTGACTGGCAACCAGATTCCGGCGCTTCTGGAGTGCCATGTACAGATGGTGGATGCAGTACTGTTCTTTCACTATCATACACTGGATGAGCAGCCATTGAATGAAAAATATGTGCAAACGGGGATGCGGTATGAGGACATGGAGAAACTGCTTCTGGCGATTGATCAGGTCATGAAAGCGGTGTCCGAATATCTCCTTTCCCCGGCGGGAATCGTTCTGGATCCGGCATACATTTTTGTCAATGCGCAGGAAACTTATCATTTTTGCTATCTGCCCGGCAGAATCTTATCTTTTGCAGAAGCTTTTCGAAGCCTTTCGGAATATATCCTGGATCACATGGATTATGGGCAGCAGCGGGGTGTGGTACTGGGGTATGGCATCTATCGAAAATCACAGGAGGCCCAGGCCTGTATGGAGAGTTTGATGGGGCTTTTGCGTGTGCAGCCGGAAGGAAAATCTGCAGCAGAGCAGGCGGATGATTATGAACTGTGGGATGGGGGCGGCTGGAGAAAACAGGGAGAGTATGCGGTGGATTTTTCCGGGTATACAGAAGCCAGACCGAAGACGGAACAGAATATCCGGAGCAAGAGAAAGGCAAAGGCAGCGCAGAAGACAAAGAGTACGGTTGGCCGAAAACACATGAAGGAAAACACAGATGCCAGAGCGGACGGAGCTTCTGAAAAGAAAGCGAATGGAAAATGGCTTCGAAACGGTTTGATGATTTTCTTTGGAATTTTGTGTGGAGGTGTTGCACTGTTCCGGGCTTATGTGCTTACGGATGCAGGTACGGAGATCAAAGTGGAAGCCGTTTCCTCTGAATCCTCTTTTTCGGTTTTCCAGCTATATGGCCCGTGGATTGCAATGGGATGTTTTGCTTTGGGCATAATTGTGGTGTTTGCCAGAATTTTTTATCGTAAAAAGAATGTTCCGAATCAGGAGCAAAGACCTTCGGTGAGACCAGTAGAGCCCACGAGATATCTGGGATCCCCGGGCGGTGAGACGCCGCATAAGCTGATCCGGATGGATACGCAGGAGGAAGTGCTGCTGTCGGGAAGTTATATGAAAATTGGGAAAGATCAGCAGCAGGTAGATATCTGGGTACAGGCAGAAACGGTGAGTCGTGTGCATGCGGCTGTTTTTCGAGAAAAAGGAGAGTGGTGTGTGCAGGATCTTGCATCTACCAATGGGACTTTTCTGAACAGTCATCGGCTGCAGAGGGAGGAAAAAGCGACGCTGGTGCAGGGAGATGAATTATTGTTTGCGGATCAGGCGTTTCTTTTTCTGTAGCGTATTTTCTGGACAGATAGAAAACAGGGAGGTATGATAAAAGAAACAAAGGAAAACAGGGAGAACCGATGGCCATGAAAAAATCGGAGCTTTTGAGAAAAAAACTGCATGAGAGCGGATACCGGGAAATGACCTTTGCAGGCGGACAGCTGGTGCTGCACTACAGAAATACAGATATGGGGTCAGTAGGCATTTTGATTGACTGGACAGATGAAAAAGGAGCGCCGGACAGAGATTTCCTGCTTCGTGTGGGACAGGAGGCCTATCAGAAACTGGAAATGCAGGGCGGAAGCCCAAGGCTGCTTTTCCTGTTGGCAGGAAGTCAGATGGATCGTTATCGGGCGCTGGCAGAACAGATACCGGGCTGCTGGCTGTGGGATACCGGAATCGGCAGATTGTTTATCTATGAAAATCAGCCGGGGCAGTTTTATGGGCTGGAACGGCTTCTGGAGCAGATTGACCGGGAGATGTCCGTACGATCAGAAAGATCTGGAACGGCAGGTGGATGGAAGCGGGCAAGATCCTCCGGCCAACAGGGCTCTTTTCTGACGAGACGGGCAGATGGAAAACCACGGGCTTTCGTAAATACGGCGATTGTGATCATCAACATCGCGGTATTTCTGGTGATGGAGCTTTTCGGTTCTACGGAAAATGCTTCATATATGGTGGAACACGGGGCGTCTTATGCACCCTATATTTACTATGGAAAAGAATATTATCGTCTGTTTACTGCAATGTTTCTTCATTTTGGCATATCACATCTGGCCAATAATATGCTGGTTCTGTTTTTCCTTGGAGATAATGTAGAGCGGGCAGTTGGGCACTGGAAATATCTGGTGATATACCTGCTGTCAGGGCTGGCGGGAAGCGGCCTGTCCTTTGCACATGCCATGCTCAGCGGAGATTATGCGGTGAGTGCAGGTGCCTCAGGGGCAATCTTTGGCGTGATTGGAGCACTGTTCTATATTGTAGCCAGAAATCGGGGACGTCTGGAGGATATGACGACCAGACGACTGGGATTTTTGATTTTCATCAGTCTGTATCATGGAATCACCGGATCAGGTGTGGACAATTATGCGCATGTAGGAGGCCTGATCGGCGGAATATTGTCGGCACTTGTCTTATATTGTCGAGAATAGTAGAATTGTTTGGATGATTTGGGGATTGAAAAATACACAATAATATATTAAAATTTCAGTAAGAATTAGATATAATTACCAGAAATTAATTCTGAAAAACATAATTTATCTTTATTTTTTGATTTTCAATGAAAAAGGTTCTTCATGATCTTTCAGCAATTCAAAACAGAGGCATTCCTTTTTCAAAAGCTGCTGATCTCATACAGATATCGCCTGTCATACATAACCGGATCGTTTGTCCGGAGTATATCGTTGAGATTTCCATATATCCGCCAGATGGCATACAAGTGGAAAAATTTTCCATAAAAGATAGAAACAAAGATAGAAGCTTCTGCTGAAATTTGTTATAATCAGTAGGAAAAGATCATCAAAAAGCGGCACCGCCCGATTTGGACAAGTACGCAAAAATAAAAGATAAGAGAGGTAAAATAATATGAGAGATAAAGATTGTATTTTCTGTAAAATTGCAAATGGAGAGATTCCGTCCGCAACCCTTTATGAGGATGAGGATTTTCGGGTGATTCTGGATCTTGGCCCGGCATCCAAAGGACATGGATTAATTTTGCCAAAGCAGCATTATGCGAACATTTATGAGATAGATGAGACAGTGGCCGCAAAAGCCTTTGTTCTTGCCAAGAAGATGGCGGGAAAGATGACGAAAGCGTTGAACTGTGATGGGTTTAATGTTGTTCAGAACAATGGTACTGCAGCAGGACAGACCGTATTTCATTTCCATATGCATCTGATCCCCAGATATGAAGGGGAAGAAGATTTCCTGAAATGGAATCCGGGAACACTCACGGATGAGATGAGAGACGATATTCTGAGCAGAATGAAAGAGGTATAAAAGGGAGCAGACTTTATGCTGGAGACGAATGAGGAGAGGTTTAAGGTATTATTTTGGAAATATCAGAACCTCATCATTCAGGTGGCACTTAACAGAACGGAAGATTTGTTTTGTGCACAGGATATCTGTCAGGAAACTTTTCTAAAACTATTTGCACGCGTGGATTTGGGGCAGGAGGATGAGGTTCTTAAAGCCTGGATGATAGTGGTTGCCGATAATGCGGCAAAAGATGTACTCAGGAAAGGCGGACGTTACAAACAGGTCAGTGAAGATGATGTTGAATTTTCAGAAGCACTTCGTGTACGGGTATCTGGCAGCAGTTATTTTGACGAAATCATCAGAAAAGATTTCAGGTCCAGGATTCTTGATCATCTGAGGAGTGTCAATGAAGAACAATACGAAATCGTGGTGATGACCTGTTGTTTGGGAATGTCGCTGGAGGAGACTGCAAAGCGGATGAATCTTACCTATCATCAGGTAAGCATGAAGCTTCACAGGGCAAGAAAATGGATTCGTAAAAATTACCGGGAAGAATATCAGGAGATTCGCTTCTGAGAGACAGATAGAGAAACAGGGGGATGGTGGGATGACAGAAGAAAAAATCAAAGAATTGTATGAGCGATATGGAAGATCAATTCTTCAAATGGCGGCCAGATATCAGCTGCAGGCAGAGCAAAGAGACGAAGTATGTCAGCAGGCATTTGTAAAGTTGTATTCCTGTGGATGTGCTGACTGGAGCGAGGAGCAGATAAAAGCATGGCTGCTGGTGAGTGCAGATATCCTGGCAAGGAATGCGGCAGGCAGATAGAGGACTGCGATTGATTACAAATGTTCCAGCAGCGGTTGTTGGATTGCTGCTGGAACAGATGCATCGTTTTATATAGAATTTTATGATTTGTCAGGTGATTCCTGGCGGGAAAACTAACGGGCTGTCAGTTCCTCGATCAGTCCGGTGATCGTAGCAATAGAATCCTGCTGGTTGCTGTTCTTCATTGCCTGGATATAGGTTTCCTTATTGTCCATCAATGTCTGAATGGCATTCAACAGAGTGAGGTTGGTCACAGATTCCTCTTCCAGAACAATGCTGAAGCCCTGTGCCTCAAAGGAACGGGCATTGAGAATCTGGTCTCCCCGGCTGGCTTTGGCTGACAGTGGGATCAGGATGTTTGGCTTATGTAATGCCAGCAGTTCACAGATGGCATTGGCACCTGCCCGGGAAATGACAATGTCTGCAAGGGCGAACAGGTCACGCAGTTCATCTTTGATATATTCGAACTGTACATAGCCCTGTACATCTGTTAAATGTGGATCCAGTTTTCCTTTGCCGCATAGATGGATGACCTGGAAGTTTTTCAGTAATTCGGGAAGAACTCCGCGGATCGTGTCATTGATAGCGGCGGAACCAAGGCTGCCACCCATAACAAGAATGACCGGCTTGTTGGCGGTAAAATGGCAGAATTCCAGAGCCGCAATCGCATTGCCGCGCAGAAGCTCCTGCCGGATGGGAGAACCGGTCAGAACTGCTTTCCCCGCAGGTAAATGGGACAGGGTCTCCGGGAAATTACAGCAGACTTTCGCTGCTGATGGAATACAGATCTTATTGGCAAGACCAGGGGTCAGATCCGACTCGTGAATGATCACCGGGATGTGAAGCCGTTTTGCTGCCAGAACAACGGGAACAGAGACAAATCCGCCTTTGGAAAAGACAATATCCGGCTTCAGTTCCTTCAGAGTACGGCGGGCTTCGCTGATGCCTTTTAAAACTTTAAATGGATCTGAAAAGTTTTTCGGATCAAAATAACGACGTAATTTTCCAGAAGAAATACCGTAATAAGGAATATGGAACTCTTCGATCAGCTTTTTTTCAATGCCATCGTAAGAGCCAATATAGCAAATATCGTAATTCAGTTCTCGAAGACGGGGAATCAGGGCAATATTTGGTGTAACATGCCCGGCAGTTCCGCCGCCGGTAAGGACGATGCGTTTCATAATAACCTCCAAAGTCTTTTTTAGATGCCATTGCTTCGAAAAAATAGACACATGTTTACTATGATACGCGAAAACCGAAAAGTCAAGGGAAGACTTGGAAAAAGCCGAACTGTAATCTACATATCAGTCAGAGGTGGGAATCATTTCCATGGATATTATCAAGTTCAGACCTTCCAAAGATGCCGATGAAAAAGCATTGGAGGAGGCAGAAAATAAACAACAGGATCAGAGACTGGCAGAAGAATTCAGAGCCACTGCAAAAGAGCTGGAGGCACGTGCCCTTGCACGTCAGCCTCAGACTGAACTTCCGGCGGAGGACGCCCAGGCAATGCTGGATCGGATGCTTGCGCAAATTCATGCGGATCCTGAACTTCACAAAAGAGCGGAACAGCTGGTGGAAGTGCCGGAAAGCACTGGAGAGAACGAGAAGGGCAGCGATGGAAAAATGGACAGAGAAGCGTCCGTTCCCACCGTGCATACCGAAAACGACGAAGAGGCGGACATGGAAGAACTTATCCGTCTTGGTCGGGCACTCAAAAACAGCGGAAAAACACTGGAGGACGTTATCGGAAAGGAGGCGGCACAGTCCTCGTCAGACAAAGACAGGAGGAAAAGAAGGAGGTGGAGAAAAAGCGCCCGGATCTTCATTGGTGCTGCCGCGTCTGCAGCAGTGGTGCTTATCGTCAGTATCAACAGCAATGCCATGCGTATGTATTGGGTAGAAAAGCTGGGATGGTTGTTGGGGAATAAGCCGGTTACAACGGTGAATAATGATGAAAATCATTTTTCGGAGGATCGAGAGTATACTGAAACAGAGGCATTAGATTTGATAAAAAGTGAGCTGGGAATACAGCCTTTGTATTTTATGAATGTACCAGAAGGAATGAAATATAGTAGTGTGTATATTGACGAACAGTCACAATGGGCAAAAATGTTTTATGTGTATAATAATAAAGCAATTATTGTGATGATGGATAAATCAGACAAAGATATGTCTCTGGGGATTACATATGATGGAGATGCGCTTGATAGTGAAGAGAAAAATGTAGGTGATATAAAGATATTGCTTTATAAGATTCAAAGGGATAAAGATAATACCTGTTATTATGCAGAAGCAGAGTATGGAAGTGCGTTTTATCAAATTACAGGAGATATTAGCAAAGAAGAGTTTGTAAAATTGATTTCTGGAATGGAATTTTGGTAGATTAAACAAATAGGGGGATATGGATGAGGAAAATATATAAAAGTGTTTTTACAATGATAATTTGTTGTGTAATGTTTATTGGCTTTTATTCAAATGTTAAAGCCGCCGAAATTGATTGTTGGGAAGGTATGGAGTCGAAACTTCTTTGTGATGAAATAGAATCAGAAGATGTTTGGCAAAATATGATGCGTCGAGGAACTTACTTACAAAAGGGTCATTGTAAAATTAGTAATGAGGGTAATCGAGTAGTAAGAATTTCAGGCGGGACAGATGCTCACCAAACCTGTGATCGAGTTGTAGCAACAATTTATTTAGATCGATATGTAAATGGAGAATGGGTTCCGGTAACATCAGTATCTTCGTCAAAAACAAATACTTACACAGCAAATTGTGCTAAAAATGTCAGTGTGACAGGCGGATATTATTATCGTGCGAGGGGATATCATACTGTACATGAGGGCAATACTTCGGAATCCGCACCGTCACTTTCTGATGGAATTTGGATTGAATAATTCTTTTTAAACGTCACTTCACCCCCGCCGCAGTCTTTCACCGGGACTGCGGCGGGGGTGTTTTCCTCTTCCACACTATTTTTTCCAGTATTGCGCCGTGCGGCGGTCGATGCCGTCCAGGTATTCCTTCAACAATCCCTGATAATACAGCCGCAGCAGATGATCCAATTTTAACAGTGCATCGCAGACGTCCTCTTTTTGCAGCAGCCCACCGGAGAGCGCCAACGAAAGTTCATCCAGATCAATGACACGCAGGTGGTTGTCCGGGTACAGGATCACGTCCGCCAGCAGATCTGTGAAAATATAGCGGTTTTCTTCCTTATCATATTGATGAGAAATAATATCACAATACCAGTACATAAAACGATTCTGGTGATCGTAAAACTTACTGATTTTAAAGCCTTCTTTTAAATAGTAGCAGGAAATGCCATGGTCAAGATCTGGTTTGGGCTTTAAGGCAGACCAGGCAGTCATGAGAATATCGGGACTTTGATAAAACAGATGATCGTCTTTCAGGAGAATACACTCTTCGGGAATCAGACGTTTGCGATATAATTTTACTCCGTTCATAATGCCTCCGATCCAAAAAGCGGACACTTTTTTTTTGATTATAGCAAACGGGAGAATGCTTGTAAATATGGAAAAATTTTGACATTAAGAATAGGGTATGATAAACTAAAACCGATTATAAATATTTTTAGAATATGGTAAAATACATATATAGAAAACATGCGAAATTAGCATTCGGGCAGAGGTGAAACGAGTGGATAAGTATGAATATCAGTTAAAGCTGGATCAGATTAATAAGCTCATAGAGAGGAACGACTATGCGACTGCATTGAAGATTGCTGACAATATTGACTGGAAGCGCGTGCGCAGTGTCAATACTCTGAGCAAAGTTGCTGATATTTATGAGAAAAATGAGAAATATGAGGAGAGCCGGGATCTGCTCATGATGGCATATGAGCGCGCACCGGTGGGACGTATGATCGCGTATCGTCTCGCGGATCTCTGCATCAGACTGGAAGATTACGATCAGGCGATTGAGTATTATAAGGATTTTGTGCATTCCGCGCCCAAGGATCCGGCCAAACTGATTCTGAAATATAAGATTTTCAGAGGAAAAGGTGCTGCGCTGAAGGATCAGATTGCAATCTTGGAGGAGTACCGTGCCCAGGAGTATGAAGAGCAGTGGGCATTGGAGCTGGCATATCTTTATGAAGAGGCCGGAGAGATAGAGAAGTGTGTCAATGAGTGTGATGAGCTGATCCTCTGGTTCAATGACGGAAAATATGTGATGAAGGCCATGGAACTGAAAATGCGCTATGAGCCTCTGACACCTGCGCAGCAGGAGAAATATGAGCTTCGGATGAACAAGACCAAGCTTGTAGATGCGCAGGACAATCCGAATATGCTGAATGCTTATCAGCAGGAACAGCCTGCCCCGGATGGTTATGAGCAGCAGTATACAGAAGGCTATCCGGAAGGGTATGATCCGGCATACGAGCAGGAATATGCCGGAATGAATGGTTATGAGCAAAATGCAGACTATGGACAGAACGGCGAAGCCTATTATGGAAATGGTCAGCCGTATGGAGACGATCTTCCGAAGATTCAGGATCCCGAGAATCTTGGCGGGGATGGTTATCAGGTAGAAGCAGATGGCCAGATGGTATTGCAGATGCCGGACTATCAGCCTGTGGATCGGCAGATCACCGGGCAGATGACGATACAGGAGATCCTTTCTGAGTGGGAGAAAGCAAGACAACCGCTGCAGGAAGAAGAAAATGCAGAGAATAAAGAGGCTGCACCGGAGGAAACGACGGCTGCGGCAGGAGCAGTGCCTGAAAAAACAGAAACACCGGCAGAAAAGCCTGTGCAGAAGAATACGCAGCCGCAGGCGGCATCTACACCTGAACCGGAAGATCGTGTGACCGGGGAATCTGCGGGAGAATTGGCACCAGAAGAAAATGCCGGGATTTCCGAGGAGGAGGAACTGCCAGAGATTGCCATGCCGGAAGAACCATCCGAGATTTCTGAGGAGGATGACTTGCCGGAAATCGCGATGCCAGAGGATCTGGAAGGGGAGCCTGCGCCTGTTTCAGCAACAGAGGCCACCGAAGACGAAGCTCCGGTATCGGAGCCGATTGAGGATAAAACCGAGAAGGAAGCCACATCTGAACCGGAAGACGGCATAACAGAAGCAGGTTTCGGGACATCCATGCCGAAGAACGGCGTAACTGAGGATGCTACGGAAACGCCTGCCCCGGAAGAAGCCACAGCTATTTCCGAAGAAGACGAGCTGCCGGAGATTGCGATGCCGGAAGGCCTGGAAGAGGAACCTGCGTCTGCGTCAGCAACCGAAGCGCCTGTTCAGGCGGAGAATACAACCGAGGAAACCGTCGAAGCATCTGCTGCTGAAGCCGGGGAGGACGACCTGCCGGAAATCGCGATGCCGGAAGGCCTGGAAGAGGAGCCTGCATCTGCCTCGACAACAGAAGCAACCGAAGACGAAGCCCCGGTATCGGAACCGATTGAGGATAAAACCGAGAAAGAAGCAACGTTTGAACCGGAAGACAGCATAACGGACGTACCTGCGGAAACGCCTGCTCCGGACGAAGCCACTGCTATTTCCAAAGAGGATGACCTGCCGGAGATTGCGATGCCGGAAGGGTTCGAAGATATCCCTGCATCGGAAACAGAAGCAGTATCCCCCGCTGCGGAATCCAGCGTACCTGTTCAGGAGGAAGTGCAGCCTCAGGCAGATGCCAATGCCTATGTAGACCTGAATAGCCATGCAGCGCCGAATGGTTACACAGATCCGAATGGCTATGCAGTGCCAGATAGTTACGCAGACCCGAATGGCTATGCAGCACCAGACACCTATGCAGACCCGAACGCTTACGCAGATCCCAACGGCTACACGGATTCCTATGGCAATCAGATGTATGAGGACGACGATTATTATACCAATCCTGGCGGATCAGATGAGGACGAAGATGCAGCCGACAATCTGGAATCCCGGATTGTGAACTCTTTGTCCAGTGACAGCCTGGTGCTGGCAGATGCGGATGATGGAACCCTGGACGGCAGGATCGGCG
This sequence comes from Oscillospiraceae bacterium NTUH-002-81, assembly GCA_032620915.1. Taxonomy (NCBI): domain Bacteria; kingdom Bacillati; phylum Bacillota; class Clostridia; order Eubacteriales; family Oscillospiraceae; species Oscillospiraceae bacterium NTUH-002-81. Next base: position 401,959 of record CP136052.1, read on the forward strand.
AAGAGCGGATTCGCCGGGTACAGCGGAGAGAAGAAAGAAGGCAGACAAGCGCTCACGGCGAACTGACAGAGGATCAGAAGAAGCTGTTTACCTATTTTGCTCCGGTGCACGGCATGAGCGATCAGCTGTGGATGGCGCTGGAAAATGAGAAGGGCTATATCCGCGGCGGCACATCGAATATTGGTAACATTATGATCATGGGCGAGCCGGGTTCCGGCAAGACCATGCTGGCGGTCAATCTGGTAAAAGCGATCCAGAAGAGCCGTCATGTCAGCGCAGGCAAGCTGGCGAAGATCAGTGCGGAGACGCTGAATGAGAAGGATGTATCTGCCATTGTGCGCAAGCTGAGCGGCGGAGCGCTGATCATTGAGCGTGCCAGCGAGCTGACCAACGAGACCGCTATCCGCCTGGAAGTGGCCATGCGCGGCCAGACCGGCGAGCTGCTGTTTATTTTCGAGGATGAGAAACAGTCTCTTAAACGGTTTATGAAGCTGCATCCGAAGCTGGCAGCTATGTGCACGACGAAGATCGACATTCCGATTTTCAATAATGACGAGCTGGTAGAATTTGGTAAATGCTACGCCAACGAGCTGGAGTATTCCATTGACGAGATGGCAGTGCTGGCACTTTACAACCGCATCGGCAATATGCAGCGGGATGACTATGATGTGAGCGTCACAGATGTGAAGCGGATCGTGGACGCTGCCATTGAGAAAAATGAGAAGGGCGGCGTGGGCAAGTTCTTTAGCCTGCTGACAAAGAAACGCTACGATGATGACGATTGCATCGTGCTGAGAGAGAAAGACTTCGAAGAGTAATGACTGATTCTATGGATTGCTCCGTGCAATGCACTCTCGCAATCCATCCCGGAGATTCGCATATCGAGAAGTTTGCACTTCTCTTTTATACTCATCTCAGGGCATGTGCCAAGGTCATCCGCCCGAATAGGTGCGAGCACCAGCGGGCGCAGACTTTTGCTCTGCATCCGAAGGAGGCTGCCGGTGGCAGGCTCTGTAGGTCGCATTGGAATCAAGACTTCGAGGAATAACATGCAACAAAATGGATGCTCTTTTGAGCATCCATTTTCAACATAAAATGTCGGAAAAAGGCAAAAAAAAATAAAAGAATAATCGACAGTTCTGGTTAGTAGCGTTCGTTGACAGTGGTTTTGCGCATTGGTATAATAAAAATAGTAACAACTCTTGACGTGTTGAGGTGAAGGTATGGGAGATAAGGCAAAGGGGAATAAAAAGACGGGAAAGAAGACAGCAGCGCTGCCGTTCCCCGAGAAAATCACGGAATTTGACCAGTATCTGTTCGGACAGGGAACCCATTATGATATCTATAAGAAGCTGGGGGCGCACCCGACGGTAAAGGACGGGAAAAAAGGGTGTGTATTTTGCTGTGTGGGCACCCCATGCGGAAAAGGTAGAGCTGGTGGGGGATTTTAACGGCTGGGACGGAAGCGATTACGAGATGACCCGCAACGAACCCAACGGTATTTACGATATTTTTGTGCCCGGTGTGAAGCTGGGCCAGCTGTACAAGTACAAGATTTTTACACAGGATGGGCGGGAGCTTTACAAGGCAGACCCGTTTGCCAATTACGCGGAACTGCGGCCGGGAACGGCGTCTGCGGTGACAACGTTGGAAGGATTTTCGTGGAGTGACAGCGAGTGGATCGAGCACCGCGCAGGAAAAGATATGCGAAAGGAACCGCTGTCCATTTACGAGGTGCACATGGGCTCCTGGCGGAAGCATCCCCAGACGGAGGACAACGAGAAGGGCTTTTACACCTATCGGGAGTTCGCCGTGGAGGTCACCAAGTATGTGAAAGCCATGGGCTACACCCACGTGGAGCTGATGGGCATTGCCGAGCATCCCTTTGACGGTTCCTGGGGTTATCAGGTGACGGGCTATTACGCGCCCACTTCCCGCTACGGCACGCCCAGGGATTTCATGTACATGATCAATTACCTGCACCGGCACAAGATCGGCGTGATCCTGGACTGGGTACCGGCCCATTTTCCGAGAGACAGCCATGGGCTGGCGGAATTTGACGGCACCTGCGTGTACGAGTATGCGGATCCCCGCAAGGGTGAGCATCCCGACTGGGGCACGAAGATTTTTGATTATGGGAAAAATGAGGTGCGCAATTTCCTCATTGCCAATGCTCTGTTCTGGGTGGAGCAGATGCACGTGGACGGCCTGCGGGTGGACGCGGTGGCATCCATGCTGTATCTGGATTATGGCAAAAAAGAGGGAGAATGGGTGCCAAACCAGTACGGCGGCAACAAAAATCTGGAAGCAGTGGAGTTTTTCAAGCATCTGAACACCTGCCTCACCGGCCGGAATCTGGGCACCATGATGATTGCGGAGGAATCCACGGCCTGGCCCAAGGTGACGGGCAAGCCGGAGGACGACGGCCTGGGCTTTACGTTCAAGTGGAACATGGGCTGGATGCACGATTTTCTTGATTATATGAAGCTGGACCCGTATTTCCGGAAGGATAACCACCACAAGATGACGTTTTCCATGATGTATGCCTACAGCGAGAACTATGTGCTGGTGCTGTCCCACGATGAGGTGGTGCATCTGAAATGCTCCATGATCAACAAGATGCCCGGCATTTACGAGGACAAGTTTGCAAATCTGAAGGCGGGTTATTCGTTCATGATGGGACATCCCGGCAAAAAACTTCTGTTCATGGGACAGGATTTTGCCCAGTTCCAGGAGTGGAGCGAGGAGCGTCAGCTTGACTGGTATCTGTTAAAAGAAAACCAGCACCAGTGGATGCAGGCGTTTGTGACCCGTTTGCTTCATATTTATAAAAAATATCCGTGTCTTTACGAGCGTGATGATCACCCGGGCAGCTTTGAATGGATCAATGCGGACGACTGCTTCCGCAGCATTTTCAGTTTTGTCCGGTTATCAGAAAACGGAAAGAAAAAATCTGCTCTTCGTGTGCAATTTCACACCCATGGAGCGGGCGGATTACCGGGTAGGCGTTCCACGACGGGGCACCTACCATCTGATCCTGGATTCCGACGATCCGGCTTTTGGCGGAAAAGCGCCGGAGGATAAGGCAAAGAGTTATAAAGCAGTGAAACAGGAGTGCGACGGAAGGGAGTATTCCTTTGGATATCCACTTCCGCCCTATGGCGTGGCAATATTTGAATTCTGACAGGAGAAGGGAAAATGAGCACAGAAAAGAAGAGGGATATTTTTGTTATCGGCCACAAGAATCCGGATACGGATTCGATTTGCTCGGCCATCGCATATGCAGATCTGAAAAACAAGCTGACCCATGAGAGCTGCTATGTGCCGAAGCGGGCCGGTCAACTCAACGAGGAAAGCCGGTTTGTTCTGGAATATTTTGGCGTGAAAACGCCGGAGTATGTGGCGGATGTGGGTACCCAGGTGAAGGATATCGAGATTCGGATGACTGCGGGGGTAGATGCGAATATTTCCCTGAAAAAAGCATGGCAGCTCATGCGGCAGAATAACGTGGTGACGCTGCCCATCACTGAGGGGGAGAAGCTGAAAGGGCTCATCACCATCGGCGATATCGCCAAATCCTACATGGACGTGTACGAGAGCACGATCCTGGGCGTGGCGAAGACCCAGTACGCCAATATTATCGAAACCATCGACGGTCACATGATCGTGGGCGATGAAAATGCTTACGTGGATAAGGGAAAGGTGCTGGTGGCAGCGGCCAACCCGGATCTGATGGAGAGCTATATCGAGGAAAACGACCTAGTGATCCTGGGAAACCGTTACGAGTCCCAGCTGTGTGCCATTGAGATGAGCGCAGGCTGTATCGTGGTGTGCGAGGGTGCCGAGGTGTCCCGCACCATCAAACGGCTGGCCGAGGAAAAGGGCTGCACGGTCATCATGTCGCCTCATGATACGTTTACCGTTGCCCGTCTCATCAACCAGAGTATGCCCATCAGCTATTTCATGAAGACCGACGGTCTGGTGACCTTCCGCATGGACTCCCTGGTGGATCAGATCAAGGACGTTATGGCGAAGCTCCGGCACCGGGATTTCCCGATCCTGGATGGCAGAGGCCGGTACGTGGGGATGATTTCCCGCCGGAACCTGATGAATATGCGCCGGAAACAGCTGATCCTGGTGGATCACAACGAGCGCGCCCAGGCGCCGGACGGCATCGACAACGCGGAAATCCTGGAAATCATCGACCATCACCGGATCGGCAGTCTGGAAACCATGGCGCCGGTATTTTTCCGCAACCAGCCGCTGGGCTGTACGGCCACGATCATTTACCAGTTTTACCGGGAGGCAGGCATTGAGATCGAGCCGAAGATCGCGGGCCTTCTGCTGGCAGCCATCGTGTCCGATACGCTCATGTACCGCTCTCCGACGTGCACGGCCATTGACCGGGCGGCAGCGGAGGATCTGGCAGCCATTGCGGGCATTGATGTGAAGGATTTCGCCAAGCAGATGTTCAACGCGGGAAGCGATCTGAAAACAAAGACGCCGGAAGAGATTTTCTATCAGGATTTCAAGAAATTCAACATCGACGAGACGGAGTTTGGCGTGGGCCAGATCAGTTCCATGAACGAGGAAGAGCTGGAAAATCTGAAGAAGAAATTACTGCCTTATATGGAAAAGGTGGCTGCGGAGACAGAGCTCAGCATGATTTTCTTCATGCTCACCAACATCCTGGAAGAGTCCACCGAGTTGATCTATTGTGGAAAAAATGCAAAACAGCTGGTGGCAGACGGCTTTTACACCAAGGCCGGGGAAAATGCCACGGTGCTGCCGGGTGTGGTTTCCCGGAAAAAGCAGCTCATTCCGGCATTCATGAATGCTTTGTCTGCATAAAAATGGAGGAAACGATATGAAAACAGCGGCGCAGCTAAAACAGCAGCTGCAGGAAATCAATCGCAGGAGCTATCCAGCCTACAAGGGGCTGGCCGGCGTTTATCAGTTTGCAACTTACCAGTTATCCATCGACCATGTGCAGGGGGATCCTTTTGCGGCTCCCTCTGCTTTGCATATCTGGATCGATCACAAAACAGCGGGGTTCCCGGCCAGTCTTTACGCCGGGGAGGCAGAGCGGGTGGCACTGCAGGATTATCTGATCCGACAGTTTGGCCGTCAGATCAACCGGTTTTGTTATCAGGCCAAGGGCTCGGGAAAGAGCGGCCTGATCTCAGTGACGCGATGCGGGCAGGAGATTCTGGAGCGAACGGCCTGTGCCATTGATGGCAAGGGCATCACGCTGCGGTTCGAGGTGGGTTTCCCGGCCAACGGCAGAACCATCAATTCTGGTGAATTGGAGAAGATTCTCTTTGATTTTCTGCCCAAATGTGTGGAGCAGGCGCTGATTTACCGGAATCTGCCGAAAAAGAAAGTGGAAGAGGTGTATTTCCTGGCCCAGGATCAGACAGCCATCCGGCAGGAACTGAAAAACCGAAACTTGGTGGCATTTGTGGCCAACGGCGCGATTTTACCCAGAGAGAGCGGCGTGTCCGACCTGCCCATGAAGGAGGCAGTGCCTTTTCAGTCGCCGGAATCGCTGCAGGTGACGCTTGCACTTCCCCATCGGGGCGCAGTGACGGGCATGGGCATTCCCAAAGGCATTACCCTCATCGCAGGCGGCGGCTATCACGGCAAATCCACCCTTTTGCAGGCGCTGGAGCGGGGCGTGTACAACCATGTGGACGGGGATGGCCGGGAGCTGGTCATCACAGATGACAGCGCGCTGAAGCTGCGGGCGGAGGAAGGCCGGAAGGTCACAGACACGGACATTTCCCTGTTTATCAACGACCTGCCCAGCGGAAAAGATACGAGATCCTTTTCCACGCTGGATGCCAGCGGCAGCACGTCCCAGGCGGCTAATATAATAGAAGGAATCGGTGCGGGCAGCCGGGTATTTCTCATTGATGAGGACACTTCGGCCACCAACTTTATGATCCGGGACGAGCTGATGCAGCAGATCATCGCCCGGGAAAAAGAGCCCATCACGCCGTTTCTGGAGCGGGCCCGGGATCTTTACGAGCAGAGCGGCATTTCCACCATTCTGGTGGTGGGCAGCAGCGGCTCCTATTTTCACATTGCGGATGTGATTTTACAGATGGACAACTACCAGCCCTTTGACATTACCGCCAAGGTAAAAGAGGTGCTAAAAAATCATCCCGCGCCGGTGACGCGCGCACCGGGCTATCGTTTGCCGGAGGGAAAACGGCAGCTGCATCTGGGGGCCTCGACGGCTCAGCGGAAAAGCTACCGCGGTGATAAGGTGATGACCGAGCGGCTGAAGGTGAAAACCATGGGCAAGGATGTCATCAACATTGGGAAAGAGACGCTGGATCTGCGGCACATGGAGCAGCTGGTGGATCGGGAGCAGACGGCGGCGCTGGCGTATATGCTGCGCTATGCCAAGGAACACTACCAGAATCGGGATATCGACAGCGTGGTGCGGGCGCTGAGCGCGCAGATCCGGGAAAAAGGACTGGCGTCGGTGTGCGATTCCTCCTATGTGCCCGCCGGGCTGGCATTGCCCCGGGTGCAGGAGATTTATGGGTGTTTTAATCGATACTAAAGCAATAACAAACAGATCGAGAAATGTGCTAGCTAAAAAATGGCGATGATTCAAAATGCATGCTTTCTCAATGTTGTGTGTGATATGTAAGGACAGATAATAAGAACAAATAGTAAGGACAGAAAGAGCAGGGACAAGTGATGGCAAAACAACTATGGAAACCGGGCAATATGCTGTATCCGTTACCGGCGGTGATGGTGACGGTGGCTGACCGGCAGGGCAATTCCAATATTATCACGGTGGCATGGACGGGAACGGTGTGCACCAACCCGGCGATGACGTATATTTCCGTGCGGCCGAAGCGGTATTCCTATGACATGCTCAAAGAGACGGGTGAGTTTGTCATCAACCTGACCACGAAGAAGCTGGCCTACGCTGTGGATTACTGTGGGGTAAAATCCGGCAGGGATGTGGATAAGTTTGCCCAGTGCGGCCTGACCCGTGGAAAACCTTCCGTGGTGCACGTGCCCCTCATCCAGGAAAGCCCGGTGAACATGGAGTGCCGGGTGACGGAGATCAAAGAGCTGGGGTCACACCATATGTTTCTGGCGGAGGTGGTGGCCGTTCATGCGGACGAGGCATACATGAACGAAAAAGGCAGCTTCGATCTGGCCAAGGCGGAACCGCTGGTGTATTCCCACGGCGGCTACTATGCGCTGGGTGAAAAACTGGGCACCTTCGGGTACAGCGTACGCAAAAAAGCTGTGCCAAAGGCGGAGGGGAAGTCTGCGAAAGCGAAAAGGCCAAATGCTCCAGAAGCTCGAAGATCACGCGGAAATAAACGGAGATAAGCAGCACAAAAACGAAAATTTACAAAAACACGGGGAGGGCGTCTATGAAAAGAGGAACCTTTACGATGAATTCCCATGACGGGAAGACGAAGCTCCACGGCGTGACCTGGGAGCCGGAGGGCGAGGTACGGGCTGTGGTGCAGATCGTGCACGGCATGATCGAATATATTGAGCGGTATGACGGCTTTGCTTCCTATCTGGCAGAGCGGGGCTATTTCGTCATCGGCCACGACCATCTGGGCCATGGGGAATCGGCGGCGTCCCAGGACGACTGGGGATTTTTTGAGGAAGAAAACGGCAACCGGGTGCTGCTGGAGGACATTCATCAGGTGCGGCGGCGGGCGCAGGAGCGTTATCCGGATGCACCCTATATCCTGCTGGGACACAGCATGGGCTCTTTTCTGGTGCGCCAGTATCTGTGTATCAAGGGGGAGGGCATCTGTGAGGCGGTCATTCTGGGAACTGGCAACATGCCTGCGGCGCTGCTGCGGTTTGGCATGTTTGTCACCAGTACCATGGCGGCAGTGACGGGCTGGCGGTTCCGCAGCCGCCTCGTCAAGCTGATGGTGTTTGGCAGCTACAACAAGGGGATCGTACCCCACCGAACGGCCTTTGACTGGATCAGCCGGGATGAGGCGGTAGTGGACACGTACCGCAGCGAGCCGAAGACGTCCTTTGATTTCACGCTGAACGGCTATTACAATCTTTTTTACAGTATGTTATGGCTGAAAAAAGAGGAACACCTGCGGCGGATGCGAAAGGATCTGCCCGTGCTGTTTGCCTCCGGGACGGCTGATCCGGTGGGCAGCTACGGCAAAGGCGTGGAAGCGGCGGCGGAGAGCTTCCGGGCCCACGGTGTAACCCATGTGGACGTGAAGCTGTATCCGGCAGACCGGCACGAGATTCTGAACGAGCTGGACCGGCAGCAGGTGTACGAAGACCTGTGGCGCTGGATGGAGGAAAATCGGATACCATAGCGAGGATTGGGAATACTCATGTACATACAACGAAAGGAGTGTGTACATGAGAATTTTATTTTACGGGACAAAAACCCTACGACAAGATCTGGTTTGAGCCGCTGGCGGAGGATTACGGATACGAGATCACGTTTCTGGACATCCAGTGTACGGCGCAGACAGTCATTTTTTCCAAGGGGTACGATGCCATCTGCGTGTTCATCAACGACACCATCGATGCGCAGATGATCGACATTCTGTATGAAAACGGCGTGCAGGCGGTGCTGCTGCGCAGTGCCGGGTTCAACCATGTGGATATCCGGGCGGCGAAGGGGAAAATAAAAATTCTGCGGGTGCCCAGCTATTCGCCCCAGGCGGTGGCGGAGTATGCGGCAGCGCTGCTGCTGACGGTGAACCGTTTTACCCATCGGGCGTACACGAGAACCCGGGATTTTAACATGAACATCAACGGCCTTATGGGCCAGGATCTGTACCGGAAGACGGCGGGCATCATCGGCACTGGCAAGATCGGTCAGGCCATGATCGCCATCTGTCAGGGGTTTGGTATGCATGTGGTAGCCTACGACCCGTTCCCGGACGGCAGTCTGGATGTGGAGTACGTGCCGCTGCCGGAGCTGCTGGCCCGGGCGGATGTCATCAGCCTGCACTGTCCATTGACAAATGACACCAGATATATTATGAATGAAGAGACGATTTCGCAGATGAAGCAGGGCGTGCTGCTGGTGAATACGTCCCGTGGCGGCCTCATCGAGACGAATGCCCTCATTCAGGGGCTCATTTCAGGCAAGCTGGCGGGTGTGGGGCTGGATGTATACGAGGAAGAGGACGGCGTGTTTTTCGAGGATCATTCCAGTGAGATCATCGGGGACGAGCTGCTGGCCCGGCTCATGACATTTCCCAACGTGCTGGTCACGTCCCATATGGGATTTTTCACGAAGGAAGCCATGCAGGCCATTGCCATCGAGACGCTGGAAAATGCCTATATGCTGGAGCAGGGGCTGCCGCTGGTGAATGAGGTAAAAGCGGATGCCTAGAAAAATGATATCTGCGGCGCATAGAGCGCGATACAAAAGAGGAGGAAAAACAACATGAAAAATATCGTACTGATCGGCATGCCCGGTTCGGGAAAGAGCACGGTGGGCGTTGTCCTGGCAAAAATGCTGGGGCTGCATTTCCTGGATTCCGACCTGGTGATCCAGGAGACGGAAGGCAAGCTGTTGAGCGAGATCATCGAGGAAAAAGGGCCGGACGGATTTCTGGCGGTGGAGGATCGGGTCAACGCCGATCTGCAGTGTGAGAAGACGGTCATTGCCACCGGTGGCAGCGCGGTATTTGGCGCCAATGCCATGGCGCATCTGAAAGAGATCGGTACGGTGGTTTATCTGAAATTATCTTACGAGGAGCTGACGACGCGGCTGGGCAACCTGAAAGGCCGGGGCGTGGTGCTGCGGGACGGCCAGACGCTGAAAGATCTGTATGAGGAGCGGATTCCGCTGTATGAAAAATATGCCGATGTGGTCATCGAGGAGCTTGGCGAGGGCATCGAGGAGACTGCGAGAAAGATCATCGATAAAATACGGTAAATGGGTTACCACTCATTTTTTCACAGTAAAAGGCGGTCGAAAAAGCGTGAATCTGGAAAACTTGACAAATAGGCATGAGTTTGTTAATATAAGTTCGTAACATTTCTTAATAACTTTGTAATAATTGTAATGGAAATGCATAAACTACAGGGACTTTACTTAAAAAACCATTCACAATTGCTCAGGAGGTAATCATGAGAACCAGAAAGACGCTGGTGCTTGCTGCCGGAATTGCAGCTGCAGCGATGGCACTTGCAATTTCCGTAATACCGGAAGTTACCCAGACAACAACCGTGAAGACAAATGAGATTTCTTATAGTGAACTGTCCGCCGGTATCCAGAGCGTTCTGGATGAAGCGGTTGACAGCGAGAATAACGTGCACGAAGAGATTACAGAAGTATTAAACCAGGGCGTCGTACAGAATAACCTGCCGGGTTATGACTGGAACGAGATGGCCATTGCCAATGTGGAGGATACCGTCAATATGCGGGAGAATCCGGATCAGGAATCTGAGATCGTAGGCAAGCTCTCCAAGGGCGCAGCCGGAACCATCGTGGATGGAACCGATGGCTGGACGAAGCTTTCCTCCGGTTCCGTAGAGGGCTGGATCAGCGATGATTACCTGCTCTTCGGTACCGATGCAGAAGCCCGGGCAGAGGAACTGGGAAGCTATCAGGCAACCATCAACACCGAGGGTCTCCGGATCCGCAAGGAGCCCGCAGAAGACGCAGGCGTTTATGACCTGGCCCAGATGGGTGCTTCCTACACAGTGACGGAGCAGCTGGACGGCTGGGTCGGCATTCAGGTCGGTTCTGATACAGGCTATGTAGCTGCTGATTATGTCAGCGTAGAATATAAACTTCCGGTGGCAAAGTCCATCGAGGAGATTCGTGCAGAGGAGGAGAAGGCTGCACAGGAGGCTGCCAAGGCAGCGAAAGAGGCAGAAGCGAAGAAACGTGCGGAAGCCGAGAAGAAGGCAGCCAATTCTTCTGATGTAGCAGTGCTGGCAGCGCTGGTGCAGCTGGAGGCAGGCGGTGAGTCCTACGAGGGCAAGCTGGCAGTGGCAAGCGTGGTCATGAACCGTGTGAGAAGCGGCGGCTATCCCAACAGCGTGTCCGGTGTAGTATACCAGAGCGGACAGTTCCCGCCGGCAGGTACCGCGAGAATGGCATCCCTTGTGGCAAACGGCGCAGGCTCTGACTGTGTGAAGGCTGCGAAGCAGGCCATCGGCGGTGTGTCCAACATCGGAAGCCTGAAACACTTCCATGCAGCAAGACTGGGCGGCGATGTGGTCATCGGCAATCATGCTTTTTATTAAAAAAATATTTGGGTGAAGATAGAAGAGGCGCTGGCCGGGATTTTCCGGCCGGGGCCTCTTTTTGGCTGGGTACATGTGAACGGATTTCCCTTACTGCCCGGTAATAAAACCTTAAGAATATTTCGATAGTAAAAGATTCTGAATTATAGTACAATAAGAATGGAATCGAAATAATTGTGAAAATATATACAGCAGAAAGGAGCGGTTGCATGAGCGCAATGTACTGGCTGATCATCATGCTCGTGCTGATTGTCATAGAGATCGCGACGCTGGGACTGACGACGATCTGGTTCGCAGGCGGCTGTCTGGCAGCGTTTGTCACATCCGTGGCGGGCGGCAGCCCGGTGCTGCAGGTGATGGTATTTTTCATTGTATCCCTGATCCTGTTGTTTGCCACAAGGCCCATTGCGGTGCGCTATCTGAACAAGGGACGGACACGGACGAATGTGGACAGCCTGATCGGACAGCGGGCAGTGGTGACAAAGACGATCGACAATCTGAAAGCGGAAGGGGAAGCCGAGGTGAACGGGCAGACGTGGAGCGCCCGGGCGGCTGAGGAGGGTCACCGCATCGAAGCGGGAACTGTTGTGGAAATTTGCCGGATTTCCGGTGTGAAATTAATAGTAAAAGAGAAAATGGAGGATGAAGCATGGGATTCATTATCGGAGTAATTTTGGTCGTTGTTATTTTACTGATCCTGGCATCCTGTATCCGGATCGTACCGCAGGCGCAGGCACTGGTCGTGGAACGTCTGGGCGGATATCAGGGCACCTGGTCTGTTGGTGTGCACTTCAAGGTGCCGTTCATTGACCGGGTAGCAAAGCGCGTGATCCTGAAGGAGCAGGTGGTGGATTTCGATCCCCAGCCGGTGATCACCAAGGATAACGTAACGATGCGGATTGATACGGTGGTATTTTTCCAGATCACGGATCCGAAGCTGTTCGCATACGGTGTGGAGAACCCGATCATGGCCATTGAGAACCTGACCGCAACGACGCTGCGTAACATCATCGGTGAGCTGGAGCTGGATCAGACGCTGACTTCCCGTGAGATCATCAACGCGAAGATGCGGACATCCCTGGATGTGGCAACCGATCCTTGGGGCATCAAGGTCAACCGCGTGGAGTTGAAGAACATCATCCCTCCGGCAGCCATCCAGGACGCCATGGAGAAGCAGATGAAGGCAGAGCGGGAACGCCGGGAAGCCATTCTTCGGGCGGAAGGGGAAAAGAAGTCCACGATCCTGGTGGCAGAAGGTAAGAAAGCTTCCGCCATTCTGGACGCAGAGGCAGAGAAGGAGGCAGCCATTCTCCGGGCAGAGGCGCAGAAAGAACGCATGATCCGCGAGGCAGAAGGTCAGGCAGAAGCCATTCTCAAGGTACAGCAGGCGAATGCCGACGGTCTTCGTTTCCTCAAGGAAGCGGCACCGGATCAGTCTGTGCTGCAGCTGAAAGCGCTGGATGCATTTATGAAGGCATCTGACGGCAAGGCAACCAAGATCATCATCCCTTCCGAGATCCAGGGCATGGCCGGACTGGTGACATCCATGGCTGAGCTGGCGAAGAAGGATCAGAAGGAAGAGCCGAAGGCGTAAAATTTTGTCGGCGCAGCAAGACAGCGATAAAGAACAGTAATACAGGAACAGTAATACAGGAACAGGGGCAGTATCTATTCGGGTGCTGTCCCTTTCTCTTTATATGTTTTCGATGGGGTTTCAGTTCACTCGCGCCATTCGCAAAATTGCATCTTCGATGCTTTCCGCTACTTCGTAGCTTATTTTTGCTCATCAGCTGGCGCTCCCTTCGGACATTCACTAAGCCGGATTTTCATGCAAGCATGAAATCCAACTTTATGAATGTCCGAGTGAACTGAATGGGAAAATAATTGAAGAAATCCCGGAAGCATGGTATGATGAAAAACAAGTAACAAAGGCAGCATCGAAAGGAGATCGTGACGATGGATTTAAAAGGACGTAATTTTCTGACACTTCGGGATTATACACCGGAAGAGATCACCTATCTGCTGGATCTGGCAGCAGATCTGAAAGACAAAAAGAAGAAAGGCATTCCTGTGGATGTGCACAGAGGCAAGAATGTGGCACTGATTTTCGAGAAGACGAGCACAAGAACCCGCTGCTCTTTTGAGGTGGCTGCGCATGATCTGGGAATGGGAACGACCTACCTGGATCCGTCGGGATCACAGATCGGCAAGAAGGAGAGCATCGCAGACACTGCCCGGGTACTGGGACGGATGTACGAGGGCATCGAGTACCGCGGCTACGGACAGGAGATTGTGGAGGAGCTGGCGAAATACGCCGGTGTGCCGGTGTGGAATGGCCTGACCAACGAATTCCATCCTACCCAGATGCTGGCAGATCTGCTGACCATCCGGGAGAAATTTGGCTCCCTGGAGGGTGTGAAGTTTACCTACATGGGCGACGCCCGGTACAACATGGGCAATTCTCTCATGATCGCCTGCAGCAAGATGGGCATGCATTTCACCGCCTGCGCACCGAAGAAATATTTCCCGGCACAGGAGCTGGTGGATGAGTGCCGCGCCGTGGCAGACCAGACCGGCGCAACCATCACTCTGACTGAGGATGTGAACGAGGGAACAAAAGGTGCGGACGTGATCTACACCGATGTATGGGTTTCCATGGGCGAGCCGGATGCCGTGTGGGAAGAGCGGATCAAAGAGCTGTCTCCTTATCAGGTGAACGCAAAAGCTATGGCAAACGGTTCTGACCGGGTGATCTTCATGCACTGCCTGCCGGCATTCCACGATCTGAAGACGAAGATCGGCAAGGAAATGGGCGAGAAATTTGGCGTACAGGAGATGGAAGTGACAGACGAGGTATTTGAATCCGAGCGCTCTGTGGTGTTCGATGAGGCAGAAAACCGGATGCACACCATCAAAGCTGTTATGCTGGCTACCCTGGGAGAAAAATAACATTTATGAAGCAGAATGAAAAGAAATTCAGCTGTGATATTGCCAGTATGCTGTTTGCGGCTGGGATCCTTGGCTGCCTGGGATTGCTTTTGTGGGATCTGGAAAGCTTTATCCATATGTTGCCGCTGGTGTTTCTGCTGGGCGTGCTCATGCTGGCAGTTATGGCTTTTCGGTTTTATCTGTGTAAAAAGAAGAGAGCGGTGCTGTTCTGTGCCGGAGGGGCGGTTGCCTGTGCGGCATTCGCTGTCAGTGCGCTGCTCTTTTTCGGAGGAATATAAACATGCGGGACAAGATTTTGAAAATGCTGGAGGATGCCGATGGATTTGTGTCCGGGCAGGAACTGTGCGAAAAGCTTGGGGTATCCCGGACAGCGGTGTGGAAGGTCATCGGCGCCCTGAGGGAAGAGGGCTATGTCATTGATTCCGTATCCCGCCGGGGGTATCATCTGGTGGAGTGCCCGGATATTCTGCGGCAGGAGGATCTGACAGCGGCGCTTACCACCCGCTGGATGGGTCGAAGCCTGCAGGTCTATGATGTAACGGACTCTACCAATGTGCGGGCCAAGCAGCAGGCGGAGGAAGGTGCGCCGGAGGGCCATCTGGTCATGGCGGATATGCAGAGCGCGGGCCGGGGAAGCCGGGGACGAAGCTGGGATTCCCCCAGAGGCACCGGGATTTTCATGAGTCTGGTGCTGCGGCCGCAGCTCATGCCCCAGCAGGCTGCCATGGTGACGCTGACGGCGGCCTACAGCATTGTGTCCGTTCTGCGGGAGGATTACGGTGTTGCGGCCGGGATCAAATGGCCCAACGACGTGGTGCTGAACCGCAAAAAGCTGGTGGGCATTTTGACGGAGATGAGTGCGGAGCCGGATCTGATCCATTATATCGTCACCGGCATCGGCATCAACGTGAATATGAAGGAATTCCCGGAGGAGCTGTCGGACAAGGCCACGTCCCTCTGGATGGAGACGGGAAAAATCTATTCCCGGGCGGAGCTGGCGGCCCGGATCCTGAACCGGCTGGAGCCGGTGTATGAGACATATGTCCGCACGGGAGATCTTGCTTTTTTACAGGATTCGTACAATGAGCTGCTGATCAACCGGGGCCAGGAGGTACGGGTCATTGGCCGGGAGGCAGAGTTTTCCGGTATCGCGGAGGGCATCGGGGCTGATGGCGGACTGAAGATCCGCCGGGAGGATGGCCAGGTGCAGACCGTGTATTCCGGGGAGGTATCTGTCCGGGGACTGTACAGCTACGTTTAAGTAACAGTTCGCGCATGAGCTGCGCAGCAGCGGAAAGCATCGCAGATGCGATTTTTCGAATGGCGCGTGTGAACTGTTACATGTTAAAAGAAGATGGGAGAGAAATGGGATGAAGGAAGAGAACACCGTTTTGTGCTGTTCCAATGCCTATGAGAAAAAGTTTTATCTGAATCAGGATTTTCAGGCGCTGCCACAGCACATAAAAGACGAGCTGAAAATCATGTGTGTACTGTATACAGAGGAGATCGGCGGTATTCTGACGCTGGAATACGATGAGAACGGGACACTGGAATTTTCCGTGCGGTCGGAAGAGGGAGATTTTTTCTTCGATGAGATCGGCAGCGTCCTGCGGATCAAGGAGCTGCAGCGGGACAAGCGGGAGCTGCTGGAATCGCTGGAGCTGTTTTACAAGGTATTTTTCCTGGAGGATGCGCTGCATCCCGGGGAGTAGCAAACATAAGGGAGGGCATGGAACATGCTGTTAGTTATTGATGTTGGCAATACCAACATTACACTGGGAATTTTTCGGGAGGAAGAGCTGGTTGCCACGTTCCGTCTGACGACAAAGCAGGCGCGGACATCGGATGAGTATGGCGTGGCACTCTGTAACCTGCTGGAGCACCGGGATATCAACATCAAAGATATCCATGCGGTGATCATTGCCTCTGTTGTGCCGGATATCATGTATTCTCTCAACAGTGCGGTGGTAAAATATCTGGATCGCACGCCGCTGGTGGTGGGGCCTGGCATCCGTACCGGGCTCAAGCTTCCCACAGAGAATCCGCGGGAGATCGGCGCAGACCGCGTCGTGGACTGTGTGGCAGCCTATGAGCTGTACGGCGGCCCGGTCATCGTCATGGATTTTGGCACGGCGACTACCTATGATGTGGTGACCAAGGACGGTGCATTTATCGCCGGTATCACGGCGCCGGGCATCCGGAGCGCCGGAAGAACGCTGTGGGATGACACGGCCAAGCTGCCGGAGGTGGAGATCAAGAAACCGGCGTCCATTCTGGCCCGGGAGACCATCAGCAGTATGCAGGCAGGCATCGTGTACGGCTGCATCGGACAGACGGAATATATCATCAACCAGATCATCAAAGAAACCGGCTATACCGATGTGGTAACGGTGGCAACCGGCGGTCTGGGCAAAATTATTTTTGATGAGACGGACACGATCCAGATCTACGATCCGGATCTGACACTGCACGGCCTCCGTCTGATCTATAACAAAAACCGATAAGTGGATGAATGTTTATCCGCATGTGTCAAACGAGCTGCACGGTTGCGGAAATCATCGAGGACATTGTTTGGCGAAGATACGTGTGAACAGTAACGTAAATGGGAGATGAAATGGAAGAAAAGCAGGCGGGAAAAACGCTTACGATAGGAAATGTGGTTCTGGACAATCCATTTATACTGGCACCAATGGCAGGGGTAACTGACCTGCCATTTCGTGTGCTCTGCCATGAGCAGGGCGCGGGGCTGGTGTGTATGGAAATGGTGAGCGCCAAGGCCATCTATTACCGGAACAAAAATACAGAGGCGCTGATGGAGATCGAACCCGGGGAGCGGCCGGTGTCCTTACAGCTGTTTGGTTCCGATCCGGAACTCATGGGCGAGATGGCCCGGCAGATCGAGGAACGGCCTTTTGATATTCTGGACATCAATATGGGCTGCCCGGTGCCCAAGGTGGTCAACAACGGCGAGGGATCAGCCCTCATGAAAAATCCGGAGCTGGTGCGCAAAATCGTCACTTCTGTGGTAAAGGCGGTGCAGAAACCGGTGACAGTGAAAATCCGGCGCGGATTTGACGAGCGTCATGTAAATGCGGTGGAGATCGCGAAGATCATCGAGGACTGTGGAGCGGCGGCGGTGGCTGTCCATGGCAGAACGAGAGAACAGTATTATGCCGGACATGCGGACTGGGACATTATCCGGCAGGTGAAGGAGGCCGTCTCCATTCCGGTCATCGGAAATGGGGACGTGGTGTCGGCCCAGACGGCGGCGCAGATGTTTGCCCAGACCGGCTGCGACGGTATCATGGTGGCCCGGGGTGCCAGAGGCAACCCGTGGATCTTCCGGGAGCTGGTGGCCTGGTATCGGGGCGAACCTATTCCGGCGGCACCGGGGATGGACGAGGTGCGGCAGATGCTCTTGCGGCAGGCGGAACTGCTGGTGAAATATAAGGGCGAGTACACCGCCATCCGGGAGATGCGCAAGCATGTGGCCTGGTATACGGCGGGATTCCCTCATTCCTCCAAGCTGCGGGCCCGGGTTAATGAAATTAATACGATGGAAGATCTGGTTCGGTTGATGAACGAATGGGTATAGGGAACCTTCGTCCTGCATATATTGAATGGAAAAGCAGTGGCGGAGAGAACAAGTGGACGGCGCGGATTTTTTGATCGTACGGCTTCGCGGCAGGGAGGAACCATTGCCTCCCGCTGCGGTGCCATTTTTTATGGCATTTCTAAATCCTTATGGGGATAGCGGATTAGCTTTGCTTCGCAGATTTTCGGGAAAATGGGGGCGGCGGCTCTGGTACCGGTGGCTTCGCTGGCGGCTGCCGGTGGCGTGTGGGCCGGTGGATTGCCTGGGAAGCTGCGGCACGGAGGCGGTACTGCCCTTTTCCTGCGAAGATCTTTCGGCGTACACAAAAGAAGAAATCCGGGATATGCTGCACCGTATCATGATGGAAAAAGGTGCGCAGAATATTGTCGTGGAGCGTTATCTGGAGCCCTATCTGGAAAAAAGCCTGCAGATCGACGGACGGATGATGCTGCTTTTGATGGCGGATGATATTTTGCGGCAGGTATGCAGGAAACATCAGATCGCCCGTCGGGAGCTGAATCTGGTCATCGTGGCCTCCGGCCCGTCGGAAACCACATGGCTCATCCGCAAGCTGGGAAATGGTCTGAACCGACTCGCGGTAGTGACGAGAGAGCCGGAGGCGTATCAGGAGCTGGCCCGGGAATTCTTTGAGGAAGAGGGTCTGCTTGTGCGGGTGTGCGCCCGGCCGCTCACCCAGGAGCTGTATGGAAATGTGGTCATCGAGCTTGGCGGGCAGGGTAAAGAAGACTGGCTTTTCTACCGGCCGGGCACCATCGTGCTGAATTTATCCGGCAATGGGTTCCGCACGGTACAGGCCCGTACCTGCGGCAGAAATCTGACCTGTTACAACTGTTTTCTCATTCGTGCAGGCGGACAGGTGTGGGATCGGAGAATCCTGCAGGCGGTGATTTTCAAGACCAGCACATGGATGGGCGGCGGACAGCTGCAAAACAGTGGAAAAATCAAGGAAAAATACGGCCTGGAAGTGGAAAAAACGGGGCTTGAAACTTGACATTCCCAGGGGGATAAGTTATAATTTTGTGATTGCTGGAAGGTTCTCCGGGAGGGCTTTTGCAGCAGTGAGCCTGAACTTGGATTGAATTTGGAGGGTGAAGTTTTAAAATGGAAGAAAAGAAAAACCTGCTTACTTTTACCGGGTTAAAAAAACTGGAAGAAGAATTGCATGACCTGAAGGTCTTTAAGAGAAAAGAAGTTGCCGGCAAGATCAAAGAGGCAAGAGAACAGGGCGACCTGTCCGAGAACGCAGAGTATGATGCGGCGAAGGACGAGCAGCGCGATATCGAGGCAAGAATCGAGGAGATCGAGAAGATCTTAAAGAACGTGGAAGTCGTTGACGAGGATGAGGTTGATCTGGATAAGATCAGCGTTGGCTGCCGCGTAAAAGTATATGACATAGAGTTTGATGAAGAGATGGAGTTCAGTCTGGTGGGGTCTTCCGAGGCAAACAGCCTGAAGGGCAAGATCTCCAACGAGTCCCCGGTGGGCAAGGCCCTGATCGGTGCGAAAGTCGGCGATGTGGTTGAGGTAGAGACACAGGCCGGACTGATCCAGTATAAGGTGCTGGAGATCCAGCGCTCCAACTAGGATTGTTTTTCTGAGAAACGCGGGGATCGTGTTTCTCGTTATTTAAGGAGGGAATATTTTGGGCGAACAGAAGAATGCTCAGGAACAGGACATCAATCAGCTCCTGAAGGTGCGCCGGGAGAAGCTTGCGCAGCTGCAGGAGGCAGGAAAGGATCCGTTCCAGATCACAAAATACGATGTAACACATCATAGCACAGAGATCAAGGATCAGTTTGACGAGCTGGAAGGCAAGGAAGTGACCATTGCAGGACGTATGATGTCCAAGCGTGTCATGGGTAAGGCTTCCTTCTGCAACGTACAGGATCTGAAGGGCAACATCCAGTCCTACGTGGCAAGAGACAGCGTCGGCGAGGAATCCTATGCAGATTTCAAAAAATACGATATCGGTGATATCATCGGCATCCGCGGTGAGGTATTCCGCACAAAGACGGGCGAGATCTCTATCCATGCGGCATCGGTTGTTCTTCTGAGCAAGAGCCTGCAGATCCTTCCTGAGAAGTTCCATGGACTGACGAACACAGATATCCGTTACCGTCAGCGATATACCGACCTGATCATGAACCCGGAGGTGCGCGATACCTTCGTGAAGCGTTCCAGGATCTTAAGCTCCATCCGCCGTTATCTGGACGGCCAGGGCTTTATGGAAGTGGAGACCCCTATGCTGGTGGCAAATGCCGGCGGTGCGGCAGCGCGTCCCTTCGAGACCCATTTCAACGCACTGAACGAGGATCTGAAGCTTCGTATCTCTCTGGAGCTGTATCTGAAGAGACTGATCGTCGGCGGCCTGGAGCGCGTCTATGAGATCGGCCGTGTATTCCGTAACGAGGGACTGGACACCAGACATAACCCCGAGTTTACCCTGATGGAGCTGTATCAGGCATACACCGATTACAACGGCATGATGGATCTCACCGAGAACCTGTACCGCCATGTGGCACAGGAAGTGCTTGGCACAACCGTGATCAATTACAAGGGCATTGAGATGGATCTGGGCAAGCCCTTCGAGCGGATCACCATGGTGGATGCTGTCAAGAAATATTCCGGTGTGGACTGGAACGAGATCCATACACTGGAAGAGGCCCGTGCAGCCGCAGATGCGCACCATGTAGCATATGAAGAGCGCCATAAGAAGGGCGACATCCTGAACCTGTTCTTCGAGGAATTCGTAGAAGAGCATCTGCTTCAGCCAACCTTTGTTATGGACCATCCGATAGAGATTTCTCCGCTGACCAAGAAGAAACCGAGCAATCCCGAGTACGTAGAGCGTTTCGAGTTCTTCATGAACGGCTGGGAGATGGCCAATGCCTATTCCGAGCTCAACGATCCCATCGATCAGAGAGAGCGTTTCAAGGCCCAGGAAGAGTTGCTGGCACAGGGCGATGAGGAAGCCAACACCACAGATGAAGACTTCCTGAACGCACTGGAGATCGGTATGCCGCCCACAGGCGGTATTGGTTTCGGTATCGACCGTATGTGCATGCTGCTCACCGACTCCGCAGCCATCCGTGATGTACTGCTCTTCCCGACAATGAAGTCCCTGGACGCTAAGAAGGGCGAAGGGAAGGCTGAAAAGGCAGTAGAAAATGCTGCTGTGGCAGAGGAAAAGGTTGCAGAAAAGATTGATTTCTCCAACGTAAAAATCGAACCATTGTTTGAAGAAATGATTGATTTCGATACCTTTGCAAAGGCTGATTTCCGTGCAGTAAAGATTCTGGAATGTGAAGCAGTACCGAAGTCAAAGAAGCTTTTAAAGTTCACTCTGGATGACGGAACAGACCGGAAACGCACGATTTTAAGCGGTATTCACGAGTATTACGAGCCAGAAGATCTGATTGGCAAGACAGCGATTGCAATCGTAAATTTGCCTCCGAGAAAGATGATGGGCATTGATTCCGAGGGTATGCTGATTTCAGCAGTACACGAGGAAGATGGACATGAGGGATTAAATCTTCTCATGGTGAATGACTGGATTCCGGCAGGTGCGAAGTTGTACTAAGAATCAGAAAATCCATAGACTTTTATGAGTTTATCGAGTGTTTGACATCAAATTGACATCAAATTTGTGTCATTCGGTGGACTAATATGGACTGAAAAGGGATGTTTTAGAAATCAGAACCTTTCAAAACTTAATAGTTGAATGCTATTAAAAGGACATTTTCCAATAAAACGGAGAGTGTCCTTTTTCTGTTGTTATGGTCAAAACAAAATCAAAATAACACAAGGAGGGTTCTATTATGACAAGTACAGCGTTAGGAGCAG
Organism: Oscillospiraceae bacterium NTUH-002-81; assembly: GCA_032620915.1. Classification (NCBI taxonomy): domain Bacteria; kingdom Bacillati; phylum Bacillota; class Clostridia; order Eubacteriales; family Oscillospiraceae; species Oscillospiraceae bacterium NTUH-002-81. The sequence goes on from CP136052.1 coordinate 423,611, forward strand.
AAACCAAAAAGGAAGAAAAGATTATTTTTATCAGCGATGCACATGAGAAATTCTACTACGAGAAGTTAAAGGAAGTCCGGTATCAGGATGTTTACCACAAGGCACTCTGCTATTGTCTTGGGATCAGCGATGATACCAGAAGAAATGTTTACAGAATTTATGATTTCAAAACAGGATGCGTAATAACAGAGTGTTTACACGAAGGCTGGCAGACCAGTGGAAGTGTGAGAGTGATCAGAATGGCATTCAATCTGTATTGCAATGGAACACCAAGTGTTTCCGATTATGAAGATGCAGAAGAACAGGTGGACGAGTGCAGGCAGTACACGGTGGAGGAAATATTCTGCTGTGCTTATGCACCATATTTCTGGCAGGCAATTCAGATTCGGTATCCGGAATATGCCACATACAACCATAAGCTGTATGCCTTATTGGGAGGAACAGACTAATGTTAAAAGTCAGATTGATGGGAACAAAGAATGATATTAAGTGGTTCGGAAAGATTTTGCAGAGGAATCCGAAAGTGGAAGTAACGGAGTTTTCCGAGATGTATCCGAATAAGGGAACGAAGAAATTTTACAGGGCGTATGTAGAAGTAAAGAAAAGAAACGTAGCAGAAAAATAGCAGAAAACAAAGGAGAATCTATCATGTGTAAAATAATCGCAATCGCAAACCAAAAAGGTGGTGTGGGCAAGACCACCACAACCAGTAATTTAGGCATAGGATTGGCAAAACAGGGCAAGAAAGTCCTGCTGATTGATGCCGATGCACAGGGCAGTCTGACAGACAGTCTTGGCTTCACAGAGCCGGACAAGCTAGAGGAAACACTTGCAACAGCACTTGGCAATATCATCAATGATGAAGATATGGAAGCGGATTATGGTATCCTGAAACACAAAGAGGGAATTGACCTGATGCCGGGAAACATTGAGCTTTCCGGTCTGGAAGTATCACTTGTAAATGTGATGAGCAGAGAGCTTGTGATGCGTTCCTACATAGAGCTGGTAAAGGATAATTATGATTATATTCTGATTGACTGTATGCCCTCTCTCGGCATGATTACTATAAACGCTTTTGCCTGTGCGGACAGTATTCTGATTCCAGTGCAGGCGGCATATCTTCCGGCAAAAGGGTTGCAGCAGCTTATTAAGACCATAGGAAAGGTCAGGAGACAGATTAACCCGAAGCTGATGATTGAGGGGATTCTGCTGACAATGGTGGATGCTCGAACCAATTATGCAAAGGACATTACTGCATTACTGGTGGAGAATTACGGTAGCAAGGTGCGGATATTTGAAAACAGTATTCCCATTTCCGTCCGTGCGGCAGAGATTTCCGCAGAGGGTGTCAGTATCTACGAACATGATCCGAAAGGCAAAGTAGCCGCTGCTTATCAGTCTTTGACGGAGGAGGTGCTTGGGAATGAGTAAAGCAGGAAGTGCCGCAAAGGTAAAATTAAGCAGTTATGATGATTTATTTGGAAATGCAGAAGAAAAGACAGGGAGCGAAGAGCAGATTATCAGAGCCAAGCTCACGGATTTGCATGAGTTTAGAAATCATCCGTTCCGTGTACTGGACGATGAAAAAATGGAAGAAACAACGGAAAGCATCAGTAAGTATGGGGTGCTCGTACCGGGAATTGCAAGACCGAGGGCAGAGGGTGGCTATGAAATCATAGCCGGACACCGCAGAAAACGAGGTTCAGAACGGGCAGGAAAAGAGGATATGCCTGTGATAGTCCGCAATTATACAGACGATGAAGCTACGATTATCATGGTGGATTCCAACATTCAGCGTGAGGACATTCTGCCAAGTGAGAAGGCGAAAGCTTATGCCATGAAATACGAGGCTATGAAGCATCAGGGCAGAAAAGGAAACGGAAATACGCTTGACGAGGTAGGAGAAGCTGCCGGAGAAAGCGGAAAGACGGTGCAACGGTATATCTGGCTTGCAAGGCTGTCCGATGAGCTGCTAGAGTTGGTTGACAGAAAGAAAATCGGTCTGGTACAGGGTGTTGACATTTCCTTTCTGTCGGAAGATGCACAACAGTGGGTGCTGGTAATCCTTGAGGAAAGCGGAGCAAATATTTCCACAGTACAGTCTGCCAAGCTGAAGGAATATGGGAAAAGCGGCGAACTGACGCTGCCGATGGTGCGTCTGATACTGACCGAGGAAAAGCCGAAAGAGAGGAAAGTTACAATCAAGTCTGAAAAAATCAGCCAGTTTTTTTCAGAGGAATACTCCAGCGAAGAGATTGAGGGGATTATCCTGCAATTATTGGAGGAATGGCAGAAGAAACAGTAAAGGGGGTGCGGTAAAATGGGTAAACAGATACAGTTTGATTATTACTATGGGATTGAAGCAGAACAGTTTTCCTTTTATCGTGTTCCTCGGTTGCTGATTAAAGACGAGCGTTTCAAGGGGCTTAGCAGCGATGCCAAGCTCCTGTACGGTCTGATGCTTGACCGTATGTCACTGTCTATGAAAAATGGCTGGTTGGATGAAGAAAACAGAGCCTATATCATTTATACTCTTGATAATGTCATGGAGGATTTGGGATGTGCAAAAGCAACCTGTGTTAAGATTATGAAAGAGTTGGACAGTGATAATGGGATAGGATTGATCGAAAAGAAACGCAGGGGACTTGGAAAACCGGATATTATTTATGTAAAGAATTTTGCCACAATAGGAGAAGCAGAAGAAGAAACGCCTGCAAATGCTGATGTTTCCACAGAAGTTCAGGATTTGAACCTCAAGAGTTCTAAAAGTTATACTTCCAGAAGTTCAGAAACTGAACTTCAAGAGGTTCAAAAAGCAGACTTCCAGAAGTCTAAAAATTTTACTTCAAGAAGTACAATATCTGAACTTGCGGAAGTTCAAAAAGCAGACCCTAATTATACTAACTATAATCATACTAACCAGAGTAATATTGATAGGAATTATATCAATCCTATCAATCAATCCGGCAGTGAGTTGGAAGGGGAGATTGATGTGATGGAAGATGTCAATGCTTACATGGAAATCATCAAAGAGAATATTGAGTACGAACATCACATGAAATATGGCAGATGGCAGGACAAAGGGCTGTATGAGGAATTGTATGAGGTAATCTGCGAGATTGTATGTGTGAAGCATAAGACTGTTAAAATCGGTGGAAATGATTATCCATATGAGCTTGTAAAATCAAAGTTCCTCAAACTGAATAGCTCCCATTTGGAATATGTGATAGGATGTATGCAGGAAACAACTACGAAAATTGCAAATATCAAGGCATATATGGTAACAGCTCTTTATAATGCACCCTCAACGATGAATCATTATTATCAGCAGGAGGTACAGCATGATATGTACGGAGGTGACAAACTATAAACAGTCAAGTGTTTTTTTGGAATTTTATGGTTTATAAAAAAGGGTAACCTTAATAAACCATCTGAAAATAGCGTATTTCAGATGGAGGGTGTTAACTTATGAACATGAGCTCATCGAAGTTTCTTTGGGTCAAAGTCGATATCTTGACTCTCCAATGCATAGATGACTCTGACAAGCTTCTTAGCTACATGAGTGATAGCAACCCGGTGAGGCTTGTTCTCTGAACGTTTTCTGGCATAGTATGTAGCAAATGTCACATCAAACCGTATCAACGGCAGACAGCAGTTGATAAGCACATATCGTAGCTGTGAGGAACCGTGTTTTACCATCTTGCCATTATATGCTTCAGTTCCTGACTCATGTACGCTGGGTTCTATTCCGGCAAAAGCAAGCATCTGGTTAGGACTGGAGAAGTTTGAAATATCACCATATTCAGCGTAAATGATAGCAGCGGATATAGGACCGATACCTGGAATGGACATATAGTGTGGATGCACTTCATCTACCAGTCTGTTGATTTCGCTTTCTAATGTTTTGATTTCATCTACAAGGGACTTGTATAAGGTCAGCAGACTATTAAGTTCTACATCGAAGATAGAGTTGTTTACACCGACTGTATTAGCGGCAAGTTCTTTCAAGCGAATAAACTGCTGGGGAGAAAATTTTCCTCTGGAAATGGATCGAAGTTTCTCATAGGATGCGGAATTCATTCTTGCTATCTTTTCAGCGGAGCCGTAGTTTTCAAGGAGGTATAAGGCAGTTTTAGATAAACGCTCATGGAAGAACGGTTTGAACTCTGGAAAGGTGTGGTCAAGAACGTTTGTAATTTTAACAAGATAAAAAGAACGCTGGCGAACCAGCCTGTCCCGTAAACGAGTTAATGACTTTAAGGAATAAGCGTGGTAAAATCCTTTTGAATGGGGTTTGTATTCAACAGTCATTAACCAACGGGCTATTAACTCGCAGTCGATAGAATCGGTTTTGGTGCGTCGGAGAGTCTGAGACTTCTTGAAATCCTTGATTAAAACTGGATTAATTTCCATGAAGCTGTGGTTGGCATTTTCAAGGAAGAGTTCAAGATTGAGGGCATAATGGGCAGTTGATTCAAACCCTATTTTTATATCCTCAGGAGTGGAGAGTGAATTTAAGATAAGATTTAGTTGTTCAAAACCGGACTTATCATTTTTGAAAGTAAACTTTGAAACAACTTTCTGGTTGGCTGCTGATATGATGCAACAGTCGTGCTTGTACTTGGAAATATCGATTCCAACAAAGTACATGGTCATAGAAATAAGCCTCCTTATAAGATATTTAGCACTGCTGTCTTCCACAGAGAATTCGGCTGCGTAATCACGTAAATACAAACGTCATGCGTTAACAAACTAATTACCAGTAGTAGACGAAAAGCTGTGGTCTGAGTCACCTCGGAACAGTCAAAGCCGTAATGAAATAGGTACAGATCCACAGTGCTGTAATTATTATAATGGAGTATTCAATAAAGCCCAAGAGATTGGGAGAAAGGGGAATAATCCATTACCCTCAAAAGAGGATAATTGGATTATACGTGGCTGGAATGAAAAGAATATTGGTTAAAATTGTGCTTCCGGTATCGTTGCTGGCAGTTTGGATGATAACCTGTTATCCGATTTGCAGAAAAGCAGAAGGATTTGATTTTTTCCTGTATTGGGTACTGGTCGGCTGTCCTTATGGGATCAGAAAAATGTGTATGATTCTCATACCAAAAAATTTCGGAATTGCAGGAAGTATAGGAATACTGGCACTGAACTGTATTGTAGGTGGTCTGATTGGCGGTGTGGTTGTAATTCTGAGAATGGTTATGGTGCTGATGGAGATAATAAAGATAATCAGTGATACTTCTGGACACGATGTCCAAAGGTGCAGATGAAAAGCGAAAATGAAAAAGGCATTGTTCATCAATCAGAACAACACCTTTAATTATCATCCGGGACGTATTCCATAATCTCTTCAATCCGGCAGTTAAGTATCTGGCAAAGCCTGTTTAAAATAAGCGTTTTTACAACAAGGTTCTGCCGAAGCCGCTGAAGCTGTGCTTTATCAATGCCATAATCTTTGATAAGCTGGTACTGGCTGATTCCTTTTTCCTTTAGCGTACGCCAAAGCGGATCGTATTTAATCATACTGAAAGCTCCTTTCCACACTTGTATTCTAAGTGCATGAAACATATAATAATATGGTGCGTGTACGCACCATAAAACATACAAGGAGAGTAAAAAAGTTATGGAACATAATGAGTTTAAGGATCAGCTATACGAAGTATTAGATGAAAATGATGTGGCTTTAGGGATTGAGGATATAGATACCTCTGATGCCGCAAATATTTTTACAATAAAAACAAGGGACGGAAGTGTTTTTGAAATAGAAACACGGAAGATTGAATAAGAGGCAGCACGATGCCTCGAAACAGGAGGTTTGCAACTGTGGAGAAAAGTTACATTACAGACATAGAACGGGAACGGTGCAAAAAGGTTGCCGCAGCCTATGCAGAACTGTATGAGCTGGAAAGCATTTTGGTATTGGATGTAGGACGGTACGGTTTTGTGAAGCTGCAATATTACACACCGGAGTATGGATTTAATGATGTTATAACCTATACAGACAGTGAGAGTATGTTTGAGGACTTATGGCAGGAATGGCTTGATACCCGGCTCTATCTCTTCGCAAAGGGAACGCCGATGCTGGAAATGGGATATGAGGAAATCTTCAAATGTCTGCCGGAGGAAAAACAGAAAGAGCTTTTAGAGCAAAAAGCAGTATTTGCAAAAATGGCAGAAATAGAACTGAAATAAAACAGCGTCAGGGCAGTTATGAATTGAAAGATTTGTAGCTGCCCTTTTTTTATTGCTTTTGGACACGATGTCCAGAAGCGGAAAGGAGCAAAATGGAATCATTACGAGATGTAAAAAGAGTTATGGAACGGGAGATAGAGAAAGGGAGCTGCCCATTACAGTTTGAATATCTGGAATTTGGAGAAAAACCGTTTCAGTTCATAGAATCAGAGGAAAAGCTGAATGAGGTGCTTTCGTATTTGTTGCGGTTGGGGGAATATAGAGGATATACGGAGCATCTTGTAGGAAATAACGTGTATATGGATTTGGATATGTTGTGCCGGAAAATTCAGTTTAAGCGTACCCATTCCCCTGTGGAGCGTAGTGAAATCCAGTGGAAAATACAACGCTATAAAAATAAACTGAAACCGGACTATGCAGGTAAGGTTTGTTTAGAAATAGTGCAGTGCGTTTTCAGTCTGCCGGAAGGAGCAGCGGAGAAGGACCAGATTGTATATGATGGACAGAAAACCTATGCTTTTGCCATGTCAAATAAGTATATTCTGGGACTTTTTACTCATTGTGAAGCCGCAAGAAAATCTGCTGTGGAGGACGGTGTGGAGTTTGTACATCTGCCGGAGAATGAACAGAAAATCGTCAGTCTTGAAAATGTGAGGAATGTGTTGTTTCAGGCATTGCTGCTTGATAATGTTACGGTGGAGAATGGTCTGTTCCATGCACAGATGTGTACGGTTATGCTGTTGAAATAAATGTACCGGAAATATTTGATACAGGCATAAATTTTGTTATAATGGCTTTGAACAGAATTTGTCCGAAAGAGGGATTGTATGAAACCAAATCATCATTCACTGGCATATAAACAGCAGAAACAGCCGAATAAGACCTATAAGGATTTAAAACAGAAGCAGAAGATGAAAATAGCAGACTGGATGTTTCGGGAAACCTGCATTTTCTATAAGGAAAATGGAGAGATACCAAATGAGGAGGTAGCAAAGCAGATTATTGACCGGATTTATGAAAAACTGAAATCTCTTGCAATCTGGGTTCCGTATGAAGAGGTTTACCGAGCATATCTTTTAAAATTGCCACGATATGAGCTTCGTATTGCGGAAAATGGGATACCGGAAGAAAAGCCGCCGAAGGAGAAAAAGGAGGATGTGCCGAAAAAGAAAAAAGGGAAGCAGTAATAAGCGGTGTCCGGTATGCGGCAGGAGAATGAAACAGCAGTTTATTGGTTTGCAGCATTGCAAATGTGGAATGAGCTGGAAAAAGGACATCGGCTTTTTTGAGCGAACCGGAGATATGGTGTTTGCCTTGGAGCGGAGAAAAATAGGAAATAAACAAAAACAGTGCCCTGTCATTCGATATAAGGAATAGGGCATGGAAAAACAGAAAACAGCGTCAGGGCAGTTATGAGTCGAAAGATTTGTAGCTGCCCTTTTTTATTGCTTTTGGACACGATGTCCAGAAGCCGGATGGAGGTCAGATGAAATGAAAAAGAGAGAATTTCAGAAAAAAGCAGCCGCAGCGTTATTGGGAAAACTGGCAGATGTTGTGATGGAACTGGAAGAAAATCCAAACATCACAATAACGTCGGAGTATCATAGTAGCTATTTTAAATTGAGAAAGAATTACAATCTGATTCAGATTTCGGTCAAGCAGACAGGAGAGCTGACGTATCAGTTGACGGATATGCTGGGAAACACAGGCAGAAGTCAGATTTATGTACAATATCATGCTGGAGATGATCCGGAACATTTGATAAAGAAGTTTGTTGAGGATTTTGGGCGGCTTTATAAGGATTTTCTTTTAGCGGGAACGCTGCATGATTTTGTTCGTATCCAGTTATCTGTGGATGCAGATACAGAGGAAGCATTAAGGGAGTACGAGGACTGTATCAGAGCAGGCTGCCTGTAAATCAGAATTTTTGGACACGATGTCCAGAAGCGGAAAGGAGAGAACATGAAATATTTACTACATCGGCTGCTTGTTCCGCCCTGAAGGAACAGCAGTAAAAAGGAAAGAAGGAGGTACAGATGCAGGAAGAAGTAACGCAGAAAACAATCGCCCTTGTGATTAAGGCTGCAAAGCTGGATGCCAATATCCTGAAATCTGCCATGAGAATGTATCTGAATCATTGCAGAAAACAGGCACAGAAAACGCATGGGAAAGTGTCGGTTAAGGAACTGGTGGGCGAGGGTGCAGGTGCTTCATCCATTGAAATCACAGATGGCAATATCAAATCCTTTGAGCGGGTAGCTCGTAAATACAATGTTGATTTTGCTGTGAAAAAGGATAAGACCACCGAGCCACCGAAGTATCTGGTATTTTTCAAGGGCAGGGATGCCGATGCTGTGGCACAGGCATTTAAGGAATTTGTTTATGGAAATGAGAAAAAGAACAGTAGGACTTCTGTAAGGCAGAAATTAAAGCATTTCCGGGATGTGGTATCAAAGGATCAGAACAAAGAACGGAGCCGGGAAAAGAATAAGGACAGGGGGCAGAGCCTATGACTAATATCATAGCAGGCATTACCAAAGATTTAAAAGCTGTCCCCAAAAAGCTGAAGGAAAAAGCAAAAAGTGCAGATGTTAAAAAGCTGATACTGCTGAATCTTCCCTATGTGCTTGCCGGGTACTTCTGTAATAAGGCAGCATTTTTATGGAGAGTGGCAGAGGGCAGTAATGCGTCTGACAAGATGATGGTAGTAATGAGCCAAATGGACAGGATGTTTTCCAATCCGTTCCCCAGTTTTTTTCTGAGTGATTTGCTGATTGGAATCGCCGGAGGCGTTGCCTTAAAATTCATTGTTTATTATAAGGCGAAGAATGCCAAGAAATTCCGGCAGGGTGTGGAATACGGTTCTGCACGGTGGGGGAATGCCAAAGATATAGAGCCATATATGGATTCTGTATTTGAAAATAATATTCTTCTGACCGCTACGGAGCGTCTGATGATGTCCGGCAGACCGAAAGAACCGAAGTATGCAAGAAATAAAAATATTCTTGTGATTGGCGGTTCCGGCTCCGGTAAAACAAGATTTTTCGTGAAGCCGAACCTGATGCAGATGCACTCGTCCTATTGCGTCACTGACCCGAAAGGCACAATCTTAGTGGAATGTGGGAAGATGCTGAAGCGGGGCAAGTATAAGATTAAAGTCCTCAACACCATAAACTTTGCAAAATCCATGCATTATAATCCATTTGCTTATCTGCGGAGCGAAAAGGACATTTTGAAACTCGTCAACACAATCATAGTCAACACAAAAGGAGAGGGGCAGCAATCCGGTGAGGACTTTTGGGTCAAAGCAGAAAAACTCTATTATACAGCATTGATTGCATACATCTGGTACGAAGCACCGGAGGAAGAACAGAATTTTGCCATGCTGATTGATATGATTGATGCAAGTGAAGCAAGAGAGGACGATGAAAACTTCAAAAATGCTGTTGATCTGCTCTTTGAGGAGCTGGAGGAAAAAGACCCGAACCATTTTGCTGTAAGGCAGTATAAGAAATATAAGCTTGCGGCAGGAAAAAACAGCGAAGTCGATTCTGATTAGCTGCGGTGCGAGGTTAGCACCATTTGATATAAAAGAGCTGCGTGACCTGATGGAATATGATGAACTGGAGCTTGACACGCTGGGAGAGGAAAAAACAGCGTTGTTCGTTATTATTTCTGATACAGATGCTACGTTTAACTTTGTGGTGTCTATCATGTATTCCCAGCTCTTTAATTTGCTTTGCGACAAGGCAGACGATGTTTATAACGGAAGGCTCCCGGTTCATGTGCGTATGCTCCTTGATGAGTTTGCGAACAGTGTGACACGTTCTACGCCGAAAACGGTGGGAATAACCGACAAAAGCGTAGCCTAAAGTCACAAATAATTTAATAAATGTGGTTTTAGAGAACTGCATAACTGAAATTTCAAATGAAGGGGTAACGCCCTGAAGGGAATTCACTAATACTCCGAATAGCGTTAGTCGGATACAGACGATTAAGGTTATAAGCTCGGGGAAGTCGTGCGAAGCACACCCTAACACTGCAAGGTGAGGAAAGGTTTGTAGAGGTACAAGCTGTGTGTGACAGTGCGGGTGGGGTTGCCATATGGTTAGAATGACCAGTAAGGCGGTCTGACAAAATTCCGAATGTACGGCTCTAAACGAATGGCTGGCAGAAATGCCAGTGTACCAGTAGGTACGCAAGTGGGGTAAAGTAAAAGTTGTTAGTATGAAATACCCTCTGTGTTTACAGGACACAGGTATCTATAAAGATAATACTTGCAGGGCTAAAGGAATGACCTAAGTGACAACAATCCTAAGTTATGTGGAACGTGGAAAGCAACCAATACGGGAACTGACTGTATCAGTGACAAAGTACCGTAGTTGTGTCGAAAAGGAAAGGTATAAAGGAATCCTTTCTACAATAAGCACATTTATGGTTGTGAGAGTAGTGGCACAGTACCGATGAAACCGTGATAATAAGCGGTGGAGGGATAGCCACAAGCCGATACTAAGATTTCCTTTATGTCTATATAGTAATCACCAAATGGAGATTTTCATAGCTGTCGAGGTGAGACGAAGAAAAAATCATTCTCCAATAAGGAGTTGGTTACTATGGCAAAACGAATTGTAAATAAAGCAGAAAGAAATGCAGAAAGATATGACGCAAAAGAAACTGGATATCAGTTATATGAAGGCAGTCTGAAAGGTAATAAATTTGACAGGCTTATGCCCCTGATAGTATCAGAGCAGAATATCATACTTGCATATCGGAATATCTGCAAAAATAACGGGAGCAAAACCCCTGGAACAGATGGGAAGACAATAACAGAAATTCAGTCACTCCCAATCGAAACGGTCATTAAAACCGTCAGAAATAAATTGAACTTTTATCAGCCTAAAAAGGTCCGGCGTGTAGAAATACCAAAAGACAATGGAAAAACCAGACCATTAGGAATCCCAAGTATATGGGATAGACTGATACAGCAATGTATTCTGCAAATACTGGAACCGATTTGTGAAGCAAAATTTCATGAACGAAATAATGGGTTCAGACCATACAGGTCAACGCAAAATGCGATTGCTCAATGCTATAAAATGGCACAGTTGCAAAATCTGCATTTTGTAGTAGATGTGGACATTGTTGGATTCTTTGACAATATTGACCATAATAAGCTGATTCGGCAGTTGTGGGGACTTGGAATACAGGACAGGAAACTGATTATGATAATCAAACAGATGCTAAAAGCAGAAATCCTGTTTAATGACATTGTAATTACCCCGGAAACAGGTACACCACAGGGGGGATTTTATCCCCACTTCTTGCAAATGTAGTATTGAATGAGCTGGACTGGTGGATTGCTAATCAATGGGAGATGTTTAAAGTCAAAGATGGAAAATCCGGACTGGAATTTTACAGGACTGATAAGGAGGGAAATATCCTCACAATAGACAGGTCACCAAAGTGGAAAAAGCTGAGGGAAAAGACAGAACTTAAAGAAATGTACATCGTAAGGTATGCAGACGATTTTAAGATATTCTGTCGGGACTATGTAACAGCTAAGAAAGCCATGTATGCAACAAAACTATGGCTTGCAGAACATTTACATCTGCAAACAAGTGATGAGAAATCTGGAATCACAAACTTGCGTAAGAACTATACAACTTTTCTTGGAATCAAATTTAAAGTTGTTCCAAAAGGTGATAAATGGATAATCCGTTCACATATAGCCGACAAAAGTAAAGATAAGGTTATCAATAAGCTGCGGACTGTCTGGAAAGATATCAAAAATCCAAGCAAGCAAAGCGAAATTGATAAAAACATAAGTCTTTACAATTCAATGGTTATGGGTATGCACAATTATTATTGTATGGCAACAATGGTATCAGCAGATTTTGCAGAAATCGCCTATAAAGTGAATGGGAAAAGTAACGGTATGAACCACAATAACCGATGTTTTCCGATAACAAAAACGGGTGAGATAACCAGTAAATTTATCCAACAAAAGTATGGAAAGTCAAAGCAGTTCCGATGGATAAAAGGAAGAATGATTATTCCAGTAGGGTATGTGGCGTATGAATATCCAAAATACAAAAGGCGGGAAGTCAATAAATATGTGAGGAAGTATTCAGACATCGAAAACTGTATCAGTTATGATGTTATGAAATATATGATGGGAAATGCACATCTTTATCCGACCTTGGAGATGGCAGATAATGCCCTTTCAAGGTATATAGCACAAAAAGGAAAATGTGCAGTAACACACAATGCCCTGTCAATAACAGACATGGTATGTATACACATAAAACCGTGCAAAGGTGAGCGAAATGACACATATAGGAATTTGATAATTTTATCCAAAGATGTGTCAAAATTGGTTGATGCAACAGAAAATAAAGTAATAAAGAAACTGTTGCAGAATTTAACATTGACCGTGGAAATGCAAGAAAAAATAAACAAACTCCGAAAATACAGGGAGTTGGAAGAAATACAATTCGAGGACTATATAGGCACTAAAATGTAATCTTAGTCGGTGGAACGCCGTGTGATGGGAAACTATCACGCACGGTGTGGAGTGGGGGAAAAGCCCGAGGTGGTAACACCAGAGGCTTACCTATCACTATTCGGGCAGATTCCACAGTTTGAGAAGCTGATTGCTACGATCCGAAGCAGGGAAATATCAGCTTCTATTATTTTGCAGTCAAAATCACAGCTCAAAGCGATTTACAGGGACAATGCCGATACCATAGAGGGCAACTGCGTGCGCCCAGAAGTCGCCAGCGCAATATAAATTGGCGACGTGGTATTTACAGGATACCGCCTTTAGCAAGCGGTAGGTAAAAGTATCAGGTGATGAAAAATCACAACCTATTATTCTACAACTTATCCGAGAGGGGAAACCCGAAGGGGAGTGTAGCATGTTGTTGTTCCAGTTGGAACGTAAATAGGAAAGGCGCTAATCCTATGCGTCAGAATATTTAAGAATAAAAATCAGTGTATGAGGTACAAAGCTAAACTGCCTAAACGATAGCCAGAGTGGGGGAACCTGTGCCCCGCATACGAAAAGGATTGAAACGTATGCTTTTCATGTTGGTTTCATTTCGCAGTTATGAAAGCAAGCGATACTCATGAAAGAGCAACCGCAAGACAGCGGATAAATGGCGAAAGTCGGTGCCGACAACACTGAATGCTAATCCTGTATTTACTAACTGGGGATGACCTAAACCTGGTAACAGGCATGGTCACACAGCTCCCATAGTAGTCCGAGACGTTAATGACGTTCACATGGCGAAGGGGAGCAGCTTATCAGAAAATACTAAAATGAAGGAAGGTGCGAGAGGCATTGAGAAATCCAACTGAGGTATTGAAAAATTTGATGGAAAAGTCAAAGAATGAAACTTACAGATTTCAGAGATTATACAGAAATCTGTACAATCCGGAGTTTTATTGGCTTGCGTATAAAAATATCTACGCAAATGATGGCAGTATGACTGCCGGAGCTGATGGAACAACGATTGATGGCATGGGTAACAAGAGAATTGAGAGGATTATTTTATCCTTAAAAGACCGAAGTTACCAACCTAAGCCTGCAAGAAGAGAATATATTGCAAAGAAAAACAGCAGTAAAAAACGTCCTCTGGGTATTCAGTCGGGGGATGATAAACTCGTGCAGGAAGTCGTTAAGATGATTTTGGAGAGTATTTATGAGCCTGTGTTCAGTAATAAATCACATGGGTTCAGACCAAACAGAAGCTGTCAGACAGCACTGAAACAGATACAGAACACCTTTACTGGTGCGAACTGGTTTGTGGAAGGAGATATACACGCTTGTTTTGACAGTTTCGACCACCATGTAGTTATCGACCTCTTGAAAAAGAGGATTGATGACGAAGCGTTTATCCAGCTTATATGGAAATTCCTAAAAGCAGGATATATGGAACAATGGACATTCAACAGAACCTATAGCGGAGTGCCGCAGGGGTCGGGAGTCAGTCCAGTGCTGGCAAATATTTACCTTCATGAATTGGACAAATTTATGGAAAATTATGCAGAAAACTTCAATACAGAAGCTAAGAAGAAACATTTTTCTACTGCATATAAGTCCAGTGTCGGTAAGGCATACAGATATAGGAAAAAGGGCAGAGAGATATGGGATAGTCTGTCTGACGAAGAAAAGAAAATCAGATGCAAAAATCTTAAGGAACTGGAAATGATTGAAAAATCTACAACACCTTACGTCTATAACGACAGTAATTATAAAAGGGTGCAGTATACGAGATATGCGGATGATTTTATCATCGGGGTTATTGGTAGCAAAGCAGACGCAGAAGCTATCAAGAAAGACGTGAAAATATTCCTGCAAAAAGCATTGAAATTAGAAATGTCAGACACTAAGACAAAGGTTACGCACACTGGAGACAGAGCAAGATTTCTAGGTTACGACATTACGGTATCAAGAGTGCAGACGCTACAGAAGGCTTCTAACGGAAGGGTTCAGAGATGTCAGACAGGAGTTGTTAAACTGTACGTTCCACGCGAAAAATGGGTAGGTAAGTTAATTGAATACAAAGCAATGAAAATCAAAATCAACGAAAACGGAAAAGAGAGATTTGTAGCCCTTCATAGGGGAAAACTGGTAAACCAGAGCGATATTGAAATTCTCGCAAGATACAATGCAGAAGTCCGTGGACTATATAATTATTACACCATAGCGAATGACTCCTTTAAAATAGGGAGATTTGCCAATGTAATGAAATACAGCATGTATAAAACATTTGCGTGCAAGTATAAGACGAATGTTCATGAGATTAAGCGGAGATATTGCAGAAACGAATTATTTACAGTTGCGTATGAAACAAGGCAGGGAATGAAAACAACAACATTCTACAGGGATGGTTATAAACGGAAGGAATGTGCTACAAAGTTTGATAATGTAAGCGAGCTTCCGCAGTTTTCAAGATATGCCAAAACTAACACTCTCAAACAGAGAGTGGAACGTCATACTTGTGAATTATGCCAAAAAGACTGTAGAAATCTGGTAATACACCAAGTTAAGAAACTCAAAGATTTAAAGGGAAATACAGAGTGGGTATTACTCATGCGAAAAAGGAGACGGAAAACACTCGTGGTATGCCCCGAATGCCATAATTTAATTCATTCGTAACACCGCAAATGATAAGCGGAAAGCCGTATACATCGAGAGGTGTACGTGCGGTTTGGGAGGGAGTGGATGCAAGTCCTTTTCGAAGGATGAGCTGAAGCTTACCTCATGACACTACGCTGTTTCTCGGAGGAAAGGAAAAGACCACCCTAAAGGAATTAGCAGAGGTATTGGGGAAAGAAACCATTGACCTGTACAACACCTCGGATACGAGGGGGACGAGCCAGTCCTACGGTCTGAATTACCAAAAGACCGGAAAGGAACTGATGAGCCAAGATGAGATTGCTGTCATGGATGGCGGGAAATGTATTATGCAGCTTAGAGGTGTCAGACCATTTTTCTCGGATAAATTCGATATAACGAAGCACAAGCGGTACAAAGAGCTGTCCGATTATGACAAGAAAAATGCCTTTGATATGGAACAGTATGTGAAACATCTGCACCACTTGAAGGTCACAGAAAAGACAAAGGTAGATGAAGCCTTTGAATGCGGGGAGATTTCCCCGGATACAACTGAATAGGAACATTTGGACACGATGTCCAGAGGTACAGGAGTTTTGCGGATAGAAAGCAATGCTCCTTATTTTTTGCAAAAAATAAATTTTCGGAAAGAACGAGGTAACTGAATATGGCATTTTTTACATCAGCAGTAACAGGATTAAAGACCGTTGTAACCGCAATCGGAGCAGGCGTGGCAGTATGGGGCGTTATCAATCTTCTTGAGGGATACGGAAATGATAACCCAGGGGCAAAATCACAAGGGGTCAAGCAGCTCATGGCGGGTGGCGGTATTGTAATTGTGGCACAGACGGTAATTCCGCAGCTTACAAGCCTGTTTTCCTAAGTCATGGGAGCGATTCTCGACAAGATAACTGAATTTATAAAGGAAATACTGCAAGGGTGGGTCATGGACAACCTTACTACGATGTTTACAGATGTGAATGATAAGGTCGGAACAATCGCAGGGGAAGTCGGCAGGACACCCAGTTCATGGAACAGCGGAGTGTTTTCTATGATAGAGAACCTTTCGGAAAATGTGATGATACCCATAGCGGGCATGATCATCAGTGCGATACTCTGCTATGAGCTGATTACAATGGTCATGGATAAGAACAATATGCATGAAGTAGGAAGCGAGTTCTTTTTCCGTTACCTTATCAAAGCCTGTATCGCTGTGCTGCTTCTCAGCTACACCTTTGACATCACAATGGCGATTTTTGATGTGGGAAACCATATCGTGACCAGAGCAGGCGGTATTGTTTCGGGTTCCACTACCATTGATGTGACGGATACCCTAAAAACCATGTTTGACAGTCAGATTGATACAATGGGCATCGGCGAGCTGATCGGGCTTGGTATCGAAACTATGATTGTCAGCTTATGTATGAAAATCATCTCCCTGCTTATTACCGTCATGCTTTTCGGGAGAATGATTGAAATCTACCTTTATATTTCAGTAGCTCCGGTTCCCTTTGCCACATTCAGTAACCGGGAATGGGGCGGTATCGGCAACAATTATATCAAGGGACTGTGTTCACTGGCGTTTCAGGGATTTTTCATTATGGTATGCGTGGCAATCTATGCGGTGCTGGTATCCGGCATTGCGGTTGCGGACAATCTGCACACAGCACTGTGGTCGGTGGCAGCTTATACCGTTGTTCTGTGTTTCAGCCTGTTCAAGACAGGTTCCCTTGCGAAATCAATCTGGAATGCTCATTAGAACACATTTCAAAGAAAGGAGGGAACAGCCGGGGCTTGCAGTATCAGCTCCGGCTGTGATGTTATGGCAATATCCGTAGCAGTGCCAAAGAATTTAAGCGGCATAAAGACAAAAGTAGCGTTAAATCTGACGAAACGCCAGCTTATTTGCTTCAGCGGTGCAGGTGCGGTAGGGATTCCCTTTTACATTTTTACAAAAGGGTTTATCGGCACACAGGCATCGGCACTTTTGATGGTAGCGGTCATGCTGCCTTTTTTCTTTCTGGCAATGTATGAGAAGGACGGATTTCCGGCAGAGAAGATTCTGTATTTTATGATAAGGCAGAAATTCCTCACACCGGGGATTCGTCCCTACAAATCAGAAAATATTTACAGAAGATTAGAAGAAACAGAGCGTATAAAAGAGGAGGTGCGTAAACTTGAAGAAAAAGCAGGCGGCAGAAAAGCCGGACAGACATAAGAAAAAAGGAAAAACGAAGCCGGGGCTGACCTTTGTGGAGCGGAGAAGGCTTGCGGAGTTAAAACACATGCTTGCCGGAACGAATAAAAACGCAGAAAAGCCCACCACAGCACAGAAGACCATTACCTTTCAGAAGATGTACCGGGACGGTATCTGTCAGGTCACTTCTGGCTTTTATACGAAAATGGTGGAGTTTTACGATATAAATTATGACCTGCTGGAAATCGAGGATAAGGGGGAAATACTGGAGGAATACAGCAGGCTTATCAATTATTTTGACCCGTCTATTAAATTTGAGCTGTTCCTGTTCAACCGACAGGTTAACGAGCAGACCTTAATTGACCAGTTTGACATTCCATTGCAGGCAGATGATTTTGATGATATTCGTGAGGAATACACGCAGATGTTAAAGAAACAGGCTGCAAAGGGAAATAACGGTATTATCAAATCAAAGTATCTGATTTTTGGAATTGAGAGTAAAGGCTTTAAGGAGGCAAGGGCAAAACTTGTCAGCATTGAAGCAGATGTGATTAAAAATTTGACTAATCTGGGCACACACGCTAAGAGCCTTGACGGAAAGGAACGTCTGCGTATCCTGCATGAGTATTTTAACCAGGATACTATGGAGCCTTTCCGTTTTTCTTTTAAGGAACTGGCGGAGTCGGGAAAAAGTGTGAAAGATTACATCGCTCCGCCGGGATTTGATTTTCGCTATCCGAGTCGTTTTAAGGCGGGAAAAATGTATGGCAGTGTGCATTATCTGGATATTATTGCCCCGAAGTTTGATGATGAGTTGTTGAAAAAGCTTCTTGATCTGGATGCGAACCTGACTATTACCATGCATATGCAGACAATGGATCCGGTCAAGGCGATTAAGATGCTAAAAGGTGCTTTGACGAATATTCAGAAGATGAAGATTGAAGAACAGAAAAAGGCGGTAAGGTCAGGTTATGACATGGACATTCTTCCAACGGACATTATCACTTATGAAAAAGATACCCTTGACCTTTTGGACGATTTAAACAGCAGCAATCAGAAAATGGTAAAGATGACATTTCTTCTGACCTGCTATGGCAGAAACAAGCGGGAACTGGAAAATATCACGCAGAGGGTATCCGGCATTATCCAACAGGCGAACTGCAACCTCAGATGTATGCAGTATTTACAGGAGCAGGGACTGATGGCATCGGCACCAATCGGGTGCAACGATACGGGAATTGAACGGGATTTGACAACAAAGAGTACCGCTATCTTAGTACCGTTCTGTACGCAGGAATTATTTATGCCAGCTCCGGCTATTTATTATGGTTTAAATGCCCTTTCCAACAACATGATTATGGCAGACCGGAAACGGCTTCGTACACCAAACGGTGTGATTCTTGGTACACCGGGAAGTGGTAAGTCTTTTAGTGCAAAGCGTGAGATTCTTTCCTGTTTCCTGATGACAAAGGACGATATTGTGGTCTGCGATCCGGAGGGCGAGTATTTTGCCCTTGTGGGAGCATTGCACGGACAGGTGGTAAGGCTGGCAACCAATTCCAAAGATTATTTAAATCCGATGGACATTCAGCTTTCCCATAAAGGGGATAAGGAAGCCTTAAAGCTGAAATCCGATTTTATCATTACTCTGTGTGACTTGATTGCCGGAGGAAAGAACGGTCTGGAAAATGATGAGAAAGGTATCATTGACGAATGTATCCGTCATATTTACGATGCTTATTTTGAAAATCCCGTACCGGAGAATATGCCTATCCTTGAGGATTTGTATAATGCCCTGTTAGAGCATAAGAACAAAAAGGCAGAACGGATTGCAAACTCCCTTGTGCTATATGTGCATGGTTCGCAGAATTATTTTAACCACAGGACGAATGTAGACAGTCAGAACCGTATCATGTGCTTTGACATCAGGGACTTGGGAAACCAGTTGAAAGAGCTTGGAATGTTAATCGTACAGGATGCGGTCTGGAACAGGGTATCGCAGAACCGGGAGCGTAAGATTGCCACCCGCTATTATTGTGATGAGTTCCACCTTTTGCTGAAGGAGAAGCAGACCGCTATCTATTCGGTGGAAATCTGGAAGCGTTTCCGTAAGTGGGGCGGTATTCCTACGGGGCTGACGCAGAACGTAGGCGATTTTTTGAAGTCGGAGGAAATCGAGGGAATCCTCGGCAATTCCGATTTTGTATATCTCCTGAATCAAAATGCAAAGGATCAGGCAATCCTTGCAGATAAGCTGGGATTGTCAGAAAAACAGCTTGCCCATGTAACCAATTCCGAGCCGGGGTGCGGACTGATTCTGTTTGACAACGTGGTTATTCCGTTCGTAGATAAATATCCGGTAGATACCAAGACCTTTGCGGTTATGAATACCAAACCAGAGGAAAGTGTAAGGCAGGAGGTAAATGAGTAGTGGCGGAGAAAAAGAAACAGAAACCGGCTGCATTTGCACAGGAGAAAAAAACCTTTACCGGAGAAATTCCAAAGAAAGCAAACGAGGGTAAAGGTAAAAAATCCGCAGCATATCAGCCGAGAGATGCAGATACCACTTCTGGACACGATGTCCAGAGGTCGAAAAATACAAAGAAGTATCAGAAAGCAGATGCTTCTGGACAGAATGTCCAAAAGTCCGAGGGAGCAGAAGCCGGAGAGAAGTCTAAAAGCGATTTTATGCAGCCGGACAGCACTTTTACGGAGGAAGCCGGAGAGGAGCAGGGTAGAAAAATTGCCAGCGATGACTACCGCCACAGGGACACCTATCATTCGTCACAGAAAAAGGGCAGGTATCAAAGGCGGGAGATAAAGAGCCGGGAGCGAGTAAAGCAATTTGATTTTGAACAGGATTTCCAGACAAAGGACACTACCTTTACCGAAGAGGCAGAACCGGAATTTCATGGAAGCAAAAAGTTAGACCGACTGCAAAAGAAAGCGGAGAAAGCCAGAAAAAAGACGGAAGCTGCAAGAAAGAAGATTCCAAAGAAAACGGAGTATTCTCTGGAGCGTGTTTTTGATGAAAAGACGGGCAGAACAAAGTATGTATTGACTTCTGTAAAAAAAGAGAAACCATTCAAACCGGACAGTCCGGTAAAAAGAGCGGCTGGCAGGGTGGGAATGGAATCTTCTAATTTTGCCCATAGTAAGGTTGCCGAAGTGGAGAAAGAAAATTCCGGTGTGGAGGCTGCCCACAAGACAGAGCAGAGCGGGGAAGATGTTTACCGCTTTTTCAAAGGGCATTACAAAGGGAAAACGGAAAGACGGAGAGCGAAAGCTGCAAAGCTGGAGAAAAAGCAGATGCAGAAAGAGGTCAATTTCCGTTATCAGAAGTTCTTGGAAGAAAATCCGGAAATGCAGGAAAAGACCATTCAGAAGCAGTTGCAGAAAAGACTGCAAAAGCAGCGTATCAAACGGGAATATGCAAAAGCAAGACGGGCGGGACAGACAGCGAAAGCCGCAAAGGAAACAGCGGCGAAGTCCGGGAATCTTTTTACAGCGGCAGCCAGAAAGATACAGGAGATTGCATCAAAAAATGTTTCGCTTCTGCTTGCCATAGGAGCCTTTTCGGTGCTTCTTGTGATGATTATGACAGCAGTATCTTCCTGTGGGGCGATGTTTGCCGGAGGAATCAGTACCACGCTGGCAGGAAGTTATATGAGCGTTCCGGCAGAAATAGATGCGGCAGATTTAGCTTTTTCTGAACTGGAAAAAGAATTGCAGGCAGAGATTGATGCCATAGAAACCACTTATCCGGATTATGATGAGTACCGTTATAATCTGGCATCTATCGGGCATGACCCATTTGCACTGATCAGCTATCTGTCGGCAGTCCATACGGAATTTACTGCAAGTGAGGTACAGGCAGAAATAGAATATCTGTTTGATGAAATGTATGAGTTGACACTAAATCCTACAGAGGAAACGAGGACAAGGACGGTAACAAAAACAGGCACTCATACGGTAACAGACCCGGTTACGGGGGAAACAACAGAAGAGGAATACGAGTATGAAGTGGAAGAGGAATATACCGTAACCATTCTGGAAGTGACCCTGACAGCAAAAGATTTAAACGTAGTAGTTGCCGGACGCATGAATGAGGAGCAGAGAGAAATCTATGCTTTTTATAACCAGACCCACGGGCTGACACAGCAGTTTTATAAGCCCCTTGATTTATATTGGTACAACTATGTGAGCAGTTATTATGGCTGGCGTATCAATCCGGTCACAGGGCAGGAACAGTTACATCGGGGCGTAGATATTGCAGTACCTACCGGAACAACCGTATATGCGGCGATGGACGGGACAGTAACTACCGCAACTTATGACAGCTATTACGGAAATTATGTAGTGATTGAAGATGAAAAAGGCTACTGCACAAAATATGCCCACATGGATACCTTAAATGTCCGGGCAGGACAGAGCGTGACGCATGGAAATGTGATCGGAACAACAGGGAATACGGGAAGCAGTACCGGAAGTCATTTACATATCGAATGTCTGTATCAGGGGGAATATTATAACCCTCTTTTTTATTTTTGAAGCAGGCACGGATACGCTGTATGGCGAAACGCCGGGCAGCGGAAGCGGCGGAGGAAATGTGATACCGCCGGATTCCTATGACGATGCAACCGTGCAGGCACTTATGGAAGAAGCGGCGAGATATTTAGACTATCCCTATGTATGGGGAGGCTCCAGTCCGTCCACCAGCTTTGACTGTTCCGGTTTTGTCTGCTGGGTATTTACAAACAGCGGTGTCCATAACCTGCCACGAACCACAGCACAGGGCATTTATAACCAGTGTACGCCTGTGTCGGCGGCAGATGCAAAGGCGGGGGATATTATCTTTTTTACAGGTACATACAATTCGGGCGTACCAGTCAGCCATGTGGGGATTTACTGCGGAAACGGGGTCATGATTCATTGCGGAGATCCAATCAGTTACGCTTCAATCAATTCGTCCTATTGGCAGAGCCATTTTTATGCGTTTGGAAGATTATCAGGAAATTAAAATAACAGGAAGTGAGGAACGATGACGAAAGAGAGAATTGTAAAGGAGCTTTCCAAAGTCCGGGAACAGCTTGCGGGATTGCAGGCGAGGGAGAGGGATTTGGCGGAACAGCTTCAGATGGCAGAGGATGCGGGAGAAGATGAAATTCATTGAAAAGAATAAAATCTCTCTGGATCGGCTGATTCTGTTAAACAAGGTCAGCGAAGAAGAAATTATGCGTCTGCTGAAAGAAAAAGAGCAGAAAGAAGCAGCACAATCAGAAGAAAGGGAGGCTTACAGCCATGAAGAACAGGAAGTTATCATCTAAGGCAGTTATATCACTGATATTGTCCGCTGTGCTATTTACCATGCCTGCGGTAGCGTTTTCTGTAAATGGGAACTACGCAATCAGCGCTTTTGCCGAAGAAACAAAAGAAACCGAAGAATCCAAACCGGAGGAAAGTACGGAGCAGACACCCGGCGAAAGTGAAACTGATGTCAGTACGGAGGAAAATACAGAAAACAGTACCGAGGGGAAGCACGGAAGAAACTACGGAGGGCAGCACGGAGGGAAGCACCGAAGGCGGCACCGAAGAGAATACAGAAGGCAGTACCGATGAAAGCACCGGGGATGGCACTGTATCGGGAAATGATAAACCGGAGCCGGTATGTAATTGCGAAGATCAATGCGGTGCGTATGAGTATGACAAAAACTGTCCCGTCTGCGTCACAGATTATAAGCTCTGTACCTATAAAAAACCGAATGTGAGTATCAAAATCAGACAGCCGGAGGAGTGGCATAATGACATTGTTTCCGTTTCTTTCAGTGTAAAAGATACCGCAGATACGGGGAATTTTGAAATCGCAAAGATAGAGGCAAAGGTAGGGCAGAATGGAAGCTGGACAGATGTGACGGAGGAAAAGAAATTAAGGATTTCCGAGAACTGTACCGTGTATGTGCTTGTCACAGACCAGAAAGGCAATACCTATGAGAAGAACCGTGCCATAAAGTGCTTTGATACCGTAAAGCCGACCTTAAATGCGGCAGTCAGTGACGGGCTTTTAAGCATACAGGTACATGATACGGATTCCGGTGCAAAGGCGGTATATGTCAATGGATATGAGTTTACAGATCTGACGGGCGGTACGTTAAATATCCGCCTCCAGCAGTTTGACGCAGGGTATGAGTATTTTACCATTTCTGCAATGGACAATGCCGGAAATATGTCTGAGGTTTATAAAACGAAAAATCCGTACTATAAAGACCCTGCCGATACCAGTGATGGGAATCCGGCGGAGCAGCTCCCGGAGAGTGCGACCCCGACGAAACCGGGGAGTGCTACGGGAACCGTGACGGAGCATACCAAAACAGACAGTAACGGAAATACCACATCACAGACAAGTCCTGCCGAACAGAAAAAGCAGGCAATGAAAGAAGCTGCGGAGGCAGAAAGCGGGAAAACAGAAAGTACGGAAAAATCCGGTCAGGGCAAGGAGTTTTATACTATTCAGACCGCCACGGAGAAAGTTTTCTATCTGATTATTGACCGGGACGGAGAGGAAGAAATGGTATATTTTTTGACTGAGGTTACGGAAAATGACCTGTTAAATGCAACTTCCGATAACAGTGAAACCTTGCCGAAAAATTCCGCTGCGTTGGAATCTGCAATTCCGAATGGGGAGAGTGCATTGCCAAACAACAACGGAGAGCAGGCAGATACAGAGGGAAAGGAAACGGAAACAGAAAAAGGTACGGAAGGTGCAGAGAGTACGGGAAATACAGAGGAAACCGAACCGGAGCCGGAAGTGAAAGAAGCACCGAATCCGATGATTTCGTATGTGCTGATTGGTAGTCTTGCCTTAATCGTTATCGGAGCTGCTTATTATTTTAAGGTTGTCCGCAAGAAAAAAGAGGACTTTATCGAGGACGAAGATGAAGATGAGGAAGATAACGAGGAGTATGAAAACGAAGATGAGGAATCGGAGGAAGATACGGAAGAAGATTTCTTTGACGAACAGGAGGAATAAGGTATGCAGTTGGTGGTTACAGAGAAGCCCAGCGTAGCACAGGCAATTTCCCATGTGATCGGGGCGAAAGAGAGAAAAGACGGTTACATGGAGGGAAACGGATTTCTCGTTTCATGGTGTGTAGGACATCTGGTAGAGCTGGCACAGCCGGAGATGTATTCAGAAGCATGGAAAAAATGGAGCTATGAGAGCCTGCCCATGATACCGGAGCAGTGGCAGCATGAAGTGAAAAAGGAAACAGCAACGCAGTATAAAATCTTGAAAAATCTGATGCACGATACAAGAGTTGAAAGTGTGGTGTGTGCCACCGATGCCGGACGGGAGGGAGAACTTATCTTCCGTCTGGTATATGAACAGGCAGGCTGCCGGAAACCAATGAAACGCCTGTGGATTTCATCAATGGAGGAGAGTGCAATCCGTGACGGGTTTGAAAACTTAAAGCCGGGAAGCGATTATGACAGCCTGTACCAGTCTGCACTTTGCAGACAGCAGGCAGACTGGCTGGTGGGATTAAATGGTACGAGATTATTTACTGTACTGTATGGCGGAAAGGTATTAAAGGTGGGCAGAGTACAGACGCCCACCCTTGCCATGCTGGTAGACCGTGAAGTGAAGATTATGAATTTTGAAAAAGAGCAGTATTACATGGCTCATATTCTGATGGATGGGATAGATGCCATGACAGAACGGATTGACGATAAGGCAAGGGCAGAAAGTATTGCTGCAGCGTGTGAAAGTCAGAGTGGAGTGGTTCGTTCCGTTATAAAGGAAAATAAAAGCGTTGCACCACCAAAACTTTATGACCTTACCACGCTTCAGCGGGATGCCAACCGTATCTTTGGTTTTACTGCAAAGCAGACATTGGAGTACACCCAGAGCCTTTATGAGAAAAAGCTGGTCACTTATCCGAGAACGGACAGCCAGTATTTATCCGATGATATGGAAGAAACTGCAAAAGCGGTAATCGGGGCAGTTTATCAGGCGATTCTCTTTGAGGAACAGACCGGAGCAGAGCCGGATATAAAAAGAGTGTTGAACAGTACAAAAGTGACCGACCACCATGCAATTATTCCCACCATAGAAATTACAAAGACAGACCTTTCCGCTGTGCCGGAGGGAGAAATGAAAATCTTATCCCTTGTCGCTAATCGTCTGTTATGTGCAACCGGGAAAAAGCAGTTGTATGAAACGGTAAAAGCAGAGTTTTCCTGCGGTGGTTACAGCTTTCATGTATCCGGAAAAACGGTTCTGCAGAACGGGTGGAAAGAATTTGAAGCAGCATTGAAACGTACCTACCGGGTAGAAAAAACAGATGAGGATAAGGAAGAGAAGAAACTGCCGGAGCTTTCTGAAGGCATGACGTTTCCAGTTATCCAGACAAAGGTAACAGAGCATTTCACGCAGCCTCCCAAACATTTTACCGAGGACAGCCTGCTTTCTGCGATGGAACGTGCCGGAGCAGAGGATATGGGCGATGAGGTGGAACGCAAAGGACTTGGCACACCTGCCACCAGAGCTGACATTATTGAAAAGCTGGTCAAAGACGGTTTTGTGAAACGGGAGAAAAAGCAGATGCTTCCCACCGAGGACGGGATGAAGCTCATTACTGTTCTGCCGGATATGGTAAAATCCCCGAAGCTTACAGCAGATTGGGAGAATACGCTGACTTTGGTTGAAAAAGGCGAATACACCATGCAGGAGTTCATGGATGGCATTGAAGATATGGTGCGGGAGCTGGTGCAAACCTACCACAGTATCAGTGACGATCAGAAGTCTTTGTTTGGAACGATGCAGGAAGTGCTTGGAAAATGCCCGAAATGCGGCAGCGATGTAGTAAAAGGAAAATTCGGTGCTTACTGCAAACAAAAATGCGGCATGAATGTGGGTAGGGCAATGGGAGCAACGTTTTCCGATACACAGATGAAAAGTCTGCTTGAAGGGAAAAAGACCCTTGTGAGAGGATTAAAAGGGAAAAAGGGAAGCTACGATGCGTACCTGATTCCGGAGGGAATTGAGGATTATTCTTATATCAAAGACGGAAAGGAAATCAAAGGTTCGCAGTACAAATTCAAGATGGAATTTCCACCGAGAAAAAGCAAGTGAAAAGGAGACAGAAAAATGAATACAGAAATGAAAAAGACCGTTGTTTACAGCACCGGAGATAAAATTTTAAACATTATGAAAGAGCAGGATATGGATATTCCAGAACTTTCTTTGCGGTGCGGTGTCAGGGAAGATGTATTGATGGATATTCTGGCAGGTATCCGGGAAGCAGATATAAGTACGCTCTGCAAAATTGCAGACGGACTGGAGATTTGTGTACGGGAGCTTTGCCCTGATGAAGAAAGCTATGTCGTTCCGGTGGAAAAAGATATCCTTGCAAAGCTCATTGTGATCAGCGAGCTGAAGGAGATGGAATTGGAGGAGCTGATTGGCACAATTCTGGAAAACGGTATCGAAGAACACGGTTTTTATGAATAAGGCGGCGGGGGTTATCCCCTCCGTCATTTTGGAGGAATGCTTATGGTAACAAAATATCAGATGATTTCCTATCTGGCGGAGGATACCGCAAAAGAGATAGCGAAAAACGGGCAGGAGTGGACAAGGTATCTGACTACCGCTGCAAGGCTTTATAAATATCCGTTCAATGAACAGATACTTATTTTTGCACAACGACCGGATGCAACAGCCTGTGCGTCCCTTGAACTATGGAATGAGAAGATGAATTGCTGGGTAAACCGTGGAGCAAAGGGAATTGCCCTGCTGGATACGGAAAATTCCTATACAAGATTGAAATATGTTTTCGATGTGTCCGACGTACATAAGGCAAGGCGGATAGGACGTGATCCGAATTTGTGGGAGTTGCGTGAGGAGCATAAAGAAACAGTCCTGGCACAGCTTGAAAAGACATACGGAGAAACGGATAAAAACAGCTCCTTTGAACAGCGGATAATGGAAATATCCAATCGGATTGCTTTGGATTATTATGAAGAACTTCTGCCGGAAATCGAATATGTGAAAGAGGGCAGCTTTTTAGAGGAACTGGACGAGTTAAATGTAGGTGTCAGGCTTCGTGATACGCTTTCTTCCAGTATTGCTTACACCATACTGTCACGATGCGGTGCAGATATGGAACTGTGGAAAGACGAGCAGGGATTTGAATATATCAGCGACTTTAATACGATGAAAACCCTGTCTGTTGTTGGTACAGCCACCACAGATATGTGCAAGCCGCTTTTAATGGAGATAGGCAGAACCATAGGAGCGTATGACCGCCAGATTGCCCGCAGGAAGGCACAGGAAAAAGCTAATGCAGGACGCACACAAACTTCTTTGGAAAATACGGAGAAAGTGCTTGCAAATGAAGCAGATACAGACTATAATGCTTTAAAGCGTGAAAGCGAAAAGGAGCTACAAAACAATCAGGAGATAGAAATACAGAGCAAAAAGGAGGATGCGGCACATGAAACTGACATACGAAAAGAACGGGGATTATCTGATTCCGAACCTGACAGCGAACGAGGAACCGGAGGGAACGCTGACGAAGTACGGTATGATGCGGAAGAACTTCTTACAGGAACACCGGAAAGGGATTTATCAGGGCATGATACTGGCGGGCGAGCTGAAAGCACACTGTCTGGAGATACAGGAGCAGGCAGAGCAGAGAATGGAAGCCCTGAGCGAACAGATGGCGAAAGCAGAGGGAGTGAACGAGGAACTGAAAGCAGCCGATCAGATGAAGTGGGTAGCGAAGATGAACAACATCAGACATTCAGCGGAGGAGATCGTGCTGACGGAACTGATTTACAGTTAGAAAATGACATACAGGAAGAAGAAATACCAGAACCGGATAGTGGAGAACATTCATTATCCGGTTCTTTTTTTCCGAAGCTGTCTGAAACAGAGCAGGGGGAGGACTTACAGCGTGGTATTTTATGCAGTGATGAGTTCCTGAAGCATAAAAGACCGGAAATAGCTGGGTATTTTCAGATAGAGCAGGATGCAAAGATTCAGGCGGATTATCTGAGAAATTCGTTCCGCATGGAAGAATACACCGAGTTCAATATCGGGGAAATGCGGGGCGGCTACCGTGCCGATGAGGACGGTATTACCTTATGGAAAGGCAATTATCTGACCCGTGAAGCGGAAAGCAGGCTGTCATGGGAGGAAGCACGTTTTCTTGTCAATTCCTATATGGAGGACGGAGTATATCTTCTTCCAGGAGAAACCGCAGAGCGGATTGAAACAGCGGGAATGTACCAGCAGCTTGACTTATTTTCCATGTTTACGGAGCAGGCTGGCAATCTTGCCATGAAACAGGCGGAAACAGTGACACCGATACGGTCAGAAACAAAGATACCGCCGGAGCAGATAGCGGATATTCTGCGGAGCGGCGGAGGCAGGGATAACAGCAGAAAGCGTATCTACACCAAATATCAGCAGGGAAAGACACCGGAGGAGATGGCTGCTTTCTTACAGAAAGAGTATGGAACAACCGGAAAGGGCTTTGAATTTGACGGAAAGCAGTTAGCGGTATGGTTCAATGAGGATGGGATGCGTGTCGGATATGGCACATCGACAGAGCGTCCGGTGCTTCAGATGAACTGGCAGGAGGTGGAAGCAAAAATCCGCTCACAGGTAGTAAACGGTACCTATATGGGAGCAAATGAAGCTTATCTGACTGACGAAGCAGAACGTGACCGGATTGCAGGGCATCTCTTTTTCTTTTTCCGGGATGGCATGGGAGAACTGCCGGAGGAGCTTGGGCTAAAAGCAGGAAATTATCCGGAGGCTCATGCAAGAATGATAGAATACCTTTCTACAAAAGAAGGAGTTGAGCTTGTGGCTTCCCACATGGATCAGGCACTTCATCAGCTTGAAACCGGAGAGAAAAAGCTACGTTTCCGTTCAGTTATGCCAAAAGAGGAGCTGCGGGAGGAACTTGACAATCTGCTGATAGAAAAACAAATCTTTCCAACCGCAGACCATGTGGAAATAAAAAGGGAGGATTTTATTACTCAGGACGAGATAGACCATAATCTTGGCAGGGGAAGTGGATATTCACATGGTTCTTTCCGCATCTATGATTATTTTCAGGAAAAGCATGACAGCAAAGAAGCAGCGGAATTTCTGAAAAAAGAATATGGCATTGGAGGCGGCTCTCATGCACTTGCCGGAGCAGACCATAGCTGGCAAGACCACAACTTTAAAGGGATTGAATTAAAAAAGGGAAATATCTGCGAACCTTATGCGAAAGTGCTGCTGTCTTGGAAAGTAGTCGAAAAGCGTATCCGAAAGCTGGTGGCGGAAGATAAGTATTTATCTCCGGCAGGGAAAGAAGCCTATGCCCGGTACAAAGAGGAAGAAGCACAGAAAGCGCTGGAAAAAGCACAGGCGGTAATAGAACGGAAAACGAAGGTTGCCTGTAAAGAAGCCATTGAACGGACGATTTCGGAAAAATTTGACGGGTATCGTCTGCCGAAAGATACACCGGATGAAGTAATCCGAAAATATGGTAGCGAGCGTGTCAGCTATGTACTTGCCAATACTGTCATGCACCTGACGCACGATGGCAGATTTTCTCCCGACAATAAGGCATGGGCAAAAGAAATAGAACCGTATGCCAAGTATGAGAACCGTGATTTGATTGTTTCTTCCCATCCGGCGGTCTTAAATGGATTTATCAATCAGACAAGACGGTATATGGAGCAGGAAAAGGAGATTGCGGCACAGCAGATTACCATTGACGGGCAGTTGTGTTTAAAGATTGATGAATGGAAGTCGGAAGAAAATAACTATGTGCTTGGAAATTCCATGCAGGACAATGCGTTCTTTTACGTACTCATAAACGAAAATGTCCATTTTGAATATGATTACAAACCGAGCAGGGAAGAAATTGAAAACGATTATTTGAATCTCATTGCAATGGAAGATATAGACCGACACGAAGCGGAGGTATTTTCACGCATTGAAGGAACGGAAGATGTAGCGGAAACAGAATCACGATTCTCAGTTGAGGAAACCAGCGATGCCTTTGAGCCGGGACAGGATTTTGCAGTATGGGATCATGGCAGGGAAGATTATTATATAAAAGAGGACGGTACAATTCCCACCTTTGAAACAAAAGAGGAAGCGGAACACTATCTGCAAAGCATGGAACCGGACACTTCTGGACACGATGTCCAAAAGTCAGTGGAAGAACCTGCCATAGAAAAGCCTGTGAAGCAGCCTGCACCAAAGATTGATAAATCCAATGCGGTCAATTTCCACATTACAGACGATGCGTTAGGAGCAGGCAGTGCGAAAGAGAAATTCCGACGAAATATAGAAGCAATCCGTACTTTGGAAAAGGTGGAGAGCGAGAACCGTATCGCCACACGGTCGGAACAGCAGATTTTATCACAGTATGTTGGCTGGGGCGGGCTTGCCGATGCCTTTGATGAAAGCAAATCTGCATGGGCGGGAGAATATCAGCAGTTAAAGGAATTGTTATCGTCGCAGGAGTACGCTTCTGCAAGGGAAAGCACCTTAAATGCCCACTATACCAGTCCTGCCATTATCCGCAGTATTTATGATACCTTAGACCGTATGGGATTTGAAAAGGGGAATGTATTAGAGCCTGCAATGGGTATCGGAAATTTCTTCGGAATGCTGCCGGAGAAGATGCAGGAAAGCCGACTTTATGGTGTGGAGCTGGATGGTATTACGGGCAGGATTGCAAGACAGCTCTATCCGAAAGCGGATATTAAAATATCCGGTTTTGAAAAAACAGACTATCCGAATGATTTTTTTGATGTAGCAGTCGGCAACGTGCCATTCGGACAGTATAAGGTAGCGGATAAACAATATGATAAAAATAATTTCCTGATTCATGATTATTTCTTTGCAAAGACATTAGATAAAGTCCGTCCCGGCGGTGTGGTTGCTTTTGTTACCAGTAAGGGAACAATGGATAAAAAAAAAGTCCGGAGGTCAGAAAGTATCTGGCTCAGCGAGCGGAGCTTATGGGGGCGGTCAGACTTCCGAATACAGCATTTAAGGAAAATGCAGGGACAGAAGTCACTTCGGATATTTTGTTTTTTAAGAAGCGTGACCGTGTGATGGACATAGAACCGGATTGGGTACATTTATCAGAAGATGCAAACGGTATCGCCATGAATACCTACTTTGCGGAACACCCGGAAATGATTGTTGGGAAGATGGAAATGGTCAGCGGTCCCTATGGCATGGAAAGCACCTGCCAACCGGATGCCACAAGACCGTTTGCAGAGCAGTTAATGGATGCGGTCAGCCGGATTGACGGGGAAATCGAAGCAGTGGAGACGGACGAGCTTGCGGATGAGCTGGCAGATGCCACCATTCCGGCAGACCCGGACGTAAAGAATTACAGCTACACACTGGTGGAAGATAAGGTATATTACCGTGAAAATTCCATTATGAAGCCTGTGGATATGTCAGAATCCATGCAGGAACGCATAAAAGGCATGGTAGGAATCCGAAACTGTACGCAAGAGCTTATCAATTTGCAGTTGGAAGAATATCCGGATACTGTGATTAAGGAAAAGCAGAAAGAATTGAATACCCTTTATGATACGTTCAGCAGAAAATACGGTTTAATCAATTCCCAGACCAACAAAAGAGCCTTTAATCAGGACAGCAGCTATTGTCTGTTATGTTCTCTGGAAAAGCTGGATGACGAGGGAAATTTCAAAGGCAAAGCGGATATGTTCACGAAACGTACCATTAAGAAAGCGGAAGTGGTTACAAGCGTGGATACAGCAACGGAAGCTCTGGCAGTATCTTTATCAGAAAAAGCAAAAGTTGACCTTTCTTATATGGCGGAGCTGACCGGAAAAAGAGATTGATACAATCAAAGAAGAACTGACGGGCATTATCTTTCAGAATCCGGTCACAGACAGGTGGGAAGCAGCGGACGAGTATTTAAGCGGCAATGTCCGGGATAAGTTGCAAACAGCGAAGATTTACGCCGAAAACCACCCGGAATACAACATAAATGTGCAGGCACTTACACAGGTGCAGCCCACAGAACTGGATGCCAGCGAGATTGAGGTGCGTATCGGTGCCACATGGGTTGAACCGAAATATATTGAAGATTTCATGCGTGATGTTTTTGAAACACCGCAGCATCTCTTCAACCGGAATACAATGGGGATTCAGTATTCCGATGTGACAGGACAGTGGAATGTAAAAGGAAAAAGTGCGGATTACGGAAACAGTCTTGTAAATATGACTTATGGTACAAACCGGAGAAATGCTTATCAGATTTTAGAGGATTCTCTGAATTTAAAGGACAGCCGGGTGTACGATACCGTGATAGAGGACGGAAAGGAAACGAGAGTCCTGAATAAAAAGGAAACCATGATTGCCAGTCAGAAACAGGAGGCAGTCCGGGAAGCCTTTAAGAACTGGGTATTTGAAGATCAGGAACGTAGACAGGACTTGGTGGCGAAATATAACAAGCTCTTTAATTCTACCAGACCAAGAGAATATGACGGTTCCCATTTGAAATTCCCTGGCATGACACCGGACATCGACCTTAGACCGCACCAGTTAAATGCGGTGGCACACCAGCTTTACGGGGACAATACCCTGCTTGCTCATTGTGTGGGAGCAGGAAAGACTTTTGAAATGATTGCTGCAGCAATGGAAAGCAAGCGGTTAGGGTTATGCCAAAAGAGCCTGTTCGTTGTTCCCAATCATTTGACGGAACAGTGGGCGAGTGACTTTTTGCGGTTATATCCCGGAGCAAATATTTTAGCGGCAACGAAGAAAGATTTTGAGCCAGCCAACCGGAAGAAATTCTGTTCCAGAATCGCCACCGGAGATTATGATGCTGTCATTATCGGGCATAGCCAGTTTGAAAAAATCCCGTTGTCGCAGGAAAGACAGATAGGCATTATCGAAAGACAGATTGATGAGATTGAGCTTGCCATAGAGCAGGCGAAAGCAGATAACGGGGAGCGTTACACCATTAAGCAGATGGAAAAGTCCAGAAAATCCCTTATGACAAGACTGGAAAAACTCAACGATACTTCCCGGAAAGATAATGTTGTAACCTTTGAGCAGTTAGGTGTGGACAGGCTGTTTGTAGATGAAAGTCACAATTATAAGAACCTTTTTCTATACACGAAAATGCGGAATGTGGCGGGCATTGCACAGACGGAAGCACAGAAGTCCTCCGATATGTTTGCTAAGTGCCAGTACCTTGATGAGCTGACTGGCGGAAAGGGCATTACGTTTGCTACGGGTACGCCGATCAGCAACAGTATGACGGAGCTTTACACCAATATGCGGTATCTTCAGTATGGTACGCTTCAGAAGATGGGATTAGGGCATTTTGACAGTTGGGCAGCTTCTTTTGGAGAAACACAGACCGCCATTGAGCTGGCACCGGAGGGAACAGGATACCGGGCAAAGACAAGATTTGCAAAATTCTTCAATCTGCCGGAGCTGATTGCACTTTTCAAGGAGAGTGCGGATATCCAGACACCGGATATGTTAAAGCTGCCTGTGCCGGAAGCAGAATATGAGAACGTGGTGCTGAAACCCAGCGAATATCAGAAAGAGATGGTAACATCGCTGGCAGATCGGGCGGAGGCAGTGCGTAACAGACTGGTAGAGCCGCATCAGGATAATATGCTCAAGATTACCAACGATGGAAGAAAACTGGCACTCGACCAGCGTCTGATCAACGATATGCTCCCCGATGAGGAACATTCCAAAGCAAAAACCTGTGTGGATAAGGCATTTGAGATTTGGGAAGATACCAAAGGGGAGAAATCAGCACAGCTTATTTTCTGTGATTTATCGACACCGAAAGGAGATGGTACATTTAATGTCTATGAGGATATAAGAAATAAACTGATGGAAAAAGGTGTTCCCGCAGAAGAAATCGCCTTTATACATCAGGCAAATACGGAGCTTAGGAAAGCGGAGCTGTTCAGTAAGGTAAGAAGCGGACAGGTTCGTTTTTTATTGGGTTCTACTGCAAAAATGGGAGCCGGGACAAACGTGCAGGACAGACTGATTGCTCTGCACCACCTCGATGTACCGTGGCGTCCGTCTGATATTGAACAGCAGGAGGGGCGTATTTTGCGGCAGGGCAACAGGAATCCAAAGGTTAAGATTTTCCGGTATGTGACAGAGGGAACATTTGACAGCTACTCATGGCAGCTTATCGAGAATAAGCAGAAATTTATCGGTCAGATTATGACAAGCAAATCTCCGGTGCGAAGTTGTGAGGATGTGGACGAAGCAGCACTTTCTTATGCAGAGGTTAAGGCTCTGGCAACGGGGAATCCCTATATAAAAGAAAAGATGGATTTGGATATTCAGGTCAGCAAGCTGAAACTGATGAAAGCCAACCACACCAGTCAGAAATACCGTCTGGAGGACAACATTGCAAAGCATTATCCACAGCAGATAACCATTCTGAAGGAGCGTATCAGTGGCTTGCAGGCAGATATTCAGACTGCAAAAACCAATCTCCCAGCAGATAAGGAGTTTTTCTCTATGAGGGTCGGGAATAAGGTCTATACGGATAAAAAAGAAGCCGGAACTGCACTTGTGGAGATGTGCAAAGAAATCAAGAGCGTTAATGCTCCGGCAGTCATTGGAGAGTATGCAGGCTTTAAAATGGCGGTGTCCTTTGATTCCTTTAACCATAAATTCGTTATGAACATCAAAGGACAGCTCAGTCATAATCTGGAGATTGGTGTTGACCCGCTGGGTAACATTTCCCGTATCAACCATGCGTTGGAAGCCATGACAAAGGAACTGGCAGAAGCATCCACAAAGCTGGAGAATGTGGAGCGTCAGCTTGAAACAGCGAAGGTAGAGGTTACAAAGCCATTTGCACAGGAAGCAGAGCTTTCAGAGAAGTTAGACCGCCTTTCTGCCTTAAATGCCCTGCTCAATATGGACGAAAAGGGAGATGACGGAATAGGTATGGAAGATGATAAATCGGAACTGGGTACTGAGCAGGTGGCAGATACCAGAAAACCGTATCCCATAGAAAATACCCGACATAATTATGCTGTGGAGAATGGAAATCCGCAGGGAATGAGGCTCACAGCAGCGATGGCGGATAAGCCGGCACAGAGGGTATCCTTGAAAGAAAAGCTTGAGACTATGAAAGTAAAGGCTGCGGGGAATAATATAGAAAATTCCGTGCAAAGAGATAAGGGGAAGGAGGAGTATTTGTAATTATTATATTTCTTTTTATGCAAATATGAAATATAATATTAGTTCAAGGGAAATATAGTGATAGAGCGATTTGGAAAAAGCTAAAGAGAAATGGAGACAACGTAATACATAAAAATGGAAATTGAATTTGTCAGACACTGTCTGACAAATTCGGAAAGGATATATTATGAATGAT
The DNA here is from genome assembly GCA_032620915.1 of Oscillospiraceae bacterium NTUH-002-81. Lineage (NCBI taxonomy): Bacteria > Bacillati > Bacillota > Clostridia > Eubacteriales > Oscillospiraceae > Oscillospiraceae bacterium NTUH-002-81. Next base: position 459,555 of record CP136052.1, read on the forward strand.
TTAGAGCAGACAAATATGCTTCAGCCATTGGTGGATGAGATTGAAACAGCAGTTTCAAATGCCAAAAAAGAGATAGCTGAAAAAGTAAACAGTGTAATTACAGAGACGTATTGGAAAATCGGAAAATATATTGTTGAGTTTGAGCAGGATGGAAATGTTAAAGCAGCATACGGTTCAAAATTATTAACAACACTCTCGCATCAATTAACTTTGCGATTGGGACGAGGATACAGCCGCCCAAACCTCAACAATATGCGGAAGTTTTATCTTTGTTATGAGAATTGTCAGACGGTGTCTGACAAATTGACATGGTCGCATATTTGTGAGCTGATAAAGATTGATGATGAATTAGAAAGAAGTTTTTACGAAAAAGAATGTTATAAGGAAAAGTGGGATGTAAGAACACTCAGGCGACAGATGGATTCCGCTTTGTTTCTTAGATTAGCTACAAGCAGAGATAAAGAAGGAATTCTGGCACTTGCCAGAGAGGGAATTACTTATGACAAGCCAGAGGATGTTATCAAGGATACTTACACATTAGAATTTTTGGGACTTCCGGAGAAAGAGCGTTATAGTGAGGAAGACTTGGAGCAGAAAATAATAGATAATCTCCAAAAATTCTTGTTGGAATTAGGAAAAGGATTTACCTTTGTGGGCAGGCAGTATCCCTTTAACTGTAAACAATATTCATTACCATGTGGACTTGGTATTTTACCACAGAATTTTGAAATGCTTTGTGCTGATTGATTTAAAGAAAAATTCCGTCCAGCATATAGACATCGGTCAGATGAATATGTATATGGGGTATTTCGCAAAAGAAGAAAATATGGCAGATGATAACCCACCGATTGGCATTATCCTGAGTCATAACAAAGATGAACTGCTTGTAGAATATGCAACTTACGGTATGGACAGCAATTTATTTGTTTCAAAATATGAATTGTATCTGCCAAATCGCAATGAACTCCAAAAATTAGTGAACAATATTTTAGAGAAGGATACAGAAAAGAAAGAAGAGTAATAAAAAAGCAATCTAAAAAAGATGCAAATTGAATAGGCATATCGAAAAAGACAATCAGAGATGGTTGTCTTTTTTGCGTGGAAAAAAAGAAAGGACAATCGAATTATGGAAGATAAAAATACCGTTTACATGAGTGAAAAGCAAAAAGTCAAAGAGATTACGGATAAGCTGGAAGCTGGTTTGAAAGAGCTTTTTGAGAGTGAAAAATATAAAAGCTATCTCAGTACCATGTCAAAATTTCATAATTACAGTTTTAATAATACGCTGCTGATTGCCATGCAGAAGCCGGAAGCTACGCTGGTGGCAGGTTATCAGGCGTGGCAGAAGAACTTTGAGCGGCACGTCAATAAAGGAGAAAAAGGCAATCCGTATTCTTGCACCAGCTCCTTATAAAATCAAAGAGGAACGTGATAAGTTAGACCCTGTAACGGGAGAAATGATGTTTGATGAAAACGGTATGCCGCAGAAAGAGGAAACAGAGGTTACCATTCCTGCCTTTCGTGCGGTATCTGTTTTTGATGTATCGCAGACGGATGGCAAGCCTATTCCGGAACTGGAAGTGAATGAGCTGTTATCTACGGTGGAGGGATATGAGGATTTTGTCCAGGCGCTTATGAATATTTCTCCTGTTCCGATTGCATTTGAAGATATTCCCGGCGATTCCAAAGGGTATTTCAGTACAGCAGAAAAACGGATTGCTGTTCAGGAAAATATGAGCGAAAGCCAGACTTTGAAAACAATGGTGCATGAGGTGGCTCATTCCAGGCTGCATGATAAAGAAGTTAATCAGAGCATGGATATTCCGGTAAAGGACAGGAATACAAAGGAAGTGGAAGCGGAGAGTGTGGCTTTTACAGTGTGCCAGCATTTCGGTATAGATACATCCGATTATTCCTTTGGATATATCGCAGGCTGGAGCAGCGGCAGGAATATGAAAGAGCTGAAATCTTCCCTTGATACAATCCGAAAGACAGCTTCAGAACTGATTACAGGCATTGAGGGGGCAATGCAGGAGCTTCAGCTTAACCGGGAGATGGAGCAGGAACATGGAAAGGAAAGCATTCTGCTGGTACATAACGAGGATTTTTCAGAATACAATCTTGTCAGTGTCCGTGGAATGGACAGTGCAGAACTTATATCCGCTCTTTCTACCATGAATGAAGAGGATAAATCGAATATATCATCTTATCTTGAAAGCAAAGGAGCATGGACTACCGAACTTGCTGACGAGCAGACGGAAGAAGCGGAGGAATATCATATTGATGTCCGCTATAACATGGATACAGACGAGCTTATTGATGTAAAGGAAAGAATGGAACACCCCATTGATACCAATTTATCTGTCATGGGGCAGGCAGAACAACTTATCAATCAGTTGGAAGCAGAAAAAAATATTTTCACGTCTGAGGAGCGAAATCTGATTGTAAATTATGCCTATAAACTTGATGATATGAATAAAACAAGGGAACTTGCAGAGAAACTGGCATATAGGGAGCAGTATGCCCAACAGGATGTGGCATTGACCATAATTGATGCAAAGGCGGAGATTGATGCCCTGCCTGATCCGATGATTGGTTTGTCGGAAATGAGGGAATATGGCTATCAATGGAATGAAATGCTGCCATTAACACAAGAGAAAGCATTGGAATTATTTGAACATGATTTGCCTGTATATTTGCTTCATACTGACGGTGCGGAATCATTGGCAGAAAGCAGGGAGCGTATAGAAGAGCATGAAGGTATCTTTGGGGTTGAAAAGGAAACATGGAATAAAGCATTGAAACAGCAGACTAAGATTACACTTATCTTAATGGACGAACAGGAGCGAGAATATACATACCCGTATCCAGTTGTGGCTGTCGATATAGAAGAAATGGGTGGGGATAGAACTGCGGTATTCAAGACCTCAGAGCCTATTTCAGATACTGATGTGGCAGAAATTCATAATGCTTTTTATGGAACTGATTTGGAATTTGAAATAGAAAAAGAATTAGGTATCACATGGGTGGAATCTATTAACTATGAGGACGGATCTGTTATTACACCTGAAATGGCAAGAAAAGAGCAGCTCCTATATGCTAGTACTGATAAATATGGAATTTATCAATTAAAGCCTAATCCGGAATTAGATTCCTTACGTTTTGAGGGGACGGAATCCTTAAAGCGTATGGGCATTACAAAAGATAATTTTGATGCAATTAAACCAGAGAATTATACACTTTTATATGTGGGCGAATTATCTGAACTGCAAAAAGAGACGCAGGGGGCAACTTTAGAGGCAATCTTTGAAAAATTCAACCTTGACCACCCAGAAGATTTCAGAGGACATTCGCTATCTGTCAGCGATATAGTGGTGCTTCATCAGAACGGACAGAATACGGCTCATTTTGTGGATTCTTTTGGATATACGGAAATACCGGATTTTTTACGGGAGCAGACACCGGAAAAGGAAGAAATGCAGGACACTTCTGGACACAATGTCCAAAAGACAGAACCGGAAATAGATGGAGATGAAATCATTGATCTTGGCGATGAAACAGAACAGGTGCTTGCGGAAATGAAAAAAACTTTGGAAAGTGAACAGGAAACAGAACTGGCATTTTCTATTGCAGACCGTTTTATCAGCATTCAGGAAGTGGATGGCGGTTATGATTATTCCATTATGGGAGCTGATTATAAGGAGATTGACGGAGGAATTTATGATAATCCTGATGTGACGATAAGGGAAGCCTTGCATGATATTTTAGAGGATTTGAAGTCACAGCCGGATTACAATGGTGCAAAAGGAAATATCCAAAGAGAAGATGAACTGATACCGATGGATTATGATGGACTGATGGAAAAAGCAGAGGAAGCAAATCGTATTATTCCGGAGAGTACACCAAGCAGTGTGGTGGCAGATTTTAAGGCAAAAACCGGGGAATTATTCCACGATATTAGTGAAATGAATCCGGAAGAAATCGAGGAAACTGTGAAATGCCATGTGCAGGCGAAGATTGAAGAGTATGATATTAATGCAACAATCGTGGATGTTGCTGTAACAGGAAGCAGATGCAGGGGATTAGAGCATGAAGGTTCTGACCTTGATGTGGTGGTGGAACTTTCCACAGCGGAACGGGAGGACGATTTATTTAATGCCTTTAATGAGGATGGACTTCATATCGGAGAAGTAAAAGTTGACATCAATCCAATTACAGCCCAACGAACAGGTACGCTGGAATCCTATCTGCCACAGATGGAAGAATATTTGGAGGGCGTCAGACAGGTAAGAGAGCAGGAAAAGGAGAGCGCAGAAGTAACTTTAACTGTTTCGGAATGTGGAGAATTTCATAATCTTGGTGAGTGTTATGAGAATATTCCTACGGTGGATGAAGCTATAGCAATCTGGAAGCAGATACCTTCAGAGCGGATGAATGGTATTCCGGCAATCGGAATCAATATCCTAGGGAGAGGGGCGGAACCCTTCGAGGATTACGAGATTGATGTTTTATCTGGAAAGAGGATTGACCTTGGGGTTTTGGACTATGTTCCTGATATTAAAAACAATCCGCAGGCAATGGAAGTCATTACGGAACTGGTGGCTAAATTGCCCGATATGGAGATAGATGGCGTGATGAGTGAAGAAATGGAAGCAAGAGTGTGGGAACTGCGTATGCCGGACTTGCCACAAGAGGAACAGCTTGCAGTAGAACTTGACCGACTTTCCTACGATTATGATACTGTACTGTATCACGATAGTACAAGAAATATGACCGAGAATGTATCAGAGCTTGCAGAATCCATAAAACAGGGCGATACCGGACATTTAACAACGTGGCTTGCAGACATTATTTCGGAGGGAGCTGTACCAGAGGAAATAAAACGAGCAACGGAGCTTCTGGAAAAACTGACAGAGTATAAGCCGCTTGCCAAGATTGAGGAGGCAGAAGAACAGAATTATAATATGATTGATAATGTGCTGAATAATGGTGTTGGGGAGAAAGCCCAAAGGGAAGAAAATAAGAGAATGGAGGAGAAGCCTACGGTAAGGCTTTCCTTAAAATCCCGTCTTGCGGAGAAAAAATCACAGGTAGAAGGGCAATCGAAAGAACATGATGTTCAAGAAAATGAAAAGAAAAGTCAGAGGGAGATGTAAGTGATGAATAAGAGATTTACCGTAGAAGAGAGTAATTTAATCAGTATTTTTATGGAAGAAGGTATAGATTCAGATGTGGGAGGCAGAAAAAATGTCATAAATGGTATCAATAAGACACTGAAACATCTGGAGGATGATGAGATGGTTGAATTGTCATTATGTGTCCTTGCAAAATTAAAGGAATTGACGGATCATGAATTTATGAAGATGGAGTTTGTAGCGGCAGAGTAACATCAAACGTAAGGCAGAACATGGCTTTTGGTGGCTGTGTTCTGTCTTTTTGAATAAGAACTTGACTGATAAATATTACGGGTGTAATATTTATAACGAAAGGGAGTAAATTTTTTTGCTTCAAAATCTTACACTTGTAATATATAAGCGTAGTACATTGATACGAATAAGAAATGGAGGTAACGATGAAGGCAAAACATAGAACCAAAAGAATACAAAGATATAGAAAAATGTTGGGCATTATAGTGTTAATGTTAACAATTACTTTGATTGGAGTAGTTGTGAGTGCAACAGTATTATATAAAAGAAAAAATGCGTGTAAAACACCAGATACTATCTTAGTAGAGTATATGATGCATATTCCAAAACAAGAATACGAAGAAATGTATGCAATGATTGATTTGGAGTCATCTGGATATATCAGTAAGGAAGATTTTCTGAAGAGAAATTCCACTATTTATGAGGGAATTGAAATGCAAAACATGTCGATAAAAAATGTCGAGTATGTGGAGGAAGATAAAAAAGTAACATATTTGACTTCGTTTGATACAGTGGCAGGAACTATCAGCTTTGAGAATGAGGCATTTTTTATAAATGGAGAAGAAGGATATAAATTGGTTTGGGATGATTCCATGATTTTTCCTAATCTGACTTCTGCAGATAAAGTAAGAGTTTCTACTACACAGGCAGAGCGAGGAGAAATTCTGGATAGGAACGGACGTGTCCTTGCAGGAAAAGGTACAGCATCTTCAGTTGGAATTGTTCCGGGCAAGTTGGAAAACAGAGAGGAAGCAATCGCACAGATTGCAGGACTATTGGAAATCACAACGGAAGCGATAGAAAAGAACCTGTCTGCAAAGTGGGTAAAGGATGATTCTTTTGTACCTATTAAAACGATTCCAAGAGTGGAAGAAATTGAGTTAATGTCTATCAGTCCAGAGGAAGAAGTTTTAAAGGAGAAAGAAAGGCATGATAAGTTGCTGGAGATTCCCGGAGTGATGATATCTGATGTTGAAGTGCGTGAATACCCATTAGGGGAAGCCGCTGCGCATTTGGTCGGGTATGTTCAAAGCGTTACTGCGGAAGATTTAGAGGAACATGCAGGAGAAGGTTATACAGCCAATAGTGTAATCGGCAGAAGCGGAATGGAGGGCTTGTTCGAGAAAGAACTGAAAGGCCAGAACGGTTGCAGGATTTACATTGTAAATTCGGAAGATAAAGAGAAGGAGGAACTGGCTTGTATCCTGGTACAGCATGGGCAGGACATCCGGCTTACGATAGATACTGATTTGCAGGTTTCCTTGTACGAACAGTTTAAGGAAGATAAAAGCTGCTCGGTAGCCATAAATCATTATACCGGAGAGGTATTGGCTTTGGTCAGCACACCGGCTTATGACAATAACGATTTTATTATGGGATTATCGAGTGAGCAGTGGACTGTACTTAACGAGGACGAGAATAAGCCAATGTATAATCGGTTCCGGCAAGTGTGGTGTCCGGGATCTACCTTCAAACCAATTATAGCTGCGATTGGTTTACAATCAGGAGCAATCGATCCAATGGAAGATTACGGGAACGTAGGATTAAGTTGGCAAAAAGATGCATCGTGGGGTTCATATCATGTAACAACGCTTCATGCGTATGAACCAGTCATTTTAGAGAATGCCTTGATTTATTCTGATAATATTTATTTCGCAAAAGCAGCATTAAAGATTGGATCGGATGAGTTGGAGAATTCTTTGATACGGCTTGGTTTCAATGAGGAACTACCATTTGAGATTAAGATGGCAGAATCTCAGTATTCCAATACAGAAGGCATTGAAACTGAAATACAGTTAGCTGACAGCGGTTACGGACAAGGACAGATTTTAGTGAACCCGTTGCATATGGCATGTATTTATTCTGCTTTCTGTAATGAGGGAAATGTAATAAAGCCTTATTTGGTATATCAGAATGAAGCGGAAGTTGAGTATTGGATTCCGGGTGCCTTTTCTAACGAGACAGCAAGTCGTGTATTGGAAGGAACAAAGAAGGTTGTGAATGATTCTAATGGAACTGGATATGCAGCCCATCGAGATGACATTCTTTTAGCAGGAAAAACAGGTACGGCAGAAATAAAGGCATCGAAGGATGATACTTCGGGTACAGAATTAGGATGGTTTGCAATTTTTACAGCAGAAGATACGGAATGTCCTATATTGATTATCAGTATGGTAGAAGATGTGAAAGGAAGAGGAGGAAGCGGATATGTTGTTAAGAAAGACAGTCTGGTTCTGGAAGAGTGGTTTAGCAGTCATTAGTTTTGTACTGATGTTTAGTATTTCGGGGTGTAGCGATACACCACCGGAAGAAGATACAGTTTCGGAAACAGTAATTGATGTTCAGGACGTTTCAGAAGAAGAACAGGAGAATGAAGAAGAAATTATAAACATCTGCATAGATCTTTATGACAAGGCAGCAGAGGAAAATAAGTTAGATGATTTGGAAATAATTCGGAGTATTGTAAATCGTCTTGGAGAAAACGAGTATCCTGCTGTTGACAGCAGAAATCAAGTGAATATGACGGAAGCGGAGCAGGTACTGGAATTTTGTGAAAAGGTGGATGCACAGGAAGAAGCAGATATAACGATTCTTGAAGTCGGCTATTTGGGCGGATTTGTAAAATACGATTTGCACACAAAAGACGGAAATGTAGATGTGGTCAGAAGCTATTATGGATACGAAAATGGAGAAATACAGAAAGAAGTTACTGGGAGGTATCAAGCAGAGTATTGGAATTATACAGAAGAAGGTTACCTGATGTTTTCTGGTGTCTGGTTTTCAGAAGAATTATACGTTCTTACATTGAGTGGAGCAGAGGAGCATACCGCATTACGAGTACAGCCATTGGATGAAACATATAGGGAACTGAGTCGGAAATATCTTCTTCCAATCAGCTTTGAACAGAATAATATGTTTATTGTGGATTGGAGTGAAGAAGATTTTGGGGATTTGAATTTCTATGATATGTATGACATTCTTTATCCAAAAGTGAATGGTCAGTATGTTCCTTATGTTGCAGATGACAATTTGTCAGTCAGTGCAGTTTATCGGATTCCAAAAGAGGAATTTGAAAGCGTTATTATGAAATATTTCAATATTGATAGTGAAACGCTGCAATCCAAAACTGTCTATGATTCGGAGGATTCGACCTATGAATACAAACCGAGAGGCTTCGAAGAAGTAGAGTATCCGGAATACCCATATTCAGAAGTAATCGGGTATACGGAGAACAGTGATGGAACAATTACACTTACTGCTAATGTGGTATTTCCATATTCGGGAAATTCCAAAGTATATGCCCACGAGGTTGTGGTTCGTCCTTTGGAGGATGGCGGGGTACAATATGTATCCAATCGAATTATACCCTCCGAGGATAATTCTGAGGAAACATGGCATACGCCACGGTTGACGTTAGAAGAATGGGAAGAATTATACGGAGGCGAATAATGGAAGATGTGAAATGGCTGCTTAGAAGATGTGGTCTTCCGATTTTGCTGCTGTTGATTTTCGTAATAGCCGGAGTGGTCTGTTGGGGAGAACTGCATACAGAAAAGCAAAAGGTGGCAGAAGAAGTATGGGAGCCACCTGTAGAAATCGAAAATAGCGAAGCAGAAACAGAAGAAGCCGAGAATGCGGAAACTTCCACAGAGTCAGCATATTGGTTTATTCCGCAAGCCAGTGATGATCTCCTTACAGAAGAGGAGAAGGAGCAACTGCAGAGTACGGTTTTGTCAGCAGCAGAATCGGTCAGAGAAATCTATAAGGATATTGTAATTGCAGATGCACCAAGCTACTCTTCCGGTATTGGCGAATTTACCAAAGAGCAGAGGAAAGCTGTGGTGGAGCAATTGGGCAGAACCGGTCTGGTAAGTGTTGAAGAAGATACTGCTATGCAAAATCATGAAGCAATCGAAGCATTTTATGCAGATTACCTGGATGGACAAGACTCGATGGTTACGGTATTTGAAGTACAGAGAGATGGGCTGATTGGAGCAGTTACCTTTATCTATCGGAAAGGTGAGTTGCAGACCTATTACATAGGAATTCGGTGGAGAGAAGGTGGTATGCCAGAAATACAGGGAACTTCGGTAAGTAATGTGGCTGAGATTAAACTGACCGAAAAAGGATATTTTATCTACGCATATGAATATGTGATTGCACATGCAAGTTTGAGACAGTATTGGAGAATAGAACCGCTACCAGAAGACTGCCGGGAATTAACGCAAGAATACATATCAGGACTAAGTTATGTGAATTACAATCTGCTCGTTACCGATTGGGATAGCAGCAATGTGGAGGACATTCTGATGCCTTGTATGTATGAAGATGTTTATAGGATTTCTACGGGGGAAAATCTGAAAACTGAGGGTTGGAAGATTCCGGCAGAGGAATATGAAAGGATAATGACTACTTATTTTCCGGTATCGGTAGAACAGTTGAGAGAGCATTGTGGATATGATGAGGGCAGCAATAGCTATGAATATGAGATGATTTATGCCAGTCCATACCCACCTTTCGGAGAAGTAGTTGACTATACCCAAAATGCGGATGGAACGATTACACTTATCGTGGATGGAGTATGGCCGGATTATAATTCTGATCTCGCTTTTCGGAATACGGTTGTGGTCCAGCCATTTGAAGACGGAACTTTCAGGTATCTTTCCAATTCTATAGAACAAATAGAGTTGGAACTGCCGCCAATAGCAAAAGCACATTAAATTTGCTTTGAAAGAAAGGATGATATTATGGCATTAAAGAAAAAAAGCATTTTGCTGATTATGGCATTTCTGATTGGATGCTTCGTATGTGCCTGTGGAAAAGAAGATAGTATTGTGGATGAATCTCTTGTGGAAGATACGGAAGATGTATCTTCCACGGAGGAGATAAAAAGTGCCGAGGAAGAGGCTGCAGAACAATGGGAAAAGGGCTACGACCTTCCGTTAGATGAACAGGAAAGGGAAGAAGCTGAGACTGACTGTAAAAAGCAGATGGAACTTTATCTTGACATTTATGAAACTGCAGATAAAGGGATAGCATCTAATGTTGCTTTGGATGATCAAACAGTTTTGGAAATGCAGAGGAAGCTAAAGGATGCAGGATGTCCGGTTACAACAATGGTAACATATTCTAACATGGAGAATTATGAAAGTGTTGACAGTTTTCTGAAAGAATGTATGGAAGGGAAAAGTGGTTCTGCAGTAATTTATGAAGTCCACAACGATGGTGGATTGGGCAGAATGAAATTCATTTTTGATGGAACAGATATGTATGTTGTAAGTGCAAAAGGAATCTGGAATGCTGATAATAAGCCGGGGATTTCATACATTTCCTATACAAGACTAAAAGAGTGGAAATATACAGATAAGGGATGGTTCTGCTACGAGTTGTGTGTGCCGGAGCCACCGGAGGTCAGTGAAATTGTGGATGGAAGCAGCGTGATTAGAATAAAACCTATGACAGAGGAACAGCGAGAGATGTCTGAGCGCCTCGTCTTGGGACTTGGATATCAGGGACAGAACCTTTTGTGTTCCAACTGGAATACGGAAAATATGAGTGAATTGGATTATAACGGAATGTTTGAATATCTGTATGGAATGAAATATGGAGAAAAGTTCAATTCCGAAGATTATCCAAATGGTATTCCAAAAGAAGAATTCGAAAGTCTGATTATGGAATATCTTCCGATAACAGCGGAGCAGATACGAGAGTACGCAGTATTTGACGAGGAAAACCACACATATGATTGGGCTCGATTAGGATGTGGAAATTATGCACCTACTTTCTTTGGAACTTCTTTGCCAGAGGTCACGGATATCAAAGAAAATGATGATGAGACAGTCACGTTAACGGTGGAGGCGGTTTGTGATATGGTTATTTGCGATGATGCAGTCATAACCCATGAACTTACGGTAAGGTTTGCAGAGGATGGCAGTTTTCAGTATTTGGGGAATAAAATCCTAAATGACGGAATTATGCAGATACCCGATTATCAATACCGAATTAAAGAATGATTTGATAATAGTTGTGTTTTGTGGTAATCTTACAGATGTAAGAAAAGGAAGGAGGACACATGAAGAAATTAAAACTAGTTGGAATATTGGCAGCAGTTGTATTAATAGGCGGTGTGATTTCAATTCCGCTTATAAATAACCACACTGCTTATAAAGTGGAAAAGAAATTATGTGAAACACCACTGCCAGAGAAAACGGAATTGATAGAGTCAATATCACGGGCAGGGAAGCTGACAGGTAACGGAAATGGAATGCAGTATTTCGGAGCAATTCTAATTCGAAGTGACTTGTCTTTGGAAGAATTGGATGCTTACTATTCAAGGTACAGAAGTAATGAGTGGGAATGTTTGGTGAAAATTCAGGAAGGGCAGTCCATTGAGGGGATTGATCACGGGACACTACAATTTGCGGAAGAAATAAAGGACAGGGGTTATTACATTGTATATTCTTGGGGAAGTGAAAATTCTCTATTGGATGAATTGGATATACGTGGACACTAAAAACGAGATGGAGACAAATTATGAAGAAAATTTCTAATATATGTGGTTTTATTGGAATTGCTATATATGCGGTGCTGATGATTCGCATTTCAAATCTATGTCAATACGGTGGGACGAAAGTGGACTTGATTCCAATATTGATTTTGGGTGTTGTTCTTATAGCAACAATCATTTTTGGAATTGTTAGCAGTAGAAAAGAAGAAAAAATTGAAAAAGGTAAACTGTTCTGGGGAAAATGTATTGTAGTTGTTGCCCTGACCATTTTGTTTGGAGGCAGGATTATTTATTCGGCAATCCCTTATAATGGTGCATTGTCATGGAAGATTGACGAATGGCGTAACCAAAAGAAAATTGAACTTACTCATACCAACTTCTTTGAGACAGGTGTAGAAGGAATCTTGGAAGACATTGAGACAGAGTTGGATTTACCGGATGAACTTTATGTTCAAAATAAGTTCCAGCTTTCCTTTGACAAAGATGGTGAAATTCAGAGTATTTATACTTATATGTATGGAAGATATGAAAATGGAGACGAAAATACATTCCTTATTGACTATGATGTGGATGCAGATTCAAAAATGACTGTGTGTATTAATGGAGTTGCGAGCAAATCTTACGATGATGACATGAGATTACAGCCGATGCTTGAAATTTTGAAAAACGCTGATTACAAAACAAGAGTAAATAACTGGGCTGTGGAAGGATATGCAGACGATTATGAAATTCTCTATTATGGCAAGCGGGAATTTAACACAATGGAAGGATTTGTATATCTTCAAGGTGATGTGGATGGTGACGGAGTGGACAACACAGACAATGCCATTTATTCGGAACTGAATGGTGGAGCTGTTTATGGATATGAAGTCTCGCTTCATATTCCAAGTGAATCTGAGGTGACTCCGGTACGTTATTTTATGGAACCGGAAGTGATTCCGTTAGAAACTATCATCGACAGGGAGGAAGAGCAGACTATTGATGATGCTAAAGAAACAGAATCCTGGTATGTAGATAATTCCAACGGTTCTGTATATTACTGGTTGTCTGAGAATAAAGAAATTGGATGGAGATTAGTAGTTACTGATGCGGCAGCAGGAAGCCGTTATTATGAATTGGAAAAGTCATCAGATGGTGGTGAAACATGGAATGTGATAAATGCCAATCCGTTTAACAACAAGATTGGCGTGGCACTGGGAATAGAATTTTACGATGAAAATCTTGGTGTGATTGGTATGACAGGCGCTTCACAGGATGCCTCAACTTTATATGTGACATCAGATGGCGGAGTTACTTTTACACAGATGGAATTTCCAATGGAAGAGGTTACGGAACTGCCGGATATTGCTGATGAACTAGGATACACAATCGCAGATTATGATTACGCAGAGATGCCACAAGTATCCGATGGACAATGGACTGTAATCATCAAGGCAGAATACAGCAGTTACGGAGGCTTGAGATTTACATCTAACGACAATGGAAAGACATGGATGTATGAGGGATTAAGTACAGGCGAAGGTGATTTACAATAAGAAATAAAAGATACGAATAGTGTTAAAACACAAAAAATCGGGTAAAAGATTGTACGACTGACTATGACCTTTACCCGATTTTATTATGTTTTATTTCCAGATATTCATGTCTGACAAGATAGACATGGTTATTTCAGTTGCGTTGCCTCCGGTAGCATCGCTGTCTGCACTAATGTTGGTGGCAAAAAAGTATGTATTATCTGCAGTTTCGATATAACCGATGAACCATCCGTTTACATCCTGTCCATTAACACGGCCAGTTCCGGTCTTTCCGTAGAATGTTCCGGCATCGGAAGCTGAAAGGCAGATGGCATCTTTTACTGCATTGATATTTTCAGGGGCGAAGCCGAAACTGTTATTCTGCAGCTTGGTTAAAAGTTCGACCTGTTCTATTGGAGAGATTTCCAAGGAGGATTCCATCCAATAAGAGGAGAAATCGCCACTCATGTTTTCGTTACCATATCCGATTTCTTGAACATAGCTGTAAACGTCAGAGGCTCCAAGCCGTTCATCTACTGCTTGAAAATACCAATTCACAGAGGAGTTCATTGCAGACTGTAAGGTCTGATCTGCGTTCCATGCTTCAAATGGATAGGTTTCTCCATTCCATGCAATGAACGAATTTTCCGGTGTAATGACGCCTTCTTCCAATCCGAACAAAGCATCGTATATCTTGTAGGTGGAGTTTGGAGCAACCCGTAAGGTGGCATGCTCCATGTCATGTATACTCCATGCATCGTTTTCCAAATCGTATAAAACAAAGCTGCCTTCGTATTCTCCGAAGTATGTGGAGAGGTCTACATAGGAAATATTCTCAGAAGAGGAATCCCATTGGTAGTGGCTTCCATCTGCTGCGTATGTAGAAATAAAAGGTGCGAATCCAAGGAGAAGGACAGCAGTCAACATGAATGCAGTCATACCTTTTACTCTTTTTATAAATGTCGGCTTCTCATAAGATGCAATGTTGATAATTCTCCGTTTCATCTGCTTCATGTTTCCACCAAGACCGGCGGCAAACGGAAATGGAGTAAGTGAAATCTTTTCCGCAAAATTGATCAGTGTATTACCATAATCTGCATAATCATCCTCCTCAAGCATCTTTAAAACAGAGGTGTCACAGGCAACCTCTCTGTCATTGCGCATTTCTTTTAGAGCATACCAGACAAGAGGATTGAACCAATATATTACTCCGGCAAAGTTCATTAGATAGTTGGCAATAGCATCTTTGTGCTTATAGTGCTGTAGCTCGTGTAACAGCATGTATCGCATGTCCGATTCGTTATAATCTGAGATGAGATGAATCGGCAGATAAATACAAGGTTTCAAAAGCCCCACAATAATCGGAGATTTCAAAAATGCAGTACTGTAAACATGGATATTTCTGTTAATTCCCATTTCTTTCATACATCGATGATATAGTTTTCGGACTTCCGGGTTTTGAAGGGGAAGTGCAGATTTTTTCAAGTTCTGTAAGCGGATAGAGGATTTGATTATCAATATAATCATTGCAAGGATGCCTACAAGCCATATTCCAAATAGTATGTATCCGATGCTGGATGGAGTCTCACTATTTACCGAAAGGGCAAAGTCATTCATCCAGTCTGCATTTCCGGCTGGATTGATCCCAACAGCTTCTCCTATGGCGGTTCTGGTGCCAGAAGTAGGAGAACTTTTCAGGCTACTGAGCCACGAGAGGATTTGCGGAAACCCAATGAAACGGAACGGTATAAAAGGAACTACCAACAATCCAAGTAGCAGGAACCACAGATTATACTGCATCCGGCTGGATAGGTTGCCTTTGAATATCCGCTTGGCTATCAAAAGAATTCCGATGATACCGCTGATAAATACATTGCATATTAAAAAGCGTATCATAAAATCAGCCATGTTAATTACCTCCTTTTTTTGACCTCTTGGAAAGAAGAGAGCGGAGAGTGTCTATTTCCGTTTCGGACAGTCTGTCATTTTCTATATATGCAGACAGCATGGCAGTGATGTCCCCATCGTAGTATCGTTCTAGAAAAGAGTTACTTTCCTGACCGATGTATTCACTTTCTTTCACAACTGGAGTGTAAACAAACACCCGACTTTGTTTTTCATAAGTCAGAACGCCCTTGTTCACTAGACGTTTAATTAGAGTTTGTATTGTTTTTGGACTCCAGCTCGTAGTCTGTAATAATTTATCAGTTATTTCATTGGTGCTGATCGGCGCATGTTTCCATACGATTTTCATAACTTCAAATTCAGCTTCAGAAATCTGTGGTAAATCGCTCATTTCAAATCCCTCCTTAAATCTTACGGCTGTAATAAAAATATTATAGATGTTATTTGTGTAGTTGTCAATTTAAGAGAAAATAGATTGACTTGAAATCTTACTTATGTAATAATTAAAATATTACATAAGTAAGAATTAAAAAAGGAGTGGAATCAGGATGATTGAAATTGTAAATAAAGTGCTTTGAAAATAAGAAAACCAATAGATTCACAAGGAGTCTATTGGTTTTCTTACAGAGTTGGATGGTCTTGCTTACGCAGCAAATCAAGCAGGTAACGAACCATAGGTAATAAATCAGCAGCTTCCTGTTCCGTGCAGTCATTCAGTAGGGTTAGGAGCTTCTGGAGATTTGGTTGTTGGTTTGTGCTGGCTGGATAGAAAATCTTATTGGCTGGTATCTTCAAATATGTAATTAAAGGATGCAACTTTTCAAATTTTGGATTACCACGTCCGGCTTCAATATTAAGTATAGTGCGTGTATCCAGATTGAGAGTTTCAGCCAATTTTTCCTGTGAAAGTCCGAGTTCTGTGCGGGCTTCACGCACTGCGATGGCAAGAGCCTGTTTCATATTATCCTGCATTATAATTCACCTCGATAGTAGTTTACATTACATATTATCCTGCGTGAATTACAACAAAATACACTATAAATATGGAGCACAATACATGAATGGGAAATGTAGAAAAATACACAAGAAAAGAATATTGAGTAGAATTGTGGCAGAGGCTTACTACACATATCAAGGTGTATCGCAAAGAAGTAAAAAACTTCAATGCGGTACACCTTTTTTAATGGGGAAATCAGAGCATGGTGGAGTCCTTTTCCAGCTTGCGGTTTAAGGTCTGTTCCTGTCCCGGAGTCCGGTCAAGATACTGGTTCAGATTATCCAGTTTTCGGTTGAGAGCCTGTATGTCTTTTTCAGCAGATTTATAGGTTTTCTGCAAGGCTTCTTTCTTGGCATACAGAGCATTGTAATCATTACGAAACTTATCAATATCAAAATGTTTTAAGCTGATTCCAAAGCGTTTCAGCATATTTTCTGCACCGTCATGGAGCAGGAGTTCTGTTTCATGGTGGCGGAGATAAGCATCAGGGTCTTTCGATTTCTGGTAACGGATGTGATAGATATGATTGCTCTGATATTGTTCAGCGTATTTCAATATCTGTCCTAAATCCTTTAGCTGACGTTCTGTTTCCACAAGACTGTTCCGTGCGGTTTTTGCAAGAACAGACTTACTTTCAATCTGTTTTTCAAGCTCGATGATAGAACCTGCTTTACTGTAACTGCTGGCAGCGATTTTGAGATTTTCAATCGCTGCCCAATGCTGCAGACCGGGGCTTTGCGTGAACTTTTCTTCCGAGGTGTCAATGAGCGTTCGGGAAGAATAATCCTTGATAAGAGGTTTCTTTCGGGCAGGGAATGGGACACGTTTTTGTGTCTGTGCTAAAGCCTTTGTTTCTACCCGTTCCTTAATCCGTTCTTTGGTGTATTCTGCCCCCAAAGACTTTAAGCTGCCACGGACAAAATGCTCCCGGTCAAGGGGGCGGAAGGAAATGTACTTTTAAGGCGTTTTCTCCAATGGTTTCGCCTTTGATTTCATAACCTTTTGCCCGTATCAGCTCCATGCACTGTTCATATGTATCAGCGTTTTGAATTGCTTCATCAATGTCTAGCTTGAGCTTGATTTTCCACGAGGTGCCATTTCTGCCGGATGTCCATTCTTTATAACTTTTACCACGCTGGTTTGTGGGAGAAATGACGGATAACTGATGCTTGGAACACAGCTCATCATTCAGGCGGCGAATGTGGTAGTAGGTCTGTTTACAGTCATGATATTTTTCGTGATTCACATTATCTGCGGCACAGAAAATGATGTGGTTGTGAACGTGACCTTTATCAATATGAGTGGAAACGATATAAGAAAATTTCCCCTCTAACAGCTTGTCGGCAAGCTCCACACCGATCTGATGTGCTTCCTTATAAGATACCTCTCCCGGAGCGAAAGCCTGTATCAGATGAAAGGCTTTGTTGGGGTCTGCCTGATTTGTTTTTGACAGAGCAAATTTGAAGTCAAAGGCAGCGGTTTCAGGACTGCATCCGAAGGAAGAAATGAGAATACTTTCATCTGTTTTTTGGGAATTACAGATATAGTTTACTGCCTTATGGACGGTTGCCTGGATAGCATGGATTTTTGTGATTGCCATACCTGTTTCATCAGCTCCTTTACTTCGTTTACATCGGCTTTATAGACATTGCCAGTAGCATTCATCCGCTTGGCAATCTGGTTCAGATTATTGCCGATACGGGCGAGCGTGGTGTTGTATTCCCGCAGGTGTTCGTAGTTTACATCGTAGACATAGCCATACAAAATCAGATGCCGAATAAATGCGGATTTGCTCTTCATGCCGGAGGCTTTCCATTTCTGATCTAAGATGTATTGCTCGTCATCGCTGAGATAGATTTTAAGTTCATTTTGTCTTTCTCGGTTTGCCATTGCAGTATCAGTCCTTTCCTTATTTATATAAAAGATTTTCAAATATGCCGTAGCCGGCGGTTGTTTTTTGCTTTTAGGGGGACAGGGGGATATGCCCCATGCAAGCCAATTTCTGCAAGTTTTCGCTTGGTAGAAACTTGCGGAAATGGTGCCTGTGAGGGAACACAGGCAGTGCTTGCTATTCTTCTGCAAATTACCCGTAGGGAATTTGCGTGTTGCGTGAGTATAGGCGAGCGGTTTGCAACACAGTAGGGTGTTACCGCCCTTGTTATGGATAGCGTTGATAATTCGACTTTGCAGTTGGGCAGAAGCAATAAAAAAACTGCCACGGTTCATAAGGGCATTGATTGCCCGTAAAAACTCCATAGCAGTTTGTGTGACTTTTTATGATTTTTGATTCTATCCATAATGATTTTATCAATGGGAAAAGGGAAAGTCAATGGCTGGAGAGAGATAAAAGATTTACAGAGAAATTTAGGGGAATAAGCAAAGATACTGCATATTCTGCATTTAAAATTAGAATTGGAAAACCAGAAGAGAGGGGGTGAAGCATGAATACCGTACATCGTAGAACGGAAATAATCAATATTCTTATTATCAGACGACATACAACAGCGAATGAATTGGCACAGGAATTTGGCGTTTCCATTCGCACGATACAGTATGATATTCAGGCTTTAACTCCGGTTTATCC
This sequence comes from Oscillospiraceae bacterium NTUH-002-81, assembly GCA_032620915.1. NCBI lineage: Bacteria > Bacillati > Bacillota > Clostridia > Eubacteriales > Oscillospiraceae > Oscillospiraceae bacterium NTUH-002-81. Next base: position 478,489 of record CP136052.1, read on the forward strand.
GATTTATACAAAACAGGGAGAGAACGGAGGAATTTTTATAAGAGAGGATTACAAGCCTTATGCCAATTCGCTGACACCTATGGAAGTAGCTGCCTTGCATGAATTATATGATTGGACGGAGGGCATACATAAAAAAGTTTTATTTCAAGTCCTAAGAAAATATGGACCGGATAAATTACAACTTTGATCTTGTCATTCTGATAAAGCACATAATTTTTACAGAACCGTTCATAGCAGACGGAAGTGTGCTTATGTGCTTTTTAGGCTGACAATTTCAGCTTTGATTTTATCCAAAATGCAGACGATGTCTGCGATTGTACCTTGACAATTTCATAAACCAATGCGTACAGGACGTGTGGAATATGTGGAGCCGCTTTGAGGATACGCCATAAGACACCTGCTTTTGCCTTTGGCAGAGGTGGATACGAAGGAATATTGAAAGCAGATATTGAAGTTAAGGTGTGGAGCGAGAAATATCCGGCATAAATGTGTAGCAGTTACACGGAGGCGTTGATACATATTTTTGATAATGATACTTCCGGCTTAGTCCGGTCAGATAAGATGACGGTGCGATACCGATGTGGGTAGTGTAATGAGCTGCCACCTGTACGGATTTTTTAATATCTTCCAATAAAAGCATATTTGTTTGTTAAGTATGTTTTTATTGGCAGATATGCCATAACCATAGCAAGAGAAAAAGAACACACTTTGAAAAGGTAGGTGGAAGAATGCAGGCAAAAGTGAACACAAAAAATTTTATAAGGTATGACGAGGGTGCGGAGAGGTATTCTATGAGTAAACACAGCTTTATGAAATTGGCACAGGATGCTCGTGCTGTTTATAAAATTAACCGTATCACATTGGTAAACGTGAAGATTTTTGAGGAGTATTTGGAATCTTTTCGGGCGTAGACATGATAAGAAAGAGGAAAACGAATTATTGTATATCAAAAAGTATTTGACTTTTTGATATACAAGTAGTAAAATGAAGTCAGGTTATGAAAGGCAGGTGTTGACGGATGGCAAGAATGGGTAGACCTAAGTTAGAAAATCCGAGAAGTGAAGGTGTATTCATCCGTCTTACAAAAGATGAGCATACAGATATAACAGAGTATGCCAGCTCTCATGATCTGACCATAACACAGACGCTTGTTCAAGGATTTAGAAAGCTGCAAGAGCAGGATAATACCGAGAATGAGTAATGGCATTTGTGACCTCTTTCTTATATTGAGAGGAAGGTGGTACATAATGTCAATGTCGAGAAAAAGATTCAAAAGGCAGAGTATTAAGGAAAGGCGAAAGTCAGAGGAAAAACGACGGAAGGTATATCTACCAGTACACCGATTCGACAGGTAAAAGGCGGGTCGTTTATTCAAATGACCTGTTGGAGTTAAGGGAAAAGGAAAAAGAACTTGTTCGCAATCAGTTGGACGGTCTTGAAAGCTATTGCAGTGGAAAGACAACTTTGAACTATGCATTTGACAGGTATATTTCAACGAAGTATGATTTGAAAGAACACACACGGGTAAATTATAAGTATATGTATAACCGTTTTGTCAGAGATACTTTTGGAAAAAGAATCATCAATGATATAAAGTATTCTGATGTGAAATTCTTTTATTGTTCGTTGATGAACATATTGGGGTTACAGGTGAATACATTGGATAATATTCATACGATTCTGCACCCAACCTTTCAGATGGCAGTTAGGGACAATGTGATACGCAATAATCCGGCAAGCGGTGTAATGGCAGAAATCAAAAAGGCGAATGGAAAGAATAAGGGCATAAGACACGCACTTACATTGGAACAGCAGAGAGCATTTTTGAATTATGTATCGAACAGTCCTGTGTATTGCCATTGGTTGCCACTGTTTACAGCACTTTTTGGAACGGGATGTCGCATAGGAGAAATGATAGGGCTGCGTTGGGAAGATTTGGATTATGAGAATAAAACCATTAGTATAAACCATGCGGCTATCTATCGAGTAATGGAGAATGGAAAGAGTGAATTTCATATTTCTTCGCCAAAGACAGAAGCCGGGATTCGTACTATTCCGATGATGCAGGCTGTAGAACAGGCATTTAAGGATGAATACGAAGCACAGAAAGAAACCGGTTTTAATGTGCAAGTGGTTGATGGTATGAGTGGGTTTATCTTTTGCAATAAAGACGGAATTATCCATAAACCCAGCGTAATCAACAGTGCAATCAAAAGAATTTACGAAGCCTACAATGCCGAAGAAATTATTAAGGCAAAACGGGAGAGCAGACGCCCGGTATTGATTCCTCATTTTTCGTGTCATCATATCCGACACACATTTTGCACCAGATTTTGTGAAAATGAAAGAAATCTGAAAGTGATTCAAAGTATTATGGGTCATGCAAATATTGAAACAACGATGGATATTTATGCGGAAGCAACAGATGTGAAGAAAAAGGAAGCAATTAAAGCTCTGGAAAATAATAGTGATATATTTTAGGAAGAAGTCCTTGCAAGGGGACGATTTCCAAGACAAACCTGACATCAAAAAAGTCAGAATACATCAAAATGACATTAGTTTGTTGGATTTTGGTGGACAAATATGGACTGGCGATATATAATGAAAATCGTGTAAAAAAGCGTTTATCAACTTATTTGGACTGTGGTGGATTAGCTTCGGTTATATTCCCGACCATGAAGAGCCAGGGCGCTGCCAAGAACGAAGCAAACAACGCCGCACAGGCAGCAGGCAACGTTTCCGCAGAGAGCGCGGAAGCTGCTGCACCGGCTGGGGACAACAATGGATTCTTCACCCCCAACGAGAAGATCGACTTCTCCAACGTGAAGATCGAGCCGCTGTTCGAGGAGCAGGTAGACTTCGACACCTTCAGCAAGTCCGATTTCCGTGCGGTGAAGGTAAAAGCCTGCGAGGCTGTAAAGAAGTCCAAGAAGCTGTTACAGTTCACCCTGGACGATGGAACCGGCACAGATCGCACCATCCTTTCCGGTATCCATGCTTATTACGAGCCGGAAGAGCTGGTGGGTAAGACGCTGATCGCCATCACCAACCTGCCGCCGCGTGCCATGATGGGCATTGACTCCTGCGGTATGCTGCTTTCCGCAGTGTGCGAGGAGAACGGCGAGGAGAAGCTGAACCTGCTGATGGTGGATAATCATATCCCGGCAGGCGCAAAACTGTATTAAGAGACACGAGTTGTGTAAGCAAGAAAAAATCGCATAATTTGGAACATCAGCAGGAAAACAAGCACGGGCGAAGCGAGTATTTGTTTTCACCTGATGTGACAGCGACAAAATCGGAGAGTGCGAAGCACGGCAACGGTAAAGCCGTTGGATTTTGGAGTGATAAAAGAGTGGGCAATTCCAATCGGGATTGCCCATTTTTAAAATAAGGAAGCTACAAGACGAAAGGCAGGAAGGAGAAATACAGATTATGGGGTTATTTAGCAAATTTAAAAAAGAGAAAACAGCGGTTGATTGGAGTAATACATATGCTGCAACACCAAAATTTTATGCGAAACCAGATGGTAGTCCGTTTGGAGCAATCGCATTAACAGAAGGTACAGAAACAATTCTACCGAAAATGCCACAAAACGAATATGCCGTAGATGGAAAGCAGGTAGACGATTGGAAAATCGTACTTGTAAGCACGACAAAAGATTGTGTTATGGGGGATTGTGATTATCAGAAAGCTTTGAAGAAATTGGAAAAGCACACATTAGATTCCAGGGAGAATACGATTTTAGTGAAAGGCTTATCTTTAGACGAATTAGAAGCTATTGTGGAATAACGGTTATCGATTTGCCTTTTGAGAGAGGAGAAATTCTTTTCTCAAAGGGCTTTTTCTGTTTATACGGATATTCGCAAACTACAAGATAAAGCAGAAACTTCATATACTCTAGGCACAAGGAGGTTGAGGTTTGACTATGGCAACAGCAGGTTGCTTTTCAGAATATGAATTTGTTTATATGATATGGCTATGGAGGTGACAGCTATGGAAACAAAAAATATTATTTTGAAACTTCGTACTGGAAGAGGAATGTCACAAGACGAGCTGGCAGATAAAGTCATGGTAACAAGGCAGGCAGTATCCCGTTGGGAAAATGGAGATACAGTTCCAAACACTGATACACTTAAGCTCTTATCTAAAGAATTTGATGTCTCAATCAATACGCTTTTGGGAGAACCCAGAAAATTGATTTGCCAGTGCTGTGGAATGCCAATCGATGATGATTCCATATTGGGACGTGATAAAGATGGCACATTAAATGAGGAGTATTGTAAATGGTGCTATGCAGATGGAACATACACATATAATGATATGGATGAATTGATTGATGTGTGTGCAAAGAATATGGTAAATGAAAACTTTACCGAAGAACAGGCACGCACTTATCTAAAAGAAATGCTTCCAAAGTTAGATTACTGGAGCAGGTATGATGAACTTAGTGACAATGGGCAGTTTGAAGAGTTTAAAATGCAGTTGATAAATGAAATAAATGATCTGCATATAGACGGACTTCCAAGGGTAGACAAGCTAAATGCACTTGTGGGGAAATATGTGAATCTGGAATATACTCTGCCTAATGGACAAAAAGTGAAATTCCTTGATGATCATAAAACCTATCTGGGAAATCAACTGGAGTCTGAATTTGGAGGAGACAGCTGCTTTGGTATTTTGGCAAGTATGGATTTTATTCTGGTATGTACATATGAGAAGGATGGTGAAAATCCAGAGCTGTTGATTTATAAAAAGAGATAATATAAGCAAAAAGAAAAGTCTTGACAAATAAACGATCGTTTACTATCATTAAAATGTAAACGGTCGTTTATTTATTTTGGAGGAAATGTGCATGAGTAATAGGAAAGAGGAAATATTAATTGTGGCACTGCATTTGTTCGCCAGAGATGGTTACGAGGCTGTCTCTGTTAGCCAGATAGCAGGAGAGCTTGATATGACAAAAGGGGCATTGTACCGTCATTACAAAAGCAAGAGAGATATTTTTGACAGTATTGTAAAGCGCATGGAACAGCAGGATGGCGAACAGGCATCAGAATATGGTATGCCGGAAGAGGAAAAAGAAAAAATGCCTGAACAGTATGAGAATGTATCAGTGGATGATTTGGTGGAATACAGCAAGTCAATGTTTGAATACTGGACAGAGGATGATTTTGCATCATCGTTTCGGAAAATGCTTACGCTTGAACAATTCAAAAATGAAGAAATGCAGAAGTTATATCAGCAATATCTGGTATCCGGACCGGCAGAATACGTGAAGGATCTGTTCAAAAATATGGAAATAAAAAATCCGGAAGAGAATGCAGTTCAATTTTATGCAAATATGTTTTTCTATTATAGTGTATATGATGGAGCAGCAGATAAGACGAAAGCAAAATGTCAGTTTGAACAGATGATGGACAAAATTGTAGTAGAAATGAAGCAGTAATTGTATTTTGGGGGAAGGAATGTGAAATGCAGGAGAAGGGATCGAACATACTTTTTAAGAGAGGACATAAAAGAAATGGAAAAAAGTAATATTATGATTCGTTTAGAGAAAAAGGAAGAACAACAGAAAGTAGAAAATCTGGTAAGAGAAAGTTTTTGGAATGTGTATCGTCCAGGATGCCTTGAGCATTATGTATTGCATCAGCTCAGAAATGATCCGGCATTCGTTCCAGAACTGGATTTTGTGATGGTTTTTAGTGAAAAAGGCAAAGAGGACAAGCTGATCGGTCAGAATATGTTTATGAGAACAAGTATTAAAGCGGATGATGGAAGAAATATTCCAATTATGACGATGGGACCGATTTGCATTACTCCGGAACTGAAAAGACAGGGGTACGGAAAAGTCTTGCTGGATTATTCATTAGACAAGGCAGCGAAGCTTGGATGTGGTGCGGTTTGTTTTGAGGGAAACATTGATTTTTATGGAAAAAGTGGATTCAGACCGGCAAGTGAATTTAACATCCGTTATCATGGACTGGAAGAGGGGCAGGATGCGTCCTTCTTTCTATGCAAAGAGCTGATTCCGGGATATTTAAATGGCATTACAGGGGAGTATGCGACACCAGCGGGATATTTTGTAGATGAAAAGGAATCTGAAGAATTTGATAAGATGTTTCCTTATAAAGAGAAGAAAAAATTACCGGGACAGTTATTTTAATTTACTTGAATTATACAAAGCAGTGTGATATATCAAAACTACCGAATGGTAGTTAAAATAAAACCAAAAGGTAATATATGGGAGATAGTTAAAACAAATAATGAGTGATACAAGAAAAAAAGACATTATCATGGCTACATTGGAGCTGGCAGCTAATAAAGGACTTGGTAACGTATCTATGAATATGATTGCAGATAAGGTTGGGATAAAAAAACCGTCATTATACAATCATTTTGCATCCAAAGAGGAGCTTGTTGAAGTAATGTATCAATTCCTCCGGGAAGAGGCTAAGAAAAATGCCAATATAGGTGCGATTGATTATACAACCATTTTTGCGGATAAGAGTGCATTGGAAATATTGAGGATGATGGTCGGAGGATATTTTAATATGAACCAGCAGGAACATATGATGAATTTCTATAAGGTTATCTATTCCGAAAGAAGCCTGAATCCTATGGCAGCAAAAATTGTCGCAGAAGAGATGGATAAGATGATTATAGCAACGAAGCAGCTGTTTTATGCCATGGAAGTACATAAATTACTTCATTTTACAAATCCGGATCTGAGTGCAGTAAGCTTTGCTATGACGATACATGGGCTGATGGATTACGAACTGGATCAGAGCAATGGTGAGTGTAGGAATGAAACAGATAAGAATCTTTTGGACGATTATCTGAAATGGTTTTGCGAGGAAAATGCTGTATGATAAAGAAAAAGGGTATATTGAATGATTGTGGATTACTTGAAGCAGCAGTTTTTTTGTCATATATAGCAGCGGGAACCCGTTAAGCAGTTTGTATAATGATTTAAAAGTTTCAGATGTGAAGGATCATATAGTGGATTATCAATCCATTGCCAGACGCTAAGACGCAGAGCAGAAATGAAATGTTTTTTGCCTGCGTCTTTTTTGCTATATAAGATCTGCCAGGCAAAGAGGAAAGCTGAATATGTTAAAGTTCTTTAATTGAAAATATAGTAGCTGTTGACAAGTAACCGATAGGTAACTATAATTAAAGTAACCAAAAGGTAACTTGATGACAGATTTAAATTAGGAGACAGATATGGAAAGCAAGGAAAAGAACACAAAGGAAAAAATACTGGAAGAAGCCTTGAAGTTATTTGCACAGAGTGGATATATGGGAACATCCATGAATGATATTGCTTCAAAACTTGGAGTGACCAAGGCTGCATTGTATAAGCATTATAAAAGCAAGCAGGAGATATTGGACAGTATTATTGAAAAAATGAATGAATTAGATATGGAAAGAATAAAGCAATATGAAATGCCGGAGGGTGATCTGGAAAAGGTTGCAGCCGAGTATAAAGAAACGGCATTTGATAAGATCAAGCAGTTCACAAAGGTGCAATTCCTTCATTGGACAGAGGAAGAGTTTTCATGCTGTTTCCGTAAGATGTTGACATTGGAACAGTACAGGGAACCACAGATGGCTCAGTTATATCAGAATTACCTTGCAAGCGGACCATTAACTTATATGGAAGCTTTGTTTTCAGGAATGCTGGGAGATGCAGGAAAAGCAAGACAGACAGCGCTTGATTTTTATGGACCTATTTTTTTGCTTTACAGCATATATGATGGAGCAAAAGACAAAAGCCATGTGATAAAGTTACTGGAAGAGCATATGGATCATTTCTACAGGGAGATGCAGAAAAATTTATAGTAAAGGAAGCCGGACGCTAAGACGCAGTGCAGATTGTGGTGCCGGCATGGGACAGACAGGCACACAGCGAAAAGAGGATGATATGTTAGGTGTGATGATAAATGGCGGAAAACGAGTATCTTTACAGAATTTGAAGGCGGTTACTGAGTAGTATAAAAGTTTGAATTAGCAGGAGGAAAAGCAGATGAAACTCTATTTTGGAAATATGGTAACAACAGTTACTACACTTATGATTTTATCGCTGGTCGGGTTTGTTGGATATTCAATCAGTAACAGAAACAACATTAATTTCTGGGGCAGAAGGAGCCTGTTTGTTTTGGTATATGGCCTTGTTATATGCTGCTTCGCAGCTGCAAGAGACGGACTGGATAAAACAATTCAGTATACGATAGATGGAAGCTGTAATCCAGGAATATTTTCACTTGTGAGCGTTCCAAACATAGTTGGATGTGTCGGAGCTGCAATCATAATTATTGCAGCAATAGCAACACCGATTGCAAAGTCACAGCATATGCGTGAGATATGGTTTTATGTAATGTCCGGCGGAGTGATGCTAAAGATTGTAGTTATGGAGATCGCAAGAATTGCGGTTGGTTATTGAAACAGAATCTGATCCTGAGATGAAACGGGCTTACACGGATATGCTTGAAGGAAGTCTTTCTAACTCTAATAAATGCTGTTTATATTTATGATGGAAAACTTTTAAATAAAATAGGAATGCGCATCATACTTTGGTAGGATTTACAAGCCGCCCACCCTTTGCTAAGATTTTGGTAAAACCGATGCGGATAAGAACCGTGCAAAGATCGGGAAGGAAAGGGCAGTCATATGGAAAAGAGGGCAAAAATCAATCTATTTTTTTCAATAGTTGCAGTGATGTTGCTGACATTTTTATTCGTTCCCGGACAGGTTCGGGCGGAAGATCAGAATGTGGTGCAGTTGGATTTCACGAATTGTTCAGAAATTGATACGGATGCAGGGCGGGTGACCTATGAAATAGAGGGAGCGAAGTATCGGATCAGTCTCTACAGAGAGCTGGACTTTGAACAGATGCAGCGTGTAGCCATTACCTCGAATGGGATGGAAATTGACCTCAATGCATTTTCCTATTATTTAGAGGTGGCGGCAGTGGCTGATCTGGAGGATCTGGAGAATCCGGATAGCGTGCTGCCGGATCTGGCGGCAGTGCAGCTGTATCTGGGCGAGACGGTGTTTGATCTGTCTGCGTCTCCGCGTATCCAGCTGCAGACGGAGCAATTTTCCGGGACGGTTCATATCGACCTGAAAAAGAAAGATGTGGCGCCGCCCGGCCCTTCTTACCCGGATGAAATAGCGATAAGCGGCACGTATGACGGATTTGGAATGGAGATTTTCTTGAACGGAGAAAGAATCGGCCAGGAGAGTGCCCATATTTTCGGGACTGGCCGTGGGTATGCCAGCGGAGACATCTATAATATGCTCCAGATTCAGCTTGCATTTGGAGATGGAGCGATTGGATCAGTAACGGTAAATGGAACAGCGATATCGCTGCCGGAAAATGTTTCCGATACGATGACTTTTGTTGTGGCACCTGCTGACCGGTATGATATTGTCGTAACAAAGAAAATCGTTCCCGTGCCAAGAACCATCGTCTGGGATTCGGATAAATCCGGGCAGCCCGGATGGAATGACGATGAACGGGTAAAAAACGGGACGGTGGAAATCCTGGATGTCCAGGATGCGGATGGCAATTCCCTGGGATTGAAGGATGTCAGGCAGGATGCGGATAAAAATACCGGATATGCCAACATTCTTCCCGGGTCAAAAGTGATTTTCCGCCTGACGCCGGATTATGGGTATCAGCTGACATCTGCCCGGCTGGGAGATACCTCGCTGACTGCCATGGAAGAGAAGTCCGTGTTTGAATACATTATGCCGGACGCCAACGTACATATTGCCGGGATTTTTGAAAAAGTGGAAAATCAGGCAAAGAGCAGTGCTGCGGACGTGAAGGCTGCCGCTATTTTGTTGGCAGATGGGGAGATTTCGTCCGGTTCGGTTGTTCTGTCAGTCAAAGATGCGGAGCTGACGGACGCACAGAAAGCCAATTTTGAGAAAGCAGCCGCCGGGGCGCAGATCATCGCATATACAGATCTGAGCCTGGAACAGATCGTATACAAGGGGACGCCGGACGCAGTCTGGGCAGACCGTTTGCATACATTGCAAAACAAAGCAACGGTAAAGCTCCAGCTGGCGCAGCAGCCGTCTGCCGGGGAAATCGTGGTAATCCACGAAAAACAGGATGGCTTTTATGAAAGTCTTCCGGCTGTTTATGATGCGGCGACGCAGACCGTTACATTCCAGACCACCGGTTTTTCCAACTATGCCATTGCGGCGAAAAAAGCAGATACAAAAGATGACCAGAAGGGCGATGCTGGCAAGACAGACGGTGCGTCTTCCGGTGGTTCCGAGGGTGGAAGCAAGGACAGTACGTCTTCCGGTGGTTCCGACAATGGCAGTAAGGACAGTGCGTCTTCCAGTGGCTCCGGCAGTGGAAGCAGGGAGACAGCTGCCGCCGCAGTCAGCCGGACTGCGCCCGAAACAGGAGATGCAACTTCCCTGTGGTGGCCGCTGGCCTGCCTGGGCCTGTCTGTACTGGTGTTGCGGACTGTCCGGAAGAGAGAACGAAACACACACCCTGACATGTGACCGCACGCAGAGTCAGGAAACAGCTTCCGCATTTTGCTACACTGTGATCACAGAGGAGGCGTGGAAACATGAATTGGATTCAGGGAATACAGCGTGCCATCGACTACGTGGAGGCGCACATCACCGAAGAAATTGATTTTGAAGAAGTGGCGAAGCAGGCCTATTCCTCATCGTTTCATTTTCAGAGAGTCTTCGGGATCCTGTGCGGATTTTCACTGGGGGAGTATATCCGCATGCGCAGGCTTTCCCTTGCGGGGGAGGAGCTGTCCCGTGGGAATGCGAAGATCATTGATGCGGCGCTGAAATACGGCTACGATACGCCGGAGAGTTTTTCCCGTGCCTTTGCCCGGTTTCACGGCATTACGCCCAGCGAAGCCCGGCATGGTGGCAAGGTCAAAATATTCACGTCCCTGTCTGTTAAATTAACTTTCACAGGAGGCAGTAAAATGGATTACAGAATTGAAAAAAGAGAAGCGTTTCAGGTTGTGTGCAAAAGAAAGCGTGTGGGAAAGCCCCAGTCGGCCAATGCTACACCGGACATTACGGCCATGTGGCAGGAATTTGGCGCGGACGGAACCATGGGCAGACTGATCGCGTGCCTGCCTGAACATCCCGTGATGAAAGGGCTGTTGGGCATCTGTTTTTCCTCGGAGCTGAATGCAAAGCAGTTTCCCTACGGCATCGGCGTGGAGTATGACGGAAGACCCATCGACGATGATCTGGAGGTGGTGACGATCCCGGCCCATACCTATGCGGTATTTACCAGCAAAGGAAAAATGCCGGACGCCTTTATCGAGACATACCATCGTATTGTGACCGAGTTTTTCCCGCAAAGCGCCCAGTATGAATATGCGGAAAATGTGGAGTTTGAGGTGTATTCCTCGGCGGACATTTCGGATCCCGATTACCAGTGTGAAATCTGGATCGCAGTGAACGAAAAAGAGAAATAATCGGCCCTGAAATGGCATCCTGCAACACCCGGTTGACAAATTGACAGCCTTACATGGTGGCGGACAACCGAAAAAAGGCTTATGATAAGTGGGAAAAGAAACCTACGGAGGAAGCAGGATGATATTAGCAGATAAGATTATGGAAGAGAGAAAAAGAAACGGCTGGTCGCAGGAGGAGCTTGCGGAGAAGCTGGGGGTGTCCCGGCAGGCGGTTTCCAAATGGGAGAGTGCCGGTTCTAGCCCGGACTTGCAGAGGATCCTTCAAATGTCCCAGCTGTTTGGCGTCAGCACGGACTATCTTTTGAAAGACGAGATGGAACCCGACGGCGTTTATCAGGAAATAGAGCCGACCATGGAACGGCGGGAAACGGTTCCGGTGCGGAGTGTGTCCATGGAAGAGGCCAATGATTTCCTGGACAGGAAAAGGGAGGGAGCGCCACGGATCGCCAATGGCGTGTTTATGTGTATCGTCAGTCCGGCCCTTTTGATCCTTTTGAGCGGAATGGCAGACGACCGCAGATTTCATGTGACGGAAGCCTTTGCGGCAGGGCTGGGTCTGGTATTCCTGTTTGTGATGGTTGCCGTGGCGGTATTTTTGTTTATTACGTGCGGTATCCGGAAAAGCCAGATGGAATATCTGGAAAAAGAAGTTTTTGAAACAGAATATGGCGTCTCCGGCATGGTAAAAGAGAGAAGACGTTCCTATGAGCCTGTGTTTACGCGGGGGATCGCGGTGGGCGTCGGAATCTGTATCCTTTCTGTCGTGCCGCTGCTTCTGGCAGGGGTGGTGGATGCGCCGGACGCGGTCACCTGTGCGATGGTGAGCCTGTTACTGCTTCTGGTGGCGGCAGGCGTCAACATGATCGTGCGGGTGAGCATCATAAAGGGCAGCTACGACATGCTGCTGCAGGAAGGCGAATTCAGCAAAAAAGAAAAACAGGCGAAAACAAAGCTGGACACATTGTCCGGGGTATACTGGTGCCTGGCCACCGCCATTTATCTGGGCTGGAGCTTCTGGACCATGCGCTGGGACATCACGTGGATCCTGTGGCCGGTGGCGGGCGTGCTGTTCGCGGCGGTGTCTGGAACTGTGCGATTGGTCATCGGTGCGGACGGAGCGGATCAATAAATAGTTAGAAAGACATACATCCCAACCCCCTTGCATAGATTGTAAAAAACAAACTATGCAGGGGGATTTTTTTTGAAGGATTATATCGAGGAGCGAGCCGTTGAGATTGCGGAATATATAATAGAAAACAGTGCAACCGTGCGGCAGACGGCAAAAAAATTCGGAATCAGCAAGAGTACGGTACATAAAGATGTGACAGAACGGCTGAACCAGATCAATCCTGCGCTGGCGGGACAGGCGCGGCAGGTGCTTGACGTGAACAAATCGGAGCGTCACATTCGGGGAGGCATGGCAACACGGGAAAAATATTTGCATCAACATGAGGTAAAATAAGAAAAATGGCTTGACGCCAGGGCTGATATTTGCTATAATTTAATAGCTGTCAGATATGGCGACATAGCCAAGTGGTAAGGCGTGGGTCTGCAACACCCTGATCACCAGTTCAAATCTGGTTGTCGCCTCTTGAAAACCCCGATAAAATCGGGGTTTTTTTTGTACTTAAAATGTATGTAAGTGTATGTAAGCCTCAACCAAGGGCTTTTTTTATTGTCTGCTATCTGAAACGGGCTGTCAACAGAAATGTCCGTCATCCTGCGTGACAACCTTCCAAGTCATTGACAATGACTTGCATTTCCTTTCTTTTGTCCTTCAAAATGTTATTCTATTTATAGAAACTTTTTGACAAAAGAAGGGAGATAGAGTTATGGAAAGTGGAAAGAAAGGATTTTTCCGAAAAGAAAATGCTTCCGCCATCGTTCTGATCATCTGCCTGCTTCTGATGGTGATTTCATCGGCGGTGGGGCATAACATTCAGACCAGCGGAGGTTCTGTGAAAACCGAAAACCTTACATTTGTGACAGATACAGGTGCGACCAGCCATGCGAAGCTGTATGTGCCGGAGACGGCAACTGCGGACAACCCGGCACCGGCGATCCTGCTCTGCCATGGGTATACGGCATCGCTGGATGCCATGGAGCCCAATGCCATTGAGCTGTCCCGTCGGGGCTATGTTGTCATGGCACTTGACATGTACGGCCACGGGGAAAGCACCCTGCCGCCGGATGGATATAAGCAGGCGGAGATGGGAAATGTGGAGAACTATGCTCCGGATCTGGGAAGCTACAGTGCGCTGCAGAAGTTTGCGGAGTATGATTTCGTGGATCTGACAAAGATCGGTATGCTGGGACATTCCATGGGAACGGCGGCGATCCAGGAGGGCGCCTATCTTGCCTATGCAAAATGGCAGGCTGCCTATACTGCGGCGCTGACAGAGGCACAGGCAGCCGGGCAGGATGATGCTACAGCAGCTGCGACTGCGTATACGGCGGCTATGGGATCCGGGATCGTGCTTCCCAGTTCCATGGTGCTGACCGGTTACAATTATAATATCCGCAACAGCCAGGATCTGACGTACATCGGCGTCACAGAGGACAATGGTGTATTTCCTCTGTATGCAGCACCGGTGAATATCTGTACCATCGAGGGTGATTATGATGAGTTCTCCGGTCTTCTGTGGGGCATTGATGATGCCAGCCAGTACACCAAGAGCTTTAAGTTCAAGCTTGGCGTAGGCGGCGCCAGCGATGTTCCTTCCGGCACTTATTTTATGTACGGCGATGCTTCCGCCACGCCGCTGAGCCGCGAGGATGCGATCACGGCAGCTGCTTCTGCAGCGGCGACCATGCAGCCGATCCGTGCGGCCTATACGTTTGACGGCACCCATTCGGATACATACTATGACGAGACTGCCATCAGCTATGGCATTGATTTCTTCGATATTACGCTGCGGGGCGGCGAGGAAAGCATTCCGGTAACCGAGCAGAACTGGCATGGGCGTGCAGCCTGCGGTCTGATCGGCCTGCTGTCCGCACTGGTGGGATTTGCGGCAATGGCACTGACACTGCTGCGGGTACCGTTCTTTGCCGGTATTGTGCAGAAGGAGCTTCCGTCTGTCAGCACGGTCAAAGATACGGCAAGCGCTGTAAAATATGCAATCCTTTACATCGTATTCCTGCTTCCGGCACCGCTTCTGTACTATTGGCTGGTGGGATATCCGTATTATATGCAGCCCCAGTGGTTCAAGTTCCTGACAAAATTCATGCCCAACAGCTTTTTCAATATGGCACCGATGAACTCCCTCATGCTGTTTAACGGCGTGGTCGGCGTGATTTTCCTTGTGCTGTATGTGCTGGTGTTCTTCCTGTTTGCGAAAAAGGCCGGTTACACCGTGGAAAACACAGGACTGAAGCTTCCGGTTGTAAATGTGTTGAAGAGCCTGCTTTTGGCAGTGGTATCCTTCGGCCTGATCTATGTGGTGATTTACCTTTGCTCCGGCATTTCCGGAACAGAGTTTTCCTTCTTCAAATACAACATCATGCCGATGGACGGCGCACACTGGGTGGCTTTCCTGAAATACCTGCCAGTGTTCCTGCTGTTTTTCCTGCTGGTCAGCGTGTTCTACAATTCTCTGACCCGTATTGATAACGCACCGGCGTGGCTGAACTACATTCTGATCGCGGTATCTTCCTGCGGCGGTCTGGCTGTGATGTTTGCCTATGACTATGGAAAACTGTTCGCAACGGGAACGAGAGGCATCAAATACATTCCGGGCACTACATCTGCGGCGTGGCTTTCTGCTGTGGGCATGTCCTTCCCGACCGCGCTGGCAGGCATCATGCTGTTCGGTCTGCTGTTTATCCTTCCGATCACAGCAGTGATCAGCCGGGTTTGCTATAAGAAAACCGGTTCCGCATGGCTGGGCGGGTTCCTGACAGCCTTTGTGGCACTGGCATTTACCATCTCCCATATGGTAACTTCTATTATGTAACCGCCGGGAAAAATATGACATATATTAAACTGTACCTGAATAATAGAAGGGAAGGAATGCTATGGCAAGATTTACCAATCAGGCACAGTTGAAATATGGAAATGCTGTGACGAATTCAAATATTGCAGTGGGTGAGATCCTGGAAGTACTGTCGGCTTCCAAGACGGCCGTGCGGGATACCTACGGGCAGAACGACAGCGTGACGTATCTCATTGCGTTGGTCAATTCCGGGACTGTACCGGTGACCGGGCTTACCCTCACCGATGATCTGGGGACTTACGCCTTTGGCCAGGAGACACTGACGCCCCTGACGTATGTGGCCGGAACGGTCACCTATTATATCAACGGCACCAAACAGGCCGCGCCCACAGCTGTGGCCGGGCCGCCGCTGGTGATCAGCGGAATCTCGGTACCGGCAGGCGGCAATACGGTCATCGCCTATGAGGCGGAGGTGAACCGCTATGCACCGCTGGACCTGGAATCCAATATTACCAACACGGCGGTGATCAGCGGCAACGGGATCACACCGATTTCCGTGAATGAAACGGTCAATGCCCGGGTGGAACCAATTCTGACGATCACAAAATCCATCAGCCCGGTGCCGGTAACGGAAAACGGAACGCTGACGTATACGTTCCTGATCCAGAACTCCGGCAACGCGGCGGCAGATGCAGCGTCCGCTGCGGTGATCGTGGATACGTTTGATCCTAGGCTTTCCAACCTGTCGGTGTCCTTCAACGGCACCGCATGGACAGAGGCGGAAAATTACACCTATGATGAGACGACAGGACTGTTTTCCACAACGGCGGGGCAGGTGACCGTACCGGCAGGCACATTCGTACAGGATCCGAATACCGGAGAATGGACTGTGACGCCGGGCATCAGCACGCTGGTGGTGACAGGAACGATATAATGAGCGCAAAAGAAAAGGAAGCGACGTCGAAGACGGCATTTACTTTTCTTGCGCCATTAACGAAGGTTCCGCCTGCGATAGCAGGCAGTAGAGCGCGATAGCGCGGGGAACCTGAGTCTGAAAGGCGAATAACTTTTTGGGACAGCCGGGCTTATGTCTGGCTGTCCTTTTCATTGTCCTGCATCGGAAAGAAACTATCATTTGAAAGCCTGTTTTTATACTGGTACGAAATCAGTTTCCGTGCAGATGCCGTTGATGACAGAATCCGTGGTTCGTCGCCCATGGTAATGGTCGCATACAAGTATACGAGTCTAGGGTCTTGAAAAAATGCTGCTCTGTGCGTAAAATACAGGATATGCAGAGCTTTCATCAGGAGGACGGAAGAAAAATGGAGACGATCACAGTAAGAAAATATACAAGGGATGACGTGGCAGCCATGGTGCGCATCTGGAATGAAGTGGTGGAGGAAGGCGTGGCATTTCCCCAGGAGGAGCTTCTGGATGAGACAAGCGGCGCACAGTTTTTTGCAGATCAGACCTGGTGCGCAGTGGCGGAGGACGAGAAGAGTATGGTGTGCGGCCTGTATATTTTACACCCGAATAATATCGGACGTTGCGGCCATATCAGCAATGCCAGCTACGCAGTGGCATCGGCGTGCAGAGGGCTGCATATCGGTGAAAAACTGGTCAGCGACTGTATCCGGCAGGCCGGTGCCTGCGGTTTTCGGGTGCTGCAGTTCAATGCGGTGGTGGCAACGAATATTCACGCCAGACATCTGTACGAGCGGCTGGGCTTTCAGCAGCTGGGTGTGATCCCGGGCGGTTTTCGCATGAAGGACGGACATTACGAGGATATCTGCCCGTATTATAGAGAGGTCTGATGGAAAAGATCACCGGGAGAGCTGCAAGTGCATCCAGGCGTACAGATAGAAAAAGTCCGGTGGAAGAGGTGGCAGGGAAAGAAACAATGGAAAAGTGCCAGAAAACAGCGGCAGTGGTTGCAGGAATGCCCGGAAAATGGTACGATACCCCTATCAGAGTATGTATCTTTAAGGGGGATCAACGTGAAAGAGAAGGTATTATTTGTGAACGCTTGCGTGCGGGCGGAGTCCCGGACACTGGGGCTGGCACGCTATTTTCTGGGGAAGCTTTCGGACGTGGAAGTAGAAGAGCTGCGTCTGGATGAGGCAGGCCTTGTGCCCATGAGTGAGGAAGCGCTGGCGAAGCGGGATCAGGCCGGACAGACCGGTGATTTTTCTGATCCGGCATACGCACCGGCGAGAGCGCTGAAGGACGCGGATACGGTTGTCATTGCGGCACCGTACTGGGATCTGTCTTTCCCGGCATCGCTGAAAATTTTCATCGAAAATGTGCTGGTGACAGGGCTGGTGTTCGCCTATGGTGCAGACAGTATTCCGCACACGTTGTGCAAAATGAAGCGCGTGGTGTATCTGACCACTTCCGGCGGCTACATTGGTGACATGAACACCGGCGAGGTGTATATCCGTCAGCTGTGTAAAAACTTTCTGGGAGATCCGCAGGTGGATGTGGTATCTGCGGAAGGTCTGGATATCTGGGGAAATGATGTGGAAGGCATTCTGGCATCTGCCCGGGAAAAAATTGACGCACTTTTTTAGAAAATGCTTTTGTGAAAAAGAATCCCTCCGGGGCCATCTGAAAAGAGATGATTCCGGGGGGATTTTTTTATATGATTTTATATGATAAGAAATTACGGCAGGAAATCTTCTCTCACCGGGGTGAAGAATTCCAGCCACTCGGCATCTTCCTCGATGGAAGTGAAGGTGTGCGGGACATTGGCGTCGATCTGCACCGTATCACCGGCCTGGATCATCTGCTCTTCCTCCCCGCAGAGGAACACGCCCTTGCCTTTGATCATGTAGACAACCTGCAGGTGCGGATGGCTGTGCGCCGGAGCGGCAGCGCCCTTTTTGCCGGTCATGTAATTGACGGTGTAGCCGTTTTCTCCCTCGCAGTAAGCCAGGAGCTGGCGGGTGACAGCGGGGCCCATCTGGGCGGCGGGTACATTTTTGCACGGATTTAATTTCATAGTCAGACATCTCCTTTTGTGTCGTTTGCTTCTTGTTGATAAGAAGTATACCATTTCATTTTTTGTCTGTAAATATCTTGACAGATGGGAAAAAAGTGAGTATGATAAAAATTATTTTAAAGATTTAACGCGACAAAGCGTTGAATGGACAAAGAAAAATGGAGGAGCGCAGGATCACAACGCTGATGATCACCCACAATATGGCAAGCAGCCTTCGGCTGGGCAACCGCACGATCCTGATAGACAGCGGCAGTGTGGCCATTGACCTGAAAGGGGAAGAGCGGGAGCACATGGATGTGGAAGGGCTTCTGCGACTGTATCATAAGATCAAAGGGCAGGAATTTGACAATGATCGGATCCTGCTTGCAAACTAGAAAACGGTCATGTCATAATCATAAACCAGAAACAGAAAAAGCTGTATCGGATAAAACGCTATGGTGTGTATAGGCGAATGTATCCGGTGCAGCTTTTCTGATTGTTGTACCTGTATGTTTTCCGTCAGAACTGTTTGTCCCAGGGGATGATTTTTCCTGCCTGTCTTGTTTCCTTCATATCAATGAGCCGCTGGTTGGAGGAACCGCGGAACCGCAGAGTGATGTCCTTCTGCGCCGCTATGAAGGGGCCGTCCACCAGCACGTCGATGAGGGAAAGCATTTCTTCGGTAGCTTCGCAGAAATAGTGACCGTCGGGGATCAGATCCCGATCCAGGACGGCGCCGGTGTAGCACCAGATATCCTTGCCGGGAAATGCTTTTTTCACCCGGCGCAGGAAGGGCAGCAGTGCCCGCTGGTTGGAGATCTCGAAGGGATCGCCGCCCAGCAGCGTCAGGCCGTTGACAAATCCGGGAGCCAGCGCTTCCAGCAGCTCTTCCTCCGTTTGGGCGGTGAAGGGCTGGCCGTAGGAGAAATCCCAGGTCTCGCTGTTGAAGCAGTCCTGGCACCGGTGGGAGCACCCGGATACAAACAGGGATACCCGGACGCCGAAGCCGTTGGCAATGTCTGTTTTCTTGATCTCTCCGTAGTTCATAAAATTTCCCCCTCCCTTGTTCCTTCCGATGCAGAACCCTGTCCATATATTTATACCTTCTTGTTGAGGTACTTTTTTATAAATGTAACACGCGCTCTTTGATCTCCTGGGTACGGCCCTGGTTCCAGAACTGGGTGCCGATGTAGCCGCAGGTACGGCGTGCCACGTTCATCTTGTCCTGATCCTCGTTTCCACACTGGGGGCAGTGCCAGATAAGCTTGCTGTCCCGCTCGATGATCTGGATCTCACCCTCGTAACCGCATTCCTGGCAGTAGTCGCTCTTGGTGTTCAGCTCCGCATACATGATGTTGTCATAGATGAAGCGGATGATCTGCAGAACGGCCTCCAGGTTGTCCTGCATGTTCGGTACCTCCACGTAGCTGATGGCGCCGCCGGTGGATAATGCCTGGAACTGGGACTCGAATTTCAGCTTGTCAAAGGCATTGATCTTTTCGGTAACGTGTACGTGGTAGCTGTTGGTGATGTAGCCCTTGTCTGTCACGCCCTCGATGATGCCGAACCGGCGCTGCAGGCATTTGGCAAATTTATAGGTGGTGGACTCCAGCGGTGTACCGTACAGGCCGAAACCGATGGATGTTTCTGCTTTCCATTTTTCACATGCTTCGTTCATGTGCTTCATGATCTCCAGGGCAAACGGGGTTGCGGTGGGATCGGTGTGGGATTTGCCCGTCATATAGCGGACGCACTCGCACAGGCCTGCGTAGCCAAGGGAGATGGTGGAATAGCCGCCCACCAGCAGCTTGTCGATGGTCTCGCCCTTTTTCAGGCGGGCGCAGGCGCCGTACTGCCACAGGATCGGCGCTGCATCGGACAGCGTGCCCATGAGACGGTTGTGGCGGCACATGAGAGCCCGGTAGCACAGATCCAGACGCTCATCAAAAATTTTCCAGAAGCGCTCGATATTACCGCTGGAGGAAAGGGCCACGTCTACCAGGTTCAGGGTAACGACGCCCTGGTTGAACCGACCGTAGAACTTGTAGTTGCCGTTCTCATCCTTCCACGGACTTAAGGCGCTGCGGCAGCCCATCACCGGGAAGCAGTTGCCTTCCTTTAATTCCTTCATTTTCTTCTCGGAAATGTAGTCAGGAACAAGACGGCGAGCGGTGCAGCGGGCAGCCAGCTCTGTCAGGTAATAGTATGGAGAATCGGTGTGGATATTATCCTCTTCCAGCACATAAATGAGCTTCGGGAAAGCCGGTGTCACCCACACGCCTTTTTTCGTTCTTGACGCCCTGATATCTCTGGCGGAGCACTTCTTCGATGATCATGGCCAGATCCTTCTTCTCCTGCTCGTTCTTGGCCTCGCTCAGATACATGAAGACCGTGACGAAGGGTGCCTGACCGTTGGTGGTCAGCAGGGTAACGACCTGATACTGGATCGTCTGGACGCCGCGCTGGATCTCTTCCTTCAGGCGGGTCTCCACCAGCTCTGCTGCGGTAGCCTCCTCCACAGGAACACCGAGAAGCTCCAGCTCCCGGTTTACCTGTCTGCGGATCTTTTCACGGCTCACCTGTACAAAGGGTGCCAGATGGGCAAGGGAAATGGACTGGCCGCCGTACTGGTTGGATGCCACCTGGGCGATGATCTGGGTCGCAATGTTGCAGGCCGTGGAAAAGCTGTGGGGACGCTCGATGAGGGTGCCGGTGATGACCGTACCGTTCTGGAGCATGTCCTCCAGGTTGACCAGGTCGCAGTTATGCATATGCTGTGCAAAATAATCGCTGTCGTGGAAATGGATGATACCTTCGTTGTGTGCGTCAACGATATCCTGGGGCAGCAGCATACGCTCAGTGAGATCCTTGGAAACCTCTCCGGCCATGTAGTCACGCTGGGTGGAGTTCACCACAGGGTTCTTGTTGGAGTTCTCCTGTTTGGCCTCCTCGTTGTTGCACTCGATCAGGCTTAAAATCTTGTCGTCAGTGGTGTTGGACTGACGGACCAGGGTACGGATGTAGCGGTAGGTGATGTAGTTCTTGGCTACCTCAAAGGCACCGTGAGCCATGATATGATGCTCTACCATATCCTGTACTTCTTCCACACTGGGGGAACGGCGAAGTTCCTCGCAGCTTAACACCACGCTCTCGGCAATTCTCTGAATCTGGCGTTCGGTCAGACGGTCAGCCTCTGCCACCGTGCTGTTCGCTTTGCTGATCGCCACGATGATCTTTGTTATATCGAATACGGTCTCAGAACCATTTCTCTTAATAATCTTCATTCTCGTTCCCTCCACAATATTTTGGTGTGTATTGATTATTATATACTATATATTGAAAATGACATGTTGCAGATGCAACAAAAAACAGATTTCGTCATTATGCACAGTGCGGGCTGTTTTTTGCAGGAAAAAACCCGACCTGTCCAGAATAACAGAAACTGCGGTCGGGTTCAAGGGGGATTACAATCCTTTAAAGATTCAGAATTGATTACAAATTTTTAGAAAATCCATCCCAGGATATTGGAAAGGGCGGAGCTGAAAATAATCAGCAAAATGACGAAAAGTACACTGGTGCCGCCTGCTTTGCCAAGATTTTCTCTGGCTTCGTAGTTGGGCTGAGAAAGGTTGGCAAGGCCGGCCTTCGTCAGCTCCTGTTTCACATATTCCCAGTAGAGCACGTTGCCCTGGCGTCCCAGATAGACGAAATAAAAAACATACAGGGCAATGGTGTACAGGCCGCGTAAGGGCAGGGCGAACATGTTGAAAAAGGAATTCAGCAGGGAAACGATGACCACCAGTGCCAGCGCGGGCTTCCACATTTTGCGGTAGATCATCCAGGAGGCGCTGAACAGGGCGCTGCACCAGTTGTAAGGCTTCTGCCCTCTGGTGATGCAGTGGAACCGTTCCAGATATTTATCCGCATTGTTCCCCACAAAAGCGCGGACATCGTCCTCAAAAAAGCCCTCAATCCGGCGGGGCTCCGACGGATTGGCCCAGTTGTCGAAAGAGCCGCTGCCCTGGGTGGAATTGCTGCCGGTATCGTCGTAGTAGTTGTAGTTATCGCAATTGTCGCTCATAACTTCCTCCTTTGGGAAAGAAAATATTTTGTACCTAAAAATAATTATAGAACGTGATGGTAGCTTTGTCTACAGTTCACTCGCACCATTCGCAAAATCACATCTTCGATACAAATCAGAAACATTTGGGGGATAAATTTAAAAAGTAATTTAAAAACTATGCAACGATTTCTTAAAATAAAACATCTATTATATTATAGAGAGTAAATTGCCGGACGTGCGGGGCGGGGATATCCCGGGGGCACCCCGAAGAAAACGGTGGCAATGGGCGAAAAGAAGGGTACCTGAAAGAAAAAGGGGAAGAGAACGTGTTGGATCTGATCTGCCGGCTGGGCTGGGCCGGGATGGTAAATGTGGTGGTCATTGCCATTATCGTGTATGTGATACGGGCGGTGTTTGTATTATGGAAGAAGAAAAGTTGTCCGGGTATCTGGGGGCTGGTGTTTGCGGCGGCGCTCTGTCCGGTGGAATTTCCCGGCATTCCGTGCAGCGGTTATGTGGTGGAGGCACTGATCGGCTCTTCCATGAAGTTCTATTTTTTTCTGGTGTGGGAGGGCGTTGCGGTGGCCCTTCTGCTGTGGGGCTTCTTGGCGTGCCGCCGGATCAAATGGCATACCCTGGATGGTGCAGAGCTGGAAGAGGGCGTGTTTGTCATGAAGGGCCTGAAACGGGCCCGTGTGTGCGGCTTCTGGCATCCGGTGATCTATGTGCCGGATAATCTGTCACCGCAGGTACAGACGGAAGTCATCGCCCGCAAGAAGAAAGCTATCGCCTCGGGGGCACATCGGATCTTTGTATTTGGCTGTATCGTCACCTGCCTGTACTGGTTCCACCCGATCCTCTGGTTCAGTCTGTACTATATGAAGCACGATATGAATCGGCTGTAAATGTGAAAAAACTGGGAATTCTTTATAAACATCCCCATTTGAGAATCAAATCATGATATAATGTGCGCAGGGAAAAACAAGCGGCTGCGTTAGCAGACATTTGTTTTTCGCAAGCCATTAACGAAGGTTCCGCCTGCGATAGCAGGCAATGGAGCGCGACAGCGCGGGGAACCTGAGTTGAAATCGAACGAACCGCCTGCGACAGCAGGCAGTAGAGCACGATAGTGCGAGTTCGTGAGATTAAGTGTAAAGCCATTAACGAACGAATTAGTTTATATTTATAACAGGAGGGGATGAAATGAATCTTCTTTTTTTCCTCACACCCAAGAGTGAGGTGCTCTATGTGGACAGCCATGATACGGTGCGTCAGGTGATGGAGCGAATGGAATACCATACCTATCAGGCGATTCCGATGATCGATTCTTACGGCCACTATGTGGGAACGATCACAGAGGGAGATATTTTGTGGTGGATCAAGGACGATCTGCCTTTTGATATGAAGAAAGCGGAGACAGAATATATCGGGGATATTCCGCGCAAACGGGAAAATCTGCCGGTGAGCATCCAGTCGGATATGGAAGACCTTATGTCCAAGGCGGTGAACCAGAACTTTGTCCCGGTGGTGGACGACAAGGATATTTTTATCGGCATTATCACGCGAAAAGATATCATTCAGTATCTGGATCGGCAGAGACGACAGGCCGATGCAGGTGAGAACCGGCAGGTGTATGGGCGGGTCGATGCGGGTGAGAACCGACAGGTGTATGGGCAGGCCGATGTGGGTGAGAATCGGCAGGTGTATGGGCAGCCGGGGATGGATGAGAACGGGAACGCACAGGAGCTGACCATATGAAAGTGATCCTTGCGGCGGTCAATGCCAAGTACATCCACTCGAATCTGGCAGTATTCAGTCTCCGGGCGTATGCCGTCCAGCACGGACAGGAGGCGGAGATTGCCGAGTATACGATCAATCATCAGCCAGAGCATATCCTGATGGATCTCTATAAGAGAAAACCGGATGTTCTGGCTTTTTCCTGCTATATATGGAATTTCGAGATGATTCTGGAGCTGGCGGAGGAGTTTTCCCTTCTGTGTCCGGAGACGGACATCTGGCTGGGCGGCCCGGAGGTGTCTTGGCATGCGAAGAAGCTGCTGGAGCGACATCCATTCCTGCGTGGGATCATGCGGGGCGAGGGAGAGGAGACGTTCCTGGAGTTGCTGGAATATTACCGTGGAAAACGGCAGACGCTGGAGGAGATCCGGGGGCTGACATTTCGACAGGCGATGTTAGATCGGAGTCTGCCATCCATGGAGTTGCAGCATCAGACTGACGAGATGCAGATGGTCAGGCAACCGGAGTCTCAGAAGTCAGTGAGCGGGCAGGAAGAAACGGTACATGTGAAGCTTCAGGAACAGATGGAAGGGGAGCAAGTCATCAGACAATCGGCGTCGATGGAGCAACCGGCAATGGTGGAAATTTCCTGGAAATCGCAGGAATCTGTTGTGACAGAGACACACGACCGCGGCCTGCTTCCGCTGGATGCGGTGCCTTTTATTTATGAAGATCTGCAGCAGTTTGAGAACCGCATCCTCTATTATGAGACGAGCCGGGGCTGCCCGTTTTCCTGCTCCTACTGCCTGTCATCCATTGACAAACGGGTGCGTCTGCGCAGCTTTGACAAGGTGCGCGGGGAGCTGGATTTTTTTCTGGAGCATCGGGTGCCTCAGGTGAAGTTCGTGGATCGGACGTTTAACTGTAATAAGAAGCACAGCCGGCAGATCTGGTCTTATATTACGGAACACGACAACGGTGTGACGAATTTTCATTTTGAAATATCGGCGGATCTGCTGGAAGAGGAAGATCTGGCGCTGTTTCGCCGGATGCGGCCGGGGCTCATCCAGCTGGAGATCGGTGTGCAGTCTACCAACCCGGATACGATCCGGAAAATTCACCGGACGATGGATCTGCATAAACTGCGGGAACGGGTGAACGCCGTGCATGCGCTGCACAACATTCACCAGCATCTGGATTTGATCGCAGGGCTGCCGGATGAGGACTATGAAAGCTTCCGCCGTTCCTATGGCGATGTGTATGCCATGGAACCGGAACAGCTGCAGCTGGGATTTCTGAAGGTGCTGAAGGGTTCTGCCATGGAGGAAGAGGCGGCAGATTACGGGGTCGTATACCGCAGAAAGCCGCCCTATGAGGTGCTGTACACCAGAGATCTTCCTTATGCGGATATGATCCGGCTGAAAGCGGTGGAGGAGATGACGGAGGTCTACTACAACAGCGGGCAGTTTGTGCACACCCTGCGGCAGCTGGCGAAGGAATTTGACAATCCCTTTGACCTGTATGCGGCGTTGGGGGATTATTATGAGAACCATGGTCTTTCTGCAATCAGCCATACCCGGATCCGACGGTATGATATTTTGCTGGATTTCATCCGGGAGCGGTTTGCCGGGGATGCACAGAAGATTGATTTTTACCGGGAGCTGTTGACGTTGGATCTGTACCTGCGGGAAAATGTAAAAAGCCGTCCTGTCTGGGCGAGGGATCTGTCCCCGTACAAAGAGGCGTCTGCAGCCTTTTACAAAAAAGAGGATCAAGAGCGGAAGTACCTGAAAGACTACGAGGGATTCCATGCCGGGCAGCTGGCGCGGATGACACACATAGAGGTATTTACATATCCGGTAGTAGCATTAGAAGATAGCACTTGGGTTTCAGATACAAAACAGACAACAGGAATGCATGTGGCAATGCCAGGGAACGGCTGTTATCCGGTATTATTCGACTACCGTAGCCGCAGCCCACTGACCGGAGAGGCAGTCATATACATACTGACGAAGGAGGACGGCTATGGAGACGTATATAGCGATTGACCTGGAGACGACGGGCTTGAGTCCCAAGCTGGATCGCATTGTGGAGATCGGCGCGGTGCGGGTGGAGGACGGCCAGATCACCGATGAACTGAAATTGTTCGTGGATCCGGGGCGGGAACTTCCGGCACGGATCACGGAGCTTACCGGCATCACCCAGGATATGCTGAAAGATGCGGTGAGCCAGGAGACAGCCATCCGCCAGGTGACGGATTTCTGCGAGGATCTGGTGCTGCTGGGTCACAATATTTTGTTTGATTACAGTTTTCTGAAACGGAGTGCGGTGAACCATGGCCTTCCCTTCGTGCATCAGGGCATCGACACGCTGAAGCTGGCGCGGCATTTTCTGCCGGATGCCGAGAGCCGCAGGCTGGAAGACCTGTGTACCTATTACCATATTGAGACGGCGCATCATCACCGGGCGGTGGACGATGCCATCGCGGCCAAATGCCTGTATGACTGCCTGCGGGGACAATTTCTGGAAGGGCATGAGGCCTATTTTGCCCCGGGAGAACTGATTTATGAAGTAAAGAGAGAAAATCCGGCTACCGCAGCACAAAAACGGTACTTGAATGATTTGATAAAATATCATAAAATAGCAATAGACTATGCCGTGGATCAGCTGACGAAGAATGAAGCGTCACGCAAGATCGACCAGATTCTGCTGACATACGGGCGGATCCGGTAGCATTTCGCGGCAGGAGGCGGATCCTGCAGTGCAGGATGTCTGAAAAGAAGGTGAACAGATGAATTTTTATAATCCGAAGAATCGCAGAGTCATTTCTGCGGTGATCATTGCCATACTGGTTGTCAGCATGGTGCTGTCTGTGGTGCTTGGTTCCCTGTAGGCAGCGGGAGAAGGAGGAGTAACGGATGATGAGAAATAAATTTTGGGCGGCAGCGGCGCTGGCCATCGCCATTGGGACGTTTGCGGGCAACGGCGTGGTACATGCGGAGAGCATGCCGAAGGATACAGTGGCGGAGGGCGTGTTTATCGAGCAGCTGGATCTGTCGGGGATGACCATTTCCGAGGCCATTGATGCCGTGGACGACTATATTGCAGGAAAGACGGCAAGTAAGATCCGTCTGAATATCAATGACAACTGGGTGGAAGTGACTGCCGGGGACATGGGACTGTCCTGCGGTAACGCCGAAGTGGTAGAGGAAGCCTTTGAGTACGGCAAGGAGGGCAATATCGTCCAGCGCTACAAGACCATGAAGGATCTGCAACAGGAGCCGTATACCTTTGACCTGGAATTTGGCATTGACGAGGAGAAGATTCGTTCGATCATCGAAGAAAAATGTACCGTGTACGATGTGGCAGCGCAGGATGCCACGGTGACGAGAAGCGGCAGCAGCTTTGAGATCACCCCCGGCGTCACCGGCGTCAAGCTGGACGTGGATGCATCTGTACAGACGGTGATCGATTATATGAAAAATGACTGGGATGGCTCTGATGCGTCCATTGATCTTGTCTGCGAGCTGGATCAGCCCAGAGGCAGCGAGGAAGATTTTGCAAAAGTAAAAGATATACTGGGTACCTTTACCACCAGCTATTCCTCTTCCGGTGCCAACCGTTCCAAGAATGTGGCTAACGGCGTGGAGAAGATCAACGGAACGATCCTGTATCCCGGAGAGACCATGTCTGTGTACGCCCTGACCAATCCGTTTACGGAGGCCAACGGCTATGCCACAGCTACTGCCTATGAGAACGGCATGGAGGTGGACAGCGTGGGCGGCGGTATCTGCCAGGTATCCACAACGCTGTACAATGCGGCGCTGAATGCGGAGCTGGAGATCGTGGAGCGCTCCAACCATTCCATGATCGTCGGCTATGTGAAGCCTTCCATGGATGCGGCCATCGCGGGCACCTACAAGGATCTGAAGATCAAGAACAATACCGATGCACCGATTTATATAGAAGGAAAGACCGCCAACAAGACGGCGACCTTTACCATTTACGGACATGAGACGAGAGACACGGTCAACCGGAAGGTGACCTATGAGAGTGAAGTGCTGGAGCAGACAACAGCGGAGCCGAATCTGAAATATGTGGGCGACAACACGAAGCCCATCGGCTACAAGGCCATCACTCAGAAGGCCCATACCGGTTACAAGGCACAGCTGTGGAAGGTTGTGACGGTGAACGGCGTGCAGGAGAGCCGGGAGGTCATCAACAAGAGCACATACAATGCGGCACCCGCGTACTGTACGGTAGGCACATACTGGGCAGATCCCAATGCGACAGCGGCAGTGAATGCGGCCATTGCGACACAGGACGGTCCCACCATTGATGCGACCATTGCCCCGTATGCAGCGGAGTTGGCGGCAGCAGCAGGACAATAAGAGCGAGACGGATCATGATGGAGTCTGTGTAACCATGCACAGGCTTCATCATTCTTTGCATCCTGCCGGGACTGTGCGGCAGGCTTTGCATATGAGCTGGAAACAGCAGACGGAGGAATGGGATGAAGATAGGAAAAATACCGGAAAGTGTGCTGAAACGGTCGGTGTTCAAGCAGATCCGCACGAAGCGCCCGGAGGTGCTGGTGGGCGCTGGCGTGGGGGAAGACTGTGCCGTGATGAAGCTGGCGGAGGATGAAGTGTTTGTGCTGTCCACAGACCCCATCACGGGAACGGCCAAGGATATGGGCGAGCTGGCGGTACATGTGACGGCCAACGATCTGGCCAGTGCAGGGGCAGAGCCTGTGGGCATGCTTCTGACGGTGCTTTTGCCGGAATCGGTGGAGGAAGCGGACATTCGGAACATGATGGAGGAAGTGGAAAACGCCTGTCATCAGCTGAACATTCAGGTGATGGGCGGACACACCGAGGTGACCCGGGCGGTGAACCAGCCGCTGATCAGCGTCACCGGCGTGGGAAAGGCGAAGGCTGACAGGATCATCACCACGTCCGGTGCCAGACCCGGCCAGGATGTGGTCATCACCAAGTGGATCGGTATCGAGGGGCACATCCATCATTGCCAAAGAAAAAGAAGAAGAACTGCTGAAACGGTTCCCGGCTTCTTTCCTGGAAGCGGCGAAAGAAATGAGCAATCTGCTGTCTGTGGTGCCGGAGGGCCGGATCGCGGCGCAGATGGGCGCAACGGCCATGCACGATGTGACAGAAGGCGGCATTTACGGGGCTCTGTGGGAGATGGCGGAGGCTTCCGGCGTGGGGCTGGAGATCGATCTGAAAGCTATCCCCATCCGACAGGAGACGGTGGAACTGTGTGAGGTCATGGGGCTGAACCCGTACTACCTGATTTCCAGCGGCAGCATGCTGATCGCCACGGATCACGGGCATGATCTGGTGCGGGAATTGCAGAAAGCGGGTATTCATGCGTCCGTGGCAGGCAAGGTGACCAGGGGCAATGACCGGGTGGTGTTAAATGGCGAGGACCGGGCGTTCCTGGAGCGGCCAAGAACCGACGAACTGTACAAGATTTATGAAGCGTGATATCGAAAATGTGATTTTATATCATAGTTTAGAAAAAATAGGAGGAAAACAACGTGAATAACGAGATTATGCGGGAAGAGATCCTGACTTTTATCGAGAAAAACAGCCGTGTGGATCTGAAAGAGCTGGCGATCATTGTGGGAACCGATGAGGTGACCGTGGCCAATGAGATGGCAGCCATGGAAAAGGAGCGGATCATCTGCGGCTATCATACACTGATCGACTGGGACAAGACCAGCATGGAGAAGGTGACAGCGCTCATCGAGGTGCGCGTGACACCCCAGCGTGGCGAGGGCTTTGATAAGATCGCTGAGCGCATTTACAACTATCCGGAAGTACGTTCCGTGTATCTGATCTCCGGTGCGTATGACCTGATGGTCATTCTGGAGGGCAAGACGCTGCGCGGCGTGTCCATGTTCGTGGCAGAGAAGCTGTCTACTCTCGATCAGGTGGTGGGAACCGCAACCCACTTTATTCTGAAAAAATACAAAGATCATGGAACGGTCCTCGGACAGGCCAAGACCGATGAAAGGATGGTAATTACACCGTGAGAAATCCATTAGCAGATAAAGTAGTAGAAATACAGCCGTCAGGCATCCGGAAATTTTTTGATGTGGTAAGCGAGATGCCGGACGCTATTTCCCTTGGTGTGGGTGAGCCGGACTTCGATACGCCGTGGCACATCCGGGACGAGGGCATCTATTCCCTGGAGCAGGGCAGAACGTTCTACACCTCCAATTCCGGTCTGAAGGAGCTGAAGGTGGAGATCGCCAATTATCTGAAACGGAGAATGGCCTGTTCCTACGACCCCAACAGCGAAGTAATGGTAACGGTGGGCGGCAGTGAGGCCATTGATATGGCGCTTCGTGCCATGTTAAATCCCGGGGATGAGGTGCTGATCCCGCAGCCCAGCTATGTATCCTACCTGCCGTGCACCGTGCTGGCGGATGGTGTGCCGGTGATCATTGAACTGAAAGCGGAGAACGAGTTCCGTCTGACGAAGCAGGAGCTGCTGGATGCCATCACCGACAAGACCAAGGTGCTGATCCTTCCCTTCCCCAACAACCCCACGGGTGCCATCATGGAGAAGGAAGACCTGGAAGCCATCGCAGAGGTCATCCGGGAGAAGGATATTTTTGTCATTTCCGATGAGATTTACGCAGAGCTGACCTACAAGGGAGACCCAGTGACCATCGCCTCCCTGCCGGGCATGAAGGAGCGGACGATCCTGATCAACGGATTTTCCAAGGCCTATGCCATGACCGGCTGGCGTCTGGGCTATGCCTGCGGCCCGAAGGAAATTATTTCCCAGATGGTAAAGATCCATCAGTTTGCCATCATGTGTGCGCCGACCACCAGCCAGTATGCCGCTGTGGAAGCGCTGAAAAACGGAGATGCGGACGTGGAGGAGATGCGTACCGCGTACAACCAGCGCCGCCGTTATCTGATGCATGCCTTTGAAGAAATGGGACTGGAATGCTTTGAACCCTACGGTGCGTTCTATGTGTTCCCCTGCATCAAGGAATTCGGCATGACTTCCGATGAGTTTGCCACCCGTTTCCTGGAGCAGGAGAAGGTGGCCGTCGTTCCGGGCACGGCGTTCGGTGCCTGTGGTGAGGGTTATCTGCGAATTTCCTATGCGTATTCGCTGGAAAATCTGAAGATAGCTATGGAAAAACTGAAGCATTTCATTGACAATCTGAGAAAACGGTAATCCGGGAGGCACATCATGGCGAAGCTGAACATCGTGTTATTTGAGCCGGAGATTCCGTCCAACACCGGCAATATCGGCCGTACCTGTGTTGCCACCGGCAGCCGCCTGCACCTCATTGAGCCGCTGGGCTTCAAGCTGAATGAGAAAGCGCTGAAACGGGCCGGGATGGATTACTGGAAAGACCTGGATGTGACGACCTACATCAATTACGAGGACTTTCTGGAGAAAAATCCGGGGGCTAAGATCTACATGGCGTCCACGAAAGCCCCCAATCTGTACACGGAAGTGGACTACGAGCCGGACTGCTATATCATGTTCGGCAAGGAGAGCGGCGGTATCCCGGAGGAAATCCTGCTGGAGCATCAGGAGACAGCCATCCGCATTCCCATGCTGCCGGATACCCGATCGCTGAATCTGGCGAATTCCGTGGCCATCGTGCTGTACGAAGCGCTGCGGCATAACCAGTTTGAACAGATGCAGCTGGGCGGACATCTGACAAAATATGACTGGAAGTAGGGAAAAACAGGGAGTACGCAAATCGCGTTACTCCCTGTTTTTGGCCTTCGGCAGCGAGAAGAGAAATTCGGTTCCCACACCCTCGGTGCTGATGACGTTGATATTTTCGTTGTGTGCCTGAATGATCTCCTTGACGATGGAGAGCCCCAGACCGGTGCCTTTCTTGTCCCGGCCCCTGGAGACATCGGTCTTGTAAAAACGGTCCCAGATCTTGGGGATGCTGTCCCGGGGGATACCGATGCCGCTGTCCTTGACGGAAACAAACACCTTCTCGTTTTTCTCTGTGGTTTCCACGTAAATCTCCGAATTGTGATGACTGAATTTTACCGCATTGTCTATGAGGTTGTACAGCACCTGCTGGATCTTTCCCATATCCGCATGAACGAACAGAGGCCCTTCGGGAAATACCAGCTCAATGGATATCCGCCGTTCCGTGCAGATGCCTTCGAAGGAGGCGGCTGTTTTTTTGATGATCTCATGGATATCAAAGTCCGTCTTGTCCAGATGAGAGGCTTTCGTGTCGTAGCTGTTCAGCGTCAGCAGTCCGCTGGTCAGTTTATTCAACCGGTCGGTTTCAAACAGAACGATGTTCAGGTATTTTTCCTGGAGCTCCGGCGGGATAGTGCCGTCCAGCATGGCCTCCACATAGCCCTTGATGGACGTCAGCGGAGAGCGGAAATCGTGGGAAACGTTGGCAATGAATTTCTTCTGGTATTCATCGGTGCTGCCCACGCCTGCCGCCATATAGTTCAGGGAGGCGCAGAGCCGTCCCAGCTCATCGTTGGAATCCACAGGCAGCTTGTATTTGAAATTGCCGGTGGTATATTCTGCCACGGCTTGGTTGATTTTCCGTAAGGGGCGGAAGATGGCCAGGTGGAAAAACAGCAGAAAGACGAGAGAAAGGCCGTAGATCACCAGAAAACAGATATAGGTGACGGTGAGCAGCCGGTCTGCCTCTTTTAGCAGATTTTTGTATGGCGTGTGGATGAGCACGTAGGCGTTGGTGCTGAAATTGGAAGAAATCGGGGACAGCACGGTGAGCACGTCGTAAGGGTACTGGCCGTAATAGTCGCCGATGCAGTAGTATTGTTTTCCCATATCGGTGGGGTCAAAATCTTCCACAACCGACGGTTCATCTGTGAGAAGGGAAATCTCGGACTGCACCAGGATCCGGCCCTTGCGGTCGATGATCCAGATGTTGGAATCCAGATAAATGTCGATGGCGTCCAGCTGTGCCTGCACATCCCGGAGGGTGATCTGGTTTTGGGCGTACTGCACCGCATAGTTGGAGGCGATATAGTTGGCTTCCTTGTACAGCTTTTCGGCAGTTTCCTTCACCACGTGCTGCTGGGCCAGATAAGAACCCAGGGAGGCGATGGACAGGAAGCTCACCAGACCGAACACTAGATACAGAAAAATCATTTTTATATAGAGGGTATTTTTCATCTGCTTATCCCTTTACTTCGAATTTGTAACCGATGCCCCAGACGGTGCTGATGCTCCAGTCCTGATGATCCTTGATCTTTTCTCGGAGGCGCTTGATGTGGACATCCACGGTCCGTGTATCGCCGATGTATTCATAGCCCCAGATGTGATCCAGCAGCTGCTCTCTTGTAAATACCTGATTGGGGGAGGATGCCAGGAAATAGAGAAGTTCCAGTTCCTTGGGCGGCATTTCCACCGGATGCCCCATATAGAGGACAGAGTAGTTGGTCAGGTTGATAGTGAGATCAGGATACTCTACGAATTTGCCTGTCTGGGTAGGCGCGGCCGCCGGGCGGGCTGGCTGGTACCGGCGCAGCACGGCTTTTACCCGGGCCACCAGCTCCTTCGTGTCAAAGGGTTTGATCATGTAATCGTCGGCGCCCAGCTCCAGTCCCAGCACCTTGTCAAAGGTCTCGCCCTTGGCGGACAGCATGATGATGGGTACCTGGCTTTTGGAGCGGAGCTCCCGGCAGACCTGATAGCCGTCCATGCCGGGCAGCATCAGATCCAGCAGTACCAGATTCGGTGCAAAGCTTTCAAAGGTCTCCAGCGCTTCCTCGCCGTCGTAGGCAATCTGGGTGTCGTAGCACTCTTTGTTCAGGTAGAGGGAGATCAGCTCTGCGATATTCACGTCGTCATCTACAATTAAAATTTTCTGTTTGGATGCCATGTTGGTCCTTTCTATTTATTGGAAGATCATAAGTTCAGGAGCGCTATTCGCAAAATTGCACTGTTGTGCTTTTCGCTATATTAACAGTCATAAGTTCAGCCGCGCCATTCGCAAAATCGCATCTACGATGCTTTTCGCTGCTTCGCAGCTGATTTTTGCTCATTACGTGGCGCTCCGTCGATGATTCTGCAGAGCCGGATTTTTCTGCAAGCAGAAAATCCAGCCTCTTGGAATCATCACTGAACTTATGACTTAAAGTCTACGATCGTAACCCCGGCGTCGCCTTCTCCGAAGGTGCCCAGCCGGAAGGATTTCACATATTTCTGTCGGCGCAGGTAGTTGTGTACGGCGGTGCGTAGGGCACCGGTGCCTTTGCCGTGGACAATGCGCACCTGGGGGATGTGGGCCAGGTAGGCGTCATCCAGATATTTGTCCAGCTCGGCCAGTGCTTCATCTACGGTCTTACCCAGGAGCATGAGCTCCGGGCTGACGGTAAGGGACTTGGACATTTTCAGCTTGCTGCTGCCAGTGCGCCGGTTGTTGGACGGGGCAGGTGCTGCTTCCTGAATGAGCACCAGATCGGAAATATTCACCTGGGAGCGGAGAATGCCCATCTGCACGTACAGATCGCCCTTGGCGTTGGGCAGGGTACTGACAGTGCCGTTGAGGTTCATGCTCAGTACCCGCACGGAATCGCCGATCTTGAAATCCGAAGGCTTGTTGGCCTTGCGGGGCTTCATTTCTTTCTGGTTGGTCATGCGCTTTTCCACGCCGGACATTTTTTCCCGGAGGCGGCTTCTCTCGGCCTCCATCTGCCGGGAATCGATGGCCTCCTTGCCGAATTTGCGGAAATCCCGGATGGTCTGGTCTGCGTATTCCTTGGCCTCCCGGAGAATGGCGTGGGCCTGCTCGTTGGCTTCCTTGAGGATCCGGTCTTTCTGCTGATCCATCCGTTCCTGCTTCTGTTCCAGTTTCTTTTTCAGAGATTCGATTTCCTGCTTGTACTGGGAAATCTCCAGCTGTTCCTTCTCGATGGTCTTGCGGCTGATCTCCAGGTCGGCCAGCAGATCTTCGAAGCTCTCATCCGTCTCGGTGAGATGGACTTTGGCTTCCTCGATGATGGAATCGGGCAGTCCCAGCTTGCTGGAAATGGCGAAAGCGTTACTCTTGCCCGGGATGCCGATGAGCAGCCGGTAGGTGGGCCGCAGGGATTCCACGTCAAATTCGCAGCAGGCGTTTTCTACCTGTGGTGTGGACAGGGCGAACACCTTCAACTCACTGTAGTGGGTGGTGGCCATGGTGCGGATACCCTGGCTGTGGAGCCGGGACAGGATGGCGATGGCCAGCGCTGCGCCCTCGTTGGGGTCGGTGCCGGCGGCCAGTTCGTCGAAGAGCACCAGGGAATTGCGGTCCGCTTTTTTCAAAATATCGACAATCTTCGTCATGTGGGACGAGAACGTACTTAAGGACTGCTCGATGCTCTGCTCGTCGCCGATGTCGGCGTAAACCTCTTTGAAAAGGGCCAGTTCTGACCGGTCAAGGGCGGGAATGTGAAGTCCGGCCTCGCCCATCAGCGTCAGTAGGCCGATGGTTTTCAGGGAAACGGTCTTACCGCCGGTGTTGGGGCCGGTGACGATGAGCAGGTCAAAATCTTTTCCCAGCTCCAGATCCACGGGAACGGCCTTTTTTGGATCCAGCAGCGGGTGACGGCCCTTGCGGATGCGGATGCGCCCCTCGGTGTTGAAAATCGGGGCGGTGGCGTTCTGGGATCTGGCCAGCGCCGCTTTTGCAAAAATAAAATCCAGCTGGGTCAGCATGGTGTAATCGTCGTAGATCATGGCGGCGGACTGGGCTGCCGTTTCTGACAGGGAAGCCAGGATGGCCTGAATCTCTTCCTGTTCCTTCATGGCCAGCTCTTTCAGGTCATTGTTCAGCTTGACGATGGCCATAGGCTCCACGAACAGGGTGGAACCGGTGGAGGACTGGTCGTGGATCATGCCCGGTACCTGGCTCTTGTACTCGGCTTTTACCGGGATGCAGTAACGGCCGCTGCGCATGGTGATGACGGCGTCCTGCAGATACGTCCGACAGGAACCGTTGACCATGGAAACGAGCTGGCTGTGGATCCGGTCATTGACGGCGTTCATCTGCCGCCGGAGG
Source organism: Oscillospiraceae bacterium NTUH-002-81 (assembly GCA_032620915.1). Taxonomy (NCBI): domain Bacteria; kingdom Bacillati; phylum Bacillota; class Clostridia; order Eubacteriales; family Oscillospiraceae; species Oscillospiraceae bacterium NTUH-002-81. Next base: position 514,733 of record CP136052.1, read on the forward strand.
GACTTTAACTTGGTGCTGGCATCGTCACTGATCTCCTCCTCGGAGAGAATGCAGCGGCGGATCTCGGAGGACAGGGGTGTCAGGGGCTCCAGCATGGAAAAATAGGGATCCAGGCTGTCGGTCATATCCTGGGCGGTATCCCTGCGGCCGTAATTTTTGATGCGGCCGGCGGTCTCCAGCAGGGAGCAGATGGACAGAAGCTCCGAGGCATTTAGCGTGCCGCCGATCTCCAGCCGTTTGACGGAGGCCCGGACATCGTGGATGCCATAAAAGGAAGCGCTGCCCTTGCGGATGCTCCGGGAAAAGGCGTCCCGGGTGTGCTGCTGTGCGGTTTCGATATCGGAAAGATTGTCGTAGGGAACCAGCGCCCGGCACAGCGCTTTGCCGCCAGTGGAGGACGCATATTCCGTTAGACGATCAATGATCTTGTTGTATTCCAGTGTTTTTAAAGCTTTTTCATTCATAAATTCTCCTCCCGGACAGCCGGTGGCCGCCGGATAAAAATGTATTTACTATCTTTTTATTATACCTTATAATAAAATAAGTGCAAACCTGTAAATTGAAAACAGAGGTATTTGTATGGATGAAGAGAAGAAAACAGAAGATTTGGAGAAATTTTCTTTTATTCGTGAAAAAATCAAGGAAAAACCGCTGAGCAGGAAGAAGGTACTGACGGCAGCCGGCGTGACGGTGCTGCTGGCGGTGCTGTTCGGCCTGGTTTCGGCGGCGACCTTTACGGTGGTACAGCCCCGGCTGCAGAAGAAACTCAATCCCCAGAAACCGGATCAGGTAACGTTTCCGGAGGACGAGGATGGCACGGACGCGGCGGATGGTGAGGACGCAGATGCGGAAGTCCAGGATCCGGTCATCATTCAGGAGAAGGTGGAATTGCAGCTGTCGGACTATGCGTCGCTGTTTTCCAAAATGAGCGCACTGGCGGCCTCCAGCAGTCGTTCCCTGGTGACGGTGACTTCGGCCACGGACGAGACGGACTGGTTCAATGAACTGCTGGAAAGCAAGACCCACGGTACAGGCGTGCTCATTGCGGACAACGGTATGGAATATCTGATCCTGACAGAGCAGCGGATCGTGAAGGGTGCGGATCGCATCAGCGTGACCTTTTCGGATACGGCAGTGGCGGAGGCCCAGGTGAAAGCCTACGACGGCAATACCGGGCTGGCGGTGCTCTGCGTGAACAAAAAAGATCTGGAAGAATCCACGAAGAAGGTCATTTCCATTGCGGAGCTGGGCAATTCCAATCTGGTGAAAAAAGGCGCACCCATCATTGCGGCGGGCAGCCCCATGGAATATGACAACGCGGCCATGTTCGGCAATATCACGTCCCAGAGCAATTCCGTGGTAAAGGCGGATGCCAGCTATCAGATCCTGACGACGGACATCATCGGAAGCACCAACGGCACCGGCGTGCTGCTGAACCTGGACGGTCAGGTGGTGGGTATCATTTCCCAGGAGGCGGGCGCTGATCTGCAGCCGGGAACGGTGACGGCATTTGCGGTATCAGATATCAAGAGCCTGATCGAAAAGCTGTCAAACGGCGGGGAGATCGCCTATGCAGGCATCCGCGGCAAAGATGTGACGACGGCCATCGCGGAGGCATCCGGCATGCCAAAGGGCGTGTACGTGTCGGTGGATATGGATTCTCCGGCCATGCAGGCGGGCATCCAGAACGGGGACATCATCACGGCGGTGAATAACGTGCCGGTGGAAAATATGAAGACCATCCAGAACTATCTGCTGGATTTTTCGCCGGAGCAGGCGCTGAATCTGACGATCATGCGGCAGGGCAAGGACGAATATGTGGAAATGAATTATGTGGTGACGCTGGGGCAGTTAAAATAGCCTGGCGCCTCCCGGACGGAAGGAGAAAATACGATGAAATATATAGAGACACTGCGGGAAGGGGAGCGGATCGCGGGGGTATACCTGTGTAAATTCTGTCAGCAGGCGCTGACCAAGAACGGCAAGGCATACCTGAATGTGATCCTCCAGGATCGCACCGGCACCATTGACGCGAAAGTGTGGGATCCCAATTCCCAGGGCATTGATGATTTTGAGGCGTTGGATTACATTGACGTCATGGGCGATGTGACCAGCTTCATGAACGCGCTGCAGGTAAATGTGAAGCGTGTCCGCAAGGCCCGGGAGGGGGGAGTATGATCCCAAGGACTACCTGCCGGTGAGCAGCAAGGATATTGAGCAGATGTATGAGGATCTGAAAAAATACATTGCAAAGATCCAGAATCCCTATCTGCAGGAGCTGACGGCCAGCTATTATCTGCGGGATGAGGACTTCATCCGCCGGTTCAAATTCCAGTCTGCGGCAAAGACCGTGCACCACGGATTTGTGGGCGGCCTGCTGGAGCATACATTGAGCGTCACGAAAATGTGCGATTATTTTGCAGATAATTACCCGATCCTGAACCGGGATCTGCTGTTGACGGCAGCAATTTTCCATGATATCGGTAAAACCGAGGAGCTTTCCGCCTTCCCGGAAAATGATTACACCGATGCCGGACAGCTGCTGGGCCATATCATGATCGGCGCGGAGATGGTGGGCGAGCGGATCCGTCAGATCCCTGATTTCCCGGTGAAGCTGGGCAACGAGCTGAAACACTGCATCCTGGCCCATCACGGCGAGCTGGAATACGGTTCTCCGAAGAAACCGGCCCTGGCAGAGGCGCTGGCACTGAACTTTGCGGACAATGCGGATGCCAAGCTGGAGACCATTACAGAACTTCTCCATGCGGCAGGGGATAACAAGGAGTGGCTGGGCTTCAACCGGCTGCTGGATTCCAATATCAGAAAGACGAGCGTTTAAAACAGGAGAAAAGAATGGCAGAGATCAAAAAAAATGAAATATATGAGGTCCGTATCGAGGATATGGGCCATGACGGTGCGGGTATCGGTAAAATTAACGGATACCCGCTGTTTGTTAAAGATGCGCTCATTGGCGATGTGGCGGAAGTAAAGATCATCAAGGCGAAGAAAAATTATGCCTATGCGAGACTGATGCACCTGATCACCCCTTCGCCCCATCGGGTAACGCCCCGCTGTCCGGTGGCGAGACAGTGCGGCGGCTGTCAGATCCAGGCGCTGGACTATGGGCAGCAGCTGTTGTTCAAACAGCGGATGGTGGAAAACAATCTGCGGCGGATCGGCGGCCTTGCAGATGTGGAGGTATTGCCGGTGCTGGGCATGGACGTGCCCTACCGATACCGGAATAAAGCCCAGTTCCCCATTGGCACGGACAAAGACGGCAATCCTGTAGCAGGATTCTATGCCGGCCGGACACACAGCATTATTCCGTGTAAGGACTGCATGCTGGGAGAAGCGGTGAATGCAGAGATCCTTTCTTTGGTGCTGGATCATATGAAGAAATATCATATCCCGGCATATGATGAGATAACGGGAGAAGGGCTGGTACGCCATGTACTGATCCGCTCGGCATTTGCCACCGGGGAACGAATGGTCTGTCTGGTGCTGAACGGTGATCAGATACCGGGACAGGAGGAACTGGCAGAGCAGCTGCGGAAGATTTCGGGCATGACTTCTGTTATGGGAAACATTAACCGGGAGCGTTCCAACGTGATTCTGGGCAATCGGGTATTCCTTATTTGGGGAAAGACTTATATTACGGATAAGATCGGTGATGTTTCTTATCAGATCTCTCCGCTGTCCTTCTATCAGGTGAACCCTGTTCAGACACAAAAATTATATGAAACAGCACTTTCTTATGCCGGACTTACCGGTACGGAGACGGTCTGGGATCTGTACTGTGGTATTGGCACCATTTCCCTCTTCCTGGCCCAGAAAGCAAAGAAGGTATACGGCGTGGAGATCGTCCCCCAGGCCATCGAGGATGCCCGACACAATGCAAAGTTGAACAATATTCAAAATGCAGAATTCTTTGTGGGAAAATCCGAGGAAGTCCTGCCTGCCTATTATGAGGAAAATGGCGGTACTGCGGATGTCATTGTGGTCGATCCGCCAAGAAAAGGCTGCGACGAGGACCTGTTGTACACCATCGCCCGGATGGCGCCTGCGCGGGTGGTATATGTCAGCTGCGATCCTGCTACTCTGGCCCGGGATTTGAAATATCTGTGCGGAAGAGGATATCAGGTGGACAAGGTGCAGCCCGTTGACATGTTTGGTCATACGGTGCATGTTGAGACGGTTGTCTTGCTTTCCAAGGGTAAGGTCGACTCGAAAAAGATTCGGGTTGAGTTCTCTTTGGAAGATATGGATATGTCCGAATTTCAGGATGGGGCAACCTATCCGCAGATCAAGGAGTATGTGTTGGAGCATACCGGGTTAAAGGTGTCCAACCTCTATATCTCACAGATTAAACGAAAATGTGGGATTGGGGTTGGTAAGAACTATAATCTGCCGAAGTCCGAGGATTCCAGACAGCCCCAGTGTCCACCGGAAAAAGAGAAAGCAATCCGAGAAGCATTCAAATATTTTGGGATGATCTAACATCCAGCAAAGTGGAGGTTTCTTATGGATAGGTTGATTTCTTGTGAGTTCAACATGGATAATGCCTGTGTGGAACTGAAATTCTTAGATGGCAGTATGATTGCTATTGATACAATAGCCGTGGAGAATGAGGTTGCTGACAATATGTATCAGCGGTCAGAGCTGGACTATCTAATCTACAATGACCCGATTGGATATGCAGACTTGATATTGAACGGAAACCCCGAAATTTATCTAAAAACTGTAACTGAATGTAAACCCTTAGATTAAAACTCAGCCCTCTGCCTTTTCATTGGCAGAGGGCCGTTTTTTTTGCTTAACAGTTATTGAGCATCCCTTAATTGCTCTACAACACTGCATTTCGCTGCGTTGTCATACATCATGCAGGGGATCAGCCACCCCAGCAGAAGAAATACCGGAATTGTCAGCAGGACAGGCAGAATGGTGAATCGATACTCAAAGAACCAGAACATACTGCCCAGCATTTTTCCCGCAAGAGGTCCCACCGCCAGCGACAGAATAAAAGCCACCGCTACGGAGGACATTGCGTAAAACAATCCCTCGTAGATCAGCATGGTTTTGAGCTGCCGGTTTGTCATTCCTACAGCCTGAAGCACAGCAAATTCACGGCGGCGGGAAAGAATACCGGTCATCATGGCGTTGAAGAAATTTAAGAGTCCCACCAGCCCAATGATAGCACAGAGGATACCACCGATCAGAAGGAACATCTGCCGGAACTGAGCAAATTCAGAGCGAGCCGTGGCCTTGCTTTCATACATCAAGGGCGAAAACTCACCGGCAGTGAGCTTCGATAGATATTGCTCTGCTTCGGCCTCGTCAACTTCGTCCGCTGTGTCGAACAGGTAGAGCATCGGAATGGCTGCACCACCGCTGTCCCTCTGTGCGGTGTCCACAGACAAAACTACGTCATATCCAATACCACTATAACGATAACTCATGGAATTCGGAAGTTCTACCAAGGCGCAGACCGTGTACGCTACATCTCTGGCTCCATACAATTTTGCCTGAAAGTACTCCTCCGGTGTATCTTCGGTGAGTTCCCCGGTGCGGCTGTCGATATATTTCACATCGTCCGCATAGGTAACGGTGATCGTGTCTCCCACCTTGGGGTAGTATTCAAGATTGCGCAGATTACCGTAGTCATCTAAGGAAACCGCAATGGCAATGGCGTTATTGTCCGGCTCCAACATGGGAGAAATATCTCCGTCGAACACTTGCAGCTTGTCAAACAGACTGTTATCCAGAGCCTCGATTCTGGTATCTCCCATCACCATATTGCCCCGGTGCTCCAGACGGCTCATATGGCTGTCCAACTGCTCGGCGCTTTCGTACCTTGCATAGTCCTGCCGCAGAGCATCCTCCGTCATCCACAGGTAGGCGGGTTTTCGCACAGCATATCCCGTGCCGGAAAGACTGGCCTTTGTGTTTGCTGCGATCTCCTCGATCTGTTCTGGCGTGATGAATTCATCTGCCGGGTTGTAACGGAAATAGTCGGGCGTGCTGACGATAAAATCGGCGCAGGTCATGGAGGATACATACTTCTCCATGCTGAAGCCGCCCACAAAGGCACACAGCGCATTGAACAGTGTCACCGACAGTGCCAGAGACACCACCACCAGCACCGTCTTTTTTTCTTGTTTCGTCCCAGATTGGCAAAGGCCATCTGATGGAGCTTCGCTCCCCGGATGCTGCGCCGTTTTTTCTTGGTCTGCATCACATCCGTATATTTGGTAGCCTCCACCGGAGAGACCTTGGCTGCCATTTTTCCGGGCTTGGAACAGGACAAAAGCACCGTCAACAAGGCAAACAGCATGGACCCAAGGAAGATCACAGGCGATGTGCTGATGGTGGTGATGCCTGTATCCAACTGGATGGAGTGCAAGACAACAGGCACCAAAACAGCGCCGATGCCGTAGCCCAGCAGCAGCCCCGCCGGAATGCCGATCAGACAAAGCAGAAGTGCCTGCTGGCGAATGATGCGTTTGAGCTGCCGGGGCGTTGTGCCAATGGTTTTCAGAAGTCCGTAAAACCGGATATCCCCTGCAACAGAGATCTGAAAAATGTTATAGATGATAAGATACCCCGTGAAAATCACCAGCAGCAAAAAAGCTGCTATGGCGATCACAAGTTCCGGATCAAGCTGTGACTCCAGCTGGGATGAGGTATATCCCCAATTGACGCCGATTCGGACGCTGTTGGGATCGGTAAAACTGTCCCATGTGTAACCAAGATCGGTATCCACCTGCTCCATCTGCCCTCGAATGTTTGTGCCGGAGGCCAGCATGACATTCAAATCGGTGCGGAAAGGCTGTAAACCTGTTTTCACTGCCTGCGCTTCGATGTCATCTGCGTAATCACGGCTGATGTTGATGTAATGAACAGGCATTAGTTCATCATAGTCCCAATAGCCCACCAGCGTAAAGGTATCTGTTACAGTAAAGGCGGTTTGATCCTTGTCCGTAATGGAATAGGAAACCGTGACCTCGGCACCCAGCTCCGGCGTTACGCCAAGCAACTGCAATGCTGCTGTATCCATGGCAACTTCTTTGCCGCTTTCGGGCATCCGTCCGGTAGTGGGGGGTGGCATAGCTCCATTTGGTGCAGTTGGCGTCCATGTAGCTGATCTCTGCCGGTATTTTGGCAAAGACCCCCTCCGCAGTGATACCGATTACCTTCCGTACCCCCGCAGCCTTCACCTTTGGGTGGGCAGCGATGCGTTCCGCCTGCTCGGGGGAAACATCCTTAAAGGTGCCATGCGCATAGCCGCCTACCTGCCGAAACTGGTAGGTTTCATAACTGGCGTTCAACGACAAGACAATGGTGAACATGGACGTAAATAGCAGCGTTGTCAGCGCAATGGCAAAAATGGCGATCAGATTGCGGCGACGGTTCGCATAAAGAGATTTTAAGCTGAGCTTTCGAATACATTTTCTGTTTTTGACATTCATCGTAGCCACCTCCCGTTAGTTCTGGGAGACGATCCGACCATCTTCGATACGGATAATGCGGTCTGCCATCTGCGCAATTTCTTCGTTGTGAGTGATCATTACGATTGTCTGGGCGAACTTTTGACTGGTGACTTTCAAAAGGCTCAATACATCCTGGCTGGTCTTACTGTCCAGATTGCCGGTGGGTTCATCTGCCAGAATGATAGCGGGTGCTGCCGCCAGCGCACGGGCAATGGCTACTCGCTGCTGTTGACCGCCGGAGAGCTGATTGGGCAGCGCATCCAGACGATCATCCAGCCCAAGGGTCTGCACGATCTGCTGTACGAAATCCTTGTTGACCTTGCCACCGTCCAGCTCAATGGGTAGAACAATATTTTCATACACATTCAGCACCGGAACAAGATTATATGCTTGGAACACAAAGCCGATTTTCCTGCGGCGGAAGATGGTCAGCGCTTCCTCCTTCAGGGAGAAAATATCCTGTCCGTCCACCATAACCGTGCCGCTTGTAGGGCGATCCAGCCCGCCCAGCATGTGCAGCAGCGTGGATTTGCCGGAGCCGGATGTGCCGACAATTGCAACAAATTCGCCCTTCTTTACACTTAAATCAACTCCATCCAACGCATGAACTGCGTTATTGCCGGAGCCATAAATCTTTTTCAGGTTTTTTGCCTGTAAAACTTCCATAAATGAGTACCTCCATGAAAAAATCTGTATATATGAAAGGAAATGATCCTTTGATACATACAGATTATCGCATAGGAATCTTTCCACATTCTTTCCGGCGGAAAATGAAATCTAACAGTTTTGATAGAATTGTTGTTATTTCGGCAGAAATATGGAAAACGTACTTCCTTTTTCCCGGAACGGAAGCAACCTTGATATAACCGCCCTCGCCGGATATGATCTGTCGGGCAAGGTATAAGCCGATGCCGACCCCTTCCTGCTCCTGAACCGCCTTTGAACGATAAAAACGGGCAAATATCTTCGCTTGCTCATTTTCCGGGATGCCCGAACCGGTATCCGATATATCGATCCTTGCAAACATTTCGTAACTTACGGCAGAAATCCTGATTGTGCCATGCTCTGTATATTTGATGGCATTGTCTACGATATTCGCCAGCGCTTCCGCTGTCCATTTGAAGTCGAATACAGCAAAAGCATCTGTATCCTGCATTTGCAAAGACAATCCTTTTTCAGAAGCCTTGGCAGTATATTGTTCTACCACACTTTCAAGCAGCGGCTGCAGCGCTGCCGGCTGGGGGGAGAGTGAAATGATCCCGTTTTCCAGTCTGGAAAGCTTTACGAGAGAATCGATCAGAAATCGCAGCTTTTCCGATTGTTTGTACAGCGCCTCCACATTTGCCTTCGCCGATGCAGGCAGAGTTTCCTCCATCAAAAGCTCGCTGTATAACAGCAGATTTGCAATCGGCGTTTTCGTCTGGTGGGAAATGTCCGCAATCAAGGTTTTGATTTTGTCTTTTTCCTGCGCTATATTTTGAGAAGATGCTTCTGCTGCGGAAAGATAGTGCGCAAACTTCGTTTCCAATGCAGACAGCTGGCTTTCATCAAAATTGGTTTCAGAAAAGGAGCCGGTCATGGCAGCGTCCAGCATCCTTTCGATTTCTTCCATCGTTTTTCTGGTCTTTCTCCGCTCCCATAACACAACAGCTGCCGCCGCCAGAAAACACAGCAGTATGATCACAATGCCGGTTTTATTCATCTTTTGTCACCCAGCTATAACCGATTCCATAGACGGTTTTAATGTATTTCTGTGCACCAAGCTTATCCCTCAGACGCTTGATCGTAACAGACAAAGCATTTTCATCCACATATTCTGCGCCATCTGTCCAAATCCGGTCGACAAGGTCTCCACGGGTCATGGTTCGACCACGATTTTCAACAAGCAGACGCAGTAATTTTTGTTCTGTTTTACTCAATTCCACTTTTGAATCTCCCACATAAAAGGTCATAGCCTCAAAGTCAAAGTGAAATAGATCCATATGGAACGGCGCATTTTTATGGCTTGACGCTTGCTTTCGCAGTTGGGTATTCACCCTTGCCCGCAAAACCGAAAGAGAGAAGGGCTTGGTAATGTAATCATCAGCGCCCCTCTCCAGTCCGTCTACGATGTCCAGATCGGTGTCGTTGGCAGTCAGCAGAATAACAGGAATATAGGGTGTGTTTTCCTTGACCTCCCGGAGCAGCTCGAGCCCGCTGCCATCCGGCAGATTGATATCCAGCAGGATCATGGATACACCGCCGCAAAGAAGCTGTTCCTTCGCCGTTTTTAGGTCTTGGCAGGATATAATCTGACGGTCATCTGCTTTCAGTGCTTTACTTAAACCCTGATTCAACCCTATATCATCTTCAATAATCAATAATTGTTCCATGTATCTCACTCCCTCGTTATTCAAAGGCCACCATTATTTCCTTGGGTAATTTTTCGTTCTCACAGTTCAGAAGATAGGCGATTGCTCTGCTTGCAAATTTGTTTGTTTTCACTGTATCCCAATCGGCAAGCAAAATGACCTCTGCCTTGCCGTTCTCAAAATCTAATGATATTTCGCCCCATTCGCCGTCGCAGTCTGCCTGATATTCGTAGATTGCGGCGGCGATTTTCTTTTTTTCGCTTGATCTTGGATTTCTGTTTTAGCCGGACTGCATGGATTGCGCCCTCGGCAACCAACAATTCCGTCAACTTGTCCACTGCTTTTCGGTAGGCTCGTTCTGCACCGCTGGCAGTACTGCCCTCAAACATAACCGCCAGTTCTTCAAAGGTGGGGCGGTCTTTCCATGAGCTGACACGCCCACAGGTCATGCAAATTGCTAACCGTTTTTCGAGCAAGGTCTGTTCCCGGTAATTCAGTTTCTCAAATGCCCGCTGCACCTTTTCTGCCTGTATGCCGTTCCAGAGGATATCGGTATAGTTCCAGCTATCGTCAAGGGCTACATCCTCGCCTGTTTCTTCGCCGTCCTCGTCTGTGACATAGAAAGGCTGCTGATTGCGGATTCCACGGACAACTTTCAGATATTCTTCCGCAAGGGCAAGATCGCAGTTGTATTTCTTGGAAAATTCGTTGACCGCATCCTTGGTATTGTGGTACAGCCAAGCCATTGACCGCACCATTTTGTAATTGGTCAGAGAGGACACCGACCATTTTTCTTCGCCCATGCGAAAACGGAGCATAGCATCCCGGATGAACGGGAAAATGTATGTAGCATACTCTGCACCCCTTGGCAAGGTCATAGTCCATCAGCTTTTGGAGCATTTGCTCCCGGCAGGAGAGCTTTATATCTATAAATCGGTCTGTGTCGTACAGATCGCCGCCATCCACACCGAGAAAGTCTTTGATGCGCTTGTTAAGCTGCGGCTCGTAGTGGTGTAGGAAGAATGAGAAATATATCAAATTCTTTTCCTGCAAGGCAGACAGGATATATTCGTTCAGATTGCCCACCGCTGGAGGCTCCGGTTCCAGTTGAAAGATGCGCTCTGCCGCATAAGGAATGATGCCGTCACCGTGCGGATTGACAGCGTGTTTTGGTATGTATCCGGTCATGTCCCATGAAAAATCACTCAGCATAGCGCACCTCCCTTCTCATTTCTATAAGAATCCCTTAAGACATTCTTTCATAAAAAGCATGAAGTATTTCTGCCAATTCCTGCGGTGATTCAATATTAACTTCATGTCCGGCACCAATAATCGTTTTTAATTCCACGTTCTTAAGCAATTCTGCCAATTCAATAGAAGCATTTTTATTCGCAGTATCTTTCTCGCCATATAACAATAGTGTAGGGCATGATATTTTTGTGCAGAGAGTTGTTAAAGTCCAACTCCATCATGGTTTCGCATAGAAGTAAGAAATCAGCTTTTCTAAATCCCATTTGTTGAAACATGGATTTAGGCATAAATCTAAAGAGAAGATTTTGAAATTTCAGAAGCTTCTTGGGCATTTTATATTGTGTGGCGATAAGCACCAAGGAGCGAACTTTTTTCGGATATTGTATAGCATAGTTCAGAGCTAATACGCCCCCCAAGCGATAAACCGCACAAATCAATAGGCTCATCATATTGATTGCAGTAATCTGAAAATGCAGCATATAGATTATCATAGGTCACTTCTTTGCTATGAACTAAATCAGGAAGATTCGGACACAAGCTGTAATCAGTAGTTTGCAAAATATCTATTGTTTTTGTCCAACTGTCAGATGTTTGTCCTAATCCATGCACATATATTTGTTTCATATTGTTCCCCCACTAAATATGTATCTTAGCTTCTGCAAGCAAAGCAGCCTGTTCCATCTCTTTTTCATAATCACCCTTGGCATAAGCAACATTGCTGACCGCCCGAAGCATCTTATCTTTTGCCAGCTTCTTCATAACCTCCGCAAGATCAGCGTCCAGAGTACCACGCTTCACATAGCGGTTTATGGTATTCAGCCGTTTCTCATAAATCTGCTTCAGCGGATGATCGTCCGCAAGTTCTCGCTGTTCTCTACCTTTCAGATTACCGATCTGACGGCAAGTGCGGTGCAGCTTGTCCCCCGGTGCATAGCCACCGCAGTATTTGGTGTGCCTTGCGTTGGTGGTCAGAAACCACTTGCCGCAGATCCGGCATTTCTTCGGTGCATGACCAACACATAAGCCCTCAAAAAGATCAGACCGGAACATCCCTACAAAGGATACATAGTGCATCCGCTTGACCAGCTTCGCAACTTTTTCGCCGGGACGGATGACGGATACATACTGAACGGAATTGTTCAGGGTAGACATCCAGGCATTGCCTTCCGTGATGGAAAACTCCGGCGGGAAATAGCTGCCGAACATTTTTGCAAAACCCTCTGCGGTGCGGTCTGCTTCGTTGCCGTCTGTTTTTTCTGCAAAATCAAGCATGGCCGTTTGGTATTCCCCAAGGGAGTATGCCAGATGCCCGAAAACTGCGGTATAGCGTTGGAGCATCATCGCATCGGTAAAGTTCTGGATTTCTTCAAATTGCAAAGAATTGGTTGCGGCTTTTATGGCAAACTCCACATATTTCAGCGCATTGTCCACAGTAAAGACTTTTTCAATCCGTTCTCTGTGCTTTGAGATATTCATATAGGAGAACGGCGGTGTTTGACTGAGAATATCAAGCATCGTCAGAGCAGCTTCCTTTGCAATAGGACAGAGTGCAGAAGCATCCTGTCCGGCGTTTAATATTCCAAGCAGCAGATTGATTTTCTCGCATTGCTCGTTTATTTTTGCAATGGTATTCACAGGAACATTCAGTGCATCACAGGCAAGCGTACCGACAGGAAATGTTTTGCTCTCATATATGACCGTATCCTGCCAGAAATCCAATGTCATCAATTCTTGATTCATGCTTGCCCTCCTGTCCTGTTTTTTCATTTTTCTAATTATACCATGTAAATGTAAAGAAATCTACGTCCTCAGATAAGTTGTCCTGTTTTTTGAAACAGGATTGTCCTGTCATTAGCCTGTTTTTTGAAAAATCCGTCATAACCATAATAGAAGGAGCGAAGCACCTGCCAATCACGGCGGGTGCTTCGTGCTTTCCAGAATATTATGAACGGAGGGTTTTCTATGACAATCTATGAAACCATCAAGGCGGCAATCAGCGTCAAGCAAGCCGCCGAACACTACGGGCTGAAAGTGAGCCACAACGGCATGGCTTGCTGCCCGTTCCACAACGACAGGCATCCGAGCTTGAAGCTGAATGAGGACTATTTTTTCTGCTTCGGCTGCGGAGCCAAGGGGGACGTAATCGACCTTGTGGCAAGGCTGTTCGATCTGAGCAGTTATGAAGCAGCGCAAAAGCTGGCTGCGGACTTTGGACTTGACCCAAAACCGCCCACTGCCGCAGCTATGGTCAAGCCGAAGCGTCCCTATATCCGTCAGTTACGGGAGGATGAAATGCTGTGTTTCCGGGTGCTGACGGATTATCTGCATCTGCTGGAAGATTGGAAAGTACGATACGCACCCAAGACACCGGAAGATGCTCTGGATGACCGTTTTGTGGAAGCCTGCCAGATGCACTGCTATATCGAATATATGGCAGATGTGCTGACGGTGGGTGATCTGGAAGAACGGGTGGCATTGGTGGACAAGCTGATGCAGGACGGCAAAATTGCTTTTCTGCAAGAGTACATCACACGAAAGAAAAAGGAGGTGGCGCACCATGGCGAAGAACCGGAAAACGCCTGATATGAATTTGCCTGTCTGGTTTGACGGGCAGAACATCAACGAAGCTCTGTTTTGTGAAGAATTTCTGCAGGAGCGCAGAATCATCTTCGCAAACGGAGCTTTTTTCACGCCCAATGGTCGAGTGACGGACGATCTCCCTCTGCGTGGGGAGATTTACGACAAGCTGAAATTCTGTGCCGTGAACAACATCCCCCGGAAGATCACCAACATTCTGGAAGTACTGAAACTGGAAGCGCAAGTGCCTGACTTCCCACCGGAGCAGGATCGCATCCATGTGTTCAACGGTACGCTGCTATTGAACGGCACATTTACCGAGGGTAGACCGGCTATCGTGCGAAGCCGTCTGCCTGTTGTCTACAATCCCGATGCTCCTGCGCCCGTGATCTGGCTGAACTTTTTGAATGGACTGCTCCATGCGGAAGACATTCCCACCTTGCAGGAGTTTATCGGTTATTGCCTGATCCCCTCCAACAAAGGACAGCGCATGATGGTGATTAAGGGCAACGGTGGCGAGGGTAAATCCCAAATCGGTGCGGTGCTTTCGGCTATCTTTGGCACAAACATGAAGGACGGCAGCATCGGCAAGATTTCTGAAAATCGCTTTGCCCGTGCCGATCTGGAGCACATCCTGCTGTGCGTAGATGATGATATGCGGATGGAAGCTCTGCGCCAGACCAACTATGTAAAATCCATCGTGACAGCACAGGGCAAGATGGATTTGGAACGTAAAGGCAAGCAGAGTTATCAGGGCTGGATGTTCGCCCGGCTGCTGGCATTCAGTAACGGTGATCTGCAAGCCCTGTATGACCGCAGCGACGGATTTTATCGCAGACAGCTTGTGCTGACCACCAAGGAAAAGCCGGTGGACAGAGCTGACGATCCTGATCTTGCAGAGAAGATGAAAGCTGAAGCCGAGGGTATCTTCCTGTGGGCATTTGAAGGCTTGCAGCGGCTTGTTGCCAACAACTTTAAGTTTACGGAGAGTGACCGTATCCGGGAAAACCGGGAAGCGGTCAAACGTGACAACAACAATATCTTTGATTTCATGGATTCCGAGGGATACATCCGGCGTAAAGCGGATGCGTCCATCAGCTCCAAGGATTTCTATGAAATCTATCGGATGTGGTGTGAGGAAAACTCCCTTGCACCGCTGAAAGCCCGTAGCTTCAGCGATGCCATGATTGCCAATGCCGGGAGATTCAATCTGGAGCATTGCAACAACATCACCAACTCTGCCGGACGGCGGGTGTGGGGATTCATGGGAGTGGAAGCCATTGCACGACCTCATATAAATGGGTTTTACGGAGATTCGCCGTGTACGTACGTACCGGAGGACATTCCGGAGGAATGGCGGCAGGTCGAGTAAATCCCATTGCTGGTACGTATGTACGCAGCAAAAGAGCGTAAAACGCTTGTTATAGAAACAGCACACATCCTCTCGTTCGGGCTGTTTCTATGTCCACAGGCTTTTGAAAAAGTGTCTGTGGACACCGGCTGCAAGAGGAAGTTGACACAGAACAGCTTCATGCAGACGGGCTGACCATGGGAAAAGGCGCAGACATTTTCGCCTTGGTCAGCAGAGGTCACCGCAGTGACCGCATTCCCCCTCGGGAGAGCCCTCGGAGAGCCCACGGCACTTTGCAGCCAGTATGGATGAAAGTGTCATAGTGGGTTATTACACTTTGAAAAAGTGCCTCTCCGTAGCTCCCCGCTGTCTGCAAATCCCAAAGGAAGGACAAAAATTCAATGGCAAGAAATGATGGAATAGACCGTACCGTAGCCAGAAATCAGGACTTGGAAACGCCTGCGGATGTGGCGAAGGTACAGGAACACAATGAGCGTGAAAAGGACAGCTACAGCAATCAGGACATCGTGCCGGAACGCACTTCTCTGAATGTCCATTTCAAAGCACCCACGGACGATTATGTAAAAATGTTTGAGCAGATGGAACAAGACGGCGTGATCTCCACCAGAGGTCTGAAATCGGATGCCGTCAAATACGGCGAGTTGATCTTCGATGTGAACTCCGCTTACTTCTACAACCACGGTGGTTATGAATTTGCAAAAGAGTTCTATGCCGATGCCTACAAAGCCGCCGTGGAGATCGTGGGCGGTGAACAGTATATCCTCTCCGCTGTGATGCACGCCGATGAGCGCAACCGGGCAATGTCCGAAGCTCTGGGTGAGGATGTGTACCACTATCACCTTCATGTGGTTTATATCCCGGTGGTGGAGAAACAAATCCTGTGGTCGAAGCGATGCAAGGATGAATCCCTCCGGGGAACGGTAAAGGAAACGATCACACAGGTCAGCCGCAGTAAGAAGTGGGAATCCAAACCCGTTCTTGATGAAAACGGAAATCCTATGTTGAACGCAAAAGGGAAAAAGATTTTGAAGTCGTCCTACAGTGTGCTGCAGGATGACTTTTTCAATTTCATGCGAAACGCTGGTTATACCGATGTAGAGCGTGGAGAGCGTGGCAGCACCGAGGAACATCTGACGGTGACGCAGTTCAAGGTGCAGGCAGAACAGCAGCGTTTGGAAGCTGTGACCGGACAGGTGGCACAGGCGGAGCAGAGTTTGGAGAATGCCAAAGCTGCCACGGAGAAACAGAAAAGGAAACTGGAAGCGCTGCAAAAGGAAACCAAGACGGCAAAGACTCTTGCACTGACGGTGCAGGATATTGAAGCGATGGGCAAGAAGGCCACATTCGGAAACAATATCACTCTGACACCGGATGAATGCCGCACACTCAAAGATTATGCTGTCAGTAGCTTTGCGGAAAAGGCAGAGAAGATCAAGTACAAGCAGAAATTCGAGCAAGCGGAGAAAAGTGCAAAAACATGGAAGCAGCGGTACGATGCGCTGCATGAACAATATCAAGAGCTGAAAAAGAAAGCCCAGCCCTTCTTGGATGCACTGGAAATCGCATCCGAAAGGGTTCGGGCTTTTCTTGATGTTGTCCTCAGCAAAGGAAAAGAAACGCAGGAGCACGAACACACTGCACGGAAGCGTGGACAGGATATGGAACTTTGATGGAGGAATCGCCTATTGAAGAAATATTATGAGGAAGCGAAATATAATGCGGCATTTGACCGCTGTGTGGATGTTATGAGCCAGATGCTCCAGAAATATGGACATCAGGTTTTGGATAAATTGGAACAGGACGCTCCGCAGGAAGTGGAGCATTCCGAGGAAAGTAATCAAGCGCAGCCTTTGACGGATAAGGCTGCGTAAAAATTTACAATTTACACGTTGCGTACTTGTTGCGGATATGCTATAATATGTACGCAACGTGTATTTTTGCTTTTAGGGAGATAGGCAGATGGATTGTAAAAACAGAATTATAAAGTTGCGGGAAAGCACGGGATTAAACCGGAAGGACTTTTGCAAGTTGGTTCATATACCATACCGGACGATGACCGAGTGGGAATTGGACAACCGCCATGCACCGGATTATGTGCTGTGGCTTTTGGAGTATTATATCCGTAACGAAGGACTTGTGGTAAAAGAAATGAACGAAGGAGGTGGCGATTCTGAAAAAGAAACAACTTAAATGTTATCTATATACGAGAGTGTCCACCTCCATGCAGGTTGACGGGTACAGCTTGGATGCCCAACGTGACAAGCTGCGGAAGTATGCGGCATACGAGGATATGATCGTTGCCGGGGAGTATTCTGACGAAGGATTTTCCGGCAAGAACATCCAAGGGCGGCAGGAGTTTCAACGGATGCTGAATGACATCCAGGACGGCAAAGATGATGTTTCTTATGTGCTGGTCTTTAAGCTGTCCCGATTTGGCAGAAATGCGGCGGATGTTCTGAACTCTTTGCAACTCATGCAGGATTTCGGTGTCAATCTGATCTGCGTGGAGGATGGCATTGACAGCTCCAAGGATGCAGGAAAGCTGATGATCTCTGTGCTGTCTGCGGTGGCAGAGATTGAGCGAGAAAATATCCGCACACAGACAATGGCAGGACGTGAGCAAAAGGCTCGTGAGGGCAAATGGAACGGCGGTTTCGCTCCATATGGATACAAACTGGAAAATGGAAACCTTGTCATTGCAGAGGATGAAGTTGAGGTGATCCGGGTCATTTATGACCGCTACATCCATACCAACGAGGGCGTTGCCGGAGTAGCCAAATATCTGAACCGCAACGGTTTTATCAAGAAGCTGCGGCAGAATAACACCATTCCCGGATTTTCAAGGAACTTTGTGCAGGACGTACTGGACAATCCCGTTTATATGGGTAAAATTGCTTACGGCAGACGGAGAACCGAAAAGAAACAGGGTACAAGAAATGAGATGCACGTGGTCGAGCAGTCGGAGTTCCCTGTTTACGATGGGCAGCACGAAGCCATTATTTCCGAAGAAGATTGGTATCTGGCACAGGAGAAGCGCAAGATCAATTCCTTTAAGCGGGAAAAGGTCAACAATCCAGATCACGCCCACATCCTGTCCGGTATCTTGAAATGCCCATGCTGTGGCAAGAGTATGTACGGCAATATCGCCAAGGCACACAGCAAGGACAAGAAAACACGGTATTATTACTACTGCAAAAATACGGTTACGCCTACCGGACATGAGTGCAGCTTCCGGCTGAATATCGAGCAGACAGAGATCAACAAATTTGTGGCGAAGGTTATCTCCGCTATGGTCAATAATCCACGGTTTGTAGAAGCGATTCAGGCGAAAATCGGAACAGCAGTTGATACAGAAGATATGGAAAAGCAGATAGCTGTCCTACAAGGGCGGCTAAAGCAAGCCTTTGGAACGAAAAGCCGCTTGGAGCGTCAGATGGATACCTTGGACATCAACGATGCCCACTATGACAGAAAAATTTTGGACTTGCAGCGCCGCTATGATGAGCAGTATGATACCATAGAGGAAATTGAAGTTCAGATTGGCGAATTGCAAAGTCAGATCCGCAGCATTCAGCAGGAGAAGATTTCCGGTGACAATATCTATCGCTTGTTGCTGGCATTTGATGAAGTCTACCATTCCGCAACGGAAGCGGAGCAGAAAGAGTTTATGAAGGCCTTTATCGAGCGAATTGAGATGTTCCCGGAGAAAAGGAAAGACGGAAGTTGGATAAAGAAGATTGTATTCAACTTTCCTGTGCCTGTTGATGGTGAGGAAGTGAAAGAACTTCCCTTGGAAACTGAAACAACTGTTGAGTCCGTAGTTCTGCTGTCACGAGCGTAAGCGAAGAGAAAGCAGATTACGTAGGACCATGCGATAGCTGTCCGCGATTGGCGAGCACAGAGTGCGAAGACAGAGCGGAAACAGCGAACCGCGGAAACAGCGAACCGCGGAAACATGCGTCCTCTTAGCGAAGACGAGTGCATTATAGAAAATGGACATTCCAGAACTATAATTATTACAGGTTTTGGGATGTCTTTTTTTTACAGATAAAAAACGATATAACATGACATAATCAGATTGACGAAGCGAGCGAAGACATTTACAATATAGACAAAACGAGATTGTCATAACCGGAGGAATGTGGAGATGGAGAATTTTGTAATGTTGGAAGAGGCATTAAAAAGAATTGAAGAGTTGGAAAAAGAGAATGCAGACCTTCGGGAAAAATTGGAGTATTACAGAAATCGTAAATTAAGCGGACGGAAGAAACATAACGCCAAGTGGATGGCAATTTATAATGCTTTTGTTGTTGGGTATGAGAGCGGCATGACAATGGTAGAAATTGCGAAGCGGAACAATGTCAGTGAGAGGACGATTTATAGGTATAAAGCGTATTATGACAAACTGAGGGAAAAAGAGGAATAGACCATTTTACTGACGTCAGTAAAATGGTTCAATGTGGGAGGAGAAAGTCTAATATGGAAAAGAAAATGATAATGAATTATAAGAAAAGATTTGATGAAATTAGGCATGAAGAAAACGGAGTTGAATTTTGGTATGCACGTGAATTAATGCATTTGCTAGATTATTCAAAATGGCAAAATTTTGAAAATGTTTTATTAAAGGCAAAAGTTGCTTGTGCAAATAATGGCATTGTAGTAGAGGACCATTTTGCTGATGCCAGTAAAATGGTTATTCTGGGAAGTGGCGCAAATAGAGAAGTAGAAGATTATATGCTTACACGTTATGCATGTTATCTTATTGCAGAGAACGGAGATCCTCGTAAAGAACAGATCGCTTTTGCACAAAGCTATTTTGCAGTTCAAACAAGAAAACAGGAATTGATAGAAGAAAGGATTTCTTATATTGAAAGAACTGAGGCAAGAGGAAAGCTTCGAGAATCTGAAAAACGACTGTCTCAAAATATATATGAACGTGGAGTTGATGATGCTGGATTTGGACGTATCCGATCTAAGGGGGATCAGGCTTTATTTGGAGGATTCACTACAAAACAAATGAAAGAACGTTTAGGAGTGCAAGATAAAAGGCCGCTTGCAGATTTTTTACCAACACTTACTATTGCTGCAAAGAACCTTGCAACTGAAATGACAAATTATAATGTTGAAGAAAAAGACTTACAGGGTGAGACGGCTATTACTGTTGAGCATGTTGAAAATAATACGTCAGTTAGGGATATGCTGGGGCAGAGGGGGATTAAGCCAGAAAATTTGCCCGCATCAGAAGATATTAAAAAATTAGAACGTAGGGTAAAGAGAGAAGAAAAGAAGTTAGCTGAGCAGTCGGGAAAATTGACAAATGAATAAACTGGGAGGTTAGGTTATTGAAAAAGAAAACAAAATGCTACATATATACTCGTGTATCAACAGCAATTCAGGTGGATGGTTACAGCTTGGATGCACAGAAGGACAAACTAAAAAAATATGCAGAATTTCAGGATATGGAGATTGTGGGAGAATATTCCGATGAAGGGCATTCCGGTAAGAATATAAAAGGTCGTCAGGAATTTATGCGGATGCTGAATGATATTGAAGATGGCAAGGACGGAGTTGATTTCGTCCTTGTATTTAAATTATCCCGATTTGGTAGAAATGCGGCGGATGTACTCAGCTCTTTACAGCTTATGCAGGATTATGGTGTGAACCTAATCTGTGTGGAAGATGGAATCGACAGTTCAAAAGAAGCCGGTAAACTGCTTATATCTATCATTGCGGCCGTAGCAGAGATGGAGCGGGAAAATATCAGAGTGCAGACAATGGCTGGGCGTGAGCAGAAGGCGAGAGAAGGTAAATGGAATGGCGGATTTGCACCGTATGGATATAGGCTGGAAAATGGGGAACTTGTTATTGCGGAGGATGAAGTGGAAATTATTCAAATGATTTTTGACAGGTATATTCATACCAATGATGGAATCAATGGCGTGGCAAATTATCTGAACAATCATGGATATACAAAGAAGCTGCGTCAGAATGGAACAATACCAGGGTTCTCGGCCAGCTTTATCAAGAAGATAATTGATAACCCGGTATATATGGGGAAGATAGCATATGGACGCAGGCGTACAGAGAAGAAAACAGGAACCCGTAATGAAACTCATGTAGTGGAGCAATCAGATTTCTCTGTTTATGAGGGAGTTCATGAAGCAATTATTGCCGAGGAAGACTGGGAGCTTGCACAGGAAAAGCGTTCAAAAAATAATTATAGGCGTGAAAAAATTCATGATCCGGAACATGCACATATTTTGTCCGGAATATTAAAATGTCCTTGCTGTGGAAAAGGAATGTATGGAAATATCGCTAAAGCAGGGAAAAAAGATAACAAGACCAGATATTACTATTATTGCAAGAATACCGTGAATGCTACCGGGCACAAGTGTACTTTCCGACGCAATATCGAGCAGTCACAGATTGATGATATGCTTGCAAAGCTGATTACAGCAATGACAAAAGAAGGAAAATTTAAGGATGCCATTCAGGATAAGATTGGAGCTACAGTTGATACAACGGATCTGGAAAAACAGTTATCTGTGTTAAATGCAAGTCTTCATCAGGCGGAAACAATAAAAACACGCATTGAACAGCAGATGGATAATCTAGATGTTACAGATACTCATTACGATAAAAAAATATCAGATTTACAGAGACGATTGGATGCTCAATATGATAAAATAGATGAAGTGGAAGAAACAATGGCAGAACTGAAGTCTCAGATTTATGAGCTTAAGAAAAATCAAATTGATGCGGATAGTATATACAGATTTTTAGGTGCCTTTAATGAAGTGTATTCGGAATGTACGGATGCAGAAAAGAAGCAGTTCATGCAGGCATTTATTGAACGCATTGATATATTCCCGGAAAGACGGGAAGATGGAAATTGGATTCAGAATATTAAGTTTCAGTTTCCAGTATCGATTATTAAAGAAGGCAAGGAAGTAGCACAAATCAAGGGGATTTCTTTGGACAAGGAGAAATCGGATAAGCGTAGGAAGCTTTGCTTCCGTAGCGCATCCAGCGTGGCGTAAGACAAATAAAAAACATAAATTTCCGGGCTTTTTCGGAGGTTTGGATTTGAAGCCAGACTTTTGAAAAAGCTCGGTTTTCTTATATGGAAACATATCCACTGCAAAATGTGTGTCAGCTTGTAACCTCGGATTAGATGTCACGATTTGAGGCGGTGGATTAGATGTTAAGAGAGGTTATACAAATCGATATTTGGAAAGGGGTGCACTGCCATGCTGAGAAAATTGAATTGTTTTTTAAACATCGTTATTGGTTCATTCATAGGAGTTTTTATTGGGTACGGAATTTATAAGTTCTGGCACTTTAAAACTTATCCAAATTTATATGTCATGCAGTCTGCACCGTGGTACACAGAGTTACTGTTGGATGGTGCCATGGTGGTCGTTGTGGTGGTCGTATGTATTATCCTAAAGCTGATTATTTGGAAAAAGTTAAAGCCATAACTTCAAGATAGTTGCGATCTGTGAAGGATTTGCAATTTTAGGAATGATATTTTTGATTATCAGTTGATAGTCAACTTCGAAGTTGTAGTAAAGGAGGTTTACAATGGGGTTTTGGATTTTTATGTTGATTATGGATTTGCTTCTTCCATTTACGATGATTGGTTTTGGAAGATATTTTATGAAAAAGGCTCCCAAGGAAATAAATTCAGTATTTGGATATCGGACTTCGATGTCTATGAAGAACAAAGACACATGGGAATTTGCTCATAAATATTGTGGTAAAGTCTGGTATGTCTGTGGAATGGTTATGTTGCCGATAACAGTAATATTCATGCTTTTAGTGATTGGAAAAAATGAAGATTGTGTTGGGAGCATAGGAGGAATTATCTGTGGTGTTCAACTTATTCCTTTAATTGGGTCTATTCTCCTAACAGAAATAGCATTAAAAAAGAATTTTGATAAGAATGGAACAAGACGATAAATTCCAGTTTTTGAAACTGAGAAATCGCAATTTAAGGAGGCAAAGTACAATGAAAAAAGCTATTATTATGATGATTGTGGTATTTGCTTTAGTTGTTTGGCCGTTCAGCGGTGTGTGGCAGCTCTTGTCTGGCATCATTGGCGGTGGAGTCCGAGAATCCTTTATTTATCCGATTTATGGTGGAATTATTCTTCTTTCAGGTATTATAGTCGTTTGTACTGAACTCATTCTGGAAGAAATCAAATCGTTAAAAGACGATATAAAAGATAAAAACGAAGGATGCTGACAACTTCGTGTTGAACAAAATCGCTGCGCGATGGCCTGCCAAGGCTATGGCGCAGTTTTTCTTTACACTTTAATAAAAAGCAGTGGAAACCAAGTCCTACAAGTAGTATTGTTAAGTCACCACAACCAACAATCAAACAGGATCGACATCCCCACTGCCTATGATAAGAATACCATTGAGCTGCCTTTCTGGCAAGCAGTTTTATTATGCTAATGCTCCTCCATGTAAGCAGTGTTTATACATTTACGATTTACTTTACATGGAGGATTTTATTATGTACGAAGAAATTTTTAATCAGATTAGATCTGCTGCGAATAAACGGAATCTCAAGGATTCCACAATTCATGCATACTGTACCAGTGTTGCTCATTTTTTGAACCACACAGCCAAGGATATAGATGCATTAACAACTGACGATGTTGATACATTCCTAACTGAAAAGAAACTTTCCGGGATTTCACCAGAAACATACAATCACTACCATTCAGGAATCCGCTTCTTTTACAAAAAAGTATTGAAGATGAATTGGGATGATGATGACATACCTCGTATGAAAAGGGACAGAAAGTTACCAGCGGTGCTTACAAAAGCAGAAATATCAGCTATTCTTGATGCTACACCAAATCTGAAGCATAAAGCTATGATCGCTACTATGTATTCAGGTGGACTTCGTGTTTCAGAAGTCACACACCTTCATTATGATGATATTTCACGCACGAACAAAACCATACACATCCGCGATGGAAAAAGCCGATCTGACCGTTATACTTTGCTTGCAGACCGGACGCTTGAAATATTGACAGAATACTGGTTTCAATGTGGCAGGCCAAGAGGGATTCTGTTCCCAAGTTCATGGACAGGGGATTATCTTACAAAAGATAGTGTCATTCAATTTTTTCGTGAAAGCGCCGAAAGAGCAGGCATTCAAAAAACACGTCTCCACACATTGTTTGCGTCATAGTTTTGCAAGTCATCTGTTTGAGTCAGGCTGCGATATAAAATATATTCAGGCTCTTTTGGGACATCGTGATCCAAAATCAACAGAGATTTATCTGCATGTAAGCAATAAAACTCTGCTTGGTATTAAAAGCCCATTTGATGAGATGGGTGGTGAATGATTATGGATAAATCATGTACGATACAGGATGTATTTGAACGGTTCTATCCTTCCTATGAAAAGAGGAGTAACCCTCCTGCTCATCACAGAAAAACGGCTTATCACATCAGAAACTGTAAAACAGGAGTTTTTGGTGTAAATATCAGTGTTTGTGAGGACTGCGGATGTATCAGTGTTCACAACAACTCCTGCAGAAGCAGATGCTGTCCCATGTGCCAGGAGTTTCCGAAAGAGAAATGGATTGATGCACAAAAAGAGAACGTATTGGATGCACCCTATTATCATGTAGTATTCACAGTTCCTGAGGAATTGAATTCCATTATTTACAGCAACCAGAAGCTGTTATATGATGCACTGTATCATGCTGCTTCAGCCACATTGAATGAATTGTCAAAAGATGCAAAGTATCTGGGAGCTGATATAGGGTATATCTGCATTCTTCATACCTGGGGCTCTGCAATGAATTATCATCCTCATATTCATACCATTGTTCTTGGAGGTGGGCTTGATGATGAAAATAAATGGAAAGACACAGGTGGAAATTTTTTTCTCCCATATGGTGTCATCTCAAAAGTGTTCCGTGGAAAATATCTGGATGAGTTAAAAAGCCTGTGGAATGATTCTAAGCTTAAATTTCATGGTACAGCAGAGAAATATCAGAACAGCTATCGTTTTAAAGAACTTCTTGATAAGTGTTATGAAAAGAACTGGGTCACTTACTGTAAAGAAACTTTCAATGGTGCACAGTCGGTTATCAATTATCTTGGAAAATATACCCACAGGATAGCAATCAGTAATCATCGAATCAAATCCATGACGGATACGACAGTTACATATGCAGTAAAAGACTATAAAAACGAAGGCCACTGGAAAGAGAAAACAATTTCAGGAGAAGAATTCATCCGTCGATTCATGATGCATGTTCCACCCAAACGATTTGTCAGAATCCGGCACTATGGTCTGCTATCATGTAGAAACAAGAGAAAAAAAAAGATAACTCTCTGCAGAAACCTGCTTGGATGCAAGAAATACATTTCTACATTAAAAAATCTAAATGCAGTAGAAATGATAAAGGTTTTGTATCACATTGATGTATGCAAATGTTCTTCTTGCGGAGGGAATATGGTATCACCCCGCAAAGATAAATACAGTTCTTCTTTTCATGCACATATGAGATGTTAAAATCTACAATTGCATAGAATAAATGGCTTCCGCATAGGAGGTTTGTTTGTCATGCCTGAAATTGATTTCTTGAATAAAAAAACTTTTACCAAAACACCCAGTATGATAAACTTAAGGAAAAGAGCAACGATTGAATCCCCATAGCTATCGGCTAAAGGGACGCGACTTTGTTCACCAAGGTAAAATCGAAATTGATGTAAACGAAAGGGCAGTTTTTATCAGAACTCAAGGCTGCTTTTTCGTTTACACCAACTCCGATTGTTTCCTTAACAGTTTGTATGGGGCGATAAAATCAGAATTTGAGAGAGGATTGAATATGAATAAGGAATGGTCTGAACTTAATAAAACAATGCAGGCACAAATAAAAAAGAAAGATACTTATAAGAGGGGTATTGATACTTTACTTACTTTACGAAGTCAGTTAATACAAACCTTAGTATCTTTCAAAGAAGAATTATGCAGAGAAGATTTTAACTCAATCCCCTTCATAAACGCTGATGGTTATCATAGTAAGACGATTGCTTATTCTATTTGGCATATTTTCCGCATTGAAGATATAGTTGTGCATACAGTGATAAATGAAGATGAACAAGTATTTTTTGCAGGCAATTATCAAGAGCGTATCAATTCACCTATCATTACAACAGGAAATGAACTCATGAAACAGCAGATTGCAGACTTTTCAAAACAGCTTAATCTGGAAGAATTATATTTATATATTTTCGAAGTATGGGAAAGCACTGAGAAAATGCTTGAACGGTTATCTTATGATGAATTGAAAAGAAAAATACCGAAAGAAAGAAAAGGATACTTAGAATCGTTGAATGTAGTAAACGACAATGAAAAAGCAATTTGGCTGATTGATTATTGGTGTAATAAAGATATTTGTGGACTAATTCAAATGCCGTTTTCAAGACATTGGATTATGCACACAGAAGCCTGTTTGCGTATAAAGAACAAGATACATTCATAGGCAAAAATTTCAGTTTGTAGAACTAAGGAAATTGGAATTTAAGGAGGAATAAAGTATGGTTAGTGATTTTATAAGAGCAGCATTTCCATGGATTTTAATGGGTTTATTTGTAGCAATCAGTTGTTCCCTTATGAGTAAAAAAGAGAAATAAATTCCTGTTTGTATTTATAAAAGAGAAAAAATGAGAAAAGTAGTTTTATTTATTGCCATGAGCCTTGACGGATATATTGCGGACGGTAATGGTGGAGTAGCTTGGCTAAATGGTCATGGAAATGACAATGAAAACATCGACACTTATACAGAATTTACCAAAGATATAGATACTGTCTTAATGGGGTGGAATACTTCTCATCAGGTTGTTACTGAACTTTCTCCGCAAGAATGGGTATATAATAAATTTACAACTTATGTATTAACACATAAAGAGTGCAATTCTTCCCAACAAATTCATTTTACAAGTGAAAATCCTGTTTTATTATTGGAACGGCTAAAACAAGAAGCAGGAAAGGATATTTGGATTTGTGGCGGAGCAAATCTTGTTCAGCAGTTGGTAAGCAAAAATATGATTGATAAATATTACATTTCTGTTATTCCTACTCTGTTAGGAAATGGGGTTCGTCTTTTGGGCAACATAGACAGGGAAATAAAGTTAAGGCTTTGTAAAACACAGACTTATAACGGAATAACCGATTTGATTTATATGCGTAGATAACTAGAGAGAAACAGAAAAGCTGTTAAACCGACGGAGCGATCCGACCACGTTGGCGGGAAAATCCTTAAGATTTTTCCGCCATGCTTGCAAGGGGGCGGTTCGCTTCGGCGGTTCGGCGAGCTTGCGAGCCGTTCAAAGCCCCCGTTATCTAACAGGGGGGTACTCTTACAAAAGACAAGAGCAAAAACAAATACAAAACTGCTGATATGCAACGATTTATAAGGTTATAAGAACTTATTTCACTTCACACCCTATTCTTTCTACCCGACAGGTCTAAAACAGCATATCAATAGCAAATAATTATAAGATACAAGGTGTATGCTCCTATGAGTATATGCCTTTTTTGATTGGAGGAATAAAGCATGAATGATATGAAATTTATTGAAACATTAAAGCAAAAGAGAAAAGCCTGTGATTATTCGCAATCACGACTGGCACAGGAACTACAAATCAGCAGGCAGAACTTAAATGAAATTGAAAACGGAAAAACAAAAGCCGGTAAAGAAATGAAGCATATACTTTTACATTATCTTGATTATTGTAATTGTACTCAGCCTTTCACTTTAACGATTGACTACCTGCGTGTTCGTTTTCCCACCACAGACGCATTGGAAATTATAAAAAATGTACTGGCAATGAAGAGCGAATATTTTATTCATGAAGATTACGGAATGTATGGCTATGAAGAACAGTATGTCTATGGGGATATTAGTGTAAATGTTTCTAAAGATAGTTCTATGGGTGTTTTATTGGAATTAAGAGGTATGGGGTGTCGGAACTTGGAATATGTTTTACAGGCAAGAGGGATAGACTGGTATTCCTTTTTAAGCTGTTGTATAGATTGTCAAGGTGTTTTTAAACGCATAGATTTAGCGGTCAATGATATGGGCGGATTGCTGGATATAGAAATTCTAAGGGAACGCTATTATGCCAACAAGGTATGGAAACGTTCAAGAACCCATGAAGCAGTAGACAGCGGGAAATTATCGGGTACACATGGAGATACTGCAAAAACTTTTTATATCGGTTCAAAGAATAGTTCTATTTACTTTTGCCTGTATGAAAAAGAAAAGGAACAAAAAAGCAAAGGCATAAAAACAGACATTAAGAACCGCTTTGAAATTCGGCTAAAAAATGAAAAAGCAGGACAAACGATAGAACAACTTGTTTTTTCAAGAAATCCCGAACAGACCATAGCAAGCCTTATCCTCACACAGATAGATTTTCCCGATTATATTTTATGGGATATATTTTTGGATAATGTAACTACCTCACTTCCTTTTATTATGACGCCTGTTGCTGTCAATATGGATAAAACAAAACGCTGGTTAGAAAGACAGGTCATGCCCTCTTTATTGATGATAAAAGAGATTGAAAAGAAAACAGGAGCAAATTATCTGGAAGAAATCGACAGACATACAAAACTAACAGAAAAGCAGGAATTAAAAATTAAACAAATGACAACAGACATAGCAAATATGATTGAGAAAGATACCACTGTTCCTCAAGGGAATGACGGTATTTTTTAATTTCTTTAAAAAATCTGCAACAAAACGGCTACTTGCGTACAGATATGGTGCGAGGAAAGGAAATCTGACTTTTTTTGAAAACAGGTCATCAAATCGGTGGTTGCTGTCCCTATATGATGTGAAAGAAGAAACGTTTTTCAATTTCAACTTAACAATCCGTAGTTGCCGTTCCCTATATGGAGCAAAGAAAATCTTTTATTCCACAGTTGGCAGTTACGGCGTTGCATGGGTAGTTAGGGGGTGAAAAGAAAATCAGATTTTTTCATCATCAACTTAGCAGAATGACACTTTCTTTCCCTATATGGTACAGGAAAAGAAAAAAAGTTTGGAAGATTGGTTACGCTTCTGTTCTTTTCCAACGCGGTATATAGGAAAGATGATTTTCTTCTTTCGTGTTCTTTGACAACTGAATAAAGCAGTTCAATACGTTTGACAGACAGCGAGCCGTTGAAACAGATACGCCATGACCTTTTCCCTGCTAAAGTGAGCGAACCTTATCTGTGTTCCTGTAAGAAACTTGTCCTTTCCTACCGCCATGACCTGTCCTGTCTGATAATGATACTCCCGTACAGCCACAGCTTGAGCGTTCAGAGCGTCGCACGCAATGGGTACGGCTACATAAGAACTATGCAGAGGTGGAACTCCTGTGGGCTATGACAAAAGCCGTTGAATTGCTTAGAAAAGATTTTTACAGAAAGGGGGTATGTGTTATTGCTGATATTGTAAAAACAAGGCAGGTAAAGACGAATAATAAGCGTGGCATTGGCAACAGAGGAAAAACAAAAATTGTTGTAAAAGAGCATTTTTCCGAAAAGGGAAAGACAATGGGAGAACTTCTGACAGATGTTATGCTGGAAAAAGCAAAGCAGACAATCGCATAAAATCGGTGCAGTTGTAAGAAATAGATTGAATGACAAAAAGTACCCGTGTTATACTTTACTTGCAAGCAGGTATTGTAAACACGGGTTAGTTATAAAGGAGGATAACTGACAATGAAACAACAGATTTACAATACTGCACTTTATCTTAGGTTAAGCCGAGATGATGAATTACAGGGCGAAAGTTCCAGCATTACCACACAAAGAAGTATGTTGCGTCTATATGCAAAAGAACATCATTTGAATGTGATTGATGAGTATATTGATGACGGCTGGTCGGGAACAAATTTTGAAAGACCGAGTTTCCAGAGAATGATTGAAGATATAGAGGCAGGAAAAATCAACTGTGTTGTAACGAAAGACCTTTCCCGACTTGGCAGAAATTATATTATGACAGGACAATATACAGAATTGTATTTTCCCAGCCATAATGTCCGTTACATAGCGATTGACGACGGTGTAGACAGCGAAAAAGGCGAAAGTGAGATTGCACCATTTAAGAATATCATCAATGAATGGGTGGCAAGAGATACAAGCCGTAAAGTGAAATCGGCATTTAAGACAAAATTTGCAGAGGGTGCGTATTATGGGGCTTATGCTCCGTTAGGATATAAAAAACACCCCGACATCAAAGGAAAACTGCTGGTTGATGAGGAAACAAAATGGATTGTTGAAAAAATCTTCTCCCTAGCCTATCAAGGTTACGGTAGTGCCAAAATCACAAAGGTACTGCGAGAAGAAAAAGTTCCGACAGCGTCTTGGCTGAATTTCACAAGGTACGGTACTTTTGCACACATCTTTGAGGGAAAGCCCGACAGCAAGCGTTATGAGTGGACGATTGCTCATGTTAAGGCAATTTTAAAAAGTGAAGTCTATATCGGAAACAGCGTTCATAATCGACAATCAACAGTTTCATTCAAGAGCAAGAAAAAAGTGCGTAAGCCCGAAAGTGAATGGTTTCGAGTAGAAAATACCCACGAACCGATTATTGACAAAGAAGTGTTCTATCGTGTGCAGGAACAGATAAAATCAAGGCGTAGACAGACAAAGGAAAAAGCAACGCCGATATTTGCAGGGCTTGTCAAGTGTGCGGATTGTGGCTGGTCTATGCGGTTTGCGACAAATAAGGCAAATAAAACGCCATACAGTTATTATGCTTGCAGTTACTACGGGCAGTTTGGCAAAGGTACTTGTTCTATGCACTATATCCGTTATGATGTGTTGTATCAAGCCGTATTGGAACGATTGCAGTATTGGGCTAAGGCAGTACAGCAGGACGAAGAAAAGGTGTTGAATAAGATACAAAAGGCTGGCAATGCAGAGCGAATACGGGAAAAGAAGAAAAAGGCAAGTGCTTTGAAGAAGGCCGAGAACCGTCAAAATGAAATTGACCGCTTGTTTGCGAAAATGTACGAAGATAGAGCCTGTGAGAAGATAACGGAACGAAACTTCATCATGCTGTCGGGAAAATATCAGAAAGAACAGATAGAACTGGAACAGCAGATAACCAACCTAAGAGAAGAATTAAGTAAAATGGAACAGGATATGATAGGTGCTGAAAAGTGGATTGAGTTAATCAAGGAGTATTCCGTACCAAAGGAACTGACAGCACCGTTATTAAATGCAATGATAGAAAAAATCCTTATTCATGAAGCAACAACGAATGAGGACAATGAAAGAATACAAGAAATAGAGATATACTACCGATTTATTGGAAAAGTAGACTGATAAAGAGGGTTCATATCTTTAACTAAGGGAAACTGGATCGAATATGCCGGATCTAAGTATATTGGTTGAACTTGCTGATTATTATGACATTGAAATAAAAGAGCTCCTGGATGGAGAAAGGAGTTCGACCATGAACAAAGAGATGAAAGAAACATTAAACAAAGTAGCTGATTATGAAGATTGGGTAAAAGCAAAAAGCTTTAAAAGCCGGAAATCTTGCTTTTGCATCTATGTTCCTGATCAGTGTTGTAGCTATTATCATACAGCTTCTATTGGCAGTAAATCTTCGTCTGGTGCTAGGTGAAACGTTAATTGCTCTGGTAGGCGGAATTGTATATGCGTTTATTATGGTACATAATGGCATTTGGGATAAAGGCTTGTCTGCGAGAGAGGCACTATGGAGAGATTTCCTTACCAGTGTGATCTGTGCAGGAATTTTCTCTGTGTTTTATGGTATCTGCCTGAGAAGAATGGGGGCAACCGAGAAGCAAACGATATATTTCGCTTTACTTTTTCTGGGTGGAATTACAATCGTGGCATTTATTGTTCTCAGAGTATTATCATATTTTAACCGGAACAGACGCCGGATTTCAGTTAATGAGGAGCAAAGAGATATTCCAACGACAAAGACAGGCAGTACAAAAATTTACAACGCTAAAGATATAGTAGAAGCGGGAAGAATTATAGAACTTTTAAAAGAACAAGGAATTGCTGCTTTTTCACAGGAAGCGAGTGCAAGCGTCGCTATGCATGGTGCACCGGGATTTGGTATGTATGGTGTGGATGTATTGGTGGAAGGTGATGAAGCGAAAAAGGCAATACAGATTATCGAAGCCGCAGATGATTCTCAAAGCAAAGAAAAATTTTGACATTTCTATGGAACCGTGATAATATGATTATAGAAAAAGAGTGCTACCGATAGACGGTTAGTCCGATATAAAGTTAGACAAAAATTGCCGCTTAGTTTACCAGACTGGGGCGGCTATTTTTGTGGTTTATGATTATCCTTACCGAATGTGTATCCGATACTAAAGCAGGTTAAGCCGAAGCCCACTACTGCTATAAAATCTACAATACTCATTGGCTTAGCCCTCCTTTCCAGTGGATTCCCGTTCGGGTTTCTATGTAATCAGAGGGTCACAGTCCCTCTGCTGAAGGACTAACCGCCTACCGTTGTATGGTAGCACCCATGCACTGATTATAACAGTCAGAGTGTATGGCTACAACAGCAAATTAAAGTAAGTGCAACTATAATAATTGAATTATGTAGGATACTTGCCGATATTGAAAAAAATAACAGTGGAATAAACTTCGGATTGGGAAGTAAATGATATATGGAAATTTTAACTACTAGGGAATGGGCAACTGTGATCTGGGCATTTATTTTATTTGTGTATGCAATGGTACATAGACAGATTAGAGAGGCATTTTGGAATGTTGTAAAAATATTCTTTGGTAAGAAGTTAAGAATACTTTGGGGGATTATTTTCCTTTATGTTTTGGGTATAACTTTAATATTTTATCAGTTACCGTTTTGGGATAATGCTTTTATTAAAGATATTATAGTTTGGTTTGTCTTTTCAGGTTTGATATACTGCATGAATGCTGTTTCAAAAGAGGCAGATGAGGAATATATTAGAAAAGTTTTAAAAGATAATTTGAAATTGACGATTGTTTTGGAATTTATTATTAGCACATTTACTTTCAACATATGGGTTGAATTGGTAATTATTCCGATCACAACAATAATTGTAATTATGAATGTAATTGCAGAGCGCGAAGAGGAGTATGAGAAAGTACATAAGTTGCTAGATATGGTTCTTGCGGTGGCAGGATTTTGGATACTATACGAGACTATAAAGATTGGAATACATGAATATAAAGAACTGGATGCATTAAATACTTTTATTAGTTTTATGATTCCTATTGTGTATTTAATACTAATTATACCGTTAGAATACATACTTGAACTTTATCCAAAATATGAAGTGTTGTTTGTCAGGATGTCATTTAAGGAAGCAAAAGATAAAAAAATTCAAAGAAGACATCGTTGGCTTGTGATAAAAGTATGTAAACTTTCAGTGCATAAAGTGATGCTCTTTCAAAAGAAATATTGGTGCAAAATGTATAGTAGAATGTCTGTAGCAGAATTTGAGAATCTGATAAAAGAATTCAGGGGCGAATGCAATAATGAGAGATAATTTCTGTATTTCGGAATAAATAATTGGATTGATATATGAGTACATTTTGAGTGCAATTTTTATGCCAGTCAAAATTATGCCTGCTAATATGGCGAATACAACAATGAAAAGTAGCGAAAACGCTATTGAAATTACAGAAATCAATCTCCTGTGAGACGAGTTTGAGTAAGTGGAAATAGAAGAGCCCTTAGCTGTGGGTAAAAACTCATAGCTAAGGGCTTTTGATGGGACTTTTGCCCATATTTGCGAGGTATCAGACTTTGGGTAATGGTTTTAATAACACCGTTATTCCTAAAGCCGCTGGAATTATCAGTGGCAAGATTATCCATGCACTCTGGAACAGTACCCAGGAAAGAATCGAAAGAATAGAGAAAATTGTTATTTTTACATAGGCATCTGCTTTTAGCTTCTGTTTTTTCAGCATTACGATAGAGGATATTAACAGAATCAGGAATATTACAAATAATAAAACAATCCCTACTGCCAGCAAAAAGGCTACAACTCCCGTCATTCCTCCAAGCAATGCTGTAAGCGAGCCTGGAAAGATAAGATATCCGCCTATGTAGTCTCCATTTCCTCCAGAGTTGGTTGCCAGATTTATACCAGCTGTTGTGATTTTTGCAGCATGTCTGACAAGAAATAAAGATGCAATTCCGGCACAGAGAAAAAATGTCGTATAAATACCAATGAGTATTGTGGAAATTAGTGATCCAAGAGGGATTTTTTTTATCATTCATAGTATAAGTCCATTCTTTCTGCCATAGAAATAATTGATGGGATTGCGTATGGATATCCGTTATCTTCATTTACTGCAAGCACACCGTGCCTGCTACACTTCTGAAGTCCCTTAACTGCTTAAATTTATATTATTATACAACTTTTTTTGATTCTTAGACAAGATGTGACCTTGGAATATTTAGTTTTGCAAGTGGGTTTTGTTTATTGTATTTTGCAATATAGCGTTGCATTCCTGAGCGAACTCGCTTATGATTTGAGTCGAAACATATTGTTATTATTCACAGCTACGGAGAAAGTGTTATCATTTCTGATAACAAATAATCTCTAAACAGAATTGATTAGTAATTGTCGGATTCGAGTAGTAAACAGGGAGCCGGGGAGTTGCTTTGATAGCGGGCTTCCCGGCTCTTGGTGTGTGGTGTGATACCTTTTTGATACCTGAACAAATTATTCATCTTCGCCCTTAACATCAAGAGCTGT
Organism: Oscillospiraceae bacterium NTUH-002-81; assembly: GCA_032620915.1. Classification (NCBI taxonomy): domain Bacteria; kingdom Bacillati; phylum Bacillota; class Clostridia; order Eubacteriales; family Oscillospiraceae; species Oscillospiraceae bacterium NTUH-002-81. Next base: position 549,557 of record CP136052.1, read on the forward strand.
GGCAATTCAATGTTTTATTATGATTGTATAAACATGGTGCTAGCACCATGTGACAAGAACTAATAAGAGAAATTCTTTATGGTATGAATGACTCTAAAAGGGATCTGATTAGTCGATGAATACTGGGATTGCGGTAGGAAAGAGTTCATTGGATGAAATAAAATAGGTTGTATTTATCCTAAAATTTTCATATAATATAAAAAAGGAGATGATCACATGACGATAGATACAAATACCATGGTTTCAATTTCAGAAGCCAACCAGAATTTTTCAAAGGTTGCAAGACTGGTGGACGAGCGTGGATCAGCAGTTATTTTGAAGAATAATGTTCCAAGATACATTGTGATAGATTTTAGTAAAATGGATGAAGATGTTGTTGCGTTGGATGAAGACGTACTGAGTATATCGAAAAAACTTATGGAGCAAAACCGAGAAGCATATGAGGTATTGGCTAAATGAAGAGATTAAGCAAAGAACAGATTCTCTTGCTTCATTCTCAACTTATTCAGCAAACAGGCGGAAGTGATGGTGTCAGAGATTATGCTTTGCTGGAATCAGCAATAGAGGCACCATTTCAATCTTTTGGTGGCGACGAGTTATATCCAACGATACAGGCTAAAGCAGCAAGATTGGGATATGGTTTAATAAAAAACCATTGTATACAAATGCATTTCAAAAATTGAAACCAGGTAACGGAACGAGTTTGAAGGTATGTGTTAAAGCATTGATTGAAGAATACGGTAAGGATATTTTTGAAAAAGAAATGGAAGCAAATGGGGAGGAATTTTTATCTACAATGATAAACAGCCGTGTTCGTATAATGCACATAAAGCGGAATCAGAAAAATAAGTATTTTAATGGCAATGAATCTGTTTTGTATATTTTAAAACTAAGTTTATTATATCGCAGAATTTTATTGGATATTTTAGGTATTGAGAAGCAGATGTATGCAGATAAATTGCAAAAGTGTGTGACAAGACTTAATAGGTGGAATGATACATTAGATAAGCTTCTTCTAAGACTATAAGAGTGTGAAATATCTCTGGTTCTACAACAGTACAGTGGTTCTAAAAAGTTCTGAAACGAGATGCAGAATAGAAAAAATTGAAAATAGTAGTAAATCTGACGTCTGTACCCAACCGATTTTACACCATGTAACAGAGAACGGAGTAGGGTTCGAATAATCCACACAATCACAAGATACCAGTAGTTATACGGATTAAAAGCAAATTTGCTTAATGATTGGCAACATTTTGTGATTATTCAAGAGATAAAAATTTAATTCAATATGCGAAGCGGAACAAAACAAATGGTAAGGTAGAATGTTCGATTTCAGGTCTGTCGGGATGTATTGGTGCTGAGCAATGCAAATTTTATTAAAAAAAGAATGTATATAAATAAATTGATTGGTACCATATGCGATATCATAACAAATGTTAAAGTGGGATAAACTGATCACACGTATATGCAATTTATCGAAAGATCTCCGGTTTGATGAGTTACGGAAAGTATTGGAAAGCTACAGATACGAAATAAATGCACCAAGAAGTGGAAGCAGTCATTACACTTTCAGAAAGCAAGGATGTATGCCAATTACAATACCAAAGCATGAACCACTTAAGAAAGTATATATAGAAATGGTAAGGCAGATTGTAGAAGGCGAGGCTAAGAATGATGAAGACGCTGAATGATTATATGGCAATGTCCTATCGTATGGAAATTGTGGAATACAAGGATGACGGCAGATTTGTGGTTTCTTATCCAGATTTGCCTGGTGCATTACTTGTGGTGAAACAGTAGAGAGTGCGGTAGCAAATGCACGGGATGCTAAAAAGGCATGGATTGAAGCTGCATTAGAAGAAGATGTAGAGATTCATGAACCAGACAGTTTGGAAGATTATTCTGGACAGTTTAAATTGAGAATTCCACGAAGTTTGTACAGATCACTGGCAGAACATTCTCAGCGGGAAGGAATCAGCATGAATCAATATTGTGTGTATCTGCTTTCCAGAAATGATGCAATGTTTTCAAAATAAATATTGTTTTGTAATCCGCTTGCCTTCTACTTTACAATAATAGTTGCTGATATATAATTGAAAAGAAAGAGACAAATTGCAATTTAATGAGGGCAAAGCAAATGGAGCAGATTATCAATTATAGAGACATACCTACAGATAAAAAACTGATATTTTAAATGCTCTTGAGCAAATAGGTTTTATTCCAGCATATGGCAGAGTGAAAACAATGCAACGAGTTATGGAAAAATCGATCCCGGGTTCAGGACCTCAATTCTATTTTGTTTTTCGCGAAGATAAGTTGATAGGATACACTTTTCTGTAATATGATGTAGGGCAAGTCAGAAAATCGTTTGAACGCTTTCCTGCAATAAAAAGTTTTTAGGCTTTAATCTTCCTTTCATAATTGCCCTGTATGATACAAGCATAACAACAAGAAAGAAAACAAATAGAAAGGAAATTCAGAACATGAAAAAAATTAATTTTACTAACATCAGCGAGAAGATTAAAGCAAATGGAAAGAAAATTTTGAAGAGAACAATCGCAGCAGCAGCGGTACTCTCAATCCTTGGCGGTTCTGTTGTAGTTTACGCGGAGCATAAAGAGAATCAGACTGAGCAGAAAATTCATGACAGAATCCGTGAAGATGCAAAGACAGATGGAATTACATTAATATCTGAGGATGAGGTAAAAAAGATTGCACTTGATGATGCAAAAGCAAAAGAAACAGATGTCAAATATCTGGAAATTTCACTGGATGATGAACAGAATAACCGTTATAATGATTATGATGATAACGACAATGATGACGATGACCATGATCACGAAGATGACGATCATGATGACGAAAATCATGAAAAACGTTATATCTACGAAGTTGATTTTATTTACGATGGTATGGAATACAGCTATGAAATTGATGCCGAATCTAAAGAAATCCTTCAGCGTCAGTACGAATCCTGGTGGAATTAATAGCCGATACCTTATGGCTGAAAAGTAAAATAGAGACAACATAGGAGTCAATTACTGATAGGTAACAGTATTGACTCCTACGTTTATCTGAGGATTTTATATACAGGAGGGCAGACAGTAATGCGTGTGCTTGTGGTAGAAGATGAGAAAGATCTTAATCGTGTGATCACGAGAAAACTCAAAGCGGAAGGATATAGCGTAGATTCCTGTTTTGATGGTGCAGAAGCCTTGGATTATATGGAAATGACACCTTATGATGTTATTGTTATGGATATTATGATGCCTGAAAAAAACGGATATCAGGTTTTGAAAGAAATGCGTGAAAAGGGCAACCGTTCTCCGGTGCTTTTTCTGACTGCACGAGATGCTCTTGAAGATCGTGTCAAAGGGCTGGATCTGGGGGCGGATGATTATCTTGTGAAACCATTTCATTTTGAAGAACTTATGGCAAGAATCAGGGTGATGCTTCGCAGAAACCATGGAAGTGTTTCCAATCGTCTTGCTCTTGCAGACCTTACTCTGGATTGCGATACACATGAAGTCAGACGGGGAGAAAAACGAATTGAATTGTCTGCAAAAGAATTTTCTATTTTGGAATACATGCTTCGTAATAAAGGAATTGTCCTTTCAAGAGAAAAACTGGAAACACATATCTGGAATTATGAATACCAGGGTGCGTCCAATATGATTGATGTATATATCCGCTATCTGCGTCTGAAAATTGATAAAGAATTTGAGCCGAAGCTGATCCATACAGTAAGGGGAGTTGGCTATGTACTCCGGGAGGTGGATGCATGAAACAACTGACAATCCGTACAAAAGTAACATTTTGGTATGCGATGATTATGGTATTGATGGCGGCATCTACGCTTGGCTTGCTTTTGTCAGTTTCAGAAACGGCTCACCTTTCTGATCAGAAAAGCAGACTGATGGAAACGGTGGAAGAGGCAGCGGAAGACATTTCGGAGGACGGAGAAGATGTATTTGATTCTTTTGAAGACGGGGTTTATCTTTCTCTTTATGATTCGCAGGGTACATTTCTTCAGGGAAATATTCCTTCTGATTTTCAGAAAAATCTGGAATTTTCAGAGCAATCCGTATATTCGATAAAGGCGAACCGGCAGAGTTTTTATGTCTATGATAGAAAACTGTCTGATGGACAATGGATACGAGGGATAATCTCCGAATCAGAGTTCAGTCATTTTCAAGTGACAGTGATACGGACAGCTTTTATTTTGCTTCCCATGTTGGTGATAATAGCTACGGTGGCTGGATATTTTATTACAAAACGGGCTTTTCGTCCGGTACGACAGATTCAGGAAACCGCACAGCAGATTACAAGAAGCAATTCGCTTTCTTCCAGAATTGGACTTCCGGAGGGAAGAGATGAAATTTCTCAGCTCGCAAATACAATCGATGAGATGCTGGAACGGTTAGAACAGAGTTTTGAAAAGGAAAAGCAGTTTACTTCTGATGCATCCCATGAACTTCGCACGCCGATATCTGTAATTTTGATGGAGAGTGAATATGTTCTTCAGGATGCAAGTACTTTTGAAGAGGCCAGGGAATCTATGGAGGCAGTCAACCGTCAGGCAAACAGAATGTCGGAGTTGATTAACCAGCTGCTGTTTTTTGCCCGTGAAGAAAATGGAACACTGGCGGTGAACTTTGAAAAAACAGAGATTCTTCCAGTCCTTCAGGAAATTATAGGGGATTGCCGGCCGCTTGCAGAAAGTTTTGATATTTCGGTTGAATTTACGAATCATCTAAAGGATGGCTTTGCATGCAAAGTTGATCGTATGCTGTTTTCAAGGGCTGTTCACAACTTGATACAGAATGCTGCTGTCTATGGAAAACAAGGTGGACATATCTGGGTATCTGTTTATGTAGAAGGAAACTATCTTGTGGTATCGGTCAAAGATGATGGCATCGGTATCAGCAGTGAACATTTGGAAAAAATCTGGGATCGCTTCTATCAGGTAGATGAATCACGCAGCAGGGCGTATGCCGGAAGCACAGGCCTCGGTCTGTCCATGGTACAGAAAATTATGGAAAAACACAACGGTTATGTAAAAGTGGAAAGCGAAGAGGGGAGTGGAAGTACATTTTGGCTGTATTTTGAAATCTGATGGTTTTCATATTTACCAGCTCCTTTGATTTGCTTCAATAAGAAAAGCATACCGCATCACGCTGCGTGAGAGTTAAGCTATTTTTGAAAAAATGTGGTCCTTCATGTGTACTATTTACTAAATCTCATACTTTGGTCTGATTGACGGCGCCACCCTTTGAAAGTAAAATATTTCATATAGAAGCTTACTGCAACGAAATATCTTTTGCCAAGGGGGAGCAAAATGAAAAAGAGAATTCTGAAATTTCGTCTGGCAGGGGCAGTGGTGACGCTGCTGGGCGTGTATCTGATGGTGATCGGGTACGGTGCCACCTGGTCGCTGACGATTGCCACGATCGTGCTGATTTTTGGTATTGCGATCTGGATGATGGCCAAACCGGAGGATTATAATTCCATGACGGACATTGCAGCCATGATCGAGATGGACAGGCCCAGGAAGATCGAGGAGTTTTATGAGGCGTACAAGAATGTGTGGACGCCGCTGGGCTCGGGATGGCTGGGCAAGTTTTATACGATGAAGCAGACGGCGCTGGTGTTTGGCCCGGACGCCAGAGGACAGTACATTTATTTCTGGCTGACGAAGGACGGGATCGTGGGATATGTGGGGTATTCGTTTGTGGAAAAGTTTATCCGCAAGCAGCTGACGAAGCCGCTGATCCCGGTGCCGGAGGATGTGAGCCTGAGCGTGGCAGGGCATCTGAGCTATCATTCGGATTTTCTTATGTTCCAGAGTGAGCTGAAAACGAATCTGGAACGGTTTGTGAAAACCGGTCGGGTCGAGCCTTTTATGCAGACGAAGCCATCGCAGATCTACACGTTTACGGAGGACTTCAAGCTGACGGGACAGCATTTTGACCTGGAGGACGCGGACGGAAATCTGGTGTACGCCATCGACAGTACGGTGCCGCTGAAGACGTTTCGGATTTATGATGCGGCGCATAACGAAGTGTTCCGCATGACGAAGGAGCTGCTGCATGTGCTGCCGACATACCGTTTTTATCTGTATGAGGAGCCATATGGGACGCTGCAGAAGAAGTTTGCCCTGGTAAAAGACAGATTTTCCATGGAATTGCCGGAGGGTACGCTGGAACTGATGGAATATGCGGGCTCCATCGGCCACAATTACCGGGTGACGCTGAACGGGAAAATGCTGGGTGCCATCATGGACAATATGGATCTCACGATCCAGAATGTGTTTTTTGACAATGCATTTCTGATCGTTTATGACACGCGGTATCTGCCGCAGCTGACGGCGCTGGCGGTGATGGCGGCCAGAGAGCTGGCCCGGGACAAGGACGGCGCGCTGCCGAATCGCAGATAAGAGGGGGAGAAACAGATGAAGGGAAAATGGAGAGCATTTGTGGGGATTTTTACAGCAGCGTATGTGCTGACAGGCTGCGGCGCGATATCATCGCCCATCGAGTATGACAGCGCGGATGCGGCCAAGGAGGCGCTGCAGTCGGCTTCTGTCCTGACGGTGGAGTGTAATCTGGAGGACGCAGACCCGGCGGGAAACCTGCTGGCGGACGGTAAAATAGCAGGCTTTATGAAAAATACCGGTTTTATCAATCTGAAATGGACGGTGAGTGTGGACGATGTGGACTGGTTTTATCTGAAGATTGTGACGGATGAGCCCATCAACGATGTGGAGGGGATCGTATCCGGCACAACGTATGCCTATTATGATATGGACGATACGTGCCTTGGCTATTCCCAGGAGCAGGTCATCGACGGCGCCTTTTTTATCGCATTTCTGGATGCCGACGGCAATCGCAAGGATTATCTGGCGTCGGAGGACGGGACGGTACTGTTTGACAGCTCCTTCAACGTGATCGGCAGAGCAAAGGGACAGCATTCTATCCTGGGTTCGGACTGCCAGATCACCGTGACGATGGAGGATGGCGTGGATCAGGAGGTGGATCTGAAGGATAAACTGGCCATGACCATGCCGATTTATGATGAGGAGAAACGCTGGTATCTGGATAACAAGTAATCGGTTCCCGCTTCTCGAAAAATGAAAAAAATAATAAAAAATTATAGAAATACTGCAAAAAAATGCCGGGAAGATCGTTTTCTCTATAGGTAAAAAAGAGAGGGGATTTTTTATGGGGGAGCAGGAACTGTTGAGAAAGCTGGGGATATGGCCGAATCTGAGCGGATATCAGTATCTGATGAAGGGGATTTGAGATGATCAGAATGGATCCGGACTATCTGCAGTATGTGACGAAGCGGCTGTATCCGGATATTGCCGATGTTTATCAGATGAGCTGGCCCAGCGTGGAGCGGGCGATCCGCACCTCGCTGATCACCTGCTGGGACAGAGGCAACCGGGATTTCCTGGATCAGATGGTGGGGTATCATCTGCGGGATCGCCCGACGGTCAGCGAATTTTTCGCACTTTCGTGGCTGTATCTGTGCCGGCAGGAACAGGAGAACGCATAGACGGGGAAATCCCGGGAAGGAAGAACAGATGACCTTTCCGGGATTTTTTTGATAAAATATATTAATAAGCAGGTTTTCACCGGCAAGGTGATTGACAGGCGGCAGGAAGAAGAATATACTCATAACAGTGTTATACAACACTGTTACAGATATGGAGGTACAGGTGTCAAAATTAATTGAAGGTGTTTCTGAGAAGATAGAAGCATGTGCGAAAAAGGAATTTCTGGAAAAGGGTTATGTGGATGCATCGCTTCGGACGATCGCGACGGAGGCCGGGACAACGACCGGGTCTATTTACTCCCGTTATGGCGGGAAGGAAGGGCTTTTTTCTGCGATCGTGGAGCCGGCGGCGGAAGAATTTGTCGGTATTTTCCGGCAGGTGCAGGAGACGTTTCACACGATGGAGGCAGAGCGGCAGGCGGAGAGCCTGGATGATTTTACCAGAAGCGGGATGCGGCAGATGGTGGATTACATGTATGCGCATTTTGAGGAGTTTCAGCTGCTGGTGACCGGCGCCTACGGAACGAAATTTCAGAATTTTGTGGAGCATCTGGTGGATATCGAGACAGAGTACACCTACAAGTTTATGGAGACGATCGGCCTGGAAGTGAAGAAGGGCAAGCCCATCACGAAGGATTTCATGCACATCATGAACAAGGCGCTGTTTGAAAGCTTTTTTGAGGTGATCCGGCACGGAATGTCGAAGGCGGAAGCGGTGGAGTACATCGATATGCTGGAAAAATATCACAGCGCAGGCTGGAATATCATTTACCAGGAGTATTATTGATGGCAGAGACGCGGCCAGGCTGCTGCCGACGTGTGGCAGCCTCTCTTTTTGATGGGTGGTTAGCCGACGCTTACTCTGTGACAGTGGTCAGCAACAAAAATGTCTGTAGAAAGGAAAAGGAGACTCGTATGAACAAGGGTGGAAAACTGAAAGGAAAAGATCTGATCAATATCGGCATTTATGCTGCGATTTACTGTGTCATCATGACCGCTGTGGCGATGCTCGGCTTTATTCCGATCATGATGCCGATACTTTGCGTGCTGGTGCCGCTGCTGGGTGGCATTCCGTACATGCTTTTTGTGACAAAGGTGGAAAAACCGGAAATGATCCATATTTACGCCATGATCGTGGGGCTGTTCCTGTGGATCACGGGCATGGGATACTGGCCGTTCATTTTCGGCGTCGTGTTTGGTTTTGTGGCCGATAAGATCGTGCAGTCCGGCAATTATAAGAGCAGTTCCAAGGCCATTCTCAGCAATGCGGTATTCAGCCTGGTGATTTTCGGCAATTTTGTACCGCTGCTCATCAATGCGGAGGAATATTTCAAGACCCGCCAGAGCTTCGGCGAGGATTACATCACTTCCCTGATCGCGATCATGGGCCATTCCTGGCTGGTTCCGGCGCTGCTTGCCGCTACCATCATTTTTGGCCTGCTGGGTGGTGTACTGGGAAAAGCAGTATTGAAAAAGCATTTTGAAAAGGCGGGAATCGCATAATGAAGGGTGCAAACATAACCTTTGATCCCCGGACAAAGCTGCTGCTGCTTCTGACCATGGGCATTTTTGTGCTGGGCAGTGCGGGCGGCAATCTGTTTGACGCTTACATGCCGCTGTTCTGTGCGGTACCGGTCGTATTATTTGTACTGGATGGAAAATGGAAACGGGCGGTGTTATATGCCGTGCTGTACGGGGCGGCCTACGCGCTTCTGATGGAGGCGGTTCCCCGGCTGTCGGGCATTGGCGGCTATATTTTGCTGGCATGCTGCGGCATCCTCACCCGATTCCTGCCGGGCATTATGACCGGCGCGTATCTGATGCAGACAACGAAGGTGAGCGAATTCCACGCGGCCATGGAGCGGATGCATGTGACGGATAAGATCACCATTCCCCTGTCGGTGATGTTCCGGTTTTTTCCCACCATTGCGGATGAGTTTTCTTCCATCAATGACGCCATGCGCATGCGTGACATCCGTTTCGGCGGGAAAAATGTGGCGAAGATGGTGGAGTACCGGCTGATCCCGCTGATGGTCTGCTCGGCAAAGATCGGGGAGGAGCTGAATGCGGCAGCCATCACAAGGGGGCTGGGATCGGACAGAAGGCGCACGAACATCTGCCGGATCGGCTTTCATGTGCAGGATTACATCCTGACTGCACTGTGTCTGGTACCCTATGTTGTCTGGCTCGGTGCGCTGGTTTTGGGAGGCATGAGGTGAACATGATACAGATCGAACACGTGAATTTTACATACCAGCATTCGGAAAAAGGGGCGCTGAAGGATGTGTCTCTGCAGATCGGCCAGGGAGAATGCGTTCTGCTGTGCGGCAGCTCCGGCTGCGGCAAGACAACGATCACCAGACTGCTGAACGGCCTGATCCCGCATTTTTACGAGGGAACCTTCAGCGGCGACGTGTCCGTGTGCGGCATGCATGTGCAGGAAGAAGAGATTTATCAGATCTCCCGGAAAGTAGGCAGTGTTTTCCAGAATCCCAGGAGCCAGTTTTTCTGTCTGGACACCACCAGTGAGCTGGCTTTCGGCTGTGAGAATCTGGGCCTGCCGGAGGAAGAAATCCATCGGAGAATGGATGCCGCCGTGGAGGCGCTTTCCCAGGAAAATCTGCTGGATCGGGATATTTTCCGGCTTTCCGGCGGGGAGAAGCAGCAGATCGCCTGCGGCTGTGTGTCCGCCATGCAGCCGGACGTCTTTGTGCTGGATGAGCCCACTTCCAATCTGGACGCGGCGGCCATGGAACGGCTGAAGGAGGTGCTGCTGCTCTGGAAAAAAGCGGGAAAGACCATCGTGATCGCGGAGCATCGGCTGTACTGGCTGAAGGACGTGTGTGACCGGGTCATTTACTTGGAGGACGGCGCGGTGAAGGCCGATCTGCCGATGGAGCAGTTCCTGACCTTTTCTCCTGAAAAAATGGAGCATCTGGGTCTTCGTTCCATGGATGCGGAGCGTGCGGCGGAACGGGAAGAGCCGTTTTTGGCGGCGCATGGCATCCAGCTGAAAAATTATACGTTTTCCTACGGGGAAGAACCAGTGCTGCGGCTGGGAGATTTCCAGATCCCGGAGCAAGAGATCGTAGCCATCACGGGAAAAAACGGGGTGGGCAAGACCACCTTTGTGCGGTGCCTGTGCGGCCTGCAGAAAAAATTTAAGGGAAAAACCGTGCTGGGCGGCCGGGAATATACGGCAAAAGAGATGTTGAAGCAGTGTTATCTGGTCATGCAGGACGTGAACCATCAGCTGTTCTGCGAGACGGTGGAAGACGAGATCTGTCTGGGCGCCGGACAGGTGTCCGAAGAGGAAAAGCAGACGGTCATGGAGCAGCTGGGGCTGGTGGAACTCAAATATCGGCATCCCATGTCCCTTTCCGGCGGACAGAAGCAGCGGGTGGCCATCGCGTCTGCAGTGCTGGCGGGCAAGGATGTGCTGATCTTTGATGAGCCCACCAGCGGCCTGGATTACCGGCATATGGTACAGACAGCCCGGCTGTTTGCGGGGCTGCAGGCCATGGGAAAAAGTGTACTGATCATCACCCATGACCGGGAACTGATCCAAAAATGCTGCACCTGTGAGATGGTTATGACGGAGGCCGGTGCCCGGCTTTATCGGATCAGACAGTAAGGAGGACTGAGAAAATGGCAAAGAAAACCGATGAAAAGCAAAAGCCCATGCAGCAGCTGTTTGTCTATGCCGGGGGATACCGGTATCTGACGATGGCATCCTGGGTGCTTGCTGTGATCAGCGCGTTTATGGCGCTGGTTCCGTTTTATTTTATCTGGCGGCTCATTCAGGAGGTGCTGCGGGTGGCGCCGGATATGGGAAAGGCGCAGAACCTTTCTTCCTATGGCTGGAGCGCTGTGGGCTTTGCCCTGCTTTCCATGCTGATTTATATCGGAGCGCTGCTCTGCTCCCACCTGTCCGCTTTTCGGATCCAGGCAAATATGCGCTCCACACTGATGCGGCACATTCTCTCCCTGCCGCTGGGCTTCATGGACGATGAGGGAAGCGGAAAGATCCGCAAGATCGTCAACGAGTCCACCGAGGCGACGGAGACGTATGTGGCACACCAGCTGCCGGATAAATGTGTGGCGGTGGCAACCCCCATCGGCCTGGCGGTGCTGCTGCTCGTCTTTGACTGGCGTTTGGGGCTCTTAAGCCTCATCCCGGTGGTGCTGGCGTTTGGCATCATGAGTGCCATGATGGGTGAAAACATGAAGAAAAAGATGGCGGAATACCAGAATGCGCTGGAGGAAATGTCCAGTGAGGCGGTGGAGTATGTCAGAGGCATTCCGGTGGTAAAAACCTTCGGCCAGTCGGTATTTTCCTTCAAGCGGTTCCGGGATTCCATCAAAAAATATGAAAAGTGGACGATCGCCTACACGAAGGATCTGCGCATCCCGATGATGGGCTACACGGTGGCGATCAATGCGGTATTTGCCATTCTCATCGCAGCCACGTTTCTGCTGGGCGGTGTGAGAAGCGGCAGCGTGAACAGCACCTTTTTGCTGAACCTGCTTTTTTATATTATCATTACCCCCATCATTACGGTGACGCTGACGAAGATGATGTATGCGGGAGAAAATACCATGGTGCTGGAGGATGCCATGATGAGAATTGACGGCATCCTTGCAAGAAAACCGCTGGCGCAGCCGGAGAATCCCAGACAGCCCGCGGACAGCTCCATTTGCCTGAAAAATGTGTCCTTCCGCTACGAGGGGGCTTCCAAGGATGCCTTGCACGGGATCAGCCTGGATATCCGCGCCGGGGAGCATGTGGCCTTTGTGGGCCCGTCCGGCGGCGGCAAGACGACGCTGGCCCGGCTCATCGCCCGGTTTGCGGATGCGACGGAGGGCAGCATTCTGGTGGGCGGTGTGGATGTGAAAACGATCGCACCTCAGGTGCTGATGGACACGGTGTCCTTTGTTTTCCAGGACAGCCGTCTGCTGAAAATGTCCATTTTTGACAATGTGCGCATGGGCAAAAAGGATGCGACCCGGGAAGAAGTGCTGGAAGCGCTGAAAAATGCCCAGTGTGAGGATATCATCGAGAAGCTGCCGGAGGGCATCGACACGGTGATCGGCTCCAGAGGCACGTATCTGTCCGGCGGAGAGACCCAGCGGATTTCCATTGCCCGGGCCATGCTGAAAAATGCACCGATCCTCATTCTGGATGAGGCGACAGCCTTTGCTGATCCGGACAATGAGGCCAGGGTGCAGGAGGCATTCAGTAAGCTTTCCCAGGGAAAAACGGTGATCATGATTGCTCACCGGCTGTCCTCTGTCGTTGGTGTGGACAGAATCTGTGTGCTGAAAGACGGTCAGATCTGCCAGACGGGCACCCATGAACAGCTGCAGAATGCGGAAGGGCTGTACGCCCATATGTGGGAGGAATATAACAAATCGGTATGCTGGAAGGTAGGTGCATAATATGAAGATCAGGGAAAAACTCATGCATAAATATGCCCTTTCAGAGCAGGGCGCTGCGGATATGCTGAAAGCCTTTGCCGCAGTTACCGTATCGGATCTGGTGCTCATGATGCCGGTATCGCTGCTGTATTTTCTCGTAAAGGATTATATGGAAGGAAACCTGGGGGCCAGAGCGGGATTTTATATCGGCGGCGTGGCGGCGGCGCTGGTGCTGATCGCCATTACCACCTATATCCAGTACAATGCCACTTTTCTGTCTACTTATGTGGAAAGCGGCGTGCGAAGGATCACCCTGGCGGAGAAGCTGCGGAAGATCCCCCTTTCCTATTTCGGAAAAAAGGATCTGTCTGATTTGACCAGTACCATCATGGCGGACTGCGCCCAGATGGAAACGGCTTCCTCCCACTTCATCCCGGAGCTGGTGGGTGCTTGCATTTCCACGGCCCTGGTGGCGGTAAGCCTGTTTTCCTTCGACTGGCGGATGGCCCTGGCAGCGCTGTGGGTGCTTCCGGTTTCGTTTCTCATTGTGGGCTGCTCCGGCAGTGTGCAGAAAAACCTGAATAAAAAACAGATGGATCTGAAAATGGCGTGTGCCGACGGCATCCAGGAAGGGCTGGAGAGCATGCGGGATCTGCGGGCATACAACACCCAGGACGATTATATGAAGGGACTGGACGCCAAGATCAAAGCGGTGGAAAAGCATGCCATCGTGACGGAGCTGGGAACGGCGGTGTTCGTGGGAAGTGCCCAGATGATTCTGAAGCTGGGCATCGGCACCGTGGCGCTGGTGGGCGGCAGCCTGCTGATAAAGGGGCAGCTGGATGTGCTCACGTTCTTTATGTTCCTGCTGGTGGTATCCCGGATCTATGATCCCATGCAGGTGTCCCTGCAGAATCTGGCAGCCATCATTGCCTCTGACGTGCAGAGCAGTAGACTGGATGAGATCCTGTCCCATGAGGTACAGGAGGGCAGCACGCAGATGAACCATCAGGACTATGATATCACGTTTTCTCATGTGGGATTTTCCTATGATACCGGAGATGTGGTATTGAAGGACGTGTCCTTCACGGCAAAGCAGGGACAGGTGACAGCGCTCATCGGCCCGTCCGGCGGCGGCAAGACGACCGTATCCCGGCTGGCAGCCCGGTTCTGGGATGCGAACAGAGGCAGGATCACCGTGGGTGGTATGGATATTTCCACCATCGATCCCGAGACACTGATGTCGCTGTATTCCATCGTTTTCCAGGATGTGACGCTGTTTAACAATACGATCATGGAAAATATCCGGATCGGAAAAATGGATGCCACGGATGAGGAGGTGCTGGCGGCAGCTAGACTGGCCCACTGCGACGAGTTTGCGGAAAAGCTTTCGGATGGCTGGCATACGATGATCGGAGAAAACGGTTCCGAGCTGTCCGGCGGAGAACGGCAGAGAATCTCCATCGCCCGGGCATTCTTAAAGGATGCGCCCATTATTCTGCTGGATGAGGCCACGGCTTCTCTGGATGTGGACAATGAGACGATGATCCAGGAATCCCTGTCCCGGCTCATCCAGGATAAGACCGTGCTCATCATTGCCCACCGGATGCGTACCGTGGCAGAGGCAGATCAGATCGTGGTGCTCAAGGACGGTACTGTGGCGGAAAGCGGCAGCCCGGCAGAGCTGGAACAGAAGGACGGCATTTATGCCAATATGGTAAAGACTCAGCTGCTGGCAGGCGGCTGGAATCTGTAATGACAGGATGACCTGTCAGCGCAGGATATGGTCAGAAGCGGATAAAGATAAAAAAGGCCCGGCTGATAAAAAATATCAGCCGGGTTATTTTGTGATTGCTTTCGATGTATCGATTTACTTTACAAGTGCAGCATCTGTAACGTCATACGGGCACAGAGCGTTCTCGCCGTCATCCGCCTTGAAGGTCAGCTTGTAGGTGCCAAGCGTTCCCTCGCTGGTGCCAAGCTCGATGATGCCGGTGAAGGTGCCGTCCGCATTCTTGTAGGCCTTCTTCACCTCAAAGGACATATCGCCCATGTCACCGGCGGTGATCACGTAATTGTCCCCATCCTTCTTCACGTAGCTGACTTCTGTCGGGATATCCGGCAGGGACTGGTCTGTGCCGAAGCAGGCCTTCGCATAGGTGGAAACCACATCTGCGGGGATGGTGTAGATGCCGGTGTTCTCGTCATAGGATACGCCTTCGATATCCTTCCCGGCGTTGTTGGCAGCGAAGCAGACGGTCAGCCAGAAAAACTGGGCGTCAGAGGGCACATAAGCCACGCCGTCCTTGGAAATATCCGGCTGGTACATGGCGTAAACAACAGCTTCGTAGGCAGCAGCGGATTTCTTTAACTCAGTGACAACCGCTTCGTCATTATCCGGCTCGGCCTGGGTGGTATCCGCGCTGGTGTCATCCTTCTTTGTATCTTCTTCGGTGTCTTTCTCATCCTTCTGGAAGGTCTCATCCACCTGAGCGGGGGCATTGGTCTCTTTCTTCTTACCGCAGCCGATCATGGAGCAGGCCAGAGCAGCCAGCAGACAACCGGCAATGATTTTCTTTTTCATCGTATCTTCCTCCTTAAAAAAAGTATAGGCTTTTTCATTTCGGGATCTGTCTTCATTATACATGGTCTGGTGGAAAAAGTCCTGTGGTTTTTCTTAAAGTTTCATTACATTCCGGCAGAATCCGAAAGAGGATGCCGTCGTTGTTTCTATGTTAAGATTCCTGCGGTTCGTAATATCGATACAGGTTCACATCCCCCAGCAGATATTTCAGCCCGGTGCCGGATTCGAAGGCGAAGGTCAGCGTCTTCACCCCGCTGACATCCAGATCAAAGGTCTGGGGTTCGGATTCCTCGGACAGGTCACCGGCCTCGAACAGCAGTGTATCGTCGCCGTAAATGCGGAAGGTGCCGGTGTGGCCGTTCTGGATGCCCCGGGAACCGGCTTTGACGGCCAGGGTGCCCTGCAGCCGTGTGTAGCGTCCGTTCAGCTGGCACAGGTCTTTTCCTTCGGAATAGGTCATGGTCTGCATGGAAATGGCGCTGGGTTCTGTGTAGATGATGGCATGTCCGTACAGGTTGCCGTGGGTGTCTTCCACATTGTCCCCGATGGTCTTTGTGCCGCGGAGTGTATCGTTTTCCCAGGAAAGGGCATCCGCGGCTTTGGGCAGGTGTCCCTCGGCCTGATCATACAGCGAAGCGATGGTGTCATTCTCCGGGAAAATATCGTAGGCCGGGGAAACGATGTCGAAGGCCTGCCGGTACTGCCGTTCCTCCAGCAGCGGGGTGGCGGCCTCCGCGATCTGGGCGCAGTAGGAAGCCTCATACTGATCGGTCAGGGCAGACAGGTCGGCATCATCCGGATAATCTTTTTTCAGCGGAGCCAAAATGCGCAGTGCTTCCTCCAGATTGCCCTGATCCAGAGCGGCCTGGGCTTCTGCCATGGAAGTCTGCTTCCGGTAATCCTTGTAGGCGTTGTAAATAACTTCCTTCTGGGCTGTCAGCGTGGTAGCCTCGGGGAAGCGGGTCAGTGCATCTTCCACGGCAGTCATGGCGTCTTCATACCGGGCCTGGGACATCAGAGCGCCGGTCTGGGCTACGATCTGCTGACAGTACGATTCCTGCGCTTCCCGGATCCGGGACGTTCCTTCTATATATAAAGTGTCATTTTCGGACATGGAAGAAAATTGTGCGATGGCATCCAGATATTGTCCGGCATCCAACAGACTGCACCCCTCTTCATAAGCGGCCCGGGAGGCATAGAGAAGGGTGAGATCGGGTTTTAGTGCTGCCAGATCTTCTTCCAGTGCCGGATATTTTTCGGCAACGGCGCATGCTGTTTCCATCTGTGACCGGTCAATGACTGCGTCCCGGTACTGTGCCCAGGCGTGCTCCAGATGATCCCGCACACACTGTTCTGCCTTGCGGGCATTGCCGTCCACTTTTGACAGGGTATTTTCGTACAGTGTCAGTGCCGCTTCATACTGCCCGTCGGTATAAAGGGTGCGGAAGTTGTCCACCGGGCGGATGCAGTTGACATAATACAAAAGAATGCCCAGCAGCAATATGGTAATCATGACACAGAAAATCGTGATCAGCCGTCGTTTGCCTCTGGCTGCCGCTTCCTGGTCAATCGGTTGTTCCTGCATAAAAAAACTCCTCCTTTGTATGCCTATTATACAGGAAGGAGGAGTGGAAAAACAACAATGACAGGAATTCTTAAGAATCTGTTCAGCCATGCGCGGCGTGGCAGAGGATGCTGCGCAAGCGTGCTTGCAGGCAGCAGGCGCTGACAGGACGCATATGGCGCTCTGCCATAAGCGAAAGTCCAGCTGCGGATGCAGCGGGAAAGCTGTGCATACAGCGAGGACTTGAGCTGGGGCTGAACAGATTCGAATTGTTTTATGCATAGTGCTCTTTTATAATATGTCTCACGATCTCAAAAATATGGGGTTTTAATTCTTCCAGCGGTGCGGGCTGGTTATACAGGATGGAGCTGTAGCTGGCGCCGCTGACAAGCTCGATAATCAGATAGATCATGATCTCCGGTTCTTTGAATACATGACCGGATTCTTCCAGCATTTTTACAAAGAGGGAAGAAGTGCAGGGCTCTCCGCTCTCGGCACCGGTCAGTGCATTTTTGAAGACACCCCAGCTTAAATGCTTGGAGATGAAGGTCATCAGCATGGTGTCTTTGCTGAGCTTGTCCAGAATAAAATCTACCATATAAATAATCTGCTCTTCAAAGCTTGTGATGCCGGTCGCCTTCATGGCCGCGTAGGCGGACTGGAACAGCTGGCTGGCCTTGTGGCTGATGAGCTTGTTGCGGATATCGCTTTTGTCCTGAAAATACAGATAGAACGTCCCTTTGGCCACACCGGCTTCCTCTACAATGTCAGAAATAGAAGTCTTCTGCATCCCTTTTGTCGAAAACAGATGAAAGGCGGTGTTCAGAAGCGCATCCCGTTTCTGTTGTTTGTTGCGTTCTGTTTTTACTCCCATTGGGCATCCCTCCGTTAATTGCTAGTTCAAAATATAGAAGAAAAATGACCAATAGTCAATAGTTAAAAGAAAATAACCGGTGATTTTTTGACAAATACGCCGAAGTGTCGTATTTCTGGAAAAAAGGAATTGACTATTGGTCATTTCTATCGTATAACTGACAGTGACGAGAGAAAAATGACTGATGGTCATGTTTTAAAACGGCATGAGGAGTGATTGAAAATGGTAAAGTTTGGCAAATGGATTGCAAAGCATAAGGTGATTGTGGTAGCGATCTGTATGCTGCTCCTGATCCCTTCGGTGATCGGTCTGATAACAACGCGAATCAATTATGATCTGCTCAGTTATCTGCCGGAGAGCCTGGAGACAGTAGAGGGGCAGGACATCATGGTGGATAAGTTCGGTATGGGAGCTTTCTCCATGATCGTCGTGGAGGATATGCCTGCAAAGGATACCCAGAAGCTGAAAGAGACAATTAAGAGCATTGATCATGTAGAGAAAGTGCTCTGGTATGATGATCTGGCGGACATCACCGTTCCCACGGAAATGCTTCCCCAGAAAATACAGGATGTGTTCATCAAGGGCGACGCAACCATGATGATTGCCTTATTTGATAATACCACTTCTTCGGATGAAGCGATGGAGGCCATCACTGAGATCCGAAAGGTGACCGGCGAACAGTGTTTTGCCAGCGGTATGAGCGGCGTGGTAACAGATATCAAGAATCTGTGTTTACAGGAACTTCCGATCTACGTTGTCATTGCAGCGATCCTTTCCTTCTGTGTACTGGCACTGACGATGGATTCCCTTATTGTACCGCTGCTGTTCCTTTTCAGCATCGGCGTGTCGATCGTATATAATATGGGAAGCAATGCTTTCCTGGGAGATGTTTCCTATGTCACACAGGCGTTGACCGCAGTGCTGCAGCTGGGCGTGACGATGGACTACTCCATTTTCCTGCTGGACAGCTACGAGGCCAACAAGAAGCGGTTCCCGGGAGATAATCAGCGGGCCATGGCTCATGCGATTTCCAATACGTTCAAGTCCATCACGGCAAGCTCCATCACCACAGTGGCAGGCTTCTTGGCTCTGTGTGGTATGACCTTTGCACTGGGACGCAACATTGGTATCGTTATGTCGAAGGGGGTTATCATCGGCGTGATCTGCTGTATCACCTTTCTGCCGGCATTGATCCTGATGTTTGATAAAGTGATCGACAAGACAAGACACAAAGTAATCATGCCGGATATGAGTAAGCTTTCCCTGTGGATCACAAAGCATGCGGGAATTTTCCTTGTGATTTTTGCAGTGCTTCTGCTTCCCGCCATTTACGGCAACAATCATACCAAGATTTATTATAAGATTGACAAATCCCTTCCTTCCACTCTGGACAGTGCCATTGCCAATGAGAAGCTGAAGGAAGATTTCGACATGAGTAACATGCATATCCTTCTTCTGAAGGACGGACTGACTGCCAGAGAAAAGCAACAGATGCTCAGTGAGATGGAAGATGTGGACGGCGTGAAATGGGCTGTAGGGATGGATTCCTTTGTGGGACCGGCATTCCCGCAGGAAATGCTTCCGGATAAAGTGTCCAGCATGTTAAAAAGCGGTGGTTATGAGCTTTGCATGGTCTGCTCCGATTATGAGACAGCAACCGACGAGGTAAATGCCCAGATCGACAGCCTGCAGAAGATTTTGAAGAGCTATAGTCCAGAATCTATGATCATCGGTGAAGCGCCGCTGACCAAGGATTTGCAGGATGTGACGGATGTGGATTTGAATACGGTAAATATTCTTTCCATTGCGGCAATTTTCGTCATCATTATGATTTCCTTCAAATCGATTTCGCTTCCCATCATTCTGGTGGCAGTGATTGAATTTGCAATTTTTGTCAATATGGCAATCCCGTATTACACGGGCGTGGAGCTTCCCTTTGTAGCCAGCATCGTCATCGGCACGATCCAGCTGGGTGCCACCGTTGACTATGCGATCCTGATGACGAGTACGTATCAGAAGATGCGGATCAAGGGACTGGATAAACATGCGGCCATTCAGGAAGCCCATAATTCCTGTATGAAGTCCATTGTAACCAGTGGCCTGAGCTTCTTCGCTGCAACCTTCGGTGTGTGTGTGTACTCGAAGATCGATATGATCAGTTCCATCTGTACACTGCTTTCCAGAGGTGCACTGATCAGTATGGCAGTTGTTATTTGTATCCTTCCGGCAATGCTTTGGGTATTCGATCCGCTGATCTGCGTGACGACCCTTCATTTCACCGGAAAGAAAGAGAAAACGAGTAAAAATGAGATCAGCAAAGAACAGCCGTCCGCATAAAGGCTGCTTCCATTGAAACAGGAGGAATTTATCATGAACAGAAACAGAATAAGAAAAGCACAGGCAAAGAAATTAACAGCAGCGGCACTGGCAGTCCTGATGAGCACACAGCTGTGTGCGGCTCCGATCACGGCACAGGCTGCAGGCAGCGCCGACAGCGATAAGGATAAAGACAATACAGAAAGCCAGAAGGAAGAAAGCAAGGCCGTCGGCAAAGATGAGACTGTCTATGTCAAAACAGATGCCTCCGGTAATACGAAGGACATCACCGTCAGTGACTGGCTGAAAAATACAGACGGCACGTCCTCCATTCAGGATGCTTCTGATCTGACAGATATCACCAATGTCAAGGGTGATGAGACTTACGCGCAGGAAGACAACGGCGATATGCTCTGGACTTCCGATGGCTCTGATATTTATTATCAGGGTAAATCTAACGGACAGTTGCCGGTGGATGTGAAGATCACCTATTACCTGGACGGACAGGAGATCGCGCCGGAAAATCTGGCAGGCAAGTCCGGAAAGGTGAAGATCCGTTTTGACTATACGAACAACAGTAAGAAGACCGTAAAAGTAAACGGAAAAGAGGAAGAAATCTACACCCCCTTCCTCATGGCTTCCGCTATGATCCTTCCGGGCGATAATTTCAAGAATGTAGAGGTGTCTAATGGTAAAGTGATCTCTGACGGCAGCAATAATATTGTTGTGGGAATTGCCTTGCCTGGACTGGAGGACAGCTTAAAGCTGGATGAACTGGATCTGGGGGACAGAGATGAAATTCCGGATTATGTGGAAGTAACTGCGGATGCCACAGATTTCAAGCTGGAGATGACGGCTACCGTAGCAAGCTGCGGCAACCTGGATGATCTTGGATTTTCAGATGTAGACAGTCTGGATGATCTGAAGGATGCACTGGATGAACTGGCGGACGCCTCCCAGAAGCTGGTAGACGGTTCCGGTGATCTGCTGGACGGGGTGAAGGAGCTGAAAGACGGCTGGTCTGATTTCCGGGACGGCGTCAATAAACTGGATGACGGTGCCGGTGATCTGAAGGATGGCGCAAGCACCCTGAAGGATGGCGTGGATGCATACACCTCCGGTGCAGATACGCTGGGAACCAACGTACAGGCTTATGTGACAGGTGCCAAGAACCTGGTAAACGGTGTCAACGGTTACACCGCAGGCGCTTCCAACCTGGAAGCAGGCATCAAGACCTTCATCAACAGTATCAATGAGAAGCTGGGCACTGTGGGCGGCGTGGTAGGACAGCTCAAGACAGAGGGCACCGAGAAAATGCTGACAGATGCAGCGGAACTGCCGGACGGAAGTGCAGCTGTCGCAAGTGGTGTTAGTGACTTAAATGCCAGCCTGGACCAGCTTCATGAGAGTGCGGTGAAGATTGCCCAGGCAGCAGGCGGCAAGGGCACAACCCAGACACCCAGCACCCAGGTGGATCTGTCTGGTGCCAAGCAGGCAGCTTCTGATGCCAGTGCGGCTAACGATAGTGCAGTGGCACAGTTACAGTCCATCCAGGCTTCCTTAAGTGCTGTGCAGGATCAGTTAAACAGCCTGACGGTAACTGATGAAGAAGGCAATGAGATTCAGGTGGCTGACGGCCAGGCAGCATCCATCAGCGAGCAGATTGCATCCATCAGCGGAGCCATTGACAGCATCCAGGCAGCCAGTGGCAGTGCTGACAGTGCGGTATCCCAGATGGATGCAGCAGAGGATGCGGCCAATGCGGCGGCACAGGCACAGCAGGAAGCGGGCACGGCAAGTCTGGCAGATCAGCTGGATGCACTGGCAGATGGTATTGCAAAGATAGAAGCAGAAACCACCAAGACTTCCAAACTGGGTGCAGGAGCAAATACTGTGGCAGATGGTGTCAGCGATTTATACGCAGGCATCGGAGCACTGGACAGCAATATCAGTACTTTCCAGACCACACTGGCAGCTATGACCAGCGAAGATTCTGAGCTGGCCAAGGGCGAGGCGGAACTGTTAAAGGGTGCTTCTGACCTGACCTCCAACAATGCAGCGCTGACCGCAGGCGGCAAGGAGTTATCTGACAAGGGCGATCTCTTAAGCGCAGGCAGCGTACAGCTGTCTGGCACCAGCGGCAAGCTGAAAAAGGGTGCTTCTGATCTGTCTGATGGCGCCAACAAGTTAAAGGATGGCACCAAGGAACTGAGAGATGCCAGCGGCGATGTGACCGACGGTATCGATGAGCTGGAGGACGGCGCACAGGAGCTGGCAGACGGCATGAAGGAATTCGACGAGGACGGTATCCAGGAGCTCACCGGTAAGGAAAGCGATCTGGAGAACGTGATGGATCGTCTGGATGCCCTGCGTGACGCAGACAGAGAGTATCAGACCTTCACCAAGCTGGCAGAGGGTATGAAGGGTAAGGTAAGCTTCTTCATCGAGTCTGATCCGGTAAAGAATGAAGATTAATCAACAGGTGAAAAGCATTTGGGCATAAAATAAACAGAAAAAGTACAGAAAAAGTACAGAACGATTCGAATGTTTGTTCTGTACTTTTTTTCTGTGGAATGGTATACTAAACAGGAACCACAGGAAGGAAAACACCGAGGAATCCTCGATAGTGTAAAACGAAGGAGTATTTCATGGATCATTTTGAACTGGTATCCGAATATCAGCCCACAGGTGACCAGCCTGCAGCGATCGCAGAGCTGGTGAAGGGGTTTCAGGAGGGCAATCAGGCGGAGACGCTTCTGGGCGTGACAGGCTCCGGTAAGACATTTACCATGGCCAATGTCATCCAGCAGCTGAACAAGCCGACGCTGATCATTGCCCACAATAAGACGCTGGCGGCGCAGCTGTACGGGGAATTCAAAGAATTTTTTCCAAACAATGCGGTAGAATATTTTGTCTCCTATTACGATTATTACCAGCCGGAAGCGTATGTGCCGTCTACAGACACGTATATTGCCAAGGATTCGTCCATCAATGATGAGATTGATAAGCTGCGGCTGTCGGCCACGGCGGCGCTTATTGAGCGGCGGGACGTGATCATCGTGTCCAGCGTGTCGTGTATTTATGGTCTGGGTGAACCGGAGAACTTTGAGAAGATGATGGTTTCCCTGCGGCCGGGCATGGAGAAGGACCGGGATCAGGTGCTGCGGCAGCTGGTGGATATCCAGTATACAAGGAATGACATGGATTTCAAGCGAGGCACGTTCCGGGTGCGGGGCGATGTGCTGGAGATCTTTCCGGCGGATCGGGGCGAGACGGCCATCCGTGTGGAGTTTTTCGGGGATGAGATTGACCGCATCCGGGAGATTGATGTGCTGACCGGAGAGATCGTGGGAGAACTGGAGCATGCGGCGATTTTTCCGGCATCCCATTATGTCGTGCCCATGAAGCGGATCCTGGAGGCGGCCAAGGACATCGAGGCAGAGCTGGAAGAGCGGATCCGGTATTTTAAGAGTGAGGACAAGCTGCTGGAGGCCCAGCGGATTTCCGAGCGGACGAATTTTGATATTGAGATGCTCAAGGAGACCGGGTTCTGCTCCGGTATCGAGAACTATTCGAGACATCTGGCCGGGCTGGCGCCGGGAACGCCGCCCAACACGCTGATGGATTATTTTCCGGAGGATTTTCTCATCATCATTGACGAGTCCCACAAGACGATCCCGCAGATCCGGGGCATGTACGCCGGTGACCAGTCCCGGAAAACGACGCTGGTGGATTACGGATTCCGTCTGCCCTCGGCCAAGGACAACCGTCCGCTGAATTTTGAGGAATTTGAAAATAAGATTGACCAGATCCTGTTTGTGTCAGCGACGCCGGGAGATTACGAGGCGGAGCATGAGCTCCTGCGGGCAGAGCAGATCATTCGGCCTACGGGTCTTTTGGATCCCAGGGTGGAGGTGCGCCCGGTGGAGGGCCAGATCGACGACCTGGTGGGTGAGGTCAACAAGGAGATCAAGGCGAAACATAAGGTGCTGATCACCACGCTGACCAAGCGGATGGCGGAGGATCTCACCGATTATATGAAGGATCTGGGCATTCGGGTGCGGTATCTGCACTCGGATATTGATACGCTGGAGCGGACAGAGATCATCCGCGACATGCGTCTGGATGTGTTTGACGTGCTGGTGGGTATCAACCTGCTGCGAGAGGGTCTGGACATCCCGGAGATCACGCTGGTGGCGATCCTGGATGCGGACAAGGAAGGGTTTCTGCGTTCGGAGACATCTCTCATTCAGACCATCGGCCGGGCGGCCCGGAATGCGGAAGGGCATGTCATCATGTATGCGGACGTTATCACGGATTCCATGCGGCTGGCCATTGACGAGACGGAGCGCCGCCGGGAGATCCAGGAGGCGTATAACAGGGAACATGGCATCACGCCCAAGACGATCCAGAAGTCTGTCCGGGATCTGATCCGCATTTCCAAGGAAGTGGCCAAGGAAGAAGTGAAGTTCGAGAAGGATCCGGAGTCCATGAACCCGGAGGAGCTGAAGAAGCTGATCGCCAAACTGACGAAGCAGATGAAGTCTGCGGCGGCGGATCTGAATTTCGAGGCGGCTGCCGAGCTGCGTGACAAGATCGTAAGCCTGAAGAAAATGCTGGATGATGCAGAGTGAACGATAAAGTGATGCAAGGATAAATTTTGCAATAAAAATTAGCGAGGAAAGAAATGTCAGAGAAAACAGTAAAACAGTTTATTAAGATACGCGGGGCGAAGGAACACAACCTGAAAAACATCAGCCTGGACATCCCCAGAGATGAGCTAGTGGTGCTGACGGGCTTAAGTGGTTCGGGAAAATCCTCCCTGGCGTTTGATACGATATATGCGGAGGGCCAGCGTCGATATATGGAGTCACTGTCTTCCTACGCGAGACAGTTCCTGGGGCAGATGGAGAAGCCGGACGTGGAGAGCATCGAAGGGCTTTCCCCGGCTATTTCCATTGACCAGAAATCCACGAACCGCAACCCCCGTTCTACCGTGGGCACGGTGACAGAGATTTACGATTATTTTCGTCTGCTGTATGCGAGAATCGGTATTCCGCACTGTCCAAAATGCGGACGGGAGATCCGCAGGCAGAGTGTGGATCAGATGGTGGATCAGATCATGCAGCTGCCGGAGCGGACGAAGATCCAGCTGCTGGCGCCGGTGGTGCGGGGACGCAAGGGCGAGCATGGAAAGCTGTTTGAGCAGGCCCGCAAGAGTGGATATGTGCGTGTGCGTGTGGATGGCAGCCTGTATGAGCTGTCCGAAGATATTTCCCTGGACAAGAACAAAAAGCATAACATCGAGATCATCGTGGACCGTCTGGTGGTAAAGGATGGGATCCGGCAGCGGCTGACGGATTCGCTGGAAAATGTCATGGCGCTGGCAGATGGACTGGTCATCGTGGATGTCATCGGCGGGGAGCCCATGACATTCAGCCAGAGCTTTTCCTGCCCGGATTGCGGCATCAGTGTGGAGGAGATCGAGCCCAGAAGCTTTTCCTTCAACAATCCCTTTGGTGCCTGCCCGGATTGTTTTGGCCTGGGATACAAGATGGAGTTTGATGAGGATCTGATGATCCCGGATAAGAGTCTGTCCATTGCCGGTGGGGCGGTGGCGGTGCTGGGCTGGCAGTCGTGCACAGATAAGGGTAGCTTTACCTATGCGATCCTGGATGCGATGTCCAAGGCCTATCATTTTTCGCTGGATACGCCCTACCAGGAGCTGCCGGAGGAGATCCGCCGGGTATTCCTGTACGGAACGGACGGGAAGGTGCTGAAGGTACACTACAAGGGCCAGCGGGGCGAGGGTGTCTATGATGTGCCCTTCGAGGGACTGATCGAGAATGTGAACCGCCGATACCGGGAGACAGGCTCCGATATCATGAAGCAGGAATATGAGACATTTATGCGGATCACGCCCTGTAAGGCATGTAAGGGCCAGCGCCTGAAAAAATCGGCTCTGGCGGTGACTGTGTGCGATAAGAATATTTATGAGGTGACATCCCTGTCCATTGCACGACTTCAGGCATTTCTGCAGGAGATGCAGCTGACGAAGCAGCAGGAGCTCATCGGCCACCAGGTGCTCAAAGAGATCCGGGCCCGGGTGGGCTTCCTCATGGATGTGGGGTTGGATTATCTGAGCCTTTCCCGGGCCACCGGCACGCTGTCCGGCGGAGAAGCCCAGCGGATCCGGCTGGCAACCCAGATCGGCTCCGGTCTGGTGGGCGTTGCCTATATTCTGGACGAGCCCAGCATCGGCCTGCATCAGCGGGACAACGACAAGCTGCTGAACACGCTGAAGCATCTGCGGGATCTGGGAAACTCCGTTTTGGTGGTGGAGCATGACGAGGACACCATGCGGGCGGCGGATTATATTGTGGATATCGGGCCGGGGGCCGGGGAGCACGGCGGCCAGGTGGTGGCAGCGGGCACTGCCGAGGATATCATGAAAAATGAGAATTCCATCACCGGCGCTTACCTGAGCGGCCGGATGAAGATCCCGGTGCCCAAGACGAGACGGACACCCACAGGCTGGCTGACGGTAAAGGGCGCGCAGGAAAATAATCTGAAAAATATTGATGTGGACTTTCCGCTGGGCGTGCTGACCTGTGTCACCGGCGTGTCCGGTTCGGGAAAAAGCTCCCTGGTCAATGAGATTCTGTACAAACGACTGGCCAAAGAGCTAAATCGGGCCCGGACGATCCCGGGCAAGCATGCGGATATCGTGGGCATGGAGCAGCTGGACAAGGTCATTGCCATCGACCAGTCGCCCATCGGCAGAACGCCCCGTTCCAATCCGGCCACCTATACCGGCGTGTTTGACCAGATCCGGGATCTGTTTGCGGCTACGGCGGATGCCAGAGCCCGGGGCTACAAGAAGGGCCGTTTCAGCTTCAATGTGAAGGGCGGCCGCTGTGAAGCCTGCAGTGGAGACGGTATCATCAAGATCGAGATGCATTTCCTGCCGGACGTGTACGTGCCCTGCGAGGTCTGCCAGGGAAAACGGTACAACCGGGAGACGTTGGAAGTCAAATACAAAGGAAAGAGCATTTACGACGTGCTGAACATGACGGTGGAGGAGGCCATGCGCTTCTTCGAGCCGGTACCGTCCATCCGACGGAAGATCGAGACACTGTATGATGTGGGCCTGTCTTATATCCGGCTGGGTCAGCCCTCCACCGAGCTGTCCGGCGGAGAAGCCCAGCGGATCAAGCTGGCCACCGAACTGAGCCGCCGCAGCACCGGCCGGACCATCTATATTCTGGATGAACCCACCACCGGTCTGCATTTCGCGGATGTACACAAGCTGGTGGAGATCCTGCACCGGCTGGCCGAGGGCGGCAATACCGTGGTGGTCATCGAGCATAATCTGGACGTCATCAAGACGGCGGATTACCTCATCGATATCGGCCCCGAGGGCGGCGACCGGGGCGGCACCGTCATTGCCAAAGGAACGCCGGAGGAAGTGGCGGCAGCACCGATGTCCTATACCGGACAATATGTGAAAAAATACCTGTAAAGCTGCAGGGACGGCTCATTTGAAAAATGCGGCTTCCTTTGCTTGCTTTTGATGGGCGCAAGCGGTATAATAACGGAAGTATCATTATCGTTCACCCGTATGTTCTGCGGACAGATTTCATGCTGGCATGAAGATCTGGACACAGGAATATACGTAGGGGGCGCCCTGTGATGAGCAAAAGTAAGCTGCAACGCAGCGGGGAGCATCGAAGATGCGGTTTTGCGAATGGCGCGTGTGAACGATAATGAAGGTCATACGTGAGGTGCAGACAAGTGGCAGAGGTTTTCACAGACAGACACCAGGAAGTCATGGTCATAACGATGGCACGCAGGGAAGCCAACAATGCGTTGAGCGAGGCGTTTATGGCCGAGATTACAGTGGCCTTTGATCAGGCGGAGGCAGATCCTGCGGTGAAGGCAGTGGTGCTTACCGGTTCCGACCGGGTTTTCTGCATGGGGGCAGACATCGAAGAGATGCTGCCGCTGACCGGTGCGGAGGCGCTTCGGTGGGGCAGACTGGGCACAGACCTGAATCTGAAGATCGAGCGGTTTTCCAAGCCCGTGGTGGCGGCGGTGAACGGCATGGCGCTGGGCGGCGGCAATGAGCTGGCCATGGCCTGTCATGGAAGGATCGCATCCCGGAGAGCCCGTTTCGGACAGCCGGAATGTACGCTGGGCATTACCCCCGGTGCGGGGGCGACGGTGCGTCTGCCGCGGCTGGTAGGGCCGGGCTGGGCGAAGCAGCTGCTGTTTACCGGAGAGATGATCAACGCCCAGATGGCGCAGAAGATCCACCTCATTGATCGTGTGACACAACCGGAAAGCTTGCTGGAGGAAGCAGTTCAATGGGCCAGGGAAATGGCCGCTCCTCCGGTTTGTGAATATAAGGAGGATAAATAAGATGACAAATTTAGAGAAGTATGACAAAGCATTTCTGAGCAACCTGAAAGTGACTAAGGATCAGCTGCCGGGCCTGAAATACCGTGGCATCGAGGCATGGGATTCTGTTGCACATATGGATCTGATCGCTGATCTGGAGGATGCATTTGATATCATGATGGAGATGAAGGACATTCTGGATTTCAACTCCTACGAGCATGGCAAAGTGGTTCTGAAAGAGGTTTACGGCGTAGACGTAGAGAAGTAGGATGACAGAAAGGTCGTGTTACAATGCTGTTGGAGAATAAGACAGCGGTCATCACCGGATGTATGCAGGGGATCGGCCAGGCGGTCATGGATCTTTTCGCAAGAGAGGGTGCGGACATTTTTGCCTGCTGTCAGTGTGAGACAGAGGAATTCAAGGAGCATATCGCTGCGCTGTCCGCAGAGACAGGCAGAGAGATCATCCCGGTGTATTTTGACCTGCGGGATGACGACGCCATCCGGGAAGGTGCCCATACCATTCAGAAAGCGAAGAAGAAGATCGATATGCTGATCAATGTGGCAGGCATCGCAGACGACGCCTATTTCCAGATGATGAGCATGGAGAGCCTGAAAAATACATTCCAGGTGGATTTCTTTTCCCAGATGCTGCTGACCCAGTATATGGTGAAGCTGATGATGCGCAATAAGAAGGGCAGCATCGTGAATGTTTCCAGCATGATCGGCTTGGACGGCAATGCCGGACAGCTGGCCTACTCTGCTGCCAAGGCAGCCATGGCCACAGCCACGAAGACGCTCTCCGCAGAGCTGGCAGAGAAAGGCATCCGCGTCAATGCGGTGGCGCCCGGTGTCATTGACACTGCCATGACGTCCGTTCTCTCGGAGGAGATCCTGAACCGTCAGCTGGCAAATGCGGACATCAAGCGCAAGGGAACGCCTGCCGAGGTGGCAGAGGTGATCCTGTTCCTGGCCAGCGACCGGGCAAGCTATGTGACCGGACAGGTGGTTCGGGTAGATGCCGGGATCGGCTGATTTTGCGTGATAGAAAATGAAAAAGAACTGTCGGCCTGTCGGAAAGAAATTTGCAGCAGACCCTGTGTGAACAGAAAATGCTGCATCTTTTTCCCGGGCCGGATGACAGGAGTATACGGAACATGGAAACGATAAGAATAGAGCGGATCACAGATCCGCTGACCACCGGGAATTGTTATATCCTCCTGGAAAACGGTCACGCGGTGATCATTGATCCCAACGACGAAGACAGAATCGAAGAGGTATTGCGTCAGTATGAGGCAGAACCCGACTATGTGCTGCTGACCCACGAACATGCGGATCACATCAGCGGACTCAACGGGCTGCGGGAGCATTACCGGTTCCAGACAGTGGCTTCTCTTCCATGCAGCCGACGGATACAGGATATCCGAAGCAATCTCTCGAGAATTTTCGGGGTATATTTGATTTTCATAACGGGAGAACGGGTTCGGAATTATCCGAAGTTTGTATGTGAGGCAGCCGATGTGACCTTTGAGGAGCGGCTGCTTTTTGCGTGGCAGGAGCATAAGTTTGAGATGGTGCTGACGCCGGGACATTCCCCGGGCAGTGCGGCCATCCGTCTGGACGAAAAATGGCTGTTCAGCGGAGATTCCCTGCTGGGAGACCGGGAGGTGGTCGTCCGGTTTGACGGCGGCAGCGAGGAAGATTTTCTGACAAAGGCAGTGCCTTATTACCGGTCATTGCCGGAGAACACGCGGGTATATCCGGGACACGGGGAGCCGTTTCTTTTGAAAGACGGCATTTTCCAACCGGCAAGACCGCAGGTGGAACCGTAAGGGGGGAATTGATATGGATTATGCAAAATTGCTGGAGCAGGATCCCTATTCCATGGATCGCCGGGAGAAGACCCGGGTCATGACAGAGGGACTGCTGGAACTGACCGAGCATCACCGGTCCCGCTGTGAGGACTACAGAAGGATCGTGGACGGGCTGGGCTATGATCCGAAAAACATCAGGGATTACTATGACATTCCCATGATGCCGGTGCGGCTTTTCAAGGAGAGAGAGCTGAAAAGCATCAACGATGACCAGATTTTCAAGACGATGACCTCCTCGGGTACCACCGGGCAGCAGGTGTCGAAGATTTTTCTGGATGAGCAGACAGCGGCCAACCAGCAGCTGACGCTGGCAAAGATCGTGGGAAGCTACACGGGAAAATCCCGCCTGCCCATGATCATCATCGACTGCCCGTCGGTGATCCGCAACCGGGCCATGTTTTCCGCCAGAGGTGCGGGCATCCTGGGGTTCTCTATCTTCGGCTCCCGCAGGATTTATGCCCTGGACGACGACATGAACCTGAACATTGACGGCATCCGGGAATTCCTGGAAAAACATAAGGGAGAGCGGATCCTGTTATTCGGCTTTACCTTTATGATCTGGCAGTATTTTTACCGGGAACTGCTGAAATTATCGGAGCCGCTGGATCTGTCCAATGGCATTCTCATCCACGGCGGCGGCTGGAAGAAGCTGCAGAACGAGGCGGTGTCCAAGGAAGAGTTCAAGGCGCGTCTGCGGGAGGTGTGCGGCATCCCCATAGTGCTGGATTACTATGGCATGGTGGAGCAGACCGGCTGTATTTATATGGAGTGCGAGTGCGGACATCTGCACGCCAGCAATTTCTCTGATGTGATCCCCCGGCGTATGAAGGATTTCTCCTCCTGTGCCATTGGAGAAAAAGGCGTGCTGCAGGTGGTGTCCCTGTTGCCGGAGTCCTATCCCGGCCACTCCATTCTGACCGAGGATGAAGGCGTGCTGCTGGGAGAGGATGACTGTCCCTGCGGCCGCAAAGGAAAATATTTTGAGGTGACAGGAAGAATCCGCAACGCGGAGGTAAGGGGGTGCAGTGATACCTATGAGCGAAAATAAAGAGATTTTGGGCCGGGTGCGCTGCCTGGCCGGTGTGCCGGAGCCGACGGTTTGTCCGGAGGTGCCTTTTGCAGAAGAACGGATGGAGTTTTTAAATGCCTTGTCCGCCCGGCTGCGCAAAGACCCCAGGACTGCCCAGTATACGGATGTGGCGGCCTTCGCTTTCTGGTGCCGCAAGGCCAACACCAAGCGGCTGTCGGAGCAGCTGACCAGAGATGGCATCCGCATCGGCAAGGGACTGGTGTTCCACATTGCGCCGTCCAACGTGCCGGTGAATTTTGCCTATTCCCTGGCGCTGGGGCTGCTGTCCGGCAATGCCAATATTGTCCGGGTATCGTCCAAGCCCTTCTCACAGGTGGATATCATCTGTGAAGCACTGGCGGCATTGTTTGCCGGAGAGGAATATGCGGCCATCCGGGCGTGCACCTCGGTGGTGTCCTACGGGCATGACAAAGAGATCACGGATTACTATTCCGCCATCTGCGATATGCGGGTGATCTGGGGCGGTGACGCCTCCATCCAGACGATCCGGGAGTCGGCCACCGAGAGCCGCTGCGGCGAGATTGCCTTTGCAGACCGGTATTCCTTTGGCATTATCCGCCCGTCCGCGGTGATGGCCATGGACGACGAAGCCCTTCGCCAGCTGGCGGTGAATTTTTACAATGACACGTATCTGCTGGATCAGAATGCCTGCTCGGCGCCTCACCTGATCGTGTGGCTGACAGACGGGGAGGCGGAAAAAGCGGCACGGGCAGAGGCGGCAGTGCGTTTCTGGCAGGCCGTGTACGAGGCGGCGGCTTCCTACGATCTGGCGGATATCAAGGTCAGCGGAAAATACGACGCCCTCTGTAATTTTCTGGCGGATACGGGCCTGGAAAAGGCGCGGGTGCAGCGGTACGACAACCGGCTGTACGTGCTGACCCTGTCCGAACTGCCGGAGAAGATCGACGGGCTGCGGGGCAGTTTTGGCATGTTTTTCCAGTGTGCGCTGGATGCACTGGATGAGCTGGCACCCCATATCACAAAAAAAGTACAGACCGCTGCGGTGTGCGGCGTGGAGAGAAAAGAGATCACCGACCTGATCCTGCGCTGTCATCTCCGGGGCATCGACCGGGTGGTGGGCTTTGGCCAGACGCTGGACATGGGCACTATCTGGGACGGCTATGACATCATCGGCGATCTGACGAGGATCATCGGATAAAAGGAGGAAAACGGTATGGCTTATTATAATGACTACAGAACCTTCGGCAATCGGGTGATTGCCACAGAGGATAACGGGCAGAGCGCCACCTACAATGATCTGGCTGATTTTTCGGCGCAGATCGGCAAAGCGCTGCCGAAACGGACGCTGGTATTTTCCTTCTGTGAAAATAACATCGGTTCCATGTTTGGCTACTTAAGTTTTCTGGAAAACCGGATCGTGCCGCTGCTGCTGGACAACCACATCCATCAGGATCTGGCAGAGCAGCTTATGGAAGCATACCGGCCGGCCTACGTGTATGCACCGGTGAGTCGGGCAGAGGAATTTGCCGGGGACGCCTGCGTGTTCAGCGGTATGGGCTATGGCCTGTACCGGACCCGGTACCCGGAGGATGTGCCGCTGTATGACGATCTGGCATTGCTGCTGACCACCTCGGGCAGCACAGGAAGCCCCAAGCTGGTGCGCCAGAGCTATGAGAATGTGCAGGCCAACGCAGCTTCCATTGCACAGTATCTGGAGCTGGACGAGACGGAACGCCCCATCACCACCCTGCGGATGAACTACACCTATGGCCTGTCCATCATCAACAGCCATGTGCTGGTGGGTGCAGAAATGCTGCTGACCAATTACACCCTGTGGGAAAAAGAATTCTGGGATTTCTTCCAGGAGGCAGGGGCCACTTCCTTCGGCGGCGTGCCCTATACATATGAAATGCTGAAAAAGCTTCGGTTCTTCCGCATGAAGCTGCCGACGCTGCGCACCATGACCCAGGCGGGCGGTAAACTTTTGCCGGAGCTGCACCGGGAGTTTGCGGAATATGCCCAGAAAGAGGGCAAGAAGTTCATCGTTATGTACGGCCAGACCGAGGCCACAGCCCGGATGGCTTACCTGCCGGCAGAACGCTCTCTGGAAAAGTACGGCAGCATGGGCATTGCCATCCCCGGCGGCCGGTTCAGCCTCATTGACGTGGACGGCCAGGAGATCCAGGAGCCGGAAGTGGTGGGCGAGCTGGTATATGAAGGGCCCAACGTGACGCTGGGCTACGCCGAGACCCAGGAGGATCTGATCAAAGGGGACGAGCGGCACGGACGGTTGGTCACCGGCGATATGGCAAAAAAGGGATGCGGACGGCTTCTATTATATTGTGGGCCGGAAAAAACGGTTCCTGAAGATCTACGGCAACCGGGTCAATCTGGACGAAACCGAGCGCATGGTGAAAAACCGTTTTGAAGGACTGGAGTGCGCCTGCACCGGTGTGGACGACCATATGGATGTGTATGTGACCGAGCCCTCCGAGGAAAAACGGGATGAGATCCGGGCGTACCTGGAAGAGCAGACGAGACTGCACGGCAAGGCGTTTACCGTGCGTTTCATCGAAGAGATTCCCAAAAACGAGGCGGGCAAGACGCTGTATAAAGAATTGAAGTGATATGGCGGCGTACCTGTAACAGGGAAATATTTGGATAAAGAAAATCCCCGGGAGTGTGGTGAAGATTTACCACGCGCCTGGGGATTTTTCTTGTCTGTAGTGTATGTCAACAGCCATAGTTTCAAGGTTTATAGGACAAAATGTGTTGATGTTGCTGGTGGATCTTGTTGGTTACCAGATTTTTATGCAAGGAACTGGATTTTTGGATGATGCTAGTTCGTGCCAGAAGTATCGGTTTCGGCGACCGGTTTTCTCATATTTTTCAAGATCTGCCGGAACTGCACCGCGAACATAATGGAGGTGGTGCATACGGCCAGGGTGTCTGCCACCGGTTCTGCCAGAAATACCGCCATGACCTGATCTGTAAAGAAATGAGGCAGGATAAAGATCAGCGGAATGAGCAGAATGATCTTCCGCAGAACGGCCAGGAACAGAGAAGTTTTAGCATTGCCCAGAGCGACAAAGGTCTGCTGGCAGGCAATCTGTGCTCCGAAGATCAGGGACATGGCCATATAAATCCGTAAGGACCAGATCGTGAAGGTCGTCAGCTCCGGGTCGGACGTAAAGATGGAGATAAACAGCTGAGGCCGGAAGACGGATATCCCCCACAACAGGGTGGAATAAGCCAGGCAGGCTTTCAGCAGGAAGAAAAAGGCTTTCTTCACCCGGTCGGCGTTGCCGGCGCCGTAGTTGAAGCTGACGATGGGCTGGGCGCCCTGACTTAAGCCCTGCAGCGGCAGCATGGAAAACTGCATGACGCTGGAGAGGATGGTCATGGAACCCACGGCGATATCGCCGCCGTATTTTAATAAGGAAGAATTAAAGCAAATGGAAATGAGTCCTTCGGTGGACTGCATAACGAAGGGGGACATGCCCAGTGCCATACAGGGCAGGTACGTTTTCCACCGGATGTGCAGGTTTTCCCGGCGAAGCTTTAACTGGGTTCTGGGGCCGGACAGGAACCGGAGTACCCAGAGGGCGGACAGTGCCTGGGAAATGATGGTGGCCAGCGCGGCACCCTGTACGCCCAAGCCCAGTCCAAAGATGAGAATGGGATCCAGGATGATGTTGGTGATGGCGCCGATGAGGGTGCTCATCATGCTGGTGGTGGCAAAGCCCTGGGTGGAGATAAAGGGATTCAACCCCAGTGCCACCTGTACAAACAGGGTACCACAGGCATAGATACGCATGTAGGCGGAGGCGTAGGGGAAGGTGTTGGCGCTGGCACCGAACAGCATGAGCATGGGATCGGAAAACAGCAGGAAGACCACTGTCAAAACCAGGCCGGACAGCAGGGTGCCGCAGGCGCAATTTCCCAGGATGCGTTCTGCTTCCTCATGGTCGCCCCGTCCCATCATAATGGCAGCCCGGGGAGCCCCGCCCATACCGGTGAGGGCGGCGAAAGCAGAGATGACGGTGATCAGCGGAAAGCAGACACCCATGCCGGTGAGGGCAAGAGACCCTACCTCCGGGATATGACCGATGTACATCCGGTCAACCATGTTATACAGGACATTGACGATCTGGGCGGTGATGGCAGGCAGTGCCAGCTGGAAAAGAAGCTTTCCGATGCTGTCGTGGCCCAGGTCTGCGGCTTTTTTTGTACTCATAAAATCAGTTCTCCTTTTTGATGCGGTTGGCAGTGATGACGGCATTTTTGCCGTACCGTTTCTGAATGGATTCCAGCGCCGCATCCAGTTTTTTATGTTTTTCATCCTTTTTATAGGAGTTGTAATCCAGGTCAAACAGGTTCATCTGGACGGGTTCCCCTTCCCGGACAAGACGGGTTCCCCGGACGCCCAGCAGACGGATGGGTTCTTCGTCCCACAGCTGATCGAACAGCATACAGGCCGCCTCGTAGAGGGCTTTTCCCCCGTTGGAGGGGGAAAGCAGAGAGGTCTGGTGGGACACACTCTGGAAACTGCTGTATTTGATCTCCACCGTGACGGTGCCCGCCAGCTGCCCGGCTTTTTTCAGGCGGCCGGAGACACTGCGGCACAGGACCAGCAGGGTGGATTTGGCTTCCGCGCGGCTGGTGACGTCGTGGGCCAGGGGTGGTGGAATTGCCGATGCCCTTGGCCTCCGGTTCCTCCGTGATCACCGGCCGGTCATCGATGCCGTTGGCGTATTCCCACAGAAGGGTGCCGTGGCTTTTCAGATGGGACTCGATGAGGCTGCGGTCGGACCGGGCCAGATCGCCGATGGTGAGAATGCCCAGCATATGTAAGGTGGTGACACTGGAGTGTCCGGCCATATAAAGCTCGCCCACTGGCAGCGGCCACATTTTTTTCTTTGATTTCCTCCGGAAAAAGGGTGTGGGTCTTGTCCGGCTTCTGAAAATCCGAGGCCATCTTTGCCAGCACCTTCCGGGAAGAGATGCCCACATTCACTGTAAATCCAAGCTTGCGCACCTCTGCGCGGATCTCTTCTGCCAGCGCTTGGGCGTGCTCCCGGCGATAGCCCCGGCGGCCCATGTCCAGAAAGCATTCATCAATGCTCAGCTGTTCCAGATAAGGGCAGAAGCTTTCCAGAAGCGTCATAAGCCGCTGGCTGTAGGCGTGGTACAGATGATGATCCGGCGCGGCCATCTGCAGCGTCGGGCACTTCTTGAATGCCGTGGCCACCGGCTCCCCGGTGACAATGCCGAAGGCCTTGGCGGGAATGGACTTGGCCAGCACCACACCGTGGCGGTTCTTCTGGTCGCCGCCGATGATGGCAGGAAGGAGTCGCAGATCCGGCCCTGTGCCCGTGCGCACATTCTCCGTGGACGTCCAGCTTAGGTAAGCGGAATTCACATCAATATGAAAAATCAGCGGTTCCATGGGGCCTCCCTTCTCCCTGCCGGGGAAATACACATTAGTATAGTTATACCATGTTTGCGGGGGAAAAGCAAAGCTTTATAATATCTTAAGAATTCTCCTTCCCGGTCCTTAAAAATCCCCTGCTATATTAAATCATGAAAGAAGAGGGCGCCCTTTCCAATCTCTCTTTCCTTCGGTATAATGGAAGAAGAGGTGAGCATATGTTAAATATTTTAGTTTGTGATGATGATAAAGAAATTGTGGAAGCGATTGAGATTTATCTGATACAGGAAGGATACCATGTATACAAGGCGTATGACGGCGTGCAGGCGCTGGAGCTCCTGGAGAAGGAGGAGATCCATCTGCTGATCATGGATGTGATGATGCCGCGGCTGGACGGGATCCGGGCCACATTGAAGATCCGGGAGGAGAGCAGCATTCCGATTATTATCCTGTCAGCGAAATCCGAGGACACGGATAAGATCCTAGGGCTGAACATCGGGGCGGACGACTATGTGACGAAGCCCTTCAACCCGCTGGAACTGGTGGCCCGGGTGAAATCCCAGCTGCGTCGGTATACGAAGCTGGGCAACCTGCCTGCGGAGGACAGCCAGGTGTACCGCACCGGCGGCCTGATGGTGGATGATGACCGGAAGGAAGTGACGGTGGACGGGGAGCCGGTGAAGCTGACGCCCATGGAGTACAATATTTTGCTGCTGTTGATCCGCAACCAGGGAAAGGTGTTTTCCATCAACCAGATTTACGAGAGTATCTGGAATGAGGACGCCTACGGCGCGGAAAATACGGTGGCGGTGCATATCCGGCATATCCGGGAGAAGATCGAGATCAACCCCAAGGAGCCCCGGTATCTGAAAGTCGTATGGGGCATCGGCTATAAGCTGGAAAAGATCTGATCATCGCAGGCGCGGGATGAGGAGGAACAGGATGAAAAAAGAGAACAGAACAACGGCCATCTGGGTCTGCCGGGTGCTGGTGCATGTGGGCATTGCCGGGATCGTGTCGGGACTGCTTATGATCGGGTATTTTCTTTACAAAGGAAATTTCACCACGCTGAACAGTTCTTTTGAGGCAAGCCAGGGTTTTTACGATGCCTATGACACCATGATGACGTGGGCGGAGGATGCTATCTGGATCAAAAATAATGTGGCGCCAAACGGCACCATCGAGGAAGACCGGCTCATGGCTGTGGATTTTACGGCGGACAACGGAAACACGCTGACGCTGCATTATCGGCTGGGGGATATCAACCGCTGGTATATGAAGGGCGTGACGATTTTTGACGATCCCTATGCAGACTATGTGCAGCTCATGAAAGAAAAAGCGGACACGCAGGAAGCAGCAGATCAGGCCGAAGCCGGAGCGCAGGCAACGGACGGTGCGGCAGCAGAAGTCCAGGGAACAGACGGCACGGACGAGGCAGCATCTGGATCAGATGCGGAGGCGACAGATGCTTCCAGTGAAGCAGAGAGCTATACCTGGCTGGAGGAGGAGTACGCCCCGCAGGAATATGGCAGTCTGCTGGAGGCGGCGCTGAACAATGAACTGACGGTGTCAGAGACTTCTCAACTGAATCGGATCGTAAGGGATTTTATTGAGGATACCGGTGACCGGGTCAGTCAGTTTTACCAGAGAAAGGACCAGCTGGATCCGGCAAACACCAATTTCCGCTATTTTGCCCAGGATGAGGACGGCGGGATCTACACGAATATGGAGGGCATTTCCACAATAGAAGATGCCGAGGATGCAGTCATCAACCAGGCGGACATGATGTTTTACTGCTGGAATATGTCCAATGGTGCACAGCAGTACAATTTCCCGGAGGGCAGCTTCCATGAAAGCGCAGAAGGGGAAATGTGGCGCAGGAACTGGCTTTCCCGGACGGATCAGGGGGATGACTGGGCGGTCGTGACTGCCGTGGATACCACCTATTCGGCGGAAGATATTTTTTCTCTGGCGAGAAAAGAGCTGGACAGTGAACGGCCCCTGTTTGTGGTCGGCGTCGTATTTCTGGCGGTGGGCGGCCTGATGTACCTGATCTGCTTTTTGTATCTGACTGCCACCACAGGCTGGCAGCCGGAGGGCGATAGATACAGACTGTATTTCATTGATCGGGTGAATACGGAAGTGTCGATTGTCCTGTTTGGGGTGCTGGCACTGATCCTGCTGTGGGGAGACTATCTGGCCATCATTCTGGCAGAAGGACTTCTGTACAGACCCGGTGATATCGCATCGGCTGCGGTTGTGATTTCCGGAGCGGCGGTTGCGTCCAACCTGGGGCTCATGGGCGGATGGCTCAGCCTGGTGCGGCGGCTGAAAGCAGGACTTCTGTGGAAAAACAGCCTGTGCCGGAAGCTGTGTCTTTTCATAAAAGCGTGCTGGCAGGAGCGCACGATCACTCTGCGGACAGGACTGTGTTATGTGGGATTTCTGATTGCTCACTTCTTTGTATATCATGTGATGGACAGTTTCTGGCTGCTGCTGGTTCTGGATATTGCCGTAGGGGTATTCCTGCTCTGGCGGGCGATCCAGGAACAGCGGGTAAATCAGGGCATCCGGCGGATCACCGCCGGGGAAGTGGATTACAAGATCGACACCACCCATCTGCGGGGAGATTACCGGACGGAAGCCGAGGCGGTGAACCATATCGGGGAGGGCCTTTCCAACGCGGTGGAGAAGAGCCTGAAAAACGAGCGGCTGAAAACAGACCTGATCACCAATGTTTCTCACGACATCAAGACGCCGCTGACATCCATCATCAACTATGTGGATCTTTTAAAGCGGGAAAATATACAGGATGAGAAAGTCAGGGGCTACATTGATGTACTGGATAAGAAATCCCAGCGCCTGAAAAACCTGACGGAGGATCTGGTGGAGGCGTCCAAGATCAGTTCCGGCAATATCAAACTGGAGTTCATGCCCATTGACTTTGTGCAGCTGATCTGGCAGACCAACGGGGAATTCGAGGAAAAATTTGCCGCCAGAGGCTTAAATCTGGTGTGCAGCATTCCCGAGGGGTCCATTTATGTCATGGCGGATGGCCGGAGACTGTGGCGGGTGGTGGAAAACCTGTACAACAACACGGCGAAATACGCCCTCCAGGACAGCCGGGTATACGCAGACCTCAAGGCAGATGAAGAGCAGGTGGTATTTTCCCTGAAAAATATTTCCGAACAGCCGCTGAACATTTCGGCGGATGAGCTGACGGAACGGTTCGTGCGGGGAGACGTGTCCCGTACCACGGAAGGCAGCGGCCTTGGCCTGTCCATCGCCCAGAACCTGACGACATTACAGAAAGGAAAGTTTGAAATCTATCTGGACGGCGATCTGTTCCGGGTGACGCTGACATTCCCAAGAGTGAAAGCGGATTCATCTGAGAAAA
Organism: Oscillospiraceae bacterium NTUH-002-81; assembly: GCA_032620915.1. Taxonomy (NCBI): domain Bacteria; kingdom Bacillati; phylum Bacillota; class Clostridia; order Eubacteriales; family Oscillospiraceae; species Oscillospiraceae bacterium NTUH-002-81. The sequence continues at coordinate 590,023 of CP136052.1, forward strand.
CAGAAGAAGCGGTTTCACAGGAAAATGGTGAGAATCAGGAGGTTATCATGGATGCCGGGGAAAAGGATGCGCACTGATGGTATATCTGTGGATAGGAGAGACGTACTACTTATGGGTGAAACTAATTATTTATAAGTAGAAACAGATGGTAAATAAGTAGAAAAACAGACAAAACTATCCAAAAGAATGCGGGGATTTTCAGCGGAAAAACGGGGAAAATCCTTGCATTCATTTTTATGTGTGGCTATAATGAGAACCAGAAAATATCTGTGTAAAGATCACAGAACATGCAGAAGCAATACGGGAGGAAATCATATGGTTACATTATCCAGGGGCGGTGCCTGGCTGCTGAACGGCACCGAGATCGTGGAAGAGGGACAGGAAGCTGCCCTGCAGGCAAAGCTTGGCGCAGTGCCTTCCAAGGAGGAAGCTGCACAGCAGACCATCGCCTACGGTATTTTGAAAGCACACAACACATCTGACAATATGGAGAAGCTGAAGCTGAAATTCGACAAGCTGACTTCTCATGACATTACCTTTGTGGGCATCATCCAGACAGCCCGGGCATCGGGACTGGAGCGGTTCCCCATCCCCTACGTGCTCACCAACTGCCACAACAGTCTGTGCGCGGTGGGCGGCACCATCAACGAGGATGACCACATGTTTGGCCTTTCCTGTGCAAAACGCTACGGCGGCGTCTATGTTCCGCCGCATCAGGCAGTCATCCATCAGTTTGCCAGAGAGATGCTGGCAGGCTGCGGCAAGATGATCCTCGGCTCCGACAGCCACACCCGTTACGGCGCGCTGGGTACCATGGCCATTGGCGAGGGCGGCGGCGAGCTGGTAAAACAGTTACTCTGTCAGACCTACGATGTGAATATGCCGGGTGTGGTGGGCGTGTATCTGAAAGGAGCGCCCCGCAAGGGTGTGGGCCCTCAGGACGTGGCGCTGGCCATCATCGGTGCGGTGTTTGCCAACGGCTATGTGAAAAATAAGGTGATGGAGTTCGTGGGCCCCGGCGTGGCTTCCTTGAGTGCCGATTTCCGGATCGGCGTGGACGTGATGACCACCGAGACCACCTGCCTGTCCTCCATCTGGAGAACCGATGAAAAAATCGAGGAATATTTTGACATTCACGGCCGCCGGGAGGAGTATGCAGAGCTGAACCCGGGGGCAGTGGCTTACTACGATGGCATGATCACCGTGGATTTGAGCGAAGTAAAGCCCATGATCGCCATGCCTTTCCACCCCAGCAACACGTACACCATCGAGGAATTAAAAGCGAACCTGATGGATATTCTGGAGGACTGCGAGAAAAAGGCAGCTGTCAGTCTGGACAATGCGGTGGATTTCACACTGAAAAATAAAGTACATAACGGAAAATTATATGTAGACCAGGGCATCATCGCAGGCTGTGCCGGCGGCGGATTTGAAAATATCTGTGACGCGGCGGATATCCTGCGGGGCAGAAGCATCGGCCCGGATGAGTTTACACTGAGCGTTTATCCGGCCAGCACGCCGATCTTTATGGAACTGGTGAAAAACGGTTCCGTAGCAGACCTTCTCGGCGCCGGTGCCGTGGTGAAAACCGCATTCTGCGGCCCCTGCTTTGGCGCGGGAGATACTCCGGCCAATAACGGCTTCTCCATCCGCCATTCTACAAGAAACTTCCCGAACCGGGAGGGCAGTAAGCTCCAGAGCGGCCAGATTGCTTCCGTGGCGCTTATGGATGCCCGTTCCATCGCGGCAACTGCGGCCAACAAGGGCTTCCTGACGGCAGCAGATGAGATGGATGTGGAATTCCGCGGCCCGAAATACTTCTTTGACAAGACCATTTATGAGAACCGGATTTTTGACAGCAAGGGCGTGGCAGATCCTTCCGTGGAGATCAAGTTCGGCCCCAACATCAAGGACTGGCCGGCCATGTCGGCACTGCCGGACAACCTGGTGCTCCAGGTCGTATCCGAGATCCACGATCCGGTGACCACCACCGACGAGCTGATCCCCTCCGGCGAGACATCCTCCTACCGTTCCAACCCTCTGGGACTGGCAGAGTTCACTCTGTCCAGAAAAGATCCGGAGTATGTGGGCCGGGCAAAGGCCATCCAGAAAGCTCAGAAAGCTGTGGAGGCAGGCACCTGTCCGCTGGAAGCCGTGGAAGACCTGAAAGCAGTTATGGCTGCGGTGCAGAAGGATTACCCGAACGTGGGCAAGGGCAATGTGGGCTTCGGCTCTACGATTTTTGCCGTGAAGCCGGGTGACGGCTCCGCCAGAGAGCAGGCGGCTTCCTGTCAGAAGGTACTGGGCGGCTGGGCCAACATCGCCAACGAATATGCCACCAAGCGGTACCGCTCCAACCTGATCAACTGGGGCATGCTGCCCTTCGTCATTGATGCGGGAGAGCTGCCGTTCCACAATCTGGACTACCTGTTTATTCCGGATGTCCGCACAGCCATTGCGGACAAGAAGGCGGAGATTCCGGCTTATGTAGTGAAAGGCGGTGCGCTGGCACCTTTCACCCTGCGCATGGGCGAGCTCACCGATGACGAGCGGGAGATCATTCTGAAAGGATGTCTGATCAATTACAATCGTCGGTAATTTTGGATAAATAAGGTAAAAATTCCCCGGAGTGCTTTGTATAGTGCTGCCGGGGAGTTTTTGTTGTAGGTTTTTCTGATGATTCTGGGAAAATCTGTCAGACAGTGGGAGAAAACTGTGAAATTTTCCCCGGCAGTAGACATTCTGTGGGGAAAGGCGTACAATGAGGAAAGATATTGACAGCATTTGTGCGGAGGATATGCATGTCTGAAAGAGAGAGAGAGCTGCACAGAAGGCGTCGCCGGAGGCGCAAAGGGAAGCGCCGCCGGAGAAGAATGGGGGCAGGCGACATCCTGTTTGCTTCCTTCCAGGTATTCTTGGGGATCCTTCTGATCGGCTGTATGGTTATTTTTTATCAAAAATTCGGTGTCCGGATCGTGGAGCTCTACCAGGAGGCGAAGGCCAAGGTGGAGGCTTCTGACGAGTCCGTGTTCTGGTCATCCCAGACGACGCTGGTGTACGACGACAGCGATAACGTGATCCAGACACTGAAAGGCGACAAGGATGTCTACTATCTGAAATCCGCGGAGATTCCGGATTACGTAAAGCAGGCCTTTGTCAGCATCGAGGACAAGCGGTTTTACAAACATAAGGGCTTTGACATGAAGGCCATTTTCCGGGCGGTGGTATCGCTGGTGCGCAAGCAGGCCATCACCCAGGGCGGCAGCACCATCACCCAGCAGCTGAGCCGGAATATTTTCCTGTCTCATACGGTGCGCTGGGAGCGGAAGGTGGAAGAAATCTTCATTGCCATGCAGCTGGAGAAGAAGTATTCCAAGGAGCAGATCCTGGAATATTACATCAACAATATTTACTATTCCAACGGCTATTACGGCATCGAGGCGGCCAGCCGGGGGTATTTTGGCAAGAGTGTCTCGGAGCTGGATCTGTCTCAGATTGCTCTGCTCTGTGCGATCCCCAACAGCCCGGGCCGCTATGACCCGCGGACGAATCTTTCCGAGACGCTGAAACGGCGGGATCGGATCCTGGATGAGATGGAGGAGGACAGTGTCATTGACAGCGCTACCTGTCAGAGTGCCAAGGCCGAGGATATTGTGCTGGCGGATACGAAGACGGAGAATGTCAGCAACTATATGCAGTCCTTTGCGACCAACTGTGCGGTGAAGGAGCTGATGAAGCTGCAGGGATTCACCTTCCAGTATGAATTTTCCAGCGATGCACAGCGGGCAACCTATGATGAGGAATATGCCCAGGTGTATGAGGAATGCCACAATCTGCTGGTGACCGGTGGTTACCGGGTATACACCTCCCTGAACGAGCAGAAGCAGGAGGTGCTGCAGCAGGCAGTGGATGAGACGCTGATCGATTTTGTGAACCATGGAACGGACGGCGTGTATGCCATGCAGGGTGCGGCAGCCTGCATCGACAATGCCACGGGTGAAGTGGTGGCCGTGGTGGGTGGCCGGAGCCAGGACGATGTGACCAGCAGCCTGAACCGGGCGTACCAGAGCAGCCGTCAGCCCGGCAGTACCATTAAACCGCTGGTGGTGTATGCACCGGCGCTGGAGGGCAGCTATACGGCAGATACTGTCATTGATGATCACAAATTTGAGGGCGGCCCGGAAAATGCGGGCGGCGTCTATTATGGAAATGTGACGCTGCGGCGGGCGGTGGAGAAATCACTGAACACCGTGGCCTGGCAGGTATTTGAGAAGGTCGGTGTGGAAAACGGCCTGAAACGGCTGTATGAGATGGAGTTTGCCAAGATCGTGGACGCTGATAAGCAGCTGTCCACCTCCCTGGGCGGCCTGACCAAGGGCACCAACGTGGTGGAGATGGCTTCCGGCTATGCAACACTGGCCAACGAAGGGCAGTTCCGGACCCCTACATGCATCGTGAAGATCACAGATGCCTTTGGCAACCTTCTGGTGGATAACACCGGTGCAGAGACGGTACAGGTGTACACGGGCAATGCAGCCAGAACTATGACCGATATTCTGGAAGGCGTCATGAAGAGCGGTACCGGCAGCCGCCTTTCCCTGAATGACATGCCATCTGCCGGTAAAACCGGTACGACCAACGACAACAAGGACGGCTGGTTTGTGGGCTATACCGCGTACTATACCACTGCTGTCTGGGCCGGCTGTGACCAGGTGCGTGCGCTGAATGGCCTGTCGGGATCCTCCTATCCAGGTACCATCTGGAATCAGTTCATGGAGACGATCCATCAGGGGCTGGAGAAAAAACAACTGAATGATTAAGGCAGAGAGTCGTATGCAGAACCGGAAAGGAAAGCGTACGGCTCTTTTTCTGCTCATTTGCTGGCGCTTTAATATTCAAGTGAACTGTTAAAAATATAAAATTAGGATTGACAGAATATAAAACTGGTATTATAATCCATATTAACATGATAGGAAAAATGGGAAAGGTATAGAAAGTAGGAAATAGACATGAACAGGAAAACAGGACTGGAAAACACCATCATGAATATGTGTTGTTGTATGCAGATCGCAGCGATGTGCAGCTCTTGTTGTACACAGATGATGAATGATTTCCATCCGGGCCGGTTGATGCATGTTTCCTGACAGAGACAGGAAAGAACAGAGAAGAACGACGACAGAGCGGCCATAGGAGGAAATCCCATGGCCATTTTTTATACGATAGAAAATACGCGTATACGCGGCAGCGAGCGTGAAAGGAGCAGCTTATGGATCAGATCGAACGAAAGATCGTACAGCACATTGAGGAAAACCGGGAACAGATCCTTGCCTTTGCGGATGATATTTATCATCATGCGGAGCTGGGCTATAAGGAGTTTCGGACCAGTGAAAAATTTGCCAGTATTATGAAGCAGCATCTGTCCCATGTGGACGAGCACCTGGCGGTGACCGGTGTGAAGGCTTACCTGAATGAGGATCGGAAGGAGCAGTTTTCCCTGGCGCTGCTGGGAGAGATGGACGCATTGAAGATACCCAATCACATTTACGCGGTGCCGGAGACGGGCGCGGCCCACTGCTGCGGGCATCACGCACAGCTGGCCGGTGTGGTGGGTGCCATGCTGGCGCTGACAGATCCGGAGATCGCGGACAAGCTGGACGGACAGGTGATCTTCTTCGCCACTCCTGCCGAGGAGTACGGGGAAGTGGAGTTTAAGAAAAGCCTCATGCAGGAAGGCAAGATCCAGTACGGCGGCGGCAAATGTGAGCTGATCCGCATCGGTGCTTTCGATGATGTGGATGCCGGCATCGCCCATCACATCCGGGAGGAGGGCATCCTGGCCGGAAAGGGCAGCGGCAACGGCTTCGTTTCCAAGGTCATCACCATTCACGGAAAAGCAGCTCACGCGGCGTTCCGACCGGAAAAGGGCGTGAATGCCCTGTCTGCGGCTTCCCTGGGATTACAGGCACTGGCGCTGAACCGGGAGACTTTCCGGGATGAGGATTGTGTGCGGGTACATCCCATTATGACAAAGGGCGGCGATCTGGTGAATGTGGTGCCGGAGGAGGCGGTCATTGAGACGCTGGTGCGGGGCAAAACGCTGGAAGCCTTTGCGGATGCCGCGGAAAAGACCGACCGTTCCTTCCGGGCCGGGGCACTGGCCATGGGAGCCGGCATTGCAATAGAGACCATGCCGGGATATCTGCCTGCCATTTATCAGGAGTATCCGGAAGAACTGACGGAGGCACTGGAAGAGCTGGCAGAGGGGCGCCCGGTGGAGCGGGTAAAACCCGGAACCCATACCGGCGGTTCCACCGATGTGGGAGATGTCCAGCATCTGCTGCCGGTGTACACCTTCCATACCGGGGGCATGTCCGGTGGCCGCCATCAGAGCGATTTCGGCATTGTGGATGAGGAAGAAGCATACATCCTCACCGCCAAGGTTTTCGCAGTCAGTGCTTACCGGATGCTGAAGGACGGCGCGGCGCTGGCAAAACAGCTGAAAAAAGAATACCATCCGGTATTTGCATCCAAAGAGGAATACATCGCATTTATGGATCAGTTCCGTGTGGTGAAGGAGGAAAATTATGGAAACAGGAGCCTATGAGTATCGGGAGAATGCCCCGGAGGAAGAAAAGAAACGGTGGAAGGAACGGTATGAGAAGCTTTCCGAGCCGGTAGAGCGGCGGCAGATGGTATACGAGATCCGAAAGGCAGCCAGACAGTTCGCCATGCTGTACTTCCATTTCTGTAAAACCCTGTATGATACCTTCGGCTTGGAGCGGACGAAGGAGCTGGTACGGCAGACCATCTTTGAACTGGCCGTTGACCGTTCCGACGAGATGCGGGCCAAAGCCAGGGCAGAGGGCGTCTGTTTTGACACGGTGAAGGATTTCCGTTCCGTCACCGACCTTCCCAAATGCGGCTGGATCCCGGAATGGGGAGCTGACCACTGTCCCTACGGCCAGGTATGGCGGGAATATGCGAAAGAATATCCCTGGTTCCTGGAGCTGGCGCCTTACTACTGTGATGTGATCGACACCACAACGATAGAAAATTTCAGCCGTCACCTTTCCCACCGGCTGGTACAGAATGTGATCATCAGCGGGGAAAGCTGTGAAAGAGAATATTTCGAGAGCGAGAAGGTCAGAGAGGGGGCGTTTACCTATGGCAGCAAAAACGACTGACGCAAAGCAGAAGAAATCAAAGATAAACGGCATTCTGATCCTGCAGATCGCGACGGTTGTGGCACTCCTTCTGTGGATGGAGATTTCCGTCACCACAGGAAGAGTCAGCAAGGTATTCATGGCGGCGCCCAGCGGCATCGTAGAGGAAGCGGTAAAAATCATTGCCAATGGAACCCTGCAGCCCCATCTGCTTGTGACCCTGGAGGAGGTGGCGGTGGGATATGTGCTGGCCGGTGTGGTGGGTGTGGCTCTGGCGCTCCTGTGGACGCTGTTTCCCAAAACGGAAGCCTACGGCAGCGTGTTCTGCTCCGCCATCATGGCTATCCCCAAGACGGCTATCCTGCCCATCCTGGTACTCTGGTTCGGCATCGGCTTCCAGTCCAAGGTCGTTCTGATCTTCCTGTTTTCGGTATTTCAGATCCTGTACAATACGCTGACCGGCGCCAAGCAGTGTAAAGAAGAATATTTAAAGGTGGCGCGGGTGTTTCGGGCGTCCCGGGTACAGACCGTGTTCGGTGTTATTTTACCGGCAGCCCTGCCTTCTATGTTCAACGGATTCCGGATCGCAGCGGCTACAGCCATGACCGGCGTGGTCTTTTCGGAAATGCAGTCAGCCAAGGGCGGACTTGGGTATCTTTTGCGGGAATCCCAGGAGCTGTTAAACACCTCCCGGATGTTTTTTCTGATCATCCTGGTGACCTTGATTTCCGTATTACTGACAAAGCTTGTGACAGCGGTGGAATACATGATCTGCCATCGCTGGAGAAAAGTATAAAAACACATTGAGAGGAGAAAAGAAGATGAAAAAATTTGCAGCCCTTTTACTGACAGCAGCACTGACCACGGCGGTGTTTACCGGATGCGGCGCATCCACATCCACAGACGGAACAGCGGCAGACACAAAGACAGACAGCGCACAGGCTGGCGATGCGTCCGCAGATACGGACGCTGCCGCAGAGACATCGGATGGAAGCGAGGAGCCCATCACCTTAAAGGTCAGCTTTACCACCGGCATGACCGGCGCGGTGAACAGCTTTGCCATCGAGAAAGGCTTCTATAAGGATCTGGGTATCGAGTTCGAGCAGGTTTCCAGACCGGATTACAACGAACTGCTCTCCCTCATTTCCAGAGGCGAGATCGACATTGCGGACGGCGATCCCAGCACCTTTATCCCGGCGATCTACAACGGCGTTCCGGCAAAAATGGTCGGTAACCTGTGGCGGTATGCAGGCTGCTACTGGCTCATTGCCAACAATGACATCAAGGATTTCTCCGATCTGAAAGGAAAAACCATCGGAAGCTGCGCAGCATCCGGCGGCCTGCGTCTCTCTGTGCTGAAAATGCTGGAAGCCAACGGTATTTCCGAGGATGAGGTAACCCTGGTTGCTAATGGCAAACACCAGACCGCTTACGCGACCCTGACCTCCGGCGAGGTAGATGCCACCATCATCCACAACCCTTACGCCGCACTGGCAGAGGCAGAGGGAACCGGCCACATTCTCGGACGTGCCTGGGACTACATCCCGGATTACTACACCGGCACCATCGTTGCTTCTGATCGGATCATCAAGGAAGAGCCGGAGAAGCTGCAGCGTTTCCTGAATGCCTACTATGAAGTGCATGAGAAAGTGAAAAACGAGTATTTCGACGAGTTCATCACCTGGCTGGCACAGCAGATGGATGTTTCTGAGGATGTGATGCGCAAAGCCGTAGAGGATGAGATCGACGTATGGTCTGATTATCCGGTGATCCCTGAGGATCGTGTGGAAAAGACCGTAGAGTATCTGAAAGAGTACGGCTGGCTGGATGAAAATGTACAGGCAGAGGGTACTTACACCAACGAGTTTGCCGAGAAAGCGGCAGAGACACTGGGACTGACAGACCCGGCAGAAAAATAAGCATCTGACCGGACAGAAAGGAGATATGCAGGATGCCTTCGATAACGATTCGCAATCTGACCAAACAATATAACGGAGAGGACGGACAGGCGGTAACGGCGCTGGATCACATTGATCTGCACATCAAGGACGGAGAGTTTGTGTGCATTGTGGGCCCCTCCGGCTGCGGCAAGAGCACCATGCTGGAAATTGTGGCAGGCCTGCTGGAAAAAAGCGGCGGCGAGGTGCTGCTGGATGACGAACCGGTCACCGGACCCAGCCGGGATATCGGTGTGGTATTTCAGGATGCGTCCCTGTATCCGTGGAAAACGGTGAAGAAAAATATCGCTTTCGGCATGGATATCTCGAAGGTACCCAAGGCAGAGCAGGAAGAGCGGCTGAAAAAATATATCCATCTGATGAACCTGGACGGTTTTGAGAGCAAATACCCGGCTCAGCTGTCCGGCGGTATGCGGCAGCGGGCGGGCATCGCCAGAGCGCTGGTGATGAACCCAAAGGTCATCCTCATGGACGAGCCTTTCAGCGCCGTGGATCATCTGACGCGGACGACCCTGCAGGACGAGCTGGTGCGCATCCGCCAGGAGGAAAAGAAAACCATTCTTTTCGTGACCCACGACATCAACGAGGCTGTGTATCTGGCAGACCGGGTCATTCTCTTAAGCCCGCGCCCCAGCCGGATCCAGGAGGAGTACGAGGTCAACGCGCCCCATCCCCGCAGCAGAAACGACCGCTACCTGGTGGATCTGGCGGCCCGGATCGTGACTGACATCGGCAGAGGCGCTTCCGAGAAAGAGAATGTGGAGTACTTTATTTAGGATTGCGGGAGTGGGCAGCACGGAGCAATCCTCAGGTATCATGGATGAAAGCAATGATATTTAATATTGACTAGGAGGAAAACAATGTTTCGAGATACGAGTATGGATTACCTTACCTTAGAGGAGATCCAGGAGATCAAAAACAACAATCAGAAACTGACAGACGAGGATTTCCTGGCCATGGATGAATCGGAATTCCGTGCCAGAGTCCGGGAGAGAAGCCATCACTCTCTGGAGATCCAGATGTACCATGCAGCATACAGAAATGAGAAATTAAAGGCTTCCCAGGCAGATTATGTGAAACATCTGCTGGAGCTGTGGAGAAAGAGAGGGCTGGGCACAGACCTGCCGGAGTACAAGTACGCCAGCTTCCTCATCGAGTCTGCGGACAAGCTTTCCAGAGGAGAAGCGGTGGATCTGTCTCCCTACAAGCCGAAGACGGTAACGCCCCAGATGGAGGAGGATTTCTTCACCATCGTAAAGGAGCGCCGTTCCGTCAGAGAGTTTACGGATCAGGAAGTGCCGGATGAGCTGATCGACAAGGTGCTGGAGGCCGGTCTGTGGGCAGCTCACGGCTGCAATGTACAGTCTGTCCGCTACATTGTGGTGCGGGAGAAAAACGAACCCGGTTTATTCCGGGGCAGCGATGTGCCCGGCGGCCCGGTGCATCTGATCGTATTACAGGATATGCGCTGCTACCGTGCCAATTCCTTTACCCCGGTGAGAAACCAACTGCTGGATGCAGGCGCAGCCGGACAGAATATGGTACTGGCGGCCCATGCCGTAGGACTGGAAAGCGTATGGCTGACCTTCCGCAACAAGGAGTTCAGCGACCGGTTAAGAGCCCGTTTCAATCTGCCGGAGTACATGCGTCTCGTGACCTATGTGGATGTGGGATACGGCGATCAGACCCCTTACCCGCCGCTTCGCTGGGATGTGAAGGACACGGTTCTGGGAAGATATTAAAACTTTTTACTATAGCTTTTTCCTATATCCCATAATAGAATATTCTGATTATTCAGAGATTTTTTTTGGTGATAAAATGACATGTATGAAAACGAATAAAACCTATAGGAGAGATATAGTATGAATAGAGGACGCAATACCCGATGTCTTCATCTGGAAGAAACAGAGGGAAAAACAGAAAACTATGGTGCGATCAGCTACCCCATTTATCAGACAGCAACGTATGCACACCCCGGTGTCGGAGAAAGTACAGGATATGATTACAGCAGATTACAGAATCCTACCAGAGAACAGTTAGAGAAGGTGGTTGCCAGCCTGGAGGGTGGCATCGATGCGTTTGCGCTTTCCAGCGGAATGGCTGCCATTACCTTGCTGATGGAGATCTTTCGGCCTGGGGATCATTTTGTCGTTGAAGCAGATTTATATGGCGGCAGTATCCGATTATTTGACAATGTTTCCAAAAAGAACAACTATGAATTTACCTATCTGGACTGTTCCAGGGACGATATCGAAAGCGCGATCCGGGAGAATACGAAAGCCATTTACATTGAGACACCGACCAATCCCATGATGCATGTATCGGATATTGCGGCCATTGCAGAGATTGCCAGGAAGCATCAGATCCTCCTGATCGTGGATAACACCTTCCTGTCTCCGTATTTTCAGAATCCGTTAAAGCTGGGCGCAGATGTCGTGATCCACAGTGGCACAAAGTTTTTGGGCGGACACAATGACACCCTGGCCGGATTCCTTGTGACAAACAACGGGGAGATACAGGAGAAGCTGCGGTTCCTGATCAAGACCACGGGAGCGGGGCTGGCGCCCTTTGACAGCTGGCTGCTTCTTCGGGGGATCAAGACCCTTGGCATCCGCATGGAGCGATCCCAGGAGAATGCGATAAAAATTGCGAACTGGCTGAAAGCGCAGCGCGTTGTGAAACAGGTGTATTACCCGGGGCTGCCGGAACATCCCGGATATACGGTGATGAAAAAACAGGCAAGCGGTTTTGGCTCCATGCTCACCTTCGATGTGGATACGAAAGCGCATGCCTTACAGATTCTGGAACGTGTAAGGATGATCAAATTTGCAGAGAGCCTGGGAGGCGTAGAAACACTGATCACGTATCCGACGACCCAGACCCATGCGGATGTGCCGGAGGATGTCCGTCTGAAAAACGGAATTACCCCCTGTACCCTCCGGTTATCTGTTGGAATCGAAGATATTGAGGATCTGCTGGCCGAGTTATCGGATGTATTTCAGTCGCTGGAATAGCATGCGATCTGGAAAAATGCATGGCGGATGAAACGAACGGGAAAGGATGAATGGAAATGCCGGAAAGAAATTTAAATTTTGATGAGATCATCGAGCGGAAAGGAACCGACTGTTTAAAATATGATTTTGCCGTAAAAAGAGGCAAGCCGGAGGATGTGTTGCCTTTTTGGGTGGCAGATATGGATTTTCGGACAACTTCCTATGTGGAGGATGCGCTGATCGAACGAGCGAAGCATGGGATTTTTGGATACAGCGAATCTCAGGAGGATTATTTTCATGCGATCGCAGGATGGATGCACAGACGCCATCACTGGGATGTGGAACCGGACTGGCTGATCAAAACGCCGGGCGTGGTATTTGCACTTGCCATGGCGGTAAAAGCCTTTACGGAAGCGGGAGACTGCGTGCTCATTCAGCAGCCGGTGTACTATCCGTTTTCCGAGGTGATCCAGGATAACGGACGAGTCGTTGTCAGCAATGATCTGTATCTGGGAACAGACAATCGCTATCATATGGACCTGGAAGATTTCGAGCAGAAAATCGTGGAGCATCATGTGAAGCTGTTTCTTCTGTGCAATCCCCATAATCCCTCCGGAAGAGTATTTACGAGGGAAGAACTGACCGGAATGGGAGAGATCTGTCTGAAGCATGGGGTCACGGTGGTCTGTGACGAGATCCACAATGATTTTGTGTTCCAGGGAGAGCACACCGTGTTTGCTTCTATTAAGAAAGAATATGCGGATATCTCTGTCACCTGTACCTCGCCGAGCAAAACCTTCAACCTGGCAAGTATGCTGATCTCCAACATCTTTATCCCCAATGAAAAGTTGAGACAGAGATTCCAGCATGAAGTGAATGCAGCCGGCATCAGTCAGTTGAGCGTATTGGGGCTGGTTGCTACCCAGGCCGCATATGAGCATGGCGATGAATGGTATGAGAAAATGATGGCTTATGTGAAGTCGAATATTGACTATGCAAGAAACTATGTGGAAGAATATCTGCCGGGGGTAAAGATGATCAATGGCGAAGGCACCTATCTGGTCTGGCTGGATTTCCGGGGAACTGGTATCGAAACAGAAGAATTGGATCGCCGGATCATATACGATGCGAAGCTGTGGCTGGACAGCGGAAAAATCTTTGGAAAAACAGGAGAGGGATTCCAGCGGATCAACGTGGCTGCGCCGAGAAAAACAGTGACAGAATGTTTTGAGAGGATTCGGAAAATTTTATAATGAATTGAAAAGCAAATAAGAGGATGTCCTGTAAAAAGGGCATCCTCTTTTCGTGCTGTATAGACTCCTGAATACGCTGCCAGTGGCAGGTTTTCCAGGATTTATTTTCCTTATGAAGCTTAGAAATCCATGGTGCCGTTGCGGTACTGGGTCAGGCGCTTCTGGATACGGTCACTGGGATCCAGAAGACCGCTGATGGAAGCATCATGATTCAGCGTGTCGATGATGTAAGCAATGTATTTGCTCATGTCACAGCTGATGTAGTAAGGCTTCTCCAGCAGCTCCGGTGTCTGATATACCAGGTTGGTGGTCAGCACGCGGGTGATATAGCCTTCCTCATAAGCCTTGTCAAATTTCTCCAGACCGTTGGTGAACAGACCGAAAGTGGAGAAGATAAAGATGCGGTTGGCTTTGCGGCGTTTCAGTTCGGAAGCAACTTCCAGAACGCTGTCACCGGAAGAGATCATATCGTCAATGATGATCAGATCCTTGCCTGTTACATCCGTACCCAGGAACTCATGGGCAACGATGGGGTTGCGGCCATTGACAATCTTCGTGTAGTCTCTTCTCTTATAGAACATACCCATGTCCAGACCAAGAACGTTGGCAACGTAGATGGCACGTCCCATACCGCCTTCATCCGGGCTGATGACCATCATGTGGTCGCTGTCGATCTTAAGATCCGGAATGTTGCGAAGAAGACCCTTGATAAACTGGTAAGCAGGCTGTACAGTCTCAAATCCGTTGATCGGGATCGCATTCTGTACCCGCGGGTCATGGGCATCGAAGGTGATAATGTTGTTGACACCCATATCGATGAGCTCCTGCAGTGCCAGTGCACAGTCCAGGGATTCCCGGCCGCTGCGCTTGTGCTGACGGCTCTCATAGAGGAACGGCATGATAACAGTGATGCTTTTGGCCTTGCCGCCCACTGCCGCAATGATTCTCTTCAGATCCTGATAATGGTCATCCGGAGACATATGGTTTGTCTGGCCGCACAGGGAATAGGTCAGGCTGTAATTGCATACGTCAACCATCAGATACAGGTCATAGCCGCGGACAGATTCACCGAGAACGCCCTTGGCCTCGCCGCTTCCGAATCGGGGAACACGCGCGGAAATAATGTAGTTATCTCTCTGATAACCTTCGAAAACGATATTGGCATGATGCTCGTTCTCTCTTTCATTTCTCCACTCAACGAGATAGTTGTTGACCTTCTCGCCGAGTTCCTTGCAGCTGGCAAGGGGAATGATGCCGAGTTTGCCTACAGGAATGGTTTCCAGATTTCTGGTTTCTTCATTAGACATTGGTTTTCTCCTCCGTTGTGATGATGAACATAATTAATTATACTATAGCACAAATCAAAACGATATGCCAGAGCCATCCGCCGAATCAGCACGATAAGTTAGGTCCAGTTTACTCTTATATTCCGGTGGGCAGATTGCATGCTTGCATGAAAAGCTGTCCATAGGAATATAAGAAGGCAGCACCATTATGAAACAGTATGCTCCAGCAGTTTCTTCCGGAGCCGGATATCATCCCCGAACAGCTTGAGGATCTGGTAGCTGCTGGAGATCCGGGAAAAGATCCGCTCCGAGTACGTGTTGAGAAAATTTTCCGGCGTCAGGTTTGTGGAAATGACCGTGGATTTCCTGCGCATGAGCCGCTCATTGATGAGCAGGAACAGCTGGGAGGAGACGAAGGCGTTCACCATCTCCGTGCCCAGATCATCAATGATGAGCAGGTCACAGTCGAAGACGTGATACCGGAAATCATCGTCCTCTTTTTCACTGGAAAAGCTGTGCCGGGAAAACCGGTCAAACAGCTGCCCGGAGGAAAAATAGAGGACGGAGAAGGAGCGTTCCAGAAGCTCCTTGGCAATGCAGTTGGTCAGAAAGGTCTTGCCGGTGCCGGTGCTCCCGTACAGAAACAGGTTCGGATGTGTCTGGGAGAAATCCTCGATGAACCGGTGGGCTTCCGCCAGTGCAGTCTGGGCCAGACGGCGGGAAGAAAGACCGGTGCCGGGATCGATCATGTCTTCCGGATAGTAGTCTTCCCGGAAATGGGAAAAATTCTCCCGTTCCAGCACCTGCCGCAGGTTGGACTGGTGGTACAGCAGGTCGATCTCCGCCTGCCGGAAACAGTGACATTTCTGACTGCCGATATAACCGGTATCCTGACAATCCGGGCAGATATAGTGCGGTTTCAGATAATCTGCCGGAAAACCGTGCTCGGCCAGAAGGTGATTCCTTTTCTCACAAAGGGTATGAAGCCTGTCGGCGCAGCGTGTGGCCTGTCCGGTCTGGTCGCCCAGCATGAGACGGGCCCGGCTGGCCTGGAGAGAGGAGATCTCTGTCTCCAGATCCGCGAATGCCGGGATCGCGTCATAGACGGCCTGCTGCCGCTCCTTCTGGCGGAAACGGTTGTCCGCCTGCCGTCTGCTGTAAATGCGCATGATCGTATCGTACTGTTCATTCGTCAGAGACACAGATTTGCTCCTCCTTCCTTAATAAGATTTACTTAATGTTCAGCAGCTGCCGCTCCAGGTTGTTGAAATCATAGCTGCGCTGTTCGAAGTTGTTGAACCGGTTGCGCCGGTCGGGCCCCTTGCTGTTGTCTGCTGTCTGGGCGGGCTGGGGCTGATTCTGCCGGTGGGCGGCATCCAGCTTCAGAATATCCGACGGATGGCGGACGCCCTGTCGGTTCCAGCTGGACAGGATCTTGTCCGCATATTCGAAGGACGGCTGGTGGATCTGGGTCACTGTGCGTTCACAGGCCTGAGAGATGATCTCCACCGGGAAACCGTACTCGGACGACCACTTCTTGATGTAAGCCAGCTCGGAAGCCACCGGATTGCGGCCCTTGATGCCGAAGCTTTTCAGCACGGTGAACACGTACTTGTTGTACTGGCTCGTCACCTCCTGGGCCTGCTCCACGGTGGTGATGTGCTCGGCATGCCATGCCAGAGCGACTGTCTCTATGTACCGGATGCTGCGGTTCCCGCGGGAAACACAGTACTCCACCAGATACTCAATGAGCTCCTCGGAAAAATGCAGCTCGTCGTACAGGTACAGGATGGTGTTGATGTGGGTGCTGCCCAGCGTCCGTCCCAGATACTGTTCCACGATGAACAGAAGCTGCCGGATGTTGTCCTGCTGCTGCAGCTCTTCCAGCCGCTGACGGGAGATATCGTGGGAACCTGCCTTCTTCGGTTCCGGCTGCACAAAGGTGACGGCTGAGGGTTCGGCACCATTCTGGCCGGTGGTTGTACCGGCGGAGGCCGTCTGCATGGAGGCCTGCGCCTGTCCGGGAACTGTACCGGTCTGCATAGAACCGTTCACCTGCCCGGCAACCGTTGCTGCGGAAAGTATCTTGCCATCTGTGACAGGTGCCTGCAGCAGGGCGTCTGTGCGTTCCGCAGCAGGCGCAAATGCTGCCTCGGGAGCAGCTGTCTGTACCGGCAGCTCCTTCAGGCAGATGCCGCAGGCAGCGCCGCGGTCATCGGTCTCGATGGACAGAAGCCCTTCCTTCTCCCAGTAGCGCAGTGCCCGGCAGATATCCTTCTCCGTGTTGCTGAACCGGTCGGCCAGCGTGCTCACAGACAGGGCATCCTGCCCGGCGGACAGACACCGGAGCAGATACAGATACAGTTTGACAAATTCGCCGTTGGCAGACGGCATGTAATGATCAATAAAATCATTGGAAACCGAAGTATATCCCCGGTCTCCTTCCCGATACAGACGTATAGCCATATGTTCACCCATCTCTTCTCTTCTAAGTATTCGAATTATAGCACATGTCCCGGGAAAAGAGAATAGGGTTTTTGGCGGCGGCAGACCTGTGGGAAAATGGTGATAAAAATGTGGATAATGTGGAAAATGTGGATAACTCAGACGGGGCAACTGCGGGGCAGGTGCGGAAAAGGGCGAAAAAAGGGGGATCAGGGGAAATAGGGACGAAAATCGGCGAGAAGATTATGTCAACGGATAATCCACAAAAAAATCCACATGCTTTTTCACACATTGTGTTGATAAGCATGTGGATAATGTGGATAACTATTTCTCAACGAGGTTTTCGCCGATATTTACGACGTCTCCGGCACCCATAGTTATCAACAGGTCACCGTGTACACAATTTTTTTTGAGAAAATTTTCTATTTGTTCGAAGGAGGGGAAATAGTAGGCTTCTGCACCTTCTTTTTGCAGTGCCTCCTGCAGCGTCCGGGAGCTGATACCCAGCGTGTCGGTCTCTCTGGCGGCATAGATGTCAGCCAGTACCACCTTGTCGGCCAGCTTTAATGCCCGGGCAAATTCCGGCAGCAGCGCTTTTGTCCGCGTATATGTATGGGGCTGGAATACACACCAGATCGTGCGGTGCGGATAATTCCGGGCAGCGGTGAGGGTAGCGGCGATCTCCGTGGGATGGTGGGCATAGTCATCGATGACAGTGACACCCTGGAAGGTACCCTTGTATTCAAACCGGCGGTCTGTACCCTCGAAGGCCAGCAGACCCTTGCGGATCGTCTCCGCCGGGATGCTTAAGCGGTCACACAGGGCAATGACAGCCAGCGCATTGGACACGTTGTGGATGCCGGGCACCTTCAGGGCACATTGGATACCGGGGGTGCCGTTTTTCACAACGGTGAAGGACGGATGGCCGAAGCCGTCAAAGCTGATATCTGTGGCGGTATACATGGCCTCATGCTCCAGACCGAAGGTGATGACAGAGGCGTTGATGTCTGCAGTGATCTCTTCATAATCCGGGATATCGGTGTTGATGATGACAGAACCGCCGTCCGCCGTCTGGGATGCAAACTGATGGAACGATCTGCGGATATCGTGGATATCCTTGAAGAAGTCCAGATGGTCTTCTTCGATATTTAAGATGATGGAATCCGTCGGATAAAAGTTCAGGAAACTGTTGGTGTACTCACAGGCCTCCGTGACGAACATTTCAGGGCCGCCCACGCGGATGTTGCCGTTGATGGATTTCAGGATGCCGCCCACGGAAACGGTGGGGTCGGTGTCCGCCAGCATGAGGATCTCGGAAAGCATGGAAGTGGTCGTCGTCTTGCCATGGGTGCCGGAAATGGCGATGGAAACTTTGTAGTTGTGCATGAGTTGTCCCAGGAGCTCTGCCCGGGAAAGCATGGGAATGCCCTTTGCCTTACAGGCTGCGAATTCCGGGTTATCCGGGTGGATGGCAGCCGTGTATACAACGGCGTCGATGTCATCGGTGATATTTTCCGCACACTGCCCATACTGCACGGTGCATCCCAGCGACTCCAGATGGGTCGTCAGGGCGGAGCGCTTGGCGTCGGAGCCGGAAATGCGGAAATTTTCCTTGAGCAGAATCTCGGCCAGGCCGCTCATGCTGATGCCGCCGATGCCGATGAAATGGATGTGGATCGGTTTATGGAAATTAATCTGAAACATAAAAATCCTTCCTGTTCTTCATTATTATAATAGGAAACAAGAGCGCTGCTCCTGTTTGTCACTAAGTATATCACACCCGGGCCGAAAACACAAAAACTATATGGGTGAACACCAAATGGATTGTAAAAACTGCAATAAAATCATGTAAAATCAAAATGAAAACTATGCAAAATATAGATAAAGAAAATAAAGCAAAAAGAGAATTTTGAAATAAAATACGACATTATGTAATAAAAAAACAAATAATGAGGCAAAAAAATTGTAAAATATGTTCACTTATCAGAACCAGTATGCTATAATGATAAAAGAACTACAACTACGAGAGGTGATAACGTGATTAGAAAGGAAATGATAGCAATGCTCCTTGCCGGTGGACAAGGCAGCAGACTGGGTGTGCTGACTTCCAAGGTGGCCAAGCCGGCCGTATCCTTCGGAGGAAAGTACCGCATCATCGATTTTCCACTGAGCAACTGCATCAATTCCGGCGTTGATACCGTGGGTGTGCTGACACAGTACCAGCCGCTGCGGCTGAATGCCCATATCGGAATCGGTATTCCGTGGGATCTAGACCGCAATGTGGGCGGCGTTTCTGTTCTGCCCCCTTACGAGAAGAGCAGCAGCAGTGAATGGTATTCCGGCACGGCCAATGCGATTTACCAGAATCTGGAGTATATGCAGAGTTATAATCCCGAATATGTGCTGATCCTGTCCGGCGACCATATTTACAAGATGGACTATGAAGTGATGCTGGACTACCATAAGGCAAGCCACGCGGACGTGACCATTGCGGCCATGCCGGTGCCGATGGAGGAGGCCAGCCGTTTCGGCGTCGTGATCACGGATGAGAACGGCAAGATCCAGGAATTTGAGGAGAAGCCGGAGCATCCGAGGAGCAACCTGGCTTCCATGGGAATCTACATATTCAGCTGGAAGGTGCTCAAAGAAGCGCTGATTGCCAACGCAGAAGTCCCCGGCTGCGATTTCGGCAAGCATGTCATCCCTTATTGCCACGAGAAGGGACAGCGTCTTTTTGCCTATGAATACAATGGCTACTGGAAGGATGTGGGAACCCTCGGCTCCTACTGGGAAGCCAATATGGAACTGATAGATATTATTCCCGAATTCAATCTTTATGAGGAATTCTGGAAGATTTATACAAGAAGTGAGATCATCCCGCCGCAGTACATTGCAGAGGATGCGGTGGTGACCCGCAGTATCATCAGCGAGGGCACGGATGTGTACGGAGAGGTGCACAATTCCGTCATCGGTTCGGGTGTCACCATCGGCAAGGGCAGTGTGATCCGGGATTCTATTATCATGAAGAATACGGTTATTGGCGAGAACTGCGTCATTGACCGGGCCATCATTGCGGAGAACAGCGTGGTGGGCGACGGAGCCGTGCTGGGCGTGGGAGAGGACATCCCGAATAAGAAGAAGCCCAGCGTATACTGCTTCGGCCTGGTGACCATCGGTGACAGTACCGTGATCCCGCCGAATGTGAAGATCGGCAAGAATACGGCCATAGAAGGTGAGACGACGCCGGAGGATTATCCGGGCGGCGTTCTGGACAGCGGAGAGACTTTGATTAAGGCAGGTGGCGTATTATGAGGGCAGTAGGAATCATTTTGGCAGGCGGCAACAACAACAGGATGCGCGAACTGTCCAACAAGCGGGCGATTGCGGCAATGCCCATTGCCGGAAGCTATCGGAGCATTGACTTTGCACTGAGCAACATGACGAATTCCCATATTCAGAAGGTGGCAGTGCTGACCCAGTACAATTCCCGGTCCCTGCATGAGCATTTAAGCTCCTCCAAGTGGTGGGATTTCGGAAGAAAACAGGGCGGCCTGTTCGTATTTACACCGACAGTGACCGCGGATAACAGCTTCTGGTACCGGGGAACGGCGGATGCCATCTGGCAGAACCTGGATTTCCTCAAGAAGAGCCATGAGCCATATGTGGTCATCGTATCCGGTGACTGTGTATACAAGATGGATTACAACAAGGTGCTGGAATACCACATTGCCAAGAAGGCAGATATCACTGTGGTATACAAGCAGCTTCCTCCGGAAGAGGATGCCACAAGATTCGGCATCCTGAAGATGGATGAAGACGGACGGATCCAGGACTTCGATGAGAAGCCCATGATAGCTACCGGTAATGACGTTTCTGCGGGTATTTATGTGATTCGCAGACGTCAGCTCATTGAACTCATTGAACGCAGCGCCGCAGAGTCCCGGTTTGATTTCGTGCGGGATATCCTGATCCGTTACAAGGGATTGAAGCGCATTTACGGATATCGGATGGATTCCTACTGGAGCAACATTTCCACGGTGGAATCTTATTATCAGACAAACATGGACTTCCTGAAGCCGGAAGTGCGGGATTACTTCTTCAAGCAGTATCCCGATGTGTATTCGAAGATCGATGATCTTCCGCCGGCCAAGTACAATCCGGGAGCGCATGTAAAAAACAGCCTGATCTCCAGCGGTTGTATCATCAACGGAACGGTGGAAAACTCCATATTGTTTAAGAAGACATTTGTGGGAAATAACTGCGTCATCCGCAATTCCATTATTCTGAATGATGTATACCTCGGGGATAACACATATATCGAGAACTGTATTGTGGAGAGCAGGGACACCATCCGTGCCAATTCCTGTTACAAGGGAGAGGATGGCGTGCGCATCGTTGTGGAAAAGAACGAGCGTTATATTATCTGACGGCAAATACGTTTTGGGGTAGGGTATATTGCCGGAAAATACCGACAAGGGGGGCATAATTCGAATGCAGATAACAGATGTTAGGGTTCGAAAAGTTGCAAAGGAAGGCAAGATGAAAGCGGTTGTTTCCATTACGCTGGATGACGAGTTTGTAGTGCATGACATTAAAGTGATCGAGGGAGAGAAGGGCCTTTTCATTGCAATGCCGAGCCGTAAGGCGTCTGATGGGGAATACCGGGACATCGCACATCCGATCAATTCGGGTACGCGGGACAAGATCCAGCAGATGATCCTCGGCAAGTATGAGACAGCGCTGACAGAAGTCGAAGAGGAGGAAGCGTAACGGCATCGGTGCATGGATGAACATGTGTGAGAGCACATGCGCAGGTGCACAGGGAAGGTGATGTGCGGGAACGCAGATGGAACGGAACAACAGGCGCAGGGCGATCCTGCGGGCAGTCGGAAAGAGAAGGATCCCGTCATGGACGGGGTCCTTCTTGCGCCTTCCCCCTTTTCAATTTTCCATTTACCTGCTAAAATAGACAGGCGCAGATGCATCCGCAGACGGCGGGAAATGTGTCCGCGCAGGGAAACAGACAATCGTGATGACAAGGAAAGAGGATCATTATGTATATCATTGCGGGCCTGGGCAATCCGGGCGGAAAATATGCCCACACAAGACACAACGTGGGATTTGACACGATCGACCGGCTGGCGGACCGGTACGGCATCCGCCTGGATACGAACAAATTCAAAGGAGAATACGGCATGGGCGTCATCGACGGTCACAAGGTGCTGCTGTTAAAACCCCAGACGTACATGAATTTAAGCGGCGAGTGCATCCGGGACGTGCTCGGCTATTACAAGGCCGATCCCAACGAGGAGCTTATCGTCCTTTTTGACGACATCAGTCTGAACCCGGGGCTCATCCGCATCCGCAAAAAAGGAAGCGCGGGCGGCCACAACGGCATCAAGAATATCATTCTCCACACGGGGACAGAAGGATTTTCCCGGGTGAAGATTGGCGTGGGTGAGAAGCCCAAGGGCTGGGATCTGGCGGACTACGTGCTCAGTACCTTCCCGAAGGAAGACAGGGAGAAGGTGGAAGAAGCCATGGATCACGCGGTGGAGGCTGTGCGGATGATGCTGGACGGCGAGACCGAGGCGGCCATGAACCGGTACAATCGGAAATCCTATGAGGAAAATGAGGCATAAACGGGTCTATACAATCGGAAGTTTTGCAAAATATTGTGTAAGCGGGAGTGCGCGTAAAACAAAAAAGGCAAAGAAATTTGCCAAAGCAGAACATCAATAACGAAAGAAAATGAAATGAGGTGAGAGGCAATGCAGACATTTCTGGCGCCCCTGGGGGAACTGGAAGAGTACCATTCCATCAAAAACGCCTGTGAAAAGGATGCAGGCGTGGTACAGATCGCGGGCTGTATGGATTCCCAGAAAACCCATCTGATCTATGGCCTGAGCCAGGGAAAGAAATACCGGCTCATTCTGGCGGCCAACGAACTGAAAGCCAGAGAAATCTATGAGGATTACCGGTTCTTTGATCCCGGTGTGCTCTATTATCCGGCCAAGGATCTGATCTTTTTCAGCGCGGACGTGCACGGCAATTTTCTGGTAAAGGAGCGGATGCAGGTCATCCGGGCGCTGCTGTCCGGGGAGCCTCTCACCGTGGTGACCAGCATTGACGGCTGCATGGATCATCTGCTGCCCCTGGAGGAGATGCGGGAGGCGGCTCTTCGCATCACCCAGACGAGCCTGGTGGAGCCGGAGGCGCTGAAGCTGCGTCTGGTGAACATGGGCTATGAGCGGTGCGCCCAGGTGGAGGAAGCCGGGCAGTTTGCTGTCCGGGGCGGCATCGTAGACATTTTCCCGCTGACGGAGGAGAGCCCTTACCGGCTGGAATTTTGGGATGATGAAGTGGATTCCATCCGCAGCTTCGACGCCCAGAGCCAGCGCTCCATTGAAAATCTGGACGAGATCACCATTTATCCGGCGTCCGAGGTGCTGTTATCCAAGAGCCGGATCAAAAAGGGCGTCGCTAAGATGAAGCAGGAGGCGGATCGGCAGACCGCCCTGTTTGAAAAAGATGGGAAAATAGAGGAAGCAGGACGCGTCCACCGTCTTGTCCGGGAGCTGACAGAGCAGCTGGATTATCTGGACGGGGCAGCAGGCGTGGATGGCTTTGTGGATTATTTTTATGAAAAAACGGTTTCGTTTCTCGATTATTTTCCTAAAGAAGACACGTGCGTATTTCTGGATGAGCCCAACCGGCTGACGGAGAAGGCCGAGGCGGTGGAGACGGAATTCCGGGAGAGCATGGCGGGACGTCTGGAGAAGGGGTATCTGCTGCCGGGACAGCTGAACCTGCTGTACAGCTATAAGGATGTGGTGATGAAGCTGAATCGTTTCCACTGTACATCTCTGTGTATGATGGAAGCCAAAAGCGGTGATTATAAGGTCAAGGACAGCTTTCATCTGGAGGTGCGTTCCGTCAGCAGCTTCAACAACAGCTTTGAACTGCTGGCCCAGGAGCTGGGCGACTGGAAAAAGAAGGGCTACCGGACGGTGCTGCTGTCCGCCTCCCGTACCCGTGCCAAACGTCTGGCGGAGGATCTGCGGGGCTTCGGCCTGAACAGTTTTTATTCGGAGGACACCGACCGGGTCGTGCAGAAGGGCGAGATCCTGGTACTCCACGGCAGCATCCGGCGGGGGTACGAGTACCCTATGATCCGGTTCGGCGTGCTGTCCGAGAGCGATATTTTTGGAAAAGAGAAGAAAAAGAAGCGGAAAAAGACGGTCTACGAGGGGCAGAAGATCCAGAGCTTCACGGAGCTTTCCGTGGGCGATTATGTGGTGCACGAAAATCACGGCCTGGGTATTTACCGGGGCATCGAGAAAGTGGAAGTGGATCACACCGTCAAGGATTATATCAAGATCGAGTACGCAGCCGGGGGCAACCTGTACATTCTGGCCACCCAGCTGGAAGCGCTGCAGAAATATTCCGGCGCGGAGGGCAAGCGCCCCAAGCTGAACAAGCTGGGCAGCCAGGACTGGAACAAGACCAAGACCCGGGTGCGGGGCGCGGTGCAGGAGATCGCGAAAGATCTGGTGGAGTTGTATGCGGCCCGACAGGCCAGAGAGGGTTTTGTCTATGGGCCGGACACGGTCTGGCAGCGGGAATTTGAGGAAATGTTCCCCTTCGAGGAGACGGAAGATCAGCTGGCGGCCATCGAGGCGGCCAAACGGGACATGGAAAGCCACAAGATCATGGATCGGCTCGTCTGCGGGGACGTGGGTTACGGCAAGACGGAGATCGCCATCCGGGCTGCCTTCAAGGCAGTGCAAGAGGGCAAGCAGGTGGCCTACCTGGTGCCCACCACCATTCTGGCCCAGCAGCATTACAACACCTTCGTGCAGCGGATGAAGGAATTCCCGGTGCGGGTGGATCTTATGTGCCGGTTCCGCACGGCGACGGAGCAGAAGAAGACCATCGCTGATCTGAAAAAAGGACTGGTGGACATTGTCATCGGCACCCACCGGCTGCTGTCCAAGGATGTGGAGTTCAAGGATCTGGGTCTGCTGGTCATCGATGAGGAGCAGCGGTTCGGTGTTGCCCATAAGGAAAAGATCAAGAAATTAAAGGAAAACGTGGATGTGCTGACGCTGACAGCCACGCCCATTCCCCGGACGCTGCACATGAGCCTCATTGGCATCCGGGATATGAGCGTGCTGGAGGAGGCGCCGGTGGACCGTATGCCCATCCAGACCTTTGTCATGGAATACAATGATGAGATCGTGCGGGAGGCCATCAACCGGGAGCTGGCCCGGAAAGGCCAGGTTTTCTATGTATACAACCGGGTCAATTCCATCGTGGAGATGACCAACCGGATCGCGGCGCTGGTGCCCGAGGCCAGTGTGGCCTTTGCCCACGGCCAGATGCGGGAGCAGGAGCTGGAAAAGATCATGGTGGATTTTATCAACGGCGACATTGACGTGCTGGTGTCCACCACCATCATCGAGACGGGGTTGGACATTGCCAATGTCAACACCATGATCATTCACGACGCGGATCAGCTGGGGTTGTCTCAGCTCTATCAGCTCCGGGGCCGGGTGGGCCGCTCCAACCGCACGGCCTATGCCTTCCTTATGTATAAGCGGGATAAGATGCTAAAAGAAGTGGCGGAGAAGCGGCTTCATGCCATCCGGGAATTCACGGAGCTGGGCAGCGGCTTCAAGATCGCCATGCGGGATCTGGAGATCAGGGGCGCGGGCAATTTGCTGGGAGCCCAGCAGTCCGGCCACATGGAGGCTGTCGGCTATGATCTGTACTGCAAGATGCTCAACGAGGCGGTGAAGAGCCTGAAAGGACTGCCCGTCCGGGAAAGCTACGATACCACCATCGACGTGGACATCGATGCCTACATTCCCGACAAATACATCCGCAACGAATACCAGAAGCTGGATATTTACAAGCGGATCGCGGGCATTGAAAACCATGAGGAATACGAGGATATGCTGGAGGAGCTGCTGGATCGGTTCGGCGAACCGCCTAGATCTGTGCTGAACCTGCTGGAGATTGCCTCTGTGAAGGCCCTGGCCCACAGTGCCTACGTCACCGAGGTTTCGGAAAAAGCAGACTTCATCCGGTTTACGCTCTATGAAAAAGCGGCCATCAATCCGGCGGGCATCCCGGGGCTGGTGGAGGAATGGAAGGGACTGCTGAAATTCACCGTGGACACCCGGCCGTATTTCCTCTATCAGCGAAAGAAAAACAACCGTCAGGCCAAAGAGGACACCATGGAGATCGTGAAGAAAGTGCTGCTGGGGATCAAAGCGCTGGTGGATGAAAAGGCCTGATGCTCTCGGCTGTCTGATGAATATCCGGGTAAACTGGTGAAAAAAGGCGTTGATTGCTGTGTGGAAAACAGCTATAATAAAATTTATGATAAAAACGGGAGGACATATAGAAATATGAAAAATAGAAAATTGACAGGTATCATCGCCGGTGTGATGCTGGCGGCTATGGTCATGACCGGATGCAGCGGCAAGGGGCTGGATGGCAGCGCCACAGTGGCAACGGTGGGCGACGAGACGATTTCTCTGGGCGTAGCCAATTTCCTTGCCAAGGTACAGCAGTCCCAGATGGAGACCTACTATAAATCCTACTTTGGGGATTCCATGTGGAGCATGGACATCGGCGGCATGACCTACGAGGAATCCGTGAAAAATTCCGTGATGGATACGCTGAAAGAGTATTACATCGTGCGGGATCACGCAGCAGACTACGGCGTTACTTTGAGTGATGAGGACGAGCAGAAGATCGCCGATACAGCAGCAGCCTTCATGGCAGATAACTCCGCGCTGACCATCAAGCAGATGACCGCTTCTGAGGATGTGGTAAAGGAGCTTCTGGAGCTGGCTACCATTCGGACAAGAGTGTACAATGCGGTTATCGCAGAGGCAGACACCAACGTGTCTGATGAGGAAGCTGCCCAGAAGAAGGCAGAGTACTTCTACATTTCCGTGGCAGATTACACCAACGATGACGGCGAGACCGTTTCCTATACCGATGAGGAGAAGGCCGAG
The DNA here is from genome assembly GCA_032620915.1 of Oscillospiraceae bacterium NTUH-002-81. Lineage (NCBI taxonomy): Bacteria > Bacillati > Bacillota > Clostridia > Eubacteriales > Oscillospiraceae > Oscillospiraceae bacterium NTUH-002-81. The sequence continues at coordinate 617,152 of CP136052.1, forward strand.
AAGAAGCAGCAGGCCCAGGATATCCTGGATCAGGCAAAAGAGAGCGGCAATTTTGAGGAAGCCATTACCGCCCAGGATCTGACCATGTCTACCACTACTTTTGGCGGGGATGCCACCACAGCTCTTCCGGATGCGGTGAAGGAAGCCGCAGATGCGCTGGCAGAGGGCGAGTACACCGATGTCATCGAGGCCAACAACAGCTACTATGTGGCACACCTCATCAGCGAGTTTGACCAGGAAGCAACCGACAGCCGCAAGGCAGAGATCGTTTCCAAGCGCCAGACTGAGCATTATGATGAGACATACGAAAACTGGTCAGTGGATGTGAACTTCTCCGTCAACGAGAAGGTATGGAAGAAGGTTACCTTCGATGCACCGCTCACCATCACTACCAACCAGACCGTTGATCTGAGCACCGAGCAGACAACCGATGGAAGCGACGAGGCAAAGGCAGCGGACGAGACGACGGCTGGTGATGAGAGCACAGACAGCACGGATGCAGAAGCAGCGGACACGACAGACGGCGCAGCGGCTGAAAATGCAGATACTGGCGCGGATGCAGAAAACGCAGCCGAGACGGGAGCAGATGCCGGAGCAGCGGACAGCGCAGCTGCCGCCGATGAGACCGCAGCCGACAATGCAGATAACGCAGAAGCAGAGTAAATACAGAAACAGAGATAACATGGGGCCGATCACGATTGTGGTCGGCCTTTTCAAGTAAAATTATTTTATTCGGTTGGAACTGACTCGGTCACGACCGAATAAAAATTGACATTTGCGCGCATGCTTATTATACTATGTATATCAATTCTTATCATTTCTTCAGTTTGGAGGATGCTATGTATGTTTTATGGAAGAGAAAATGAGATAAAAAAGCTGTGTGCAATGTTTCGTGCAGACGGGCAGAGGATATCCCTGATTTATGGAAGACGCCGGATTGGAAAAAGTGAGCTGATCAAACAGGTATTAAAAGAAACCGATTGTAAAAGTATTTATTATGAATGCAAGCAGACTACAGAACAGAATAATACAGAAAGTTTGGCGGAGTTGATCGGGGAGACATTTGATTACCCCAAGCCTACATTTGAAAACATGGAGGCTTTGTTACGATTTTTATTCCAAAAATCAGAAAAAGAACCGTTGATTCTCGTTTTAGATGAGTATCCATATTTGCGGGAAAATACAAAGGGACTTGACAGCGTTTTGCAATCTGTTATTGATCATTACAAAGACACTTCTCATATGAAGCTGATCGTCTGTGGTTCCTATGTGGATACGATGAAGGCGCTTCTGGAAAAACAGAATCCGCTGTATGGAAGAATTGATCTTACGCTGAATCTGAAACCGATGGACTATTTTGAATCCGCATTGTTCTACCCTGCATTTTCAGAAGAAGATAAAGTAAGACTGTTCAGCGTGTTCGGCGGCATTCCTTATTATAATCGCTTGATCGATGCCAAGAAAAGTGTGCGGGAAAATATCATAGACCTGATCGCGTCGCCTGGGGCGCGTCTGGAAAATGAGGTATCTATGTATCTGAATGCAGAGATTTCCAAAATTACAAATGCAAATGAAGTTTTTGAAGCCCTCGCAAAAGGATTTTCCAGATATAAGGACATTCTGGATCAGTCCAATGTCTCCAGCGGGCCTGCATTGATTGATGTTCTTGATAAGCTGATGCGCATGGATGTTGTTGCAAAAGAGGCGCCCATTAACGATGAAAACAATAAGAAAAAATCAGGATATTTTATTTCAGACAATCTGTCCCTGTTTTATTACAAGTATATTTTCAGAAATATGTCGAGAATGAATATTATGGACGCAGACGTTTTTTATGACAGATATATCGCAGATGATTTTGAAACAAAGCATGTTCCGAGAATATTCGAACGGATTTGTAAGCAATATCTGATCAGAAGAAACCGAAAAGGCTTGATGGACGAGATTTTTGAAAAAATCGGAAAATACTATTACGATGATCCGGTTGAGAAAAAGAATGGAGAATTTGATATTGTAACACAGGATGACAAAGGATACATTTTTTATGAAGCAAAATTCAGAAAAGAGCCTGTAACAGAGAGCAGTGTGCAAAATGAAATTCGTCAGGTAAAGCAAACTGGTCTGGAATGCTATAGATACGGCTTTTTTTCAAGGGCAGGGTTTACCTGTGAGGAAGGAAATGACCGGATATTGATTCCATTAAGTGAGCTGTATCAATAAAGATCTGATGATAGCCGATGCCCTGTTAAAAACAGAGCGAAAATTTGGGACTCTCGGTCTCATTTTCTGTTGCTGTCGGGTTTTGAAGGTGTTATAATAAATGACACAAGAGAAACCATAGACCGGAAAAGTGCGACGAGGGGGAAAACAATGAAGAAACGGATATGCAGTTTGGTGTCTGTCCTGTGCCTGATGTCAGCCATGCTTCCCATGACTGCATTTGCAGAAGCCAGCACCACCGCAGAAGAGATGACAGAAGAGGCGCTGGAGGCTGCGCCTGCAGAGGACGACATTGCGGAAATGCAGATGGAAGAGAAACTGGCAGCTGTGCCTGCAGCGGACGACATGGAGGATGCGAAGACGGAAGAGGCGCTGGAGGCTGCGCCTGCAGCGGATGACATCGCGGAAATGACGGCAGAAGAGGGAATGATCGCCGCATTTGCAGCGGATGGCATTGCGGAAGTGACGACGAAAAAGGAAATGCAGACGGCACTTGCAGATGACAGCGTGACAGAGATTCATGTCATTCAGGATATGGCATTTACGGATTCGATAGACAGCAGTAAGGTGATCGAGGTTGAACCGGATGTAACCTTAACGGTGGGGGGTATCAAACGACCGTATCCGGTACGATTGTAAATAATGGTACGATCAGAGTGACCAGCAGCGGTAAATGCACCTGGAAGGCGGCGACCAGCGGAAGCGGAAAGCTTGTGGCGGCGAATGTCAAGTGGGGAGAGTACCAGACTTATGTGGATTATGGATGCGTGCCGGAATCCATGATGGAAAATTGCCAGATTAATATTGTGAAGGATCTTTCGGTCCGGCCGACAGTCAGCCTGCCGGAGAATATGCAGGTCGGGGACACGATCACACCGACCGTCACGAATCTGATCGATGGTGTGGACATTGCGAAAGTGTTCAAATACACATGGAAGAATGGAAACAGCAGCCAGGTTTATAATGGCGCAGCGACTCCCACGCTGACAGCGAAGGGAACATTGAAGCTGAACCTTGCGGCGGAGAAACCATATGTCATGTGTTCTTCTTCGGGATCTTATGGAAGCATCGATGCATCGGGAACAGTTGCGGCAAAGCTGCTTGATGTGGTGTATGTGGATGCGTCGAATGGCAAGGATTCGAATATGGGTGACAGCACGGCGGCTGCAGTAAAAACCCTTGGAGCAGCAGCTGATAAAATGAAAGATGGCGGAACCATCGTGCTTTGCGGAGATTATTCCGGTTCCATGACATACATAGAAAAGAATGTGACGATCAGAAGCACCGGGGAGAATCCGGTGAAACTGGCGCTGTCAGATTTCAGTGGCCTGATGATCGCCGCAGGCGTGAACGTGACCCTGGATCATATTGATCTGGCAGGAACTACCGTATCTGCTTACGGAAGCGGAACAGACAGGACGATGGTATTCCATCATTGTACAGGAGAGACGACGCTTACCAATGGGAATGCGCAGTTTGGCTCTGTGACACTGAGTAACAGCAATCTGTCCGGTTATCTCTATGCGGCAGACAGCCTGACAATGCATGCTTCGACTTTTTCCGGGCAGTTTGTGACAGACAATTTTGTGGCGACAGGCAGCAATCAGATCGTCTCAAAGAAGAATGCACCGGTCAGAATAAACGGAACGATCACAACAGAATCACCGGTAACGATCGCACCGGCAGTGCTGGAGCGGGGAGAAAAGCTGGTAGAGGTGGCAAAAGATTCTGCGGTTGATACAGCGGATCATTTTGCGCTTACAGATGATCAGAATGGGAAGTATGTGCTCAAATGCAGAATCCGTTATAATGGTACCTATATTGGACTGTCGGAGCGTGTGGAAACGCAGGATGGCAGATTTGCGGTTTCTGATGAACCGGTGATCGGGCAGGAAGTGAAAGATCCTGCGGTAAACTTCAACCGCCCGGAATTTGGGTCAGCAGCCATATCGCTTAAGAGCGCCGTATGGAGCGGTTATACAGATGTGGATGGGAAAACGTGGAGCCTGGGGGATATCCCGGAACTGACGATCACACTGAGTACAGATGTATATGATAATCCATTTTCTCATTTTGATGATACGTTTGATGCCGCCAAACTGAAAATATGCACCTGGGCAGATACGGATGAAATGTCCCGTTTTGATGACGAACTGGTGAATGCGGCGGCAGTGTGCCTTGTGAAAGAGGGACAGGGGGTCAGTGATGATGGCCGGACGTTTACCTTTACGGTAAGATATCCGGAAGTCACCAGACTGTCGCAGCAGATCGCGGTAGATACCGTGGAGCGGACGGCAAATTGCGGGGATGTGCTGGAGGCAAGAGAAGCAGCTGCGCAGAGTAAGATCCCCTATGAGAGCAGTGACCCGGAGGTTGCGTCCGTGGATGCACAGACCGGAAAGATCACGGTGCATAAGGCCGGTAGGGTAATGATCACCCTTCGGGCAGAACAGACAGATGTATACGAAGCAGCAGAGACAAAGTATCCGCTCATCGTAACACATGCGTTTTCTTCTGAATGGAAACATGATGATAAAGAGCATTGGAAGGAATGTGCGTGTGGAGAAAAGGGTGAAGTGGGCTCCCATTCTGGCGGGAAAGCAGATACCGCCCATAAAGCGGACTGTGCGATCTGTGGCACCGCGTATGGAGAGATAGCGAAAGCGGATGATACGCAGTCAACAGGCCATACGGATAATAGCGGAACCCGGCAGCAGGATAATGGCAATCAGAGAGCGGTGGCGACCGGAGATGACCAGCCTGTGATGATGTGGGCAATGTTGCTTCTGATCAGTGGGCTGGCTGTGGCAGCAGGAATGCGGAAAAGAAAAAACAGAGGATAGGAGCATAACCCGGACAGGTTTCAGAAACGATACAGCAAAAAGCAGTCGGAAAATTGACTGCTTTTTTGCTGCATCGGCGTGAATCTGGTATGGGGCAAAAAACGGAATGTTGCCAACATGCTCCCGGCGGTGCATTCTGCTCGATGGATCGATACGCTTCTGCTGTTTACGCAGCATTATTTTCTGTGCTATAATCATTTCAATAAGTTCGTGTAACACGCATCGAACCCGAAGAACCGGACGGCACAGAACCGGCCGAAGCATGGGGCAGAACAATGAAGAAGATTAAACTGACAGAAAGTGATAAAACGGGGCTGCTGGCTGCGCTGGCGGTCTGTCTGATCGGCATACTGGTGGCGGTGGTCATTGTGGTGGGTGTCGATATCTATCGCAAGCATACCTACACCTGCGCAATCCCGCCGGACGGGTACCGCATCATCGACATGAAACGAGAGACACATACGTCTTATTCCGTCAATGGAGACAACACCGAGGAGGTCTATATCCTTTCGGTCGAATACGAAGTGGACGGGAACAGCTACACAGATACGATACAAATTCTTGCCGGGACCAACTTTGCAGCTGAACTGCACGGCAGGTACATCGCTGACGATGCGCCGGAACAGGTGCTGGGCGATATTTTCTATTCTGCCAGGGATCCTTCCCATATCGGACGGTATGGGGATGATTCGATTTTTGTGGAATAAGGGTGGAAAACAGGCGATGGCTGCGATTTCTGAAATTGTGAGGGTAAGAAGATGAATGATCAGTGGGTCGAATTTGCAATCCGGATCCAGAGTATTGCGCAGGCGGGGCTTCAGTACGGAAAAGACCAGTCCGTGGCATCCAATGCGGAAAAGAAAGGAAGAAAACATCATGAATATTACCTATGCAGAGGCAAAAGATATCGCCGCCATCGCTGCGGTGGAGGCAGCGTGCTTCCCACCTGCGGAAGCGGCAACGGAAAAGGAATTTGTGGAAAGAGTCACATATTACGGCAGCCATTTTTGGCTGCTTTATAAAGAGGGAAAGCTGATCGCGTTTGTGGACGGATTTGTGACGGACGAGCCGGATCTGACGGATGAAATGTATGCCCATGCGTCGATGCACAACGAAAATGGCGCATGGCAGATGATCTTTGGGGTCAATACCCTGCCGGACTATCGCCGACACGGATATGCCGGGGAACTGCTCCGCCGTGCCATCGCCGATGCGAAGCAGCAGGGACGAAAGGGACTTGTGCTGACCTGCAAGGAAAGGCTTCTTCCTTATTATGCCAAATTTGGTTTTGTTGACGAAGGGGTGACGGATAAATCCACCCACGGAAATGTCCAGTGGCATCAGATGCGGCTGACCTTCTGATAAGAATTTCCGATAAATAAAAGTGCAGAAATGTATGTAATATTCCCATACATCTCTGCACTTTCTTTGTAAATGGGGGATGCTTTTATGACAGCAGGGAAGCGATGACCTCGTTTACCAGCTTGCCGTCTGCCTTGCCTTTGACCCTGGGCATAAGCTCTTTCATGATCTTGCCCTTGTCCTTGGCGGTGGGCGTCTCGATGCCGAGTCCTGCCAGCACCTCAGCGGCAACGGCGCGGATCTCTGCCTCGTCCATCATGTGAGGAGCGAACTCCTGGAGCACGGCGATGCGGCTCTTGCACTCTTCGATAATGTCGGTACGATCCGGCGGGGTCAGTTCCAGCGTCTCCTGGGTCTGCTTGATCTCTTTTAAGATGACCTGGTTCTCTTCCTCTTCGGTCAGATCTGCGCGCTTATCGATGGCCTTGTTTTTCAGAGCGGATAAAAGCGCGGAAAGGGAATCCTTACGGTCTTTGTCTCTTGCCTTCATGGCAGCAACCATGGCACTTCTTACTTCATCAATTTTGCTCATTGTTCATTCCTCCTGTTGAAATCTAATTATAGCACTGGTGCCCGGAATTGAAAAGGGTTACGTGGCCGGTAGCTGTTCTGTGATCTGCAAGGTGTTTTCCGGGGAACTGCCCGGGCATTTTGGTGTGCAGACGGACAGTACATAGGAATCCCGCAGCAGCCGCTGCTGAAAACACAGGTCTTCGTCCGAACCGATGACCGTTCCCTTGGGGCTGATCCGGAAGGAAAAAGAGGACAGCCGCACGGACATGCCGGTGCCGGACTGCTTGATGCGGCTTTCTTTCAGCGTCCAGAACCGGAAAAACCACTCCTGGCGTTTCTCCTCCGTGGTGCTGAAGGCTTCCAGCTGGGCCTGTTCTTCGGGCGTCAGCACCCGGTGCAGCAGGTGATCCCGGAAGGGCCGGATGTGTTCCACGTCAATGCCCACCGGAAACGGCGCAAAGGCGCAGGCCACCAGACCGTGGCAATGGCTGATGTTGAAATGGATATCCGGGTATGCGGCGAGGGTCGGCTTCTTGTGCGGGCCGACAGTGATCCAGGTGTCGGGTACAGCCATGGGTGTTTGCCTGTCCGCTGTTACGTTTGCCATCTGTCTCTTGCTATGGTCAGGTGCGATTGACGTTCTAAGATCGCTATCGTCAGTACCAGTCGTTGTGGCTCGTTGACCGGTATCAGATACGCGATCAGTTTCAGCTGTTCCGGGAAATGGAGTCTCTTGTACGCTGATTCCATACAGTTCTTTCAACCCCACCGCCAGCAATTCCCGTCCGATCCGATGCTCCAGTGCAGGCACCTTTTCACCGGGCGCGGGGGTGTAAAACCGGGTATAAACAGTGATCATCGGGCGATCACATCCGGCAGAGCGACATCATCCAGCATGCGCAGCTGCTCAAATCCTACGCTGCCGCCGGAGATGACGAAGCATACCTTTTCTTCCGGCTGAACGTGGATCAATCCTGCCAGGACAGCACCGATGCCGATGGCGGAGGACGGTTCGCACAGCAGTTTCCCTTCCATGAGAAGCAGCTTCATAGCCTGCAGCGTATCGCGGTCTTCCACAGGAACCACACCATCCGCATGGGCCTGCACGCAGGGGAAACATTTTTCACCGGGCATCTGGGCCACCAGCGCATCCGCGATGGAAGATTTCTGTTCCACCTTGGTGCGGGCATGGTTTCGCAGGCTGGTGCTGTAACGGGGCAGGACTGCCGGTTCCGCACCGTATACAAGCGTCTTCGGGGAAATCCCCTTCACGGCTGTGGAAATGCCGGAAAGCAGACCGCCGCCGCTGGTGGGAACGATGACCCTGGAAAGCGCGGGGCACTGGGTGATCAGCTCCAGCCCTGCCGTTCCCTGCCCGGCCATGATCTCCTCATCGTCATAGGGCGGCACCATGACCGCACCCCGCTCCTGGCAGAGCGCCTGGGCGATCTGAAAACGCTGGGACGTCTCGCACTGGACAATTTCGGCGCCCAGTGCGCGGATGGCTTCTACCTTCACCAGCGGTGCGGTGTAGGGCATCACGATGGTGGCTTTGGTGTGCAGCATTCTGGCCGTGTAGGCTACGGCTTTTCCGTGATTACCGGAGGAGGCGGCCACGATGCCGCGCTGCAGCTGTTCTTCTGTCAGCTGGCAGATCTTGTTCAGGGCGCCCCGCAGCTTGAAGGCGCCGGTGATCTGCATGCATTCCGCCTTGGCGTACACCTGGCAGCCCAGATAGGCGTCCAGGCTGTGCAGCCGCAGCAAAGGCGTCTCGGTGATGTAAGGAGCGATGCGCTCTTTTGCTTTTTGAATATCGTTCAATGTGATTGACATGACAGTAGCTCCCTTTCTGATGGGTTAGTACTTTTGCAGAAATTCTTCTGCGGGCATGGGTTTCCCGTACAGGTATCCCTGGGCGAAGGTACAGCCGGAGGACAGCAGGTAGTCGGCCTGCTCTTTTGTCTCCACGCCTTCGGCCAGAATGTGGAGATCCAGACTTTGGGCCAGCTGGATGATGAACTGAATGATCTCTGCATGGCGTTTGCTGTGGGCGGCGGACACGAGGAAATACCGGTCCAGCTTCAGCAGGTCGATGGGCATCTCTGCCACCATGGCCAGGGAGGATTCCCCCTGTTCCGAAGTCATCCATTTCAATGAAAAATCCGGCTTCCCGAAGCTCGGAAAGTACGTGGAAAATATGCTGAGAATCATGGACATAAGCCCGCTCCGTCACTTCCAGGTGCAGCGCTGCAGCATTTAGTTCATATTTTTTCAGTAAGCTCTGGAGTGTCTGCTGCAGATCCTTCTGGTACAGATCGCCCCGTGCCACATTGACGGAAATGGGAAAGACTTTTTTGCCGGCCTTTTGCCGTTGCTGCAGCAGCCGACAGGTGTCCTCCCACACGTATTTGTCCAGCGGATAGATTTCTCCGGCCTCTTCCAGAAGGGGGATAAACTGATCCGGCGGAATAAAACCAAACTCCGGGTGGATCCAGCGGATCAGTGATTCGGCACCGATGACTTCTCCGGTGCGCATATCGACCTTGGGCTGCACATACAGGTGAAACTGCCGGTCTTCCAGCGCCTGCTGTACCTGATTGCGCATCTGGGTTTCCCTGATGAGCCGCTCCTGCAGGGTCTGATCATAAAAAGCGATCCGCTGTTTGGTTTTTCCGTCAATGGTATCTGCGGCCAGCCTCGCCCGGTCGCAGAGGAGTTCCACGGAAACGGAACGGTCTTTTGTGGAGCAGACGCCGATTTTTCCATGTACCCGCACGGGGAGCGGATAGGTTTGAAAATAACGGCTGACTTCTTCATGCAGGGCAGTTTTCAGCTGATGGTTTGTCTTCATCAGCGCCCGCTGGGAGTTGATGAGCTGGTTGTTCATCTGCTGAATGCGGGAATATTCGTCCGTGTAAGGCATCTGCAGGTGATCTTGGGCCCAGTTCAGATATTTTACATAAAGATCGGTAAACCGGGTGAAGCCCTGCTCGTCCGTCACGCGGACGAGAAAGACCAGATGATACCTGGGGAACGGGCAGAGAATGGCACAGAACGATTCCGTCCCGCCTTTCAGCTGCCACAAAGAAACGCTTTGCACCTGATTTTCCAGGGCATCGGGAAGCGGCAGCAGCTCCGGGTTTTCCAGCAATTCCGGCAGACGGGCACCCTCTGACAGCGGACAGGTGGGAGAGCTGTCCATGATTTTCACAATATTCCATTGGTGGTCGCACAGAAAATACAGTATTTCATGATAAGTGTTTCGAGGGCAGAAGCCGGTTGGCTTCGGTGAGCAGTTGGCGGGCATCGGTGGTGTACAGATCAACGGGCCACTGGTTCCAGATGTCGTGGGTGCTCTGGAATGCCTTGCCGCCCACAGCGATTTTCAGCGTGGGAAAGGCAGCCCGGATGGCGTCCACCAGATCCCGGCACGTCATAAGATGCTGGGGCATGGTGACGGACAGCGCCACCAGATCGGGAGTCTGCTCCCCGATGCTTTGTAGCATGGCATCCACAGGAACGGCGGCACCGAGATAGGTGCTGTCCCAACCGTCGTTTTCGAACAGGTCAGCCACCATGCGGGAACCCATTTCATGAAGCTCGGTGCCGGGACAGGCGCACAGGATCCGCCGGTTTTTGCGCTCGCTGGAAAATAACTGCGGATACATCTGGGACATGGCCATCTGGGTGACGGAGGTGCAGTAATGTTCCTCCGCAACAGAGATCCGGGCAGTGTGCCACAGATCGCCGACACGGTGCATGCTTTCAGCCAGAATTTCCACATAAATATCATTCAGCGGGATGCCCTTTTCCAGAAACTGCTGGATGAGATACAGCGCCTGGCGGGTATCCTCCCGCAGCAGACTGTTCATATACTGTTCAATCTCGGCTTCATAGGGCGAAGACGCTGCGCTTTCGGTATGGGAAAACGGCGTCGCCTTCCCGGATACCGGCTTGGGCACAGTCGATGAGGGCAAAAAGGGCTGCCTGCTTTTCTGCGGGAATGACTTCGCTGATCGCCTGCCGGATATGTTCAAAATGCCGGAAGACGTAATCCTCGGTCTTTTCAGGCAGGTTGTCCTTCAGCACCGATTTCATCAGGCGCAGCAGCCAGCTGGCATAATCCTTCATGATTTTATCATCGTTCAGAACGTATGCGGTGTACAGAAAATCAATGTTGTAGCGGGTATCCCGGTAAATGATCCGCTGTACATGCTTTGGCAGTGCGTCAAAATAGGCCGCCTGTTCCTTCTGGCAGTGGTCGAAAGCCGTATCCACCAGATGTAGAAATTCCGGTTCGTGTTCCATCCATAATAAACTCATATTTGCTTCGCCCCCTCTTTTGTATATAAAATATCATACCATTTCGGGAAGAACCCGTCAATGAAGGGGCGCGCAGGAAATGTATCTGCAGAGACAAGTTGCTTCTTGCATTTGGGAAGAGGACAGCGTATAATTTCTAACTGTGAAAATCTGGAAAAACAGAGGAGAAGACATCATGGAAAATTACGATATTGTGATAAAAAACTGTCAGGTACTGCAGCCGGATATGACCATTTCCGGGGAATGCTCTGTGGCGATCAAGGATAGCTGGATCCGGAAAATCGGTTCCGCAGAGGAAATTGCGGCAGCCGGAACGGCGGCACAGACGCTGGATGGAAAAGGGAAACTTTTTGATGCCGGGACTGGTGGACGGTCACACCCATACGTGCCAGCAGCTGCTGCGGGGAAGGGTGGCGGACGAATATCCGATGATCTGGACGCGGTTCCTGGTGCCCTTTGAGAGCAACCTGCAGCCGGAGGATTCCTACGTCAGCGGACAGCTGGCCTGCCTGGAAATGATCAAAAACGGCACCACTGCTTTTGCGGAATCCGGCGGTGTGCACATGGAACGGGTGGCAGATGCGGTCATCGAGTCCGGCATGCGGGCGGCCATCGCCAAATCCACCATGGATATGGGAAATGCCATCACCGGTGCCATGAAGGAGACGGCCCAGGAGGCCATCGACAATACCATTGACCTGTATAAGCGCTATCAGGGAGCCGGGGATGGCCGGATCGATATCTGGTTTGCCATCCGCCAGGTCATGACCTGCTCCCGGGAGCTCATCTCTATGGTGGGGGAAAATGCGAAAAAATATCACACCGGCATTCACGCCCATCTGTGTGAGCATAAGGATGAGGTCAGCTTCTGCCTCCAGAATTATAAAAAGCGGCCGGCCCAGTTTCTGGAGGAAATGGGCATTCTCGGGCCAAACCTGCTGACGGCCCACAACGTCATGCTGTCTGATGCGGATATTTCCATCATGGCAGAGCGGGGCGTGAAGATCATTCACTGTCCCAGAGCCAATCTGGCCAACCACGGCTTTCCCAAGACACCGCAGATCCTGGAAGCCGGCGCCAGCGTGGGCCTTGGCTGCGACGGTGCTGCGCCGTCCAACCTGGATCTGTTCGACGAGATCAAGGTGCTGCGCTATGCCATGATCGGCTACTGGGGGCTTCCGTCCTTCAATCCGGTGGTCATGCCCTGTGCGAAGCTGCTGGAAATGGCAACCCAGGGCGGTGCCAACGCCATCGGCCACGGAGATATCCTGGGAACGGTGGAAGAGGGCAAGAAAGCAGACCTGATCCTGTTGAACATTGATCAGCCTCATATTTTGCCCACCCAGAATCTGTTGAACACCATTGTGGATGCGGCCAGCAGCCATGACGTGACCGATTCCATCATCAACGGCAAACTGGTCATGAAAGACCGGGAGGTGCTGACGCTGGACGAGGAGAAGATCATGTTCGAGGCAGACCGGCATATGAAGGAGATCATCAAAAGAGCATACTAGAGGAGTATGTAAGGCGTGAAAAAATCTCCCCAATATCCCCATCTATACACAGCGCCTGTGGCCGGATCTCCTCCGGGCAGAGTGCCTGCCCCTGATTGATGCAGATATAGGAAGCTTTGGGATTGCGCACGGTGCGCTGCCAGAAATCATACTTGATGATGCCGGGGGTGTTGTAGCCCACGCCCAGCTCCAGAAAGACGATCCGCAGCCCCTCATGCCGCCGGAGAAATTCTGCGTAATGTTCAGCGGCCCTGTGCCAGCCTTCATCCTGGACGAAGGTGCTGTCACAGCGCAGGTTCATGGTCATGGGCTGGCCGCAGTGGGGACAGCGGGGAACCAGGTGAGAGGGAATGGTCATCTGCGGCGCCTGTCCCTCCGGCAGCGTCAGCCGTCCGTCTGCTTCGATCACATAGCCCTGGGCTTCCACCATCCGGCGGATCTGCGCTTCGTTGTCAAAGGTTTCTTGGCAGCAGGGGGTGCTGCACTGGAACAGGCCGTAATCCCCCTGGGTGTAGAAAAGCCGTTTTTTGTCAAAGCCCGCCCGCTGGAAGCAGTGATCCACGTTGGTGGTGATGACGAAGTAATCTTTTCCGTCCACCAGCGAAAGCATCTGTTCGTAAACGGGTTTCGGCGGGGCGATGAACCGGTTGATCCACACATAACGGCTCCAGAAGGCCCAGGATTCCTCCGGTGTCTGGTAGGGATAGAAGCCGCCGGAGTACATATCCGAGAACCCGTATTTTTCCTGAAAATCTGTAAAATACCGGGCAAACCGTTCGCCGGTGTAGGTGTAGCCTGCCGAGGTGGACAGGCCGGAACCGGCCCCGATGACAACGGCATCCGCTTCCCGCAGTCGATCCCGGAGGGCATCAATGGACGGCAAGGAGCCGTTCGTAGATTTCTTTGTCCACATCTTTGAAAACATTAAAAATCACCTTTCTTACACTGGTTTTGGTCTGCAGGAACTGTTGAACAGTGTTCACTGCGATGGCGGCAGCCTGTTCATTGGGAAAATGGAACACGCCGGTGGAAATGCAGCAGAAAGCCACGCTTTCCAGATCATGGGTGGCGGCCAGCTCCAGGCAGGAGCGGTAGCAGGACGCCAGCAGCTGCCGGTCTTTTTCTGTCACCCGGGACTGGATGATGGGGCCGACGGTGTGCAGTACATATTTACAGGGCAGATTGAAGGCCGGGGTGATCTTGGCCAGCCCGGTGGGTTCCTCGTGGCCCTGCTGTTCCATCAGTTCGGCGCAGGCCAGCCGCAGCTGTACACCGGCAAAGGTATGGATACAGTTGTCGATGCAGCTGTGGTTGGGAATATAGCAGCCGGTGAGGCTGCTGTTGGCCGCATTGACGATGGCATCACACCGCAGCGCCGTGATGTCGCCCTGCCACACATAGAGCCCGTCCTGCACCGGTGTCAGATCCTGTATGTCGGTGACGCCTTTTTTGGCTGTCTCGTCAGCGAGATAGGCATCCTGCATTTCCAGAAATTCCGGATCGCAGGCTTTCGGTGCCCGGACATTCATCAGTGCCCGCAGCAGCTGTCTCTGACCGGCGGGATCCTTCGGGACGGACAGACCTGCATACCGGGGATTCTCCCGCAGGAGAGACTGGATCAAAAATAATCTTCGTGTACTCTGATTCATGGTTAAAACCTCTTTTCGATGGCCTGGCGGACATAATATCCCGGCATTTTATAGGCGGGCTGTCTCTGCAATGGTGCTGCTGTCCCGGACAATGTGGGCAGATCACAGCGCCGGTTCTACGGGTTACGTTTAGAATTCATACGGCGGATTGCCGGAGAAATCTGCGATGACGCCGTGGGCGTTTTCCAGATAGAATACCTCAAAGATCGGGTTGGTGGCTTCGCCATACTGGCTCTTCACGATGGGGTTCTGGATGCACATTTCCTTGGCAGCCATGTTGTTTTCAAAAACAGCCTTGCCGTGGAGACGGATCCATGCGTAGGAAGGGCTGGAAACAGAGATCTCGATTTCCGGGTTTTCCTGCATATCCCTGTACACCTCTTTGGTGTTGTTGGTGCAGAACCAGAGCTTGCCGTCAAGCTCGCCTGCGAACATGAACGGGCGGCATTTTGCCTTGCCGTCACGGCCTACGGTTGCCAGATACTGTACCGGGTTCTCGTTTAAAAATGCTACTACTTTCTTCATTATAATACCTCCTTGAAATAATGGAAAATGATTTTGAAAAGGAAGGATTTCCTTTCGATGGCTTTATCATAAGGCAGTAGGGCGCGATCGTAAAGTAAGCACAATAAAGTGCGGTAGTTGCCAAAAAGATACTATAGGGGCCGACAGCCATGTTTTGGTTGCAAAAGGGGTGTACTTTTTGTATGATGAAGTTAAATGAACGAATAAGGAGGAGCCTATGACTGACTGACGTTTTTTTACTGCCAATCAGTTAAAATTTATTGCCCTGTTTACGATGCTGCTGGACCATCTTTATGCCACGGTGCTTCACGACCATCTGTGGCTGACCTATGTGGGCCGCATTGCCTTCCCTCTGTTTGCCTTTGAACTGGTGCAGGGATATATGCATACCCACGACCTGCGCCGCTACGCCAAACGGATCCTTTTGCTGGCGGTGCTGTCCGAGATCCCGTTTGATATGGTGGCAGGTGCATCCTTTTTCTATATCTGGCATCAGAATGTGGCCTGGACGCTGTTGGCCGGTCTGGGAGCCTGCTGCTGCGCAGATCATTTGCTGGCAAAAGAGACCGCTGCATCCAGACGGGTGCTGTATCTGCTGGGACTGGTGGGTACGGTGCTCCTGCCGTGTCTGCTGATGACCGATTACGGTGCCGAAGGTGTGCTGCTGATTCTGCTGTTCTGGTTTACCCGCAAGGGCGGAGCAGTCAACTATCTCATTCAGGTGGTTGTGATGTTTGTGATGTGGCAGTTTGTGTTCTGTGGACGGACGCTCCTCATCGGTTCGTTCGTGTTCCAGACACAGTGCTTTGCTCTGTGCGCCCTGCCGTTGATCTGGCTGTATAATGGAAAACACGGCACACGCAATAAGGCGCTGCAGTATGCAGCCTATGCCTTTTATCCGGTACACCTTTTCATTCTCGGCATCATTTTCATGCGGATGGCGGCGGCAATGGGTGGTATATAATAACTGCATGGATACGCATGGGTACATAGAAAGGACAGGATAACGATGACTGAAACGAACAAAACAGCGGCAGCTACTGCACCGACCCCGCCGGTGCTCCCGGCCTGCCCGGTGGAGACGACGCTGACGCTGATCAGTGATAAATGGAAGGTGCTGATCCTGCGGGATCTGTTGTCAGGGACGAAGCGGTTCGGAGAATTGAAGAAATCCATTGGCCATGTGACGCAGAAGGTGCTGACGGCGCAGCTGCGGCAGATGGAGGAGAGCGGCCTTCTGACCCGGACGGTTTATGCGGAGGTGCCGCCCCGGGTGGAATACACGCTGACGGAGCTGGGCTACAGCCTGAAGCCGATCCTGGATGCCATGCTGGTCTGGGGAGAGAATTATAAGAAAAAAGTGGAAACGGAGTGGGGCCAGGATGCATAGAGAACAGGAAGCGAAAACGGGCAGAAAGCTGGCCGTGTATTTCCCAGGCATCGGGTATCACTGCGACAAACCGCTGCTGTACTACAGCCGCCGTCTGGCTGCGGAAGCGGGATACGAGGAGCTGCAGCTGTCCTACACGTTTTCCGGCGGCAATATCCGGGGCAACAAAGAGAAAATGCGGGAAGCCTTTTTCGCCCTGTACGAGCAGGCGAAAGAGCAGCTGGGCGTGGTGGACTGGAGTGCCTGTGATGAGATTTTATTCGTGTCAAAAAGCATCGGCACCATCATCAGTGCGGCCTATGTCGCAGAGCAGAAGATTTCCTGTCGGCAGATTCTGTATACCCCGCTGGAAGATACGTTCCGGGTGGAGGAAGCGTTGGCTGAATCTCACAAACAGACAGTCTCCGATAAGCAGACAACAGCAGTTCAGGTGCAGGGAACCATTCCGTCTATCGCCTTCATCGGCACTGCGGATCCCTGGAGCGAAGTGCCGCGTGTGATTGCCTTAAGCGAGAAGAAGGGAATCCCCATCTTTTCCTATGAAAGCGCCAATCATTCCCTGGAGACCGGGGACGCGCTGGAGTGCCTAGAGATTTTGACGGATGTGATGACGAAGACAAAGGCATTTCTGTGTAAAAAAGAACTGGGAAGTAAAACGTGAAAAAACGCACAAAATCGGGCGCTGTGCATTGCACACCTGCCGTGCCTGTAGTATGATGGAAGCAATCACTGCAGCCGGATTTTCGTACAGGCGGAGCCTTTGCCTGTATGAAAGGACGGGAGGACTGCGGGGAAAAACAAACGGAGGATTTTGAACATGGAAAACAATATGACAGGACGCAACGTGGGAAAGACATGCCGCACCCATTATAGAGGAACCTTCAACGACGGGACGCAGTTTGACTGTTCCTATGATCGCGGGGAGCCGCTGGAGTTTGTCTGTGGCGCAGGCCAGATGATCAGAGGCTTTGACGAGGCAGTGGCTGATATGGAAGTGGGCGAGATCAAAGAGATCCACCTGCAGCCGGAGGACGCTTACGGTCTGCCGGATCCCAGAGCTATTTTTGAGGTGGAGATCGCACAGCTGCCGGGTGCCGAGAACCTGGAGGTAGGCCAGCAGGTGTACCTGACGAACCAGTACGGTCAGCCCTTCCCTGTAAAAGTTGTGGACAAGGAAGAGAAGACCATTACTTTTGACGCCAATCATGAAATGGCAGGAAAAGAATTAAACTTTTCCATCGAACTTGTGGAAGTTATCGAGTAAAATAAAAGTAAGCATATTGGGCAAAGCAGTCGAAAGGCTGTGACGCAAAACTATAGGGCCTGTGAAATGGCAGCCAGTTGCAGAGAAGGAAGCAGAGGACGTTATAGTTGTATGTGAATAGCGCGCTCTGCTTCCTTTTATTTTCCGAATGGCACGGAGGTTGACAGGGGAATGGAAGAGAAAATAAACTGCTGGAAGCAAGCAAGCAAGCAAGCAAGCAAGCAAGCAAGCAAGCAAGCAAGCAAGTGAGGGGTGTTCTATGGCGACGGAGATCCTGACAAAATATGAGGAAGTGCAGAATGCCCTGGCGGCGGTGGACGATGTGCTGGATATGAGCCGCGTTGAGAGCGGCCGGGTAAAAATAGAGGAAAAGAACGTCCATATCCCGGATGTACTCCATGATCTGCGGACCATCATCCAGGGAAATGTGGCGGCCAAGCGGCAGGATCTGTACATCGACACCCAGGATGTGGTGCATGAGGACATCATCACGGATAAGCTGCGGCTCAATCAGGTGCTGCTGAACCTGGTGAGCAACGCCATCAAGTTTACCCCGGCAGGCGGCACCATCAGCATCCGGGTTTCGGAAAAACCGTGTGAAATGAAGCAGTATACCACCTACGAGTTTCGGATCAAGGACAACGGCATCGGCATGTCAAAGGAATTCCAGAAGGAGATTTTTGACTCTTTTACCCGGGAAAGCACTTCCACCACCAGCGGTATCCAGGGCACGGGCCTTGGTATGGCCATCACGAAAAACATTGTTGATATGATGGGCGGCACCATCGAGGTGAAGAGTGAAGAGGGCAAGGGCTCAGAGTTCATTGTCTGTCTTTCCTGCAGGGTGTCCGGCAGGGTCATGCGGTATGAGCCCGTTCCTCAACTGCGGGGCGCAAGAGCCCTGGTGGTGGATGACGATACGAATACGTGCATGAGCGTCAGCAAGATGCTGCGAGGCATTGAGATGCGGCCGGACTGGACGACCTCCGGCAAAGAGGCCGTCATCCGGGCTCAGGAGGCTTACGAGGAAAAGGACGAATTCAAGGCGTTTATCATTGACTGGCTCATGCCGGATATGAACGGCATTGAGACGGTGCGCCGGATCCGGAAGGTCATCGGGGAAAGTGTGCCCATCATCATTCTGACCGCCTATGACTGGGCGGACATTAAAGAAGAGGCCAAGGAGGCTGGTGTCACCGCTTTTGTGGCGAAGCCGCTGTTCATGTCGGAGCTGCGCTCTGCCCTGACCACGCCGATCCTGGTGGAAGAGCCGGAGAAGCTGGTGGGAAGCGGTCAGTTCCAGGGCAAGAAGGTGCTGCTGGTGGAGGACAACGAGCTGAATCTGGAGATCGCATCGGCCATTCTGCAAGAGGAAGGGCTGGTGGTGGATACAGCCCGGGACTGCGTGGAGGCGGTGAACCGGATGGCCGCCGCCGGAGCGGATGATTACGACCTGATCCTCATGGATGTGCAGATGCCCCAGATGGACGGCTATACCGCCACCCGGGAGATCCGGACGCTGAGCGACAACCGAAAGGCCAACATTCCCATCATTGCCATGACAGCCAATGCTTTCGAGGAAGATAAGGAGAAGGCGTTTGCGGCGGGCATGGACGACCACATTGCCAAACCCATTGACATCCACATTCTGCTGGATACGCTGAACAAGATCTTTTCTCCGTGTGAATAGTTTCAAAAAGTGAAAATTTTTATGATTTTGAAACTGCCGCTTGCATATACTATTGGCGGACAGTATAATATCTTTGAAAAAACAGTTTCGAAAAGTAAAAAAAATTAAACTTTTGAAAGCGGATGGGCATATGAAAACTATTACACGGGAAAAATATCTCGACAGAATGATTGCGCTGCGTGGAACGCCTGATATCAAGATCATTACAGGAATTCGTCGTTCCGGCAAATCAAAATTGATGCAGGCGTATATGGAGTACCTGAAAAATCATTTTGAAGATATCAATATTATTTTCATTGACTTTATGGATTTGGCGTATGAAGAAGTCAAGGAATATCATGCATTGCACAGGTATGTAGAGGATCGTTATCAGACCGGGAAAACAAACTATCTTTTCGTGGATGAAGTACAGATGTGCCCGAAGTTTGAACTGGCGATCAACAGTCTCTATTCGAAGGGAAAATATGATATTTACGTGACAGGCTCCAATGCGTTCCTGCTTAGCGCGGATCTGGCAACTCTTTTTACCGGACGGTATATCGAAATTCATGTATTCCCGTTCAGTTTTCAGGAGTACTGCAAATATTATGAAGATATGCAGGACAGAGATCAGCTTTTTGATAACTATGCCATAAAAGGTGGTCTGGCAGGTTCTTATGTTTACAGAACAGAGAATGACCGGACCAATTATATCAAAGAGGTTTATGAAACCATTGTAACAAGAGATCTGGTACAGAAATATCATCTGCCGGATACCTTGGTTTTACAAAGACTGAGCGAGTTCCTGATGGATAATATCGGCAATCTGACTTCGTCCAATAAGGTCAGCCAGCTGCTGGTGGCGAATCATACGCAGACAAACCATGTAACGATTGGAAGATATATCAAATATCTTTGCAGTGCATTTGTGTTCTATAATGTGAAACGGTACGATATCCGTGGAAAGAAATATCTCGAAAACTCTGAAAAGTTTTATCTCTGTGACAACGGGATTCGATATGCGATCCTTGGCAGCAGAAATATGGATTATGGCAGGGTGTACGAAAATATCGTATGTATGGAACTGCTTCGTCGTGGATATGATGTCTATGTGGGAAAGCTGTATCAAAAAGAAATCGATTTTGTGGCGCAAAGAGGCAGTGAAAAAATTTATATTCAGGTAAGTGATGATATTTCCGGGCAGGAGACCCTTTTGCGGGAAGTATCCCCACTGCTTCAGATTCGGGACGCTTATCCGAAAATGATCATTGCCAGAACCAGACATCCGAAGTATAGCCATGAGGGAATAGAAATTTACGATATAGCAGATTGGCTCTTACAGGAATAAATGCATAATTCCTCCTGTTTTCCGCATACTACCCATACAGCACAAATTATGGAAAGTATGTAAGATGCAGGAGGAATTTTTATATGAAAGCTACGGGAATTGTAAGAAGGATTGACGACCTGGGAAGGGTGGTCATTCCGAAGGAAATACGAAGGACGCTGCGGATCCGGGAGGGCACGCCGCTGGAGATTTTTACCGACCGGGAGGGCGAGATCATCCTGAAAAAATATTCGCCCATCGGGGAGCTGGGGGCTTTCGCAGGGCAGTATGCGGAGTCACTGGCCCAGACCACGGGGCTGACGGTGTGTGTCTGTGACCGGGATCAGGTCATTGCCGTGTCCGGCGGCTCCCGAAAAGAACTGCTGGGCAAAAATATTAGCCGCCAGCTGGAGACGGTCATCGAGGACCGGGAAAATATTCTGGTGGACAATAAGGAGTATAAATATATTCAGATCACAGACAACGACCGGGAGGATTTTACCGGCGAAGCCGTGAGCCCCATTCTCTGTGAGGGGGATGCCATCGGCGCGGTGGTGATCTTAAGCAGGGAACCCAAGCAGCTGCTGGGAGAGACGGAACAGAAGCTGGCCATTTCTGCCGCCGGGTTCCTGGGAAAACAGATGGAGCAGTGATCATAAAAACGCCGCATCTGGACAGAAAAATCTGCTCAGATGCGGCGCTTTTTTAAATTTTATTTATAGATCTTCATGGAGTAGTCCTGGATGAGCTGTTTTTTCATGGCGTACAGCTTGTCTGACAGGTCTACATATACCTGATGCGGGTTGATGAGTCGGCGGGACTCATCCCACAGGGTGTTCTGTTCCTCGATGGCGTACTGCCGGATATCCATCACTGCCGGAGATTCGTACACACAGACGCCGTCCTTGAATACGGGAACCATGATCTCCCGCATCTCATAGGTGCCGCCCTTCAGGGTGGTCTTCTTCCACGTCTCGATGGGATCGAAGATGGTCAGATCCTGTTCAGGATCGAAGGTCTCCTCCACCAGGGTGATCAGGTCGGCCTTGATCTTGTGGGAATCCTTTTCATAAATACGGATGATCTTCTTGTTGCCGGGGTTGGTGACCTTCTCGGTGTTTTCGGAAAGCTTGATCTTCGGCAGGAAGCTGCCGTCGGGCTGACGGATGGCAGCCAGCTTGTATACACCGCCGAATGCGGGGCAGTCCTTGGAGGTGATCAGGTTCGTTCCCACACCCCAGGAGGTGATGGCTGCGCCCTGGGCCTTCAGGCTGTCGATCAGGTTCTCGTCCAGATCGCTGGAGGCAGAGATGATAGCATCCGGGAATCCGGCATCATCCAGCATCTTTCTGGCTTTCTTGGACAGGTAAGCCAGGTCACCGCTGTCCAGACGGATGCCGTAGAACTTCATCGGGTTGCCTTCTTCCCGCATTTCCTTGAAAACGCGGATGGCAGCAGGCACGCCTTTTTTCAGTGTGTCGTAGGTGTCCACCAGCAAAATGCAGGCATCGGGATACAGCTTAGAATAGGTCTTGAATGCGGTATATTCATCGGGGAAGCTCATGATCCAGCTGTGGGCATGGGTTCCCTTGACCGGTACGTTGAAAAGCTGGCCGGTCAGCACGTTGGAGGTGCCGATGCATCCGCCGATCATGGCTGCGCGGGCACCGTAAATACCGGCGTCAGGGCCCTGGGCACGGCGCAGGCCGAACTCCATGATGCCGTCCCCCTTGGCTGCGTAAACGACGCGGGCCGTCTTGGTGGCGATCAGGCTCTGGTGGTTGATGATGTTCAGGATGGCGGTTTCCACCAGCTGTGCCTCCATGATGGGCGCGATAACCTTGATCATGGGCTCCCGGGGGAACATGACCGTTCCTTCGGGAATGGCGTAAATGTCACCGCTGAAATGGAAATTCGCCAGATAATCGAGAAAATCATCGGTGAAACAGTGCAGACTCCGCAGGTAAGCGATGTCCTCCTCATCAAAGCGAAGATTCTTGATATAATCGATGACCTGATCCAAGCCGGCAGACAGGGCAAAGCCGTTGCCGCACGGATTGACGCGGTAAAAGGCATCGAAAATAACGGTTTCGTTCTTCTTGCTCTCGAAGTAACCCTGCATCATGGTCAGTTCATAAAGATCCGTCAGCAGAGTCAGGTTCATTGTACTCATAATTACAATACGCTCTCTTTCATAGTAATAATGTTTTCATTTCCTAATACTCATTTTTGTCTGGGTCTATCTTTGAAGTATAACTTATAAAATACCACAACTGGCGCAAATAAGCAAGGTTTTCCTGTAAATATACAGGTGTAATGACAGTAAAAAGTTACTGTTTATATATTCAAATTTTCGTGCAAGAATGAAATCTGTCCACAAGAACATACAAATGAACGGTAACTAAAAAATACAGCCTGAACGCGCTGTTTACAAAAAGGTGTCCCTGATGCACACGGACAGATTCAGTTCGTGTCAGCATTGTGCGGACGTTTGTCCGCTGCTGAATCCAACATGGCAGGCAACGGCAGCGGCAGCCGCTGGATGAGCCCGATGATCTGGCCGGACAGCAGCACTGTCAGGATGGAGTAAATGATGCGCTGAAAGGGGATATAGCTTAAGGACAGCACCAGTACAACGAAATCCGTCAGCAGGTAGACCGTCTGGATCTTCCAGTGGGTCAGGTGGGAGAGGCTCATGGCCAGGGCGTCATCTCCCCCGGCGGCGCCGCCCACCCGCACGCACAGTCCGGCACCGATGCCCACAAAGCAGGCACCCACCAGCGAAGCGATGAGGGGATGCTGGGCGATCTGGGGCCACAGAGGCGGAAACTGCTCACAGATGCCATAGGTCACGGAGAAGCTGGTGGACGCCACGGCAGAGCAGAAGATGAACCACTTGCCGAACAGCCGCCAGCCCATCACGTAGCAGATGGCATTCATGACAAAGTTGGAAATAGACGGGGAAATGTGGAACCAATGCTCCAGCAGCAGGGTTGCGCCCAGTACCCCGCCCTCGGTGATCCTGGAAATCGAGTGTACGTGATACATGCCGAAAGCCAGAAAGGCGCTGGCCAGAATGGCGGTCACGGTGCTGATGCCCATATCCCGCCAGGAATATTTTTTCTTATATAGAAAAGACAGCTGCAAAATAAAACCTCCCGAAAACGCAGATTGCGATTGACTGCGCACAAAAGTGAACATATATTATGATTTGGTTCCTCACATGTGCGGATATAACACGATATTCCCATAGAAGAGAGAAAAGTGTGTAATAAGAGTATCATAAAGTGGAAGTTCAATTTAGGCAAGGAGAACTTACCTAAATAGAGTAAATAAAAATAAAAGGAAAATAAAATTAAAAATTTTTGTAAAAAAGGCTTGCATTTTCCTGAAACATCCTGTATAATTCTCTTTGTTGGTAAGCGATGGGCTATCGCCAAATGGTAAGGCAACGGACTCTGACTCCGTCATTTCAAGGTTCGAATCCTTGTAGCCCAGTTTGCAGAAGAGGCTGTCTCAGATTCCTGGGGCAGCCTTTGTTGTTACTAAACAAGCACCGGCCAAGGGAAAGAAAGATGCGCCGGGACTGTGCGGGATGGGTTCCTGCTATTGCTATGGCTAGAGAAGGAAAGGAAGGAACAGGATGTACAGCTTTAAGAGCAGAGTGCGTTACAGTGAAGTGGGCAGTGACCAGAAGCTTTCTCTGGGTGGCCTGATCAATTATTTTCAGGATTGCAGTACATTTCATTCAGAAGATCTGGGATTGGGCATCGAATACATGGGGCCGAAGGGACAGGCGTGGATTCTTTCTTCCTGGCAGATCGTCATCAAACGGTTCCCGAAGCTCCTGGAGGAGATTGAGACAGGTACCTGGGCCTACGATTTCAAAGGTTTTTACGGCATGCGTAATTACGCCATGAAGGATGCGGCCGGGGAGATGATCGCCTGGGCCAATTCCCTGTGGATCTTCATGGATGTGAACACCGGACGGCCCATCCGCATCACGCCGGAGCAGCTGCAGGGCTATACCAAGGAGGAAAGGCTGCCCATGGATTATGCCAGCCGGAAGCTGCCCATGCCGGAGGACATGACGCCCCAGGAGGGGATCGTCGTGCAGAAGCACCAGATCGACACAAATCAGCACGTAAACAACGGCCAGTATGTGATCATGGCCATGGATTATCTGCCTGCGGATTATACGGTGGGGCAGATGCGGGCGGAATATAAGATTTCCGCCAGACTGGGGGATGTGATCATTCCTTATACTAAGGAGGAGAACGGGATCTACACCGTTGGCCTGTGCAACGAAGAGAAGAAGCCCTACGCGGTGGTGGAATTTTCCCCGCAGGAGGCATAGAAAGGACGGAAAGACATGTTAAAATTAGGAGAAGTACAGACACTGACAGTCATTAAAAAAGTAGAGTTCGGCATTTATCTGGGCCTGGAGGACAACCCGGAGGAGCGGGTGCTGCTGCCGGGCAAGCAGGTGCCGGAGGGAACGAAGGTGGGCGATACGCTGGACGTGTTCCTTTACAAGGATTCCAGAGACCGGCTCATTGCCACCACCAGAGAACCCAAGGTGACGCTGGGCGGCCTGGCGGAGCTGACCGTTGCCGAGATCGGCAAGATCGGTGCATTCCTGGACTGGGGCCTGGAGAAGGATCTGTTCCTGCCCTTCCGGGAGCAGACGAGACGGGTGCGCAAGGGCGAGACATGCCTAGTGGCGCTCTACATCGACAAGAGTGAGCGGCTGTGTGCCACCATGAACGTGTATCCTTATCTGCGGACGGATTCGCCTTACAAGAAGGACGATCATGTAAAAGGCACTATCTATGAGACGAGCAAGGAGTTCGGTGTGTTCGTGGCTGTGGACAACTGCTACTCTGCCCTGATCCCCAGAAGGGAGTGCTTCGGCGAGCTGCCGGTGGGCAAAGAGGTGGAGGCCCGGGTCACAGAGGTGAAGGAAGACGGCAAGCTGAACTTAAGTATCCGGGAGAAAAGCTACTTACAGATGGACAAGGATGCAGAGCTGGTCATGCAGGTGATCAACGAGTTCGAGGGTGTCCTGCCTTTTAATGACAAAGTATCCCCGGAGGTCATCGACCGGGAATTTGGTTTGAGCAAAAATGCCTTCAAGCGGGCGGTGGGACGGCTTCTGAAGGAGAAGAAGATCGTCATCACCGAGAATCGAATTATGAAAGTGAAATGAGAACCGATTTCAGACAACGCAAATTTGTCCGGGATGGACAATAATATCCGTGACGAAAGTGGTCTGCATCGGTTCACATACGGACAGGATGAGACGTGGCAGCAGCGAATACCAGATATCATAATAGAAGAATGGTTACAGAATGTGAAAGGAGAATCATCGTTATGACAAAAAAAGCAATCAGCACAGACAAGGCACCGGCAGCCATCGGCCCCTATTCCCAGGCCATTGAGATCGGCAATCTGATCTTCACCTCCGGCGTGATCCCGGTGGTTCCGGCCACAGGGGAGATCCCTTCCGGTGTGGAGGCACAGGCAGAGCAGGCATTTGCCAACCTGACAGAGCTTCTGAAGGCAGCAGGCACTTCCACAGAGAAAACCGTGAAAACCACCGTATTTATCAAGAACATGGACGACTTTGGAAAGATCAATGAGATCTATGCCAGATACTTCCAGGGCGTTTTCCCGGCAAGATCCTGTGTAGAAGTGGCAAGATTGCCCAAAGATGTGCTCATCGAAATCGAAGCCATTGCGGAAAAATAGAAAAGAATCCCCAAAAGCCCCGTTTTTTCGGGGCTTTTCTGCTGTTTTTCACAAACTTCAAAAAAACATCAAAAATCGTTTGATTTTTAACAGTTCCATGCTATAATCAAGGCGAAAAGCAAGAAATGAGAAGAGTACAGAAGATTATGAGGAGGAATTGGGTATGAAGATTCAGAACATTACAAACGTAGACGGATTTTTTAAAGTAATTGACAGCTGCAAGGGCAAAGTAGAGCTGATCACCAGTGAGGGCGATGTATTAAACCTGAAATCCAAATTATGCCAGTATGTTTCCCTGGCAAATATTTTTTCCAATCAGGCGTACATTCCGGAGCTGGAGCTGAAAGCTTATGATGAGGGCGACGTAGAGAAGCTGATCGACTTCATGATGAGCGGTAACTAATCGTTTGACAGAAATAGAAATGAGATGAGAGAAGTCTCCGCTGGCAGAGAATGCCGGACGGGGACTTTTCTTTTTGCATCAGACCTTTTTTCACATACAAAAAGATGTTATACTATAAAATACGACAGAAAAAACAGGGAGGATCGCCATGGAATTTACACATCTGCATGTCCACACGGAGTACAGCCTGCTGGACGGTTCGAATAAGATCAAAGAGTGCATTCAGCGGGTAAAGGAGCTGGGCATGGACAGCTGTGCCATCACCGACCATGGCGTCATGTTCGGCGTCATTGATTTTTACCGGGCGGCCAGGGAGGCGGGCATCAATCCGATCCTGGGCTGTGAGGTGTATGTGGCGCCCAATTCCCGGTTTGACCGTGAGGTTGGCGGCGGTGAGGACCGGTATTATCATCTGGTGCTGCTGGCGGAGAACAACACAGGCTATGCCAACCTGATGAAAATTGTGTCCAAGGGCTTCGTGGAGGGCTATTATTACCGTCCGAGGGTGGACAAGGAGCTTTTGAAAAAATACCACGAGGGTATCATCGCTTTGAGCGCCTGCCTGGCCGGAGAGG
This sequence comes from Oscillospiraceae bacterium NTUH-002-81, assembly GCA_032620915.1. Classification (NCBI taxonomy): domain Bacteria; kingdom Bacillati; phylum Bacillota; class Clostridia; order Eubacteriales; family Oscillospiraceae; species Oscillospiraceae bacterium NTUH-002-81. Next base: position 644,480 of record CP136052.1, read on the forward strand.
TGCCCCGTTACATTCAGAAAAATTTATACGATGAGGCGAAGAAGCGGGCGCTGGAGTACCGGGATATTTTCGGGGAAAACAATTACTTCCTGGAGCTGCAGGATCACGGCATTCCCCAGCAGCAGACGGTGAACCAGCAGCTGCTGCGCATGAGCCAGGAGACGGGCATTCCGCTGGTGGTGACCAACGATGTGCACTACACCTACGAGGAGGATGCGGTGCCCCACGACATTCTGCTCTGCCTGCAGACGGGCAAGAAGCTGGCGGACGAGGACCGGATGCGCTACGAGGGCGGTCAGTATTACCTGAAATCCCCGGAGGAGATGGAGCGGCTGTTCCCCTATGCCAAAGAGGCCATTGCCAATACTCATAAGATTGCAGAGCGCTGTCATGTGGAGATCGAGTTCGGCGTGACGAAGTTGCCCCGGTACGACGTGCCCGACGGGTATACGTCCTGGGAATACCTGAATAAACTGTGTGATGAGGGATTTGCAAGGCGTTACCCGGACGACGACGGAACCTTGCGCAAACAGCTGGACTACGAGTTGTCCATCATCCAGAAAATGGGTTACGTGGATTATTTCCTGATTGTATGGGATTTCATCAATTATGCCAGAAGCCAGGACATCATGGTGGGCCCAGGCCGTGGATCGGCGGCAGGCAGCATCGTTTCCTATGCCCTGGGCATCACGAACATTGATCCGGTGCGGTATCAGCTGCTGTTTGAGCGTTTCCTGAATCCGGAGCGGGTGTCCATGCCAGATATTGACGTGGATTTCTGCTTCGAACGGCGGCAGGAGGTCATCGACTATGTGGTGCGCAAATACGGCAAAGACCGGGTGGTGCAGATCGTCACCTTCGGTACGCTGGCGGCCAAGGGTGTCATCCGGGACGTGGGCCGAGTCATGGATCTGCCCTATTCCTTCGTGGATTCCATTGCAAAAATGGTGCCCAACGAGCTGAACATCACCATAGACAAGGCGCTGGTGGAAAATCCCGAGCTGCGCAAGATATACCAGACTGACGAGCGGGTGAAGAACCTCATCGACATGTCCAAGCGGCTGGAGGGGCTGCCCCGGCACACGTCCATGCATGCGGCGGGCGTGGTCATCAGCCAGAAGGAAGTGGACGATTACGTGCCCCTGTCCCGGGCATCCGACGGTTCCATCACCACCCAGTTTACCATGACGACGCTGGAAGAACTGGGCCTTTTGAAAATGGATTTCCTGGGCCTTCGCACCCTGACGGTGATCCAGAACGCGGTGCGCATGGCGGAGAAAAGCAGTGGAAAACACATCGACATCGATCACATTGATTTTGACGATAAAGCGGTACTGGATTCCCTGGGCACCGGCAAGACCGACGGCGTGTTCCAGCTGGAAAGTACGGGCATGAAAAACTTCATGAAGGAGTTGAAGCCCCAGAGCCTGGAGGACATCATCGCCGGCATTTCCCTGTACCGTCCGGGCCCCATGGATTTCATCCCCCAGTACATCCGGGGCAAAAATCATCCCGAGACGATCACCTACGACTGCCCGGAGCTGGAATCCATCCTGAAACCCACCTACGGCTGTATCGTTTACCAGGAGCAGGTCATGCAGATCGTGCAGAAGCTGGCCGGGTATACGCTGGGCCGAAGCGATCTGGTGCGCCGTGCCATGTCCAAGAAAAAAGCGGCTGTCATGGAAAAGGAGCGCCGCAATTTCGTGTACGGCAACCCGGAGGAGGGGGTGCCCGGCTGTATCGCCCGAGGCATTTCCGAGCAGGTGGCCAACAAGATTTACGACGAAATGATCGATTTCGCAAAATATGCCTTCAACAAATCCCATGCGGCGGCCTATGCGGTGGTATCTTATCAGACAGCCTGGTTAAAATACTACTATCCGGTGGAATTTATGGCGGCGCTCATGACGTCGGTCATTGATAACCCGGGAAAAGTTTCCGAATATATTCTGACCTGCCGGCAGATGGGTATTCAGATCCTGCCCCCGGACATCAACGAGGGCGAGGGCGGTTTTTCCGTTTCCGGGCAGAACATCCGCTACGGTCTGACGGCCATCAAGAGCATCGGCCGCCCGGTCATTGCAGCGCTGGTAAAGGAACGCCAGGAAAACGGTCCCTACAAGGATCTGAAGGATTTCATCAGCCGTCTGACCAGCAAGGAGGTCAACAAGCGTACCATCGAAAACTTCATCAAAGCCGGCGCCCTGGACAACATGGGCGGTACAAGACGGCAGCTGATGATGGTGTACGTGCAGATCATGGATCAGGTCAATCAGGAGAAAAAATATTCCATGACCGGCCAGATGAGCCTGTTTGATTTTGTGGGGGAAGAGGAGAAAAAGGATTTCGACATTCCCATGCCCAACGTGGGCGAGTATGATAAGGAAACGATGCTTGCTTTTGAAAAAGAAGTGCTGGGCATTTATGTCAGCGGCCATCCGCTGGAAAAATATGAGGAGCGCTGGAGAAAGAGCATCACGGCGGTGACGGCGGATTTCCAGTGGGACGACGAGGTACATGCGGCCAAGGTACACGACGGCGCCCGGGCGGTCATTGGCGGCATGCTCGCGGAAAAAACGATCAAATATACGAAAAACAACCAGGTGATGGCATTTCTCACCATCGAGGATCTGGTGGGAACGGTGGAGGTCATCGTTTTTCCCCGGGATTATGAGAAAAACGCCCCGCTGCTCACGGAGGATGCCAAGATTTTTGTGGTGGGACGGGTGTCCGGCGAGGAGGAGAAGGCCAGCAAGCTCATCTGCGAGAAAATCGTGCCCTTTGACGAGGCCAGAAAAGAGCTTTGGATCAAGTTCCCGGATCCGGCAGCCTATCAGGAAAAGGCAGCTGAACTGATGCCCATTCTGCGCCAGTCCGACGGGCAGGACAGTGTGGTGATTTACGTGGAGAATCCAAAAGCCATGAAGCGTCTGCCGCCTTCTGACAGCGTGTCTGCGGATGATGGGCTCATCGAACAGCTGGTGTCAATTTTTGGCAGAGAGAATGTGAAACTTGTGGAGAAAGGCATTGAAAATACAGGGCGGATGCTTTAAAATAAGATGGGATTAGGAGTATTGGGTACAGATAAACAGGGACAGGAGGAAGAGTTATGGCAAAGGAAATCCATACAATAGGTGTCCTGACCAGCGGCGGAGATGCGCCGGGGATGAATGCTGCCATTCGGGCAGTGGTTCGCCGGGCGATTATCAGTGGCCGGAAGGTGAAAGGCATTAAGAAGGGCTATAATGGTCTTCTCAATGAGGAGATTGTGGATATGGATGTGACATCGGTTTCCGATATCATCCAGCGGGGCGGAACCGTTCTTTATACCGCAAGATGTAAGGAATTTGTTACCCCGGAGGGGCAGAAGGAAGGCGCAGAGATCTGCAGGAAGCACGGTATCGACGGGCTTATCGTTATCGGCGGAGACGGATCTTTCAGGGGCGCACAGAAGCTGGCCGCTCTGGGCATCAATACGGTGGGCATTCCGGGAACCATTGACCTGGACATCGCCTGCACCGATTATACCATTGGATTTGACACGGCAGTGAATACGGCCATGGAGGCCATTGACAAGGTGCGCGACACCTCCACCTCCCATGAGCGGTGCAGCATCATCGAGGTTATGGGAAGAAATGCCGGATATCTGGCGCTCTGGTGCGGCATTGCCAACGGCGCGGAGGATATTCTCCTTCCCGAGCGATACGATTACGATGAGCAGAAGCTCATTGACAATATCATCAACAACCGGAAAAAAGGCAAGAAGCATCATATCATCGTCAACGCAGAGGGTATCGGCCACTCCGCCAGTATGGCGAAACGCATCGAGGCAGCCACAGGTGTGGAGACGAGAGCAACGATCCTGGGCCACATGCAGCGCGGCGGCAGCCCCACCTGCAGAGACCGGGTATACGCATCCATGATGGGCGCTTATGCGGTGGATCTTTTGTGTGAAGGCAAGAGTAACCGCGTGGTGGCATACAAGAACGGTGCATTTGTGGATTATGATATTGATGAGGCGCTGGCCATGAAGAAGGACATCTCGGCTTACGAGTTCGAGGTCAGCAGAACCCTGTCGGTGTAAGATTACGGGAGTGCGCAGCACGGAGCAATTCGGGTAATCTGTATATGTAGATAAATAATAGGAAGCGTAAAGGGCAGTTTCATGGGCGAGAGACGGGAACTGCCCCTTTTGCTGAAAATAAGATCGATCATTGACGGCAGAGCGGAAAATGGTGTTTGTTGTAAAACACGATGACCAGCTGTGAAACGTGATAAAGAGAGAGAATAGGAAATGACGATGATAACGAGTACATCCAACAGTCAGGTAAAAGAAATTATTCAGATCAATACGAAGGGAAAAGCGAGACGGGAGAGCGGCCTGTTTGTGACGGAGGGCATCCGCATGTTTCGGGAGGCCCCGGCGGACCGGATCGAGAAAATTTATGCCTCCGAAAGCTTTTCTCAGAATGAGGCACACGCTCGGGTATTGGAAGAAAAACTGGCCCAGTGTGGAAAAGACCGGCTGGAGCTGGTGTCAGACCGGGTGTTTGCTGCTTTGTCGGATACCAAGACGCCCCAGGGTGTCCTCTGTCTTGTGCGGCAGTACCGCTACGGACTGGACGATCTTTTACAGAAACCATCTCCCTGCGTCATGGTGCTGGAAAATCTGCAGGATCCCGGCAATCTGGGCACCATTCTGCGGGCGGGCGAGGGCGCCGGGATCTCCGGTGTGCTCATGAACCGGGGCTGTGTGGACATCTACAATCCCAAGACTATCCGCTCCACCATGGGTTCCGTGTACCGTGTGCCTTTTTGTTATACCGAAGATCTGGCAGCGGGGATCGCAAAGCTGAAAAAAGCCGGGATCCCGGTATTTGCGGCCCATTTGCAGGGCAGCTGTGCCTATGATGAGCCGGATTATCACAGAGGCTGTGCTTTTCTCATCGGAAACGAGGGAAACGGCCTGACGGAGGAGACGGCGGCGCTGGCTGATCAGTACATTCGCATTCCCATGGAGGGCCAGGTGGAATCCCTCAATGCGGGTGTGGCGTCCGCGTTGCTCATGTACGAGGCATTCCGACAGAGAAGACAGGGGTAGCAGGTATTATCACGTTCGATTTTCTGACCACTTTTGGATGCTTGAATAAGGTTGTTTGTGACAGAGCTGCCGGTGTTCATTTTTGCTGCGACCAGGTTGGCAATCGTGTTCGGAAGAAACGAGCAGAGTTTTGTAAAGAAAAAACTTTACAAATGATAGGAGAACTGCTAGTATAATTATTACAAATATATTACGACCGGGTGTGTTTATGAAAAGAAAAAGTAACAATTCAGGCAGACAGGTTCGCTCCCAGGAGGAGATCGAGGCGCGTCGGGAGGCCCGCCGCAAGTACTACGAGGAGATGGAAGCCTTCGAGCGGGATCTGCCGGATTTTATTTTTGCAGATGAGCAGACGGACAGCAGGGAAGAACTGACAGAAGAATTTGATGCAAATACACATAATAATATAGAAGAAAACGAAAATCACGAGGACTTCGGGAGCGGGAAAGCTTCCGGAGCTGTTTTTGCGTCTGCTGGAAAGCGGCAGAAGCGGGCAGCAGATGAAACCCTGGAGGAATCTCGTCAGGAGCAGGCAGCAGACGGAATCTTTACAGGATCTCGTCAGGAACAGACAGCAGGCAGAATTTTTACAGAGCCGCGATATGCAGCAACGCAGCAGACCGAAGAAGAGGATGAGGACATCCCCCGGCGGCCCAGAAAAGCAGTGGTACAGTCCGAGGAGATCAGCAAGCAGCAAACGGCCATGATGGATACGGATGCCGTGCAGGAAGCTGTCCGGGCATCCAGGACGAAGGCAGCGAAAAGATCCAGCCGGATGGAAGAGAAGAAGGCTGATACCATACCCTATCAGACAGAGGATATGGCTGATTTTGACGAGGCAGAGATAACAGAAGACACAGCAGCAGAAGCAGCCCCTGTGAAGAAGAAAAAGGCGTCCGCCAAGTCCGGCAGAAAATCTGTCAGTGATAAGTCTGGCACAGGAAAGACCGACAGGAAAAAGTCCGGGCAGTTGAAATCCGTCAGCTCCAAATCTGCCACCGGGAAAAAGAAAAAGTCTTCCGGCAAACGCACATCCTCTTCCAGAAAACACAGAAGGCGCAGAAAGAACTGGAAACCGGCAGTGATCGCGGCATCTCTGGCAGTGGTGGTACTGGGCGGCGGCGGGTTTGGCCTGCACGCGCTGGGCATCATCGGCGGAAGAGAACTGTATGCGGTGTACGTCAACAACACGCTGGTGGGTAAGGTGGAAGATCCCAGTACTGGCCGTGACACCTACCTGCAGGTGCGCAGAGAGGTGGTTTCCAACGCGGACTTCATGGTGCTCATGGAGGCGGACTGTGACATCCGCAAGGTGGAGACGCTGGTGAAGCTTCCCTCCAAGGAAGAAGACCTGCAGAACAACATGAAGCAGGCGCTGGAAGATACCATTGTGGGCACGGTGGACAAAGCCTACACGGTGAAAATCAACGATTATATTGTAAACCTTCAGGATAAAAACGAAGTGGTGGAGCTGCTGGATGCGGTGAAGAGCCCTTACGATACGGATAATCAGTATTCCGTACAGCTGGTGGCCGACACTTCCAAGGAACTGACCAGCCTCACAACCCAGATTGTGAAAACCGAGGAAAGTTCCGATATTGCCGGTGTGGCATCGGCAGATGACGGCCAGGCGCAGGAATTACTGGCAGCTGCGGGAGAGGGAGAAGATGCCGGTGCAGAGGAAGAAGCCGCTGCTGATACGGAAAATCTTCCCGAATCCACTGGGGAAGGCGACGGCCTGAAAAACCTGGCATTTGTGGAAAATATCGAGATCGCGGAGTCTTATGTGTCTGCGGACAGCATTTCCACGCTGGAGCAGGCCATTGAAGATGTGACAAAAGAAAAAGAAGAGAACCAGACCTACGAGGTGACTTCCGGCGACTGTCTTTCCGTTGTGGCAGAGAAAAATGACATGACGGTGGCAAAGTTGCTGGAGATCAATCCTGACCTGGACGAGGACACCGTGCTGCAGATCGGCGACGAGATCACCGTCACCACGCCCGAGCCGGAGCTCTCTGTGGTAACCCAGGAAGAAGTTTCCTATGAGGAAGACTACGAAGAGCCGGTGCAGTACGTGGACAACGACAGCTGGTACACCACCAAGGAAGTGGTGACCCAGGAAGCTTCTACGGGACATCGGAAGGTCACTGCTCTTGTGACATACAAAAATGGAAATGAGACCGGGCGGGAAATCATTGCCCAGACCATTGTGACAGAGGCAAAGCCCAAGATCATTGAGCGTGGTACCCAGGCACCGCCTACCTATATCAAGCCCATTTCCGGCGGCCGTTACAGCTCCGGATTTGGAAAACGCTGGGGCAGAATGCACAAAGGTGTAGACTGGGCATGCTCTGTGGGAACCGCAGTAAAGGCATCCTGCGGCGGCACCGTTGTCAGTGCTGGCTGGTCCAACGGCTACGGCTATTGCATCACCATCCGTCATCCCGACGGCAAACAGACCCGTTATGCACATTTGAGCAAAATCCTTGTTTCGTCCGGAAAATCCGTCAAGCAGGGAGACAAGATCGCTCTCAGCGGCAATACGGGAAGAAGTACCGGACCGCATATCCATTTTGAAATACTGGTCAACGGCTCCCAGGTCAATCCACTCAAGTATTTGAACTAACCAGTGCAGCGCGATTTTGCGAATGGCGCGCACCAGTATTTACAAATGGTGATGATGTGGTATAATATAGGGAACATAAATAAGTTAAAAAAATGACATAGCAGGTGTTTCCCATGCCTGCGCGGGTTTATGATAGAATATGCAACAACAGAGTTCGAGGTGTGATATGGAACAATACGTAATTAAAGGCGGCAACCCCCTGGTCGGCGAAGTAGAGATCGGCGGTGCCAAGAATGCCGCACTTGCCATTCTGGCAGCAGCAATTATGACAGATGAGACCGTATTGGTTGAAAATATACCGGATGTAAGAGATACCAACGTCCTGCTTCAGGCCATCGAAGGCATTGGTGCGCGGGTAGACCGCAAGGATCGCCACACTGTGGAGATCAACGGCTCCGCCATTGACGCGCTGAACGTGGACAATGAATACATCAAGAAGATCAGAGCTTCCTATTATCTGCTGGGCGCTCTGCTTGGTAAATACAAGAAGGCCGAGGTGCCGCTTCCGGGCGGATGCAACATCGGCAGCCGTCCCATTGACCAGCATCTGAAAGGATTCCGGGCACTGGGCGCAGACGTGAAGATCGAGCATGGCTTTGTTATTGCAGAGGCACAGAACCTGCACGGCAGCCATATTTATCTGGACGTTGTTTCTGTGGGCGCTACCATCAATATCATGATGGCCGCTTCCCTGGCAGCAGGCAACACCATTCTGGAAAATGCAGCCAAAGAGCCCCACGTGGTAGATGTGGCCAACTTCCTGAACAGCATGGGCGCCAACATCAAGGGCGCAGGCACCGATGTGATCCGTATCCAGGGTGTGCCAAAGCTCCATCAGACGGAGTATTCCATCATCCCCGATCAGATCGAGGCCGGTACCTTCATGTTTGCGGCAGCGGCAACCCAGGGCGATGTGATGGTAAAAAATGTCATCCCCAAGCATCTGGAAGCAACCACAGCGAAGCTTATCGAGATTGGCTGTGAGGTAGAAGAGTTTGACGATGCGGTACGTGTCGTATCCTCCAAGGGACTGCACCATACCCACGTGAAGACGCTGCCTTACCCGGGCTTCCCTACAGACATGCAGCCGCAGATCGCGGTGGCACTGGCACTGTCCGAGGGAACCAGTATCGTGACGGAGAGCATTTTCGAAAATCGTTTTAAATATGTGGACGAGCTTTCACGCATGGGCGCCAACATCAAGGTAGAGGGCAACACCGCCATCATCAATGGTGTGAGCAAATACACTGGGGCCCATGTCAGCGCACCGGATCTGCGTGCAGGCGCAGCACTGGTCATCGCTGGACTGGCAGCGGAAGGCATCACCATCGTGGATGATATCGAGTACATCGAGCGCGGTTATGAGAGCTTTGAGGAAAAATTAAGTAGCCTCGGCGCCATGATGGAAAAAGTATCCAGTGAAAAAGAAATCCAGAAATTCCGTTTAAAAGTCGGTTGATAAAAGAAAAAAACAAAGCCGCTGCAGAGAAATTGAACATGCAGCGGCTGATTTGTTTACAAATAAAGAAGAAAGGAAAAAACGATGAGAAGAAGTGACAGAGAGATCAAAGACCGGGCAGAGCTGCTGGATGTGATATCCCGCTGCGATGTGTGCCGCCTGGCGCTGAATGACGAAGAAGGATATCCTTATATTTTGCCGTTGAATTTTGGTGAAAAAGACGTGGACGGGCAGCTGACCCTCTATTTTCACGGTGCCATGGAAGGTAAGAAATATGAACTCATGGAGAAAGATCCCCGGGCCAGCTTCGAGATGGACTGCTCCCATGAGCTGTTCATGAATGATGAGAAAATGAGCTGTACCATGAAGTATGAGAGCGTCATCGGCCGCGGCAGACTGGAACTGGTGCCGGAGGAAGAAAAAGAAGAAGCGCTGGCCATTCTCATGCGACACTATCATCAGGAGGATTTCCCTTTTGGACGGGCGGCTATGCCAAAAACGAAGGTATTTCGTCTCGTTGTAGAGCAGATGACGGGAAAACGAAGATAAGGATTATTATAAAAAAAATAAGAGGACTTCCGTCGAGGTGCCATGAGTGGCATTCCTGACAGAAGTCCTTTATTTTATGATAGAAAATTGCGTCCTATCTTTTGCGATAAATTACGCCTGTGAAGCGCCGCGGAAGATCACATCTTTATAACCGTTCAGCAGCTTCAGAACAATATATCCCAGGATCCCACAGCCGAGCACTTCTCCGGCGCCAACAGTCAGCATCATAAAAGGAATGCTCAAAGGCTCGCCGTAGCCGTATTTCAGTACAAACGGAACGATCAGCGTGTTGGCAATGATCGGCGGAAGCGGCACCAGAATGGGGTGCTTACGCACATACCAGGAACCATAGGCACCGATCAGCGTGGCGATACTGCCGAACACAATATCCGGTAAGATCGCACCGCCCAGCGTGTTGGCGATCAGGCATCCGATAAACAGGCCGGGGATCGCTGCCGGTGTAAAATAAGGCAGGATCGTCAGCGCTTCTGCAAATCGAAGCTGCACCGGGCCGAAGCTTACGCTTGCGCCTACAATGGTGAGCACCACGTAGATGGCAGCGATCATGGCTGCCTGGTTCATGAATAAAACCTTGTTCTCTTTCATATTCAGTTCTCCTTTAGTTTTGTTTTACGAGTGGAAGGTCACGAACACTCGATTCATTTTCGCACAGCAATGAGTCAGGCAGCCATGCTTGCATGGATATCTGACGAATGCCGCGGAGGCATATACCACCGGTATATGACCTACGCCGGGAATCGGCGAAAGCCCGATAAGACCTTGTTTTTGTGGGCTTTGTAACAGGCGATAGTATAACATGGTACAAAACAAAAATCAAGGTTTGTCCGAAATTTGTCCGAGCCGGGAAATAAACCTATATTTCAAAACTGCTGAAATCAATGTACAGATCTTCATAGATACCGGCCTTGACGGTATCTGCGAAGGTATATTGCTCGGAATCGCTGGCATCGAAGTTATAAACCAGGATCAGATTTTTGGCAGGATCAACAATCCAGTATTCCCGGACGCCAGCCGTGCGGTATTTGAACAGTTTTGTGAAATAATCCATGCGTTTGCTGCCGGGGGATACAATTTCAATGATCCAGTCAGGCGCACCGCTGCAGCCCTTATCAGTGAGTTTGGATGTGTCACAGATGACGGATATATCCGGCTCCACGTAATTTCTGTCGTCCTCATTCAGAAATACGGCAAATGGGGCAGCATAAACCTGGCAGGTGCCGTGATGGCTGTCAATATAATGATCAATCAAACTGGCCAGCCGTGTGGAAATTCGTTGGTGTATTCGTGAGGGCGGTGCCATATAGTAAATCTGCCCGTCAATGAGTTCCGCGCGGGTTCCTTCCGGCAATGCGTAAATATCTTCCGTGGTGTAATCTTCTCGTTGCAGGAATGGCATAAAAACACATCCTTTCTGAAGGTTAAGATATTTGTATTTGTCTGCTCTGTACATAGTATAACATAAAAAACAAATAACGTGAAATAAAGAATGTGCCTTGGCACATTCTCGCGCCGAGGCGCGGTTGCTTCAGCAACCATCTACTCATGGCGCCGAGTGCGCACCCTCGCGGAGCGTTTTATATGGTAGGACGAATTTTCCTATCATATAAAAATAGCATTTGCTATCTTTATAAATCCCTCTCTAAGAAAGTTGCAAACTGGCGTTTCCTGCGCTATAATCAGGGGTGACACTTCGGTTCTGCCGGAGGCAAGGGAAAAAGGGAAGCTTCCGGGATTTCCGGGAGCGAGAAGAGAATTTATAAACAGGGAGAAAGAAAATGGAACTGATTACCGTAAGAGAGATTTACAGAAACAAAGAAGAATATATCGGAAAGCAGATTCAGGTGGGCGGATGGATCCGAAGCATCCGTGATTCCAAGGCATTTGGATTTATCGTCCTGTCTGACGGAAGCTTTTTTGAGCCACTGCAGATTGTATACCATGACACCATGGACAATTTTGCGCAGGTTTCCAAGCTGAACGTGGGAAGCGCGATCATCGTCACCGGTACGCTGGTGGCAACGCCCCAGGCCAAGCAGCCTTTTGAGATCCAGGCAGACACGGTGGAGATCGAAGGCATGTCCACACCGGATTATCCGCTGCAGAAGAAGCGCCACAGCTTTGAGTACCTGAGAACCATCAGCCATCTCCGCCCGAGAACAAATACGTTCCAGGCTGTTTTCCGCGTGCGTTCCATCATCGCCTATGCGATCCACAAATTTTTCCAGGAGAGAGATTTTGTTTACGTGCACACTCCCCTGATCACGGGCAGTGACTGCGAGGGTGCAGGCGAGATGTTCCAGGTGACGACGCTGGATCTGAACAACGTGCCGAAGACCAAGGACGGCAAGGTGGACTACAGCCAGGATTTCTTTGGAAAAGAGACGAACCTGACGGTCAGCGGCCAGCTGAACGTGGAGACGTTTGCCTGCGCATTCCGCAATGTGTATACATTTGGCCCGACTTTCCGCGCAGAGAATTCCAACACCACCCGTCATGCGGCTGAGTTCTGGATGATCGAGCCCGAGCTGGCATTTGCCGACCTGAAGGACAACATGATCGTGGCGGAATCCATGCTGAAATACGTGATCCGCTATGTGATGGAGCATGCGCCGGAGGAAATGCAGTTCTTTAACCAGTTTGTGGACAAGGGCCTGCTGGAGCGCCTGAACACAGTGGTGAATTCCGAGTTCGGCCATGTGACCTACACCGAGGCTGTGGACATTCTCATGCAGCACAACGATGAGTTTGAGTATAAAGTATTCTGGGGATGTGACCTGCAGACCGAGCATGAGCGCTACCTGACCGAGAAGATTTACAAGCGCCCGGTATTTGTCACCGATTATCCGAAGGAGATCAAGGCCTTCTATATGAAGATGAACGAGGACAACAAGACAGTGGCAGCTATGGATCTGCTGGTGCCGGGCATCGGCGAGATCATCGGCGGCAGCCAGCGTGAGGACGATTACGGCAAGCTGAAAGCCCGCATGGAGGAGCTGGGTCTGAAGGAAGAGGATTATGATTTCTATCTGGATCTGCGGAAATACGGTTCCGTGCGTCACTCCGGTTTTGGCCTGGGCTTCGAGCGCTGCGTCATGTATCTGACCGGCATGGGCAACATCAGAGACGTGATCCCGTTCCCGAGAACAGTCAATAACTGCGAGCTGTAATACCAAAACTAAGGAAATAACGGGGAGAATGGTGAGAAAGGAGGGCGCATGGCAGAGAAAATTGTCATCGTAGATGATGAGAAGGAAATTGCAGATGTGGTGGAGCTGTATCTGAAAAACGAAGACTACGAGGTGCACAAGTTTTATAATGGAAAGGATACGCTGGCTTTTCTGGAAAAAGAAGAACCGGATCTGGCCATTCTCGACGTGATGCTCCCGGACATTGACGGTTTCACCATTCTCCAGAAGATCCGTGAAACGTACAAGTTTCCGGTGATCATGCTGACGGCAAAATCCGAGTATCTGGACAAGATCACCGGTCTGACGCTGGGGGCGGACGATTATATTGCCAAGCCCTTCAATCCGTTGGAGCTGGTTGCCCGAGTAAAAGCGCAGCTGCGTCGGTTTACCCAGTACAACAGCGAGGAGCGGCGGCAGTCGGACAATGTGATCGATTTTGCCGGGCTTTTGCTGAACAAGGACACCCATCAGTGCATTTATAATGAAAAAGAACTGACACTGACGCCCATTGAGTTCAACATCTTGTGGATCCTCTGTGAAAATCGGGGCCAGGTCATCAGCTCTGAGCGTCTTTTTGAGCAGGTATGGGGCGAAAGATATTTTAAAAACAGCAACAATACGGTGATGGTGCATATCCGGCATCTGCGGGAGAAAATGAGCGACACCACCGGCAGAAGTGATTTCATCAAGACCGTGTGGGGAGTGGGGTATAAGATTGAAAAATAGCTATCGCACGCTGAAACGGACCATCATTCTGCGCACAATGGAAGTCACGATCCTGACCATTTTTGTGGGCGCGTTCATTCTGGTGTTTTTCGTGGACGGCATTTTGCAGGATGGATTCATCGATGCATTTGTGCGGGCGCTGGGTTTTCTGCATGTATCCGAGCCAACGGCGATCCGCATTTATCAGCTGATCTTCCAGCAAAACAAGCTGCTCATCGTGGTCATCGGCTTTTTCATCCTGTTCATTGCGATTTTTTATCTGACCCTCAACGGTCTGACGAAATACATCGACCAGATCGGCGCGGGCGTGGAAAATATCCTCAGCGATTCCACAGAACCCATTCATCTCATACGGGAGTTGCAGCCGCTGGAGGTGCATATGAACAGCATCAAACGCAAGCTCCGGCAGCGGGAAGAGGAGGCCGCGGAGAGCGAGCAGAAGAAAAATGATCTGCTCATGTATCTGGCCCACGATCTGAAAACGCCGCTGACGTCCATCATTGCGTACCTGAGCATTCTGGATGAGTCGGAAAATATGCCGCCGGAGGAGCGCAAAAAATGTACCCATATTTCGCTGGAAAAGGCGGTGCGGCTGAAAGAACTGATGGATGAGTTTTTCGAGATCACCCGTTTCAGTCTGGAGGATATGGTGCTGGAGCAGAATCCGGTCAACGTGTCCATGATGCTGGAACAGATCGCGGATGAGGCTTATGCGGTGCTGGCGGAAAAGGGCCTGCGCTGTGAGGTGGACATCCACGAGGATCTGACGGTCACAGGCGATGCGGACAAGCTGGCCCGGGTATTTGACAACCTGCTGCGCAACGCCATCAATTACAGCTACCCGGATACGTGCATCCGGATCAGTGCCTGGTCGCAGCAGCAGTGGGTGTATATTGATTTTGTCAATCAGGGGCCTGCCATCCCGGAGAAACAGTTGACCATGATTTTTGAAAAATTCATCCGCATGGACAGTGCGCGTTCCAGCGAAACCGGAGGTGCCGGGCTGGGGCTTGCTATTGCCAAGCAGATTGTCACCGCCCATGGCGGGGAAATCCACGCGGAAAACTGTTCGGAGGGCATCCGCTTCGAGGTGAAGCTGCCCGGGGAAGAATTATAAAAGAATTATAGTTCACGAGCGCCATTCGCATATTTATATGAAAATAAAAGTCGTCGGAAATCGAACGTTTGTTTGAAATTCTGGCGACTTTATGATATGATGAGTGAAAAAGAAAAGGAAGCGCCGTCGAAGACGGCATTTACTTTTCTTGCACGATCAACGAACGAACGGTCTGCGGCAGCAGACAGTAAAGCGCGTGAGCGCGGGTTCGTGAGTTTGGGTATGCAGGGAATTGCACGATCAACGAACGAACAGCCTGCGGCAGCAGGCAGAGGAGCGCGGTATGAAATTTTATCACATTGCGGATGTGCATCTGGGGGCGGTGCCGGATCGGGGGCGCCCCTACAGTGAGCAGCGCCGACAGGATATATGGGACACTTTTCGGGATATGATCCACCTGGCAGTCCGGGAACAGCCGGATTGTCTGTTTGTGTGCGGCGATCTGTTCCACCGGCAGCCATTAAAACGGGAGCTGAAGGAAGTGGATTACCTTTTTTCGCTCATCCCGGATACCCGGGTGTTCCTTATGGCGGGCAATCATGATTTTGCCGGGGAGGGGAAGCGCTTACCGGCGGTTTTCCTGGAGCCCCAATGTGTTCTTTTTTTCGCAGGAGAAGTTATCAGCGGTGAGCCTGGAGCTGTCCCAGGAGACGGCACGGCGCAGCGGGATCCGCCATCTGACAGTGTACGGTCACAGTTATCAGAAAAGGGAGTACCGGGAGGCGCTGTATGATCGGGTGTGTCCACTGGAAAAAGAAGGAGTGCATGTGCTCATGGCTCACGGCGGGGATGCGTCCCATATTCCCATGGATTACGGAAAAATCGCGTCTGGCGGATTTGACTATGTGGCCATGGGACATATTCACCGCCCGGCCATCTGGCGGGGCGGAAAGCTGATGCCTGTTGGTGTCGATGGTGTGTCTGCCTCCACAAGTATGACTGGTAACAGGACAATGCCGCCGGGAACGCGTGCAGAAAGTGCCGCCGGGATGGCCGGTGACAGGATGATGAAGGCAGGAGTGCGTGCAGAAAATGTCACTGAGATGTCCGGTAATCTGACGATGCGGTCAGAAGGGTATAGTGAACTTGGAATATCAGAGAATCTGCGGCATACAACAGGAGCGGCATTCGTGGATAGCTGTATGGCTTACGCGGGGGCGCTGGAGCCTTTAGAGGTCAACGACGTGGGAATGCATGGATTTATCCGGGGCGAGATTTTTATAGACCCACGCACGGGGGACCATCGTACCCGAGTGGAATTTGTACCCGTGGCCCGCAGAACTTACGTGTCAGTGGAGATTCCGGTGACCGCGTCCACCACCGGGCTGGAACTGGAGGATCGGGTCAGACGCTTGACTGGGGGTAAGGCAACGATCAGTCAGCAGGATCAGGAGAGGCTACTTTCCGTGGATCCGATCCATGCAGAGCAGCATGCAGGGGGCTATGTCGGGCAGAAGCCGGATAGTCAGAGATACCGGGGAATGGATCGAGAAGTGCAGGTGGCTTCGGGTTATCTGTACCGTATCGTATTGACCGGAGAGCGGGATCCCCAGTGGGAACCGAACGTGGATCGCCTGCTGGCACTGGAAAATGTGGCGGATGTGACAGATTATACCCGCCCGGCCTGGGACTGGGAAGCCCTTTCCCAGCAGTATCAGGGGCAGCTGATCGGCCGTTTTCTGGCGGAATATGAAGGTCGGGAGCTGTCTCCTGCGGAACAGCTGAGCCGTACCTATGGGCTGGAAGCGCTGCTGACGGCCCGGGGAGGAGAAATATGATCATAGGGGAACTGGACTGCAGGGATTTTGGCTGCCTGCATGAAAAGAAGATCGCACTGTCTCCGGGCATCAACCTGATCACCGGCGGCAACGAAGCGGGGAAGTCCACGGCGGCTTCCTTCCTTCGCTGTATGCTTTACGGGATGCGTCGCGGCAGAGGAAGGAATGCGGTCAGGGACGATTACCATCGACTGATCCCCTGGAATCAGACCCAGGCTGAGGGAAGCCTCTGTTTTTCCTGTCAGGGGCGGAATTTCCGGCTGCATCGGGTGTTTGCAGACCGGCAGGAAAAGGTGGAACTGTTCTGCACGGATGACGGGGAAGTGCTGGATGTGTCCATGGGTGACCTACAGATGCTGCTGGGGGGCTTAGGTGAGGGCCTCTATGAAAACGTGGTCAGCAGCAGGCAGCAGACAGAGCTGTCCGCAGACCTGTGGAAATCACTGGAAAACTACTTATTAAATATGGAAACGGTGCAGGAAGAGCAGACGGATGTGGAAACGGCGGTGAAGCTTCTGGAAGAGCGCAGCCGGGCAGCGCGGGCCAACGGCAGGCGGCTGGAAAAAGAGCGGCACCAGCGGGAGCAGGAGCTGAACAGCCAGATCCGTTACGTGGAACAGCGGGAGAGCCTGTTACAGGAGAAAATCGCACAGATGGAAGCACAGCGCCGGGAGTTGGCGCAGAAACAGCAGGAGCAGCAGAACGGGTGGCATTCGCAAGAGAATGCTGCGTCTGCGGATTGGACATGGAAGGAACGGCAATATCAGCGGAAGGTACCCAACGGAGAATCGGTTACGGGAACTTCTTCTGATATGAGGAAACAGAAAGCAGAGCATGACACCCGGGAAGAGCGAAAGGTCACAGGGCAAAAGGAAAGACGTACATCTGGCTGGGTGTGGTTGTTTTTGTTGGCATCACTGGTATTTTTCGCAGGAGCAGGGTTCTTTTTCTGGAAGGGACAGCTGCCGCTGGCGGTGACAGGTATTATTGCAGGCGCTATTTCACTGATTATATTTGCAGTGAATAAATGGCGGGCGGGCAGAAACCAGAATGACAGATGGCAGGATGAAAAGTATCTGGTAAGGCCTTCAAACAGTGGAAACTTTCAGGAAAAATCTCCACTGTTTGAAGGGGAGAGACCAGACAATACAGGAATGTCTATGGCTGCCGGCGATCGGACGGAATCTCTCACCACAGGCTTGCAGGAGCTTTCTGCAAGAATTGCACAGCTGCAGGAGGAGCTTCTGGACGCCGGGCAGGAACGACAGAACTGCCTGGAAGAGCTGGGAGAACTGGATCGGGCGCTGCCCCGGGAGCAGCAGGCCTGGCTGGAGGCGTTGGCAGCGGAGGATGCCCGGGACAGGATCCGCAAGGTGTCTGCGGAACTGTCCGGCAACTGGGCAGACCGTCTGACGGATCAGGCGTCGGAGATCCTTCGGGCCATCACCGGTGGACGATATTTCGGCATTCAGGTCAATACGGGAACAAGAAATGGTTCCCTGACGGTGACAGACGGTGTCCGCATCTATCAGCCGGAACAGCTCAGCACCGGAACCGCAGATCAGATCCGGATGGCGGTCCGTCTGTCGGCAGCACAGCTGCTGGAAGAGGAACCGATGCCACTTGTTTTTGACGATGCCTTCCTCACCTGGGATGATGTGCGTCTGTCCCAGCTACTGGAATATCTGGCCGGATGCGGCCGACAGGTGCTCATTTTTACTGGACAGAATCGGGAAGAATTGTTGCTTATCGGGGAAAAATTGTCATATCACAAAATAATGCTTGACGAAAACCGGGCGGCGGTGTATAGTCATACCGATATGAGATATGACAATTCAATATTG
The DNA here is from genome assembly GCA_032620915.1 of Oscillospiraceae bacterium NTUH-002-81. Lineage (NCBI taxonomy): Bacteria > Bacillati > Bacillota > Clostridia > Eubacteriales > Oscillospiraceae > Oscillospiraceae bacterium NTUH-002-81. The sequence continues at coordinate 662,892 of CP136052.1, forward strand.
CAGTAATTATTCCTTTATTCAGAGTGATGGAGATACATAGGATCTGTGAAGTCACGGCAACCCCGGTATGGAAGGTGCCAGCCTGAGCGAGTAATCGAACAATAAGGGGATTTGATTATCGAGATCGAGTCCGCCGGTATGCGGGCTTATTTTTTTGCGAGCTACGAGCAGCGCGGACAGAATGCAAGCATGCTGGATGGGATGCTCGCATACCAGACAGTGTGCTTGTGATTCTGGACATGCGGCGACAGCCGCAGAAGCGAGAAGAAGCGAAGCGGATTCGAGCCTAGCGCTGCTCGTAACGAGCAAGCAACAGGAGCTCGAATAGCCTGGCGTTGCCCATAGTGAGCAGTTAGGCGCGCAATCAGGAGTATAACGGAAGATAAGAAGGAGGAAAAGGAATGGAGAGAAGATTATTTACATCTGAGTCAGTAACAGAAGGACATCCCGATAAAATCTGCGATCAGATTTCTGACGCAATTCTGGACGCATTAATGGAGCAGGATCCCATGAGCCGTGTGGCATGCGAGACATGCACAACCACCGGTCTGGTGATGGTTATGGGTGAGATCACCACAAAGGCAAGCATCGATATTCAGAAGATCGTTCGTGATACGATCCGTGAGATCGGCTACACAAGAGCAAAATTCGGTTTCGATGCAGATACCTGCGGCGTGATCACTGCGCTGGACAAGCAGTCCACCGATATTGCTATGGGTGTTGACAAAGCACTGGAAGCGAAAGAGAACAAGATGAGCGACAGCGAGATCGAGGCCATCGGCGCTGGCGACCAGGGTATGATGTTCGGTTATGCCACCAATGAGACCGAGGAGTACATGCCTTACCCCATCGCACTGGCACACAAGCTGGCAAGACAGCTGACCCTGGTGCGCAAGAACGGCACCCTCAGCTACCTTCGCCCGGATGGCAAGACCCAGGTAACGGTAGAGTACGATGAAAACGGCAAGCCCAGCCGTCTGGATGCGGTTGTTCTGTCTACCCAGCACGACGAGAATGTGACCCAGGAGCAGATTCACGCAGATATCAAGAAATATGTATTCGATGAGATCCTGCCGCAGGATATGGTAGACGAGAACACCAAGTTCTTCATCAACCCGACAGGACGTTTCGTCATCGGCGGCCCTCACGGCGACAGCGGTCTGACCGGCCGTAAGATCATTGTAGACACCTATGGTGGATACGGCAGACACGGCGGCGGCGCATTCTCCGGTAAGGACTGCACCAAGGTTGACCGTTCCGCAGCTTACGCAGCCCGTTATGTGGCAAAAAATATCGTTGCAGCAGGTCTGGCTGACAAGTGCGAGATCCAGCTGTCCTACGCCATCGGTGTGGCACAGCCTACTTCCGTTATGGTAGACACCTACGGCACCGGCAAGCTGGCTGACGATGAGCTGGTGAAGATCATCCGCAGCATGTTCGATCTTCGCCCGGCAGGTATCATCAAGATGCTTGACCTGAGACGTCCGATCTACAAGCAGACCGCAGCATACGGTCACTTTGGACGCAACGATCTGGATCTTCCGTGGGAGAAGCTGGATAAGGTTGACGAGTTAAAGAAATATCTGGCATAATATAAGAAAAACGAGTAATCGCTTGCATGCAGGAAGCGGCGGGGAGGACCGGAGACGGGAAATCCTGCGGGCTTTTGCCATGCAGGCGATTTTTTCATATGATTACCTAAAAAAGGAGGGCATTGTATGGACGCAATTTTAAAACGAAGAAGTATCCGTAAATTTCTGGATCAGCCGATCCCGGAGGAAGCGCTTGAGAAAATTCTCCGGGCCGGAATGGCGGCACCCAGCGCAGGCGGCAGCGCCGAATGGGAATTTGTGCTGTTTGCGGATCCGAAGAAGAAAAAGAAGCGCTCATGGAAGTGAGCGAGTATGCGTTCCCGGTAAAAACCGCGCCGGTGTGTATGGTTGTGTGCGGCAACCTGGATCGGGAGATCCACAAAGACCGGGGATGGTGGGTGCAGGATTGCAGCGCGGCCATGGAAAACATGCTGCTGGAGGCAACAGATCTGGGCATCGGCAGCATCTGGCTGGGCATTTATCCGTATGAAGAGCGGGTTGCGGCTGTGAGAAGTTTGTTCTCGCTGCCGGAACGGGTGATGCCGCTGGGCATCATGGCACTTGGTTATGCAGCCAAAGAAAAACCGGCCAACGACCGTTATCTGGCAGACCGGGTGCACTGGGAGCGCTTTGGGAACCTGTACAAAGGCCAGGCGAATGACGCTGCCGTTTTATAAAAAGTTCATAAAATATGTGCATAAGTTTATAGAGGAAGCAAAGCCGCTATGCTATAATAAGGCAAGACAAAGGGTAAAGGAAGGATTGCCAGATGAAACTGAAAAATCGCCTGATCATAGGCTTTCTGATTATAGCTATTGTGCCGATGCTTATGATGACTGCCGTAACCGTGGGTTTTGGACGTTACCAGATGCGGGTTATGAAGAAAGATTTTGGCATTGATCTGCCTGCATATGAGTCATTTTCCAACACCCCCCAGATCATGATGCGTTACACCAGGAACATTCATGAGGAGTTGAATGCACAGGTGCAGAAAGATCCGGATGTGCTGGTGACAGCGGAATCCATTCAGAAGCTGGATGAGGAACTTAACCGGCGGCTTTCTTATGTCATTGTCCGGAAAGGGAATACCATTATTTATGACAGTCCGCAGATGGATCAGCCGGATATCGTGAAATATCTGCCGGATTTCGGGGATGCGGATGCGGATCTGGACGGCTGTACCTATCTGGGCGGCAATATTCAGTCCATGATCAAGCAGGTGGATGTGACGACGACAGATGGCGAAGAGTACAGCTTTTTCCTGATCACGTCGGCCCAGAAAGCCATTCCGCAGATCCAGTCACTGGCCATTGACATTATTCTCATGGTGTTCCTGATCCTGATCATGACCGGCGGTATTCTGACAGCCTGGATTTACCGGGGTGTGATCACGCCGGTGCGCAAGCTGAAGGTGGCGACCCAGAATATCAAGGAGGGCAATCTGGATTTCCGGCTGGAAGTCGAGGGAAAGGACGAGATCAGTGAGCTTTGCTCGGATTTCGAGGAAATGCGGCAGCGGCTGAAGGCGTCCACAGAGGAGAAGATTCAGTTTGACCGGGAAAACAAGGAGCTGATCAGCAACATTTCCCACGATCTGAAGACCCCTATCACCGCCGTAAAAGGCTACGTGGAGGGCATCATGGACGGCGTGGCGGACACGCCGGAGAAAATGGATCGCTACATCAAGACGATTTACAACAAAGCCAACGACATGGACCGGCTCATCAACGAGCTGACCTTTTATTCAAAGATCGACACGAACCGGATTCCGTACACCTTCAGCAAGATCAACGTGAAGGATTATTTTGACGACTGTGCGGAGGAGCTGGGGCTGGAGCTGGAAGAGCGGGGCATGACGTTTACTTATCAGAATCACGTGGATCCGGCCACGATGGTCATTGCGGATGCGGAGCAGCTGAAGCGGGTCATTGACAATATCGTGGGAAATTCCGTAAAATATATGGATAAGGAAAACGGCCACATCGGCATTGAAGTCAAGGATGTGGGCGATTTCATACAGGTGGAGCTGTCTGACGACGGAAGGGGCATTGCCATGAAGGATGTGCCCTACATTTTCGACCGTTTTTACCGGGCGGATGCGTCCCGCAACTCGTCCAAGGGCGGCAGCGGCATCGGGCTGTCCATTGTAAAGAAGATTATTGAAGACCACGGAGGCAAGATCTGGGCCAACAGCCGGGAAGGCGAGGGCACCACCATGTACTTCGTGCTGAGAAAATATCAGGAGGTACCGGCAAATGAGTAAAATTTTGATTGTAGAGGATGAGGAGAGCATCGCAGATCTGGAGAAGGACTATCTGGAACTCAGCGGTTTTGAGGTAGCTATTTGCAACAACGGTGATGACGGCCTGAAAGCGGCGCTGGAGAAGGATTATGATCTGCTGATCCTGGATCTGATGCTTCCCGGCACGGATGGCTTTGAGATCTGCAAACGGGTGCGGGAAGTGAAAAATATGCCCATCATCATGGTTTCTGCGAAAAAAGATGACATTGATAAAATCCGGGGCTTAGGTCTTGGCGCGGATGATTATATGACAAAACCGTTCAGCCCCAGTGAGCTGGTGGCCCGGGTAAAGGCACACCTGTCCCGGTATGAGCGGCTCATCGGCAGCAACGCCCAGGAAAATGACATCATCGAGATCCGGGGCATCAAGATCGACAAGACCGCCCGCCGGGTGTGGGTCAACGGCGAGGAAAAGAACTTCACCACCAAGGAGTTTGACCTGCTTACCTTCCTGGCCCAGAATCCGAACCACGTATTCACCAAGGAAGAGCTGTTCAAGAAAATCTGGGACATGGATTCCATCGGCGACATCGCTACTGTAACCGTGCATATCAAGAAAATCCGTGAAAAGATCGAGTTCAATACGGCAAAACCCCAGTACATCGAGACGATCTGGGGCGTCGGCTACCGGTTTAAGGTATGATGCGGCCACTCATGTATCGCGGGAAAAATCTGCTGCTGTATGCGGATGACGCCATCGTCGTGGTGTACAAGCCCGCCGGTCTGGCCGTTCAGACAAAGAAAATGGGAGAAAAAGATCTGGAAAGCCTGCTGCGTACCTGGCAGGCAGGACAGGGCGCAGGCACGTACATCGGTGTGGTGCATCGACTGGATCAGCCGGTGGAGGGCGTCATGGTGCTGGCCCGGACAAAAGAGGCTGCGGCAGCTTTGAGCGCCCAGGCAGCAGGCACCGACATGCAGAAAACCTACGTGGCTGTCACCCGGGGCGTGTTGCCAAAAGTGGAAGGGCAGCTGACAGACTTCCTGCTGCGGGATGGCAAGACCAACACCTCCCGGGTGGTGGACAGAAAGACGCCGGGAGCGAAGAAAGCTTCGCTGGATTACAGGATACTGTCGGTACAGACAACGGAAGCGAAACAGTCTTTGGTGGAAATCCATCTGCATACCGGCCGCCACCATCAGATCCGGGTACAGTTTGCCCACGCGGGAACGTCCCTTGTGGGGGATAATAAATACGGCAGTATGTCGAATGCGGTACAGGAAGCGGGGAATGGCAGTGTCTGTGCATCATCTCAAGTTGTCGAGAATGCGACAGAAAATCTGACGATTGCTCCCGGACGGCGGCACGGTGTTTTGAAAGACACACCTGCCCTCTGCGCCTGTTCCCTGACCTTCACCCATCCGGTGACAGGACAGCGATTGTGCGTCTCCTGTCGGCCGAACAATCTGGCTTTTGCGGCGTTTGGGGTTGACAAACTGCCCGAACCGGGCATAAAATATCTAATATCATGTGATACAGGCAGTGAAGAGGAATAGTACAGACAACGGCACGCCACAGAGAGGAAACGGCAGGTGAAAGTTTCCGCGGAAGCCATCTGGAACCGGCCTTGGAGCCTCGCAGAAGATGCGGCGCAGTCCAGCGTTACGGGCATAAAGTGAACATCAGACCAGAACTTGTGGGGATGTTAACGAGGGTGGTACCGCCGGCGCAGCCGGTCCCTTACCGGGTATCAGCTCGTTAGCATCCCCTTTATGTGATACCAGGGTCGAAAGGTCTGAATCTGCGTGAGCTTGCTCACAAGCAGATGAGGTATCACAAAAGGATAAGGGAAAAAGAACAAAGAATAAAAATAAAGGAGTAAAGACATGGCAAAGGATAAGAAATTAGTAGAAGCGATCACATCCATGGATGTGGATTTCGCACAGTGGTATACGGACGTGGTAAAGAAGGCCGAGCTGACCGATTATTCCAGCGTAAAAGGCTGCATGATCATCAAACCCGCCGGTTATGCCATCTGGGAAAATATTCAGAAGGAGCTGGACCGTCGGTTCAAGGAGACAGGGGTGGAGAATGTATACATGCCCCTGTTTATCCCGGAGAGCCTGCTGGAGAAAGAGAAGGATCACGTAGAAGGCTTTGCGCCGGAGGTTGCCTGGGTGACCAAGGGCGGCCTGGAGGATCTGCCGGAGCGCCTGTGTGTCCGTCCGACTTCTGAGACGCTGTTCTGTGATTTTTACAAAAATCTCATCCAGTCCTACCGTGACCTGCCGAAGGTATACAACCAGTGGTGTTCCGTTGTTCGCTGGGAGAAGACCACCCGTCCGTTCCTGCGTTCCAGAGAGTTCCTGTGGCAGGAGGGCCATACCGCTCACGCAACCGCAGAGGAAGCAGAGGCAAGAACCATCCAGATGCTGAACCTGTACGCAGATTTCTGTGAGGAAGTGCTGGCGATCCCGGTGATCCGCGGCCAGAAGACCGAGAAGGAGAAATTCGCAGGCGCAGAGGCAACTTACACCATCGAGTCCCTGATGCATGACGGCAAGGCACTGCAGTCTGGTACCAGCCACAATTTCGGCGACGGCTTTGCAAAAGCCTTCGGCATCCAGTACACCGACAAGGACAACAAATTACAGTATGTGCACCAGACATCCTGGGGCATGACCACCCGTATGATCGGCGCCATCATCATGGTACACGGCGACAACAGCGGCCTTGTGCTGCCACCTCGCATCGCACCGACCCAGGTCATGATCATCCCGATCCAGCAGCGCAAAGAGGGCGTTCTGGAGAAGGCACAGGAGCTGAAAGCCATGCTTTCCAACTATCGCGTCAAAGTAGACGACACCGACAAGAGCCCCGGCTGGAAGTTCAGTGAGCAGGAGATGCGCGGCATCCCGCTTCGTGTGGAGATCGGCCCGAAGGATATTGAGGCAGGCCAGGCAGTCATTGTTCGCCGTGACAATGGAGAGAAGTGCGTGGTTGCCCTCACCGAGCTCAATGCGAAGGTGGGCGAGCTGTTAGAGCAGATGCAGAAGGATATGCTGGAGCGCGCAAGAGCACACAGAGACAATCACACCTACACAGCAACGACTTATGAAGAGTTCAAGGATACCATCGAGAACCGTCCGGGCTTTGTGAAAGCCATGTGGTGCGGCGATCAGGCCTGCGAGGACAAGATCAAGGGAAGATACCACAGCAACCTCCCGCTGCATGCCGTTTGCACAGGAGAAGCTTTCCGACAAGTGCGTATGCTGCGGTCGTCCCGCCAAGAAGATGGTATACTGGGGCAAAGCATATTAATCAATAAAAGTATATAAGTGGAATGAAAATTCCACGATAGATATGCGAATAGTGAGTAGAATTGTGGGAGTGCGAAGCACGGAACAATTCGAAGGTATCGTAATAAGAGCAATGAAAAGGAGGCGTCGGGATGCGGATGGAACTGCCGGAGCACGTGAAAACCATTATACAGAAGCTGGAATCCCACGGCTATGAAGCCTACGCGGTGGGCGGCTGTGTGCGGGACACGCTGCTGGGCCGTACCCCGGGAGACTGGGACATCACCACATCTGCGGCGCCCCAGCAGGTCAAAGCCATTTTCCGCAAAACGGTGGACACCGGCATCCAGCACGGTACGGTGACGGTGATCCTGGATCATGTGGGCTACGAGGTGACTACTTACCGGATCGACGGGGACTACGCGGACAGCCGCCACCCGTCAGAGGTGACCTTCACCTCCAATCTGGAAGAAGACCTGAAACGCCGGGATTTTACCATCAATGCCATGGCATACAATGAGAAAACCGGACTGAAGGACTGCTTCGGCGGCTATGAGGATCTGCAGAAGGGCATCATCCGCTGCGTGGGTGACCCGAAGGAGCGGTTTGGCGAGGATGCCCTGCGGATGCTGCGGGCGGTGCGCTTTTCGGCCCAGCTGGGATTTTCCATTGAGGGAAATACGAGACAGGCGGTGCGGCTGCTGGCAGGCAACCTGCGCCAGATCAGTGCGGAGCGGATCCAGACGGAGCTGGTGAAGCTGCTGCTGTCTGCCCATCCGGACACGCTGCGGACTGCCTGGGAGCTGGACATCACGGCGGTGATCCTGCCGGAATTTGATGCCATGATGGACACCGAGCAGCACAATCCCCACCACTGTTTCACCGTGGGCGAGCATACGCTGAAAGCGCTGACCTGCGTACCGGCTGACCGGTATCTGCGGCTGGGCATGCTGTTTCATGATTTTGGGAAACCACTGTGCCTGTCCACGGACGCCAAGGGAATCGATCATTTTTACGGCCATCCAAAGGAAAGTGCCCGGCTGGCATCGGAGATCCTGCACCGGCTGAAATTCGACAACGACACCATTTCCCATGTGACGCGGATCGTGCGGTGGCATGATCTGGATCTGGGCGACACCCCTGCGGAAGTGCGCCAGGCAGTACACCTGGTGGGCGGGGACATTTATCCCCCTGCTGTTTCCGGTGAAACAGGCGGACATGGACGCCCAGAGCACGTACCAGCGGGAAGAAAAACAGGCTTCCCTGGACCGGAGCCGCCGGATTTATGAGGAAGTGCTGGCAGCGGGTGACTGCCTGTCCCTGAAAACACTGGCCGTCGGCGGCAGGGATCTCATTGCGGCGGGCATCCGTCCCGGCCCCCGGATCGGCGAGATCCTGGAAAAACTGCTGGCGGACGTGCTGGTGCACCCGGCGCACAATACCCGGGAATATCTGCTGTCCCGGCTTCCTGCAAAAACCGAAGAGCTGTAATCATACTTCCCCCCACAGTCTCATAAGATGAAAAGAACATCAAGAGATTGCGGGGGGATTTTGCGTGGAAGATACGAAAACAGAGGTGCTGGAGCAGTATGATTTTCAGGTAAATAACAGCTATCGCGGGCGGGACGCGCGGATTCTGGACACAGATCAGGGGCTTTTATCGCTGCGGGAATACAGCGGCTCCCAGCGGAAGCTGCAATTTCAGGACAGCCTGCTGGAGCATCTGCGCGGGGAAGGGTTTCTGGCGGATTTTATTGTAAAAAATAAAGAGGGCGGCCTCACATCGAAGGATCGGGAGGAGCGTCCCTTCGTGGTGCGTGTCTGGTATGAGGGAAAAGAATGCAGCCTGCGGGAGGAAGACCAGGTGAAAAAAGCGGTGGAATGCCTGGCCCGGCTGCACCGGTGCTGCCGGGGCATCGCACTGCCGGAGGGGGTGGAGGCGGCGGATTTTGTGCAGGACGTTTCCGGCATTCTGGAGCGGCACAACCGGGAAATGCGAAAAACTCGCTCTTATGTGCGGAGCCGCCGGGGAAAGACCGATTTTGAGGCCGCTTTTTTGCAGTGTTATCCGGAATTTTATGAAAAAGGCGCCCGGGCGGCGGAGGCGCTGGCTCAGTCTGCCTACGGAAATCTGTACGCCCGGGCGGTGCAGGAGGGGCGGGTGTGCCATGGCAGCTTTCATCAGCACAATGTGCTTTTTTCGGGAGGAAAAACGGTGCTCCTGCAGTTTGACCGCTGCCATGTGGGCGTGCAGCTGTCGGATCTGTATGATTTTATGCGAAAAGTCATGGAAAAATGGGACTGGAATCCGCGGATCGGCCTGCAGATCATGAGCTGGTACGATGGGGTGCTCCCCCTGTCCGACGACGAGCGGGAATATGTGCGGCTGCGGCTCTCCTACCCGGAGAAATTCTGGAAGATCACCAACCATTACTACAACAGCCGGAAATCCTGGATCCCCGACCGGACGAAGGAGAAGCTGGACATTCTCATCCGGCAGGAAAAGAAAAAAGAGGATTTCCTGAGACGAATGGATTAGATATCATGATAACTCGAAAACCGGATGAAACGCCACAGGCTGTTTTTTAGTAGATGGGGTGAATCTTTGATGGGAATAACAGCTTACCATTGAGAAAATTTGTCGAAAGTGTTTTGTCTGTCGGTGAATTTTTATGAAAGCGTAAGTTCCTTTTTTTACAGGAGTATAGTATAATAAACCTATCAAAAAGGTGAACCGCAGAACTGGTGCACGATTACAGGGAGGTAATACCAATGGACTACAGACAGGCATACAACGACTGGCTTGAGAACCCTTATTTTGATGAGGCGACGAAAGAGGAGCTTCGCTCCATTGCCAATGATGATAACGAGATCCGCGAGCGTTTTTACACAGATCTGGAATTCGGAACCGCAGGACTGCGGGGCGTGATCGGTGCAGGAACGAACCGCATGAACATTTATACCGTACGCAAGACGACCCAGGGACTGGCGAACTACATCTGCGCAGTGAACGGACAGGAGCGCGGCGTGGCCATCGCTTTTGATTCCAGAAGAATGTCTCCGGAATTTGCAGACGAGGCGGCGCTTTGTCTGGCGGCCAACGGCATCCGGGCGTATGTGTTTGAATCTCTGCGCCCCACACCGGAGCTTTCCTACGCCGTGCGTAAGCTGCACTGCATCGCAGGCATCAACATCACCGCCAGCCACAACCCGCCGGAATACAACGGCTATAAAGTGTACTGGGAGGACGGCGCACAGATCACCCCGCCCCACGACACCGGCATTATGGCAGAGGTACGCGCGGTGGCAGATTATAACCAGGTGAAAACCATGGACAAGGCTGCGGCAAAGGCGGCCGGTCTGTATCAGAACATCGGCAGCGACATCGATGATCCGTACATCGCAGAGCTGAAAAGCCAGGTGATCCATCAGGATGCCATCGATGCGGCGCAGAAAGATATCCGCATTGTATACACACCCCTTCACGGCACCGGCAACATCCCGGCACGCAGAGTGCTGCGGGAGATCGGCTTCGAGCACGTGTACGTGGTGCCGGAGCAGGAGCTGCCGGACGGCGAGTTCCCGACGGTCAGCTATCCGAACCCGGAGGCCGCAGAGGCATTTACGCTGGGACTGAAGCTGGCAAAGGAAGTGGACGCCGATCTGGTGCTGGCTACCGATCCCGATGCGGACAGGCTGGGTGTCTACGTGAAGGATGCGAAAACCGGTGAATATCATGCCCTCACCGGAAATATGTCCGGCTGTCTGCTGGCAGATTATGAGATCGGTCAGAGAAAAGAGATGGCAGGCGGCAAGCTTCCTGCGGACGGGGCCCTGGTGAAGAGTATCGTGACGACCAACATGGCAGATGCCATTGCGAAGGCTTACGGCATCCAGCTTATCGAGGTGCTCACCGGCTTCAAATACATCGGTCAGAAGATTCTGGAATTTGAGACAACGGGCAAGGGTACTTACCTGTTTGGCCTGGAGGAGAGCTACGGTTGTCTCATCGGCACCCATGCCAGAGATAAAGATGCCATCGTGGCGACCATGGCACTGGCGGAGGCTGCCGCTTACTACAAGACCAAGGGCATGACCCTCTGGGATGCCATGCTTTCTCTCTATGAGAAATATGGCTATTATAAGGATGCCATCAAATCCATTGAGCTGAAAGGCATGGAGGGACTGGCGAAGATCAAGGAAATTCTGGAGACGCTGCGTCAGGAATCCCCGAAGAAGATCGGCAGCTGGACCGTACAGGCAGTCCGGGATTACCGGGAGGATACGGTGACCGATCTGGCTACCGGCGAGGTACATCCCACGGGGCTTCCCACATCCAACGTGCTGTACTACGAGCTGGATCAGGATGCATGGTTATGCGTCCGGCCTTCCGGCACCGAGCCGAAGGTGAAGTTCTACTATGGCGTGAAGGGCGCTTCTCTGGCAGAGGCAGATAAATTATCTGAGGAAATGGGAGAAGCAGTACTTGCAATGATCAACAAAATGCTTTAGAATGAGGAACGGGACTTTTGCGAAACGTGCAGAAGTCCCGTTTTGAACCTGAAAACTGACGGAAAAGAAAGACAAGAAGAGAAAGAAACCGGAGGAAGAAAAAATGCTGATGACCGTAGTTTTATTTGTGATCGGTCTTTTGTTGATCATGTTCGGCGGTGACCGTTTTGTGGATGCTGCCGTGGAAATTTCAAGAAAACTGGGCATTCCCCAGCTGGTGGTGGGTGCCACCATCGTCAGCCTGGGAACGACGCTGCCGGAGATCCTCGTATCCACCACAGCAGCGCTGCAGGGATCCTCGGACATTGCAGCGGGCAATGCCTTTGGCTCCATCATCTGTAATACCGCTCTGATCGCTGCAGTGGGACAGCTGGTGCGGCCGACCAAAAATGCAGAGGCCAGGACCTTTCGCTGGCGGATCGTTTATTTTGTCCTGTTTGCCCTGTTTCTTATGGCGGACGCTGCGGTGAAGGGACGGTTTGGCAGAGTAACGGGCATCACCCTGCTGTTGGGCTTCGTGGTATATGCCCTCATCAGCATCCGTTCCGCGGAGGAAGAAGAACAGGAAGAGGGGATCAAACCGGACGGCGGCTTTGTGCGTCCGCTGGTGACCCTGGTGGTGTGTGCGGCGCTGTTGTTCGAGGGCGCCAACCTGCTGGTGGACAACGGCATTCTGCTGGCTCAGGCACTCCATGTGCCGGAGCGGGTCATCGCCGTCACCTTCATTGCCCTGGGCACCTCCCTGCCGGAGCTGGTAACCGCCATCAATGCCCTGATCAAGGGATATGAGGATGTATCCCTGGGCAACATCATCGGCGCCAACCTGCTGAACCTGCTGCTGGTCATCGGCATTCCTGCCGCCATCCGCGGCATCCCGGTGACACCCCAGGTGGCATCTGTGGACATTCCGCTGGGCATCGGGGTGATGCTGCTGCTGGCCGTGCCGATCCTGGTGAAAAAGAGAGGCTACCGGTGGCAGGGAGCGCTGCTGCTGGTGATCTATGGGGCGTATTGTGTTATTCAATTATAGCACTCATTATATTCGTTTTCACATAACTGGTCTTACATGCGAGCGGGGCGCAGTCAAGTTCAGTCGCGCCATTCGCAGAATCGCATCTGCGATGCTTTTCGCTGCTTACGCAGCTGATTTCTGCTCATTACCTGGCGCTCTGCTTATTCTTTCATGAAACTGCCCACCCGTGCAAGCACGGTGTTCAGATTTCATGAAAGAATAGCTGAACTTGACCTAATTTCCTTGACAAATGCCCGTAAAACAGGTATAAATAAGCATGTAGGTTTTAAGCATAATAAAAGCAGGGTGCGTGCACCTTCACTTTATTAGATAATTTGAGTATTTTTTAAGGAGGAATTACCATGAACAAAGCTGAGTTAGTAGCAGCCGTTGCTGAGAGAACAGAATTATCCAAGAAGGACGCCGAGAAGGCATTAAAGGCTTTCGTTGATGTTGTAGCTGAGGAGTTAAAGAAGGGTGAGAAGATCCAGCTCGTTGGCTTTGGTACTTTCGAGGTTTCTGAGAGAGCAGCAAGAGAGGGAAGAAATCCTGCTAACGGACAGCCGATGCAGATTGCAGCTTCCAAGGCTCCGAAGTTCAAAGCCGGCAAAGCATTAAAGGATGCAATCAACGCATAATCAAATCATGAGATTAGATAAATTTCTGAAGGTCTCAAGACTGATCAAGCGGCGTACCGTAGCCAATGAGGCATGCGATGCCGGGCGTGTGCTGGTGAATGACAAGCCCGCCAAGGCCTCCCTGAACATCAAGGAAGGCGATGTCATTGAGATTTTATTCGGGACAAGATCCGTGAAGGCCAGAGTTCTGAACGTACAGGAGACGGTGCGGAAGGAAGAGGCCAAGGATATGTACGAATATTTATAAGTCATAAGATAAGAATCCCCCTAATATAATTTATGAGAACAGCATAAATGGACAGGGGGATTTTTTATATGGAAGAACGGATGGCGGGAAAAGCCCACCGGCTGACGGTGGAAGGGAGACGGACGGGGACGGTCACCGGCGTGGTGGATGTGCTTTCCTTTGACCTGACGGAGATTTTGCTGGAGACGGATCAGGGGATGCTCATGATCAGGGGCAGTGACCTGCACGTGAACCGGCTGACGCTGGAAAAGGGCGAGGTGGACGTTGAGGGCAAGATCGACAGCCTGACCTATTCGGATTCCGTTGCCAAACCCACCGGTACTTCCATTTTAAGCCGTCTGTTCGGCTGACGGCTTGACGCAGCTTTTGATCCGGGAGGAGCTGATGCTGTTTCTCCACTCCCTTCTGTGCGGTGGGTTCCTTCTGGCGGTCTACGATGGAATCAGGATTTTCCGGCTGTTTGTGCCCCACAAAACGGTGGCCGAAGGGGCGGAAGACCTGTTCTACTGGGTGTTTGATGCGCTGTTTATTTTTCACATGCTGTACCGGGAAAACAGCGGCGCCGTGCGGGGGTATGCCATTGTCGGCGTACTGCTTGGCATGCTGGCCTATCACCGGGCGTTCAGCCCGCCGGTCATGTGGCTTGGTATGAAGCTGGCCCATGGTTTCAGAAAAATCATGGAAATCGTAAAAAACACATTGAAAAAAATTGTGAAACCTTTTACAATGATGGTATATAACTTTAAGGGTGAAGCGGGTAGAAGAGATGGCAAAGAGAAAGACTAAGAAAGCCTCGGGCGGCCGCAGGGCGTGCTTCCTGATGTTTCTTTCGGTCTGTATTCTCCTCGGCGTCATGTTCGTGCAGGGAACGCGTCTCCAGGCCAGGGCGGAGAGTTATGAGGCCAGGGAAGCTGCGCTGGAAGCGGACATTGAAGCGGAGAAGGACAGAACCCAGGACATTGAGGAGCAGCGCAAGTACATGCAGACGAAGAAGTATGTGGAGGAGGTCGCGCGGGAGAAGCTGGGGTTGGTGTACCCCAATGAGACCATTTATAAGGCAGACAAGTAGAACAGCTGTGCATTCGGAAAATATGTGCGGCTGTTCTATTTTTTGTGATGCCAGGATCGAAAAGTCTGCATCCACGTGAGCTTGCTCATAGGTGGATGCAAGACCTTGAGATCCGCCCTGACATGAGCATAAAAGTGGGATGGAAATCCCACGATATGCGAATGACAGGTAGAATTGTGAAAGTGCGAAGCACGAAGCAATTCGTAGGCATCATAAGGATGTGACAGATGGAGCGGGTGAACTGAAATTTTGTCCGATTTCTGTTGCGCGGCGGTCTGGGGGGTATATAATTATTTTGTAAAAATGTCGTTAAATTTTGAAATTGTATGTAAATTTGATGGTCATACAAAGGAAAAGGAGAAAAAGAATGCAGAGACGAAAACTTCTGTGTGCATTGCTGGCAGCGGCATGCACGGTATCGCTGCTGGCCGGATGCGGTCGCACGGACACGGTTGCGGGAACAGACAACAACAGTGAGGACAACAGCAGTGCCAGTGCTGAGGAGAGCGATCACCCGGTCATTACCATGAATGCACCGTATCGGAACATGTCTGCATTCTCTGATCTGGTTCATGAGAAATATCCGGAGATCAATCTGGAGATCATCCCTTATAACGGACAGAACACCTCTGCCTATATGAAGGATATGCGCCTGTCCGGACAGATGACGGATATCTATTTTACATCGTTTTATACGCCGGGGCGGTATGACGATGAGGAAGATTTCCTGGATTTGTCTGCTTATGAGTTTACAGACAATTATACCCAGTCCCGTCTGCGTGAGGTGACATATGATGGCGGCATTTATATGCTGCCGCAGGGTTACAGTGCACTGGGCATTACGTATAATAAAACATTGCTGGAGAAAAACGGCTGGGCGCTGCCGACGAATCTGGATGAGATGGAAGAACTGAAGCAGCAGGTAGAGGATGCAGGGTATATTTTCAGCCGCTGCCAGCTGCAGTATCCCGGTTATGGGTTCCAGTATCTGTGCAACATCGCGGATACCGGTTTCTTAAGTACCCTTGACGGACTTGCCTGGCAGGAGAAGTTCTTAAAGGGCGAGACAACGGTGGCAGATACGCCGGAGATGATGGAGACCCTGCATTTGCTGGAACGCTGGAAGATGCCCTTCATGTCATGGAGGTGCTTTCCACGGTAGAAGGTCTGGAATCCCTGGAGCCGACCCAGGTGAATGCCCGTCTACTGCCGCTGAAGGACTGGAACGCCGGGGAGGACAGCTATTATGCAGATATGCTGGAGGAGCTGAACACCGGCCATACGGCGCCCTTTATTTATTCCGGCTGGGAAAATCTGGCTGTGCCTATGGGCGAGAAGATGATTGATTACATCTGCGGCAATGCCACATTGGATGAGGTGATCGCATGCTTTGATGAGAGCCAGCATCTGGTGACGGAAGATATCACACCTTATTATACGACAGTGACAGAGACGATCAGCACGGAGGACTGTGCGAAGCTGGTTGGTATCTGTTTCGGAGAAGCCACAGGGGCGGATGCGGCGCTGATTTCTGTCAACGAATGGAATTATAATCTGGAGACCAATAAGATGAATGCTCAGGGAGTCAGCGGCAATCTGTTCCCGCTGCCGACAGGCGACGAGGAGATCGTTTCTGTATTCCCGACGGGCTGGCATGATAATATCCGGACACTCACTATGACCGGATCTCAGATCAAAGAACTGGCCGCAGCCGGATATGATGCGTATGGCAATGGCAATCCGTTCCCGTATGTGCTTGTGACAAAGGGCGGTATGGAACTGGACGATGATACCACATATACCATTCCGGTGTGCGGTGCGACAGAGGAAGTGGCGGAAGCAGCAGGAGGATTTACGGACAGCGGTGTGTTTGGACTGGATGCTGCGAGAGAATATCTGAGCCAGTTTGAAACTTTGAGTGCAGAGGATATTGTTTGGGAGTAGGAAAAACATGGGGAAATCAATGAAAGACGCTGATGCCGGGAGAAAGAGCCGCCGGTCAATCCTTTGGCTTGTTATGGCAGCTTTACTGGCTGTGCTGATCAGTGTGTTTGCATTTCTGAGATTTTACAGTGCCTATATTGATAAAATGTTTCATACCCAAATAGGTGTAGGAAAACGGCTCGATGGCGGGCGGCGGCGTGTCAAGAAATATCTATGGAGTTTTTAAGAACCGCCCCGGCGGGGGCAGGTCAGGCTGTGACCTGCTCCACCTCCGGGATGGGTTTGAGATTGAAATGAATTTCGATAGAAATGTGTCTTGTCTTATCGCTGTCTATGCTCTCATGGACAACGATTTCTTTAATCAGGCGGTTTAAGGTGGCGGCGTCCAGTTCCGTGATGTCGGCGTATTCCTGAATGGCTTCCACCCATTGGCGGGCGTCACACGCAAGCCGGATTTCATCGGCCAGCTTCTTCCGGCCTTCCGTGACCTTTGCTTTCAACTCGGCCTGTTCCGCCTGCGTCTTTTCCATCAGCAGATTGAAGTTCGCTTCGCTGATACGTCCGGCAACCATGTCCTCATACAGCCGCAGAACCATCTTTTCCAGAACGTCAATGCGTTCCTCGTCTTTGGCAAGGGAGCGTTCCAACGCTTCCCGCTGGCCTTTCTGCTCGGCTTCGCAGGTGTCGGACAGCTTCCCGGCAACGGCTTCCCCGTCCATCAGGGCGGCTCTGGCGCACTCCCGGATTTTGTTCAGCACAAGGCTGTAAAGGGTGTCGTACTCAACCCGGTGCTGGGTACAGTGCTGTTTCCCGTAGGCGTTGTAGGTCTTACAGGAATAAATCTGCTTCGGGTGCTTGTCGTTGGTGTAGCGGATCGTCAGCGACTTCCCGCACTCGCCGCACTTGATAAGCCCCGCAAACAGGCTGATTTCCCCGGTCTGGCGGGGGCGCTGCCGGGATTTCAGCTTGCGCTGCACGATGTCAAAGGTCTTGCGGTCAACAAGCGGCTCATGCTGGTTCTCCACCACAATCCAGTCCTCCGGCTTCTTTTCCCCGATAGTGCCGATTTTGAAGCGGTATTCCTTCTTCTGGGAAGCGATAGCGCCGGTGTAGACGGGGTTCATCAGGATGTCCTTAATCACGGAGAAGTCCCACATATACCGCCCGTTGACCGGGTCTTTCTTTTCCCACTTGGTTGACACGTTCCGAAAGCCCCGCACCCGGTTCCAGTAGGTCGGGCATGGGATTTTTTCTTCTTCCAGCCTGCGCCGGATGTAGTTGGGGCCGTGTCCTTCCAGCGCCCACGCAAACAGACGCCGGACAATGGGGACCGTTTCCTCATCAATCAGCAGATGGTTTTTGTCCTCCGGGTCTTTCCGATACCCGAAGGGGGCAAGGCAGCCGGTAAACTGGCCTTTCTGCGCTTTCAGCAGATAAGAGGAATGAACCTTCTTGGAAATGTCCTTGCTGTACATCTCGTTGAGGATGTTCTTGAACGGCGCAATGTCGTTGTTGTCCCGCATGGTGTCGATACCGTCATTCATGGCGATATACCGCACGCCGTTGCGGGGGAAGAAATCTTCAATCAGGAAGCCGGTCTGCAAGTAATTCCTACCCAGTCTGGACAGGTCTTTCGTGACCACAAGGTTTATCTGCCTGCGCTCGATGGCTTTCAACATCCGTTTCAGGTCGGGGCGCTCCATGTTCAGCCCCGTGTAGCCATCGTCCTGATAGACTGCAACAACCTCCCATCCCTGCTTCTCGCAGTAGGTTTCCAGCATAGCCCGCTGGTTTGCGATACTGGCGCTCTCCCCGTCAAGGTCATCGTCCTTGGAAAGCCTGCAATAGATAGCCGCCCGGAAGCTGCCTGCCAGTATTGCGTCTACGCCTGTATATTCAAATCCGTTCATCATAACCGTTACCCGCACAATCCAGACGGAACACGGTCACTCTGAACCTTGTCTTTATTATACTCTAAATCTTGCTTTTTCGCAAGATATTCTTTATCATTTCTCTGGCTGTATTTCTGTGCAATCAGGCTCACGAAAACGTCCGTAGCGTCCAGTTCGCCGTCAAATACCGTTGTGACATGGATTTCAGTTTTGCTTTTTGCCATAGGCAGTTACCTCCATAAATGAAATAAGCCAGACAGGAGAGGGTCGGCAACGAAGTCCGGCAACGGGCTTCAAAAAACCTTGAAAACAATCTCTGTCTGGCGGGTTACTGTTTATTTACTTTTTCTTTTATTTTTCTGTTGCTTTGGTTGTCAGAGGGGAGAAAAGCCCGCAGTTACGGGCTTTTTCCCGGCAACCGGCCCGGCAACGGGATAGCAACGGGGTCGGCAACCGGCTGTCATTTCCCCGGATTTTTCAGAAGGGAAGCTCCATCTGCTCCGTGACTTCCACAAATCCGTCCGGCGTTTTTTCACGCCCGTTGTCAGCGCCCGTTGCCGGGGTTTCCCGTTCCCAGCCCTTTTGCCTGCCGTATCCTTCAAATATCCGGGGATTGGAGAAATACTTCCATCCCGTGATACCGTGGTTCATGATGTCGTTGACTTCCCGGATTTCCCATTGTTTCGGTTCGTCAAAGGGGTGGTTTAAGGCTTCCTTGAAAAGCTGCTTGGAGCATACGGCGCTGCCGGTGTAGCGGTCAAGGTACGCCTGTATCATCCCGGCCTTGGTATCCTCCGGCATGAAATCCCGCTGGTGTTCTTTGAGGTACTGTATCATTTCGGGGGTAAAAGACAGCTTAAAATCGCCGCTTTTGTAGGTTGTCATGGCTTCCGCCCATACCTGTTCAATATAGGCTCTGGAAGCGGCTTCATCGTCCAAAATGTGTACCTCGGCCCGTTCGGGGTAGACCATGACCGGCAGGAAGCGCCGGTTCCCGGAACGGTCAAGGGGCAGAAAGTCCAGGGCGTTGGAAGTCCCGCCGAACACGCACTGGCGCAGCCTGTCCTCCGGGTGGGTTTCGTAGGGGATTTTATAGACCTCCTTCTGGCGGCTTAAAAATGACTTGATTTCCTCTATGCTCTTGGCGTTGGCGGTGGCAATCATCTCCGACATTTCAATAATCCAGTGGCCTTGTAGCTTACGGTACACGTTATCATCGTCCAGCTTCCGCAAATCATCGGAAAACCACTCGTCTTTTACAGCCAGCAGCCGGAAGAAGGTGGATTTCCCGGCTCCCTGGCCGCCAACCAGACAGAGCATGACCTCAAATTTACAGCCGGGGCAGAACGCCCGGTGGATGGCTCCCAGCAGGAACAGCCGCAGCGATTGGAAGGTGTAATTGTCCGTGTCGGCTCCCAGAAAGTGCCGCAGGCAGCAGCGGATACGCTCTTTCCCGTCCCAGACAAGGCCGCTTAGGTAGTCCCGGATGGGGTGGTAGCTGTTGGCGTCTGCCGCAAGATCGGCGGCGTCCGCTATCTTTTTCTCGCTTGTCAGGCCGTAGGTCTTTTCCAGATACAGCCGGATATATTTCATGTCCGTATCGGTCATGGCCTTGCTGCCGGTTCTGCGTTTCCTGCCGATGGGCTTTAGAAGGTCAATGCGCTCGGTCAGGAGATTTTTCGCCACCGCCCCGGAAAGTTCGGGGTCGTGCTGGAACACGGTCAGGCAGTTTTGAATACTGTTGCGAACGCCGCCTTTCTCGGTGCTTTCCAGCATGGCCTTGACTTCCTCAACGCTCCGGGGTGGCGGGACTTCTTGTATGGTCTGTTCTACGGCCTGCCGCAGTTCGGGCGGCAAAGTCTGCCATTCTCCGCTCAAGGTTCCTCACTTCCTTTCCGTAGCTGGCAATCAGGGCAGCCCGTTCCTCAATATCGGAGAACAGCAGCACATCCAGCAGATATTCCACATGGGATTGTTTCTGCAAGGCTTCCACGAAAAGCGGGTGCCATTCCTCGTCCGGCGTCTTGGGGGCATAGTCCCGCTTCCAGCGGCGCAGCAGATTGCGATAGTCGGACAGTACCTGAAAACAGTGGCGCTCCATGCGTTTAAATTGCTGCTCCGGGCTTTCCTGCCGGGGCTGGGGGCGGCGGCTCCTGCCGGGTGGCTCCCTGTCCTCATAGGGGATGGAGAAGTCCTGCGCCAGCATGAGAGCGGCTTCCTTGGGGCTGACGTTTTCCAGACGGGAAACAAAGTCAATCACATCCCCGTCTGCCTGACAGCCGAAACAGTGGAAGCGCCGGTCAACCTTCATGCTGGGGTTTTTATCGTCATGGAAGGGGCAGACACACATCCCGTTTCTTCCTACCCGGATACCGTAATGCTCGGCGGCCTGCCGGGTGGTAACAGACTGCTTCACGGCTTCAAATACGTTCAATAGGCAAATCCTCCTGAAAATAAGAAAAGCGCTTGTCATTCTCACGGGGAAAATGGCAAGCGCCTGATTGGTTAAAGTTCCATATCCTGTTTTTGCTGGCGGCGGGGCTGCTGGCGTTTCTGTTCTTCCCGCTGCTTCACGCCCTCGATGTTCCAGCTTAATTGTTCGTTGAGGGACGGTTTCTTTCCCGGCTCCGCCACGGCTCGGCGCTGCTCCGGCGGCAACACATGGTTTATCCAGTTCCGCACATCCCGCAGCAGCTTCATATCCTCCTGAACCGCCTGCAATCCCTTATTCTTTTCAGACAGTTCCCCGGAAAGCTGCGCCCGTTCCTTTTTCAATTCTTTCGTATCAAAGGGCAGTTCCTCCTGATGGGCTTTGAAGAAACGGTTGGCGGCAAGGTAGGCGTCCAGTTCTTCCCGGTGTTCGGCGGCAAATTTCTCCTTCCGGGTTTTCCAGCCGATGGAAGCGTATTTCTTGTAAATCTCTTTGTAGGCTCCGTGGTTGGCAAGATGGGAAAGCGTGGTATCAATGGCCTTTATCCGGCGTTCCGATTTTTTTATGTCGGTCTTGACGGAAAGTATCTCCCCGCTGACCTTATCCAGATAGGCGTCAAGGCTCTCCACGGTGGAAATCTCTTTCTGCCGCAGGAAGTCAAGGGCTTCCATGACCTTGTTGAAATCGCCAACGGTTCCCTTTAGCTTCCCCTTGGAAGTCCAGCCGGTGCGTTCCTCGCTCCGCATATCCAGATACCGGGAAAGCAGTTCGGGGATGGTCGGCTCCTTTACCTGTTCCAGTGCTTTCAGCAGTACCGCCTTTTTCTCTTTCAGGCCGGACAGCCAGCCCTTTAAGCTGTGTACCATCTGCCGGATAGACTGCATGAGGGAATTGGCGGCTTTGATGTCCCGGTTCAGGTTGCCGATGTTGGTCTGTATGCCTTTCCGTTCCAGATAGCTGACCGCTGGCCCCATGTGGACGGTGGGGATTTTATCTATCCCCTGACGCTCATAGGATTTCAGGTTCAGCCGTTCCGGGCTGCCGATGGCTTCCAGATAGCGGTTCGCCGTGTCCTGCCACGCCTGCCGCCATATCTCGGCGTACTTCTGGTCGTTCCAGTCCACGGTGTCCTCTTTGTGGCTTTTCCAGTTCCCGGACGGGAGCCGGATACGCTCGCCGTTCTCGTCAAGGTCGTACACCTTCCGGCTCTTGGGGAGCCACCTGCCCTGTTCGTCCATCCCCCGCATGGTAAAGAGGATATGGGCGTGGGGATTGCCGTCCCCCTTGTCATGGATGGCAAAGTCGGCAATCATGCCTTTGGAAACAAAAAACTCCCGGCAGTAGTCCCGGATAAGGTCGGCTTGCTGCGCCGGGAGAATATCCCTCGGTATGGCAAGCACCAGTCTCCGGGCAAGCTGGGAGTTCCATTGTTTTTCTATGGCTTCGGCGGCGTTCCACAAGGTATTGCGGTCTGCGTACTCCGGCGGGGCGTGGGGTGGCAGCACGATTTCGGTGTGGACGATTTCGCTTTTATGGGAATAGTATTTCTGTTTCTGGTCGTATTCGGAAAACAGCCGTTCCCCGCTCTGGTAGGCGGCGGCAGCGACAGCAGACTGGCGCTTGCTGCGCTGGACGATTTTCAGGTCAAAGTGCGGGCATGGTGGCATGACGGATTGTGGCCTCCTTTCTCCCGGCGTCCGGGCAAAGAAAAAGCAGGAAACCGTTCCATGATTTCCTGCTCGGTGGTGCCGCCGGTGGGCGGCTGGTATTCAGTTTTGAAAGTTCGGGTCAGGGTGGCCCGATGATGGATAGCACGATAAATGGAAAGTTATCTCTTACTTAGAATATAGTATGAAAAACCATAGGAACAATGAGAATTAAAATTGCACCTACTACACATATAGTAATTACTTTTTGAAAACTTCGTTTTTCTTGTTCAGACATATCATTATACCATTTCATAGGCAAGCACCTCCTCAACTTTCAATTTTTCGCTGATTCTATTTTGCTACTTGCTGCGGGACTTCATTCTTCTTTATTTTGATTAGGGCGTTTCTTATTACAAAGCGAACCTACCAACATACCGATTGCAGAGATTATCGTTCCTGCTATAATCATTCCAAAGTCTGGGGCATTCAGTTTGTTAAAAGTAATGTTGTTTGCCATTTTGAATGTGCCATATTCGGCAAACATATACATAATACCAAAGAAAAGGGTAAACGCCCATTTTCCTTTTCCCCAGAAATTGTTTTTACCAATAACAACGGACACAATAAATGTTGTTACAGGAAGAATAATCCAAAGGAACATCAAACTGTAACCCATAGCGTCGCTTCCGCTTGTAAAGAACCAGAACACAATCATTGCAAATGCCCAAATCAACAGATAAGCAAGAATTGTAATAATTTTGTTTCTGCTGGCGTTGCTTTTCACAACATTTGTACTTTCTTCGAGATAATCATAATAGGTTTTCATTTTCTGTTCTCCCTTCAATAAATAGTCAAGAGAGACATCGTAGCATTCGCTCATTTTTATGACACTGATGATATCCGGATAGGATTTTTCATTTTCCCAATTTGAAATGGTCTGGCGACTCACTCCTAATAATTCAGCAACTTGTTCTTGTGTTAGCTTTTTTCTCGATTCGGGCTGCCTTGATTTTGCTTCCAATATCATGCTCCATGCCACTGCACCTCCCTTGCACTTTCATTGTAGGGAAAACACCCTATATCGTCTACCAAACGGCTTTTACATCACTTATAATGTGTGTCAAAATCCTTTGACAACAGCATAAAAACCTATCTGTCTTTAATTTTATTATACTATGACCAGCATCCTTTGGGAATAGATGAATTGTAAACTTGCTGGACGGGAACAGCTTGCAGCGCAAGGTGTTTCCGGGCGGCAAGTCCACAAAGGGGTAGCTGGCGGCAGCCAGCGCAGGGGAAGTGTAGCTTCCCCTGCGATGATTGGAACAGATTGAAAATCTGCGGAAATCATCTGCTCCCTGCAAGGGGCTTCCGGCAGGACGCAACGCACCGGCTTGACCGGTGTATAGTTGCGCCCTCTTTCAGAGGGGCAGTCCACGGGCTGCGGCTCTGAAAGCAATTATGACCGTTCCCGGTCTGGCTCTTTTCTCTTGGGATGTGGCTTTTCCGTCCTCGCCTGTGCCTTGGCTTCGGCAAGCCTGCGCCGGATGGAATTGTCCCGCTTCTGGATAAAACGCTGCTTCGTATCAGCGATAAAGCGGCGGCACTCCGGCTCCGGTATGGCGTCCAGCTTTCGGATGGTATTCTCCACAATCTCCCTCGTCTGCCGGTCACGGATAACCGGCACGATTTCTTTCAGCCCCGCAAGGGTTTCTTCCTTCGTACCGGCGGCGTACTGATAGACCATAGCCAACTCGTCTTTAGAAAAATTCATCTTCATTCTGCGCCCTCCTTCTCTGTGCCGTTTCCGGCGAATACTTTTTCCATAAGCTGACGGGTGCTGTCCTGACGGAACAGCAGCTTCAAAAATACGCTGACCTGTTCATCCGTGATGGCTTCCGGGTGGGGAAGGTAGCTTTCCAGCATGGCGGCTCTGGTGCAAAGCCGGTGCGTTCGTTCCTTCCGTGTCAACGTCTTTATCTGGTGTTCCAATATTTTTTCTTCATGCTGCGCCCTCCGTAGCTTCTTTTCCGTTTTCTCTATCTCCTGATTGAGTTTTTCCAGCTTTTCATTCATAAGCGGCTGTCCTCCTTCCCCGGAATGAGTACATATATTTTGTTGGGTTCCCCGAAGCCCTGACGCACTCGCAGTATCAGTCCAGCGTCCTCCAATTCATTCAGGGAACGCTTCACGGTCATGGTGCTGCGGGCAAGTGCCGCCGCCAGTTCCACGATGGGGAAATGGATAAATAAAATCCCGTTGGCGTCCTCTATGCCGGACAGGAAAACAATATCCAACATCCGGGCGTACATGACTTTGGCGGTGCTGCTGATCGGGAGCCGCAGCATGGCTCTCGGCAGCGGCATACAGGGCGGCAGGGTGGTGTCTGCGGTCATAAATTCAACTTCCATTCAATCGGTGTCCTCCTTTGCTTTTCGTTTTGAGCGTTTGGAAAGATAATGGGGGCAGTCCACAATGACCGCCCGGAAACTCTGTTTGCAAGTGCGCTGGCATTTCCGGCAAAGGTCGTTGTACGTTACCCGCCCCCGTTCATTGAGGAAGAAGGACAGTTCCAGCTTCCTCTTTTTCGGCATTCTCGGCATGGTGCCTCCTTAAACAAAAAATCCGCCCATTTCAGCCGTAACAGCCGCAATAGACGGATAGCAGATTTTAGTGTCGTGTTTCGGGGCGATTTTCAAGGAAAAAGCGGCCATAGAGCCGCCCGGAAATCCCCCATAGTATTACGGATAGGGCAGACTATGCCCTATCGGATTGTTGTGTTTCAGTATCAATTCGGTGTTCATTTTCGCCGGTTCTCCCTGATGTCGTTCCTGCCCCTGGCTCTCACAACGGCGTTTCGCTCCCTTTGGTACGCTCGTTGCGGTCAGGGTTCCTCCATTTCCCTTCCGCAAGTCGTTGCGCTACATCGCCGGGGAGCATATCCCATACAGGCCGGTCATTCGATTGGAATAATCCATCGATGAACTAAGCCCATTATGGCACATTTTTGAGCCTTCTCCCGTATATCCACAAAGTAGGAAAACCGCCCCGAAATCGAAAATTTCCACGATTGCGGAACAGGTATGGTATAATGAGATGGATGGCGGCAGCCAGCCGCAGGAAGGAGCGATGTATCTATGAAAACCCGCATTTCCGTACAGGAGCGCCTGAAAGATTTACGGGTGGAACGGGGCTTAAATCTGGAAGAACTGGCGCAGGAAACCGGCATTTCAAAATCAGCCCTCGGCAGCTATGAAAACGACAACGATGAATACAAGGAAATCAATCACGGCAGCCTGTTGAAGCTGGCAGACTTCTATAAAGTGTCCGTTGACTATCTGCTCGGCCTTACCAACAACCGGAAATATGAAAACACGCCGATAGAAGAACTGCATTTGAGTGATGAAGTCGTGGAACTGCTGAAAAGTGAACGCTTCAACAACCGGCTGCTGTGTGAGATTATTTCCCATGAAAAATTCAAGGAACTGCTGGCAGACGCAGAAATCTATGTGGACGGAATGGCAACCATGCGTTTCCATGACATGAACATCTCGCTGGCTGCTGTGCGGGCTATGATACTGGAAGCACATCCCGAAGCGGTGGCAGACCGGGCAATCAAAGTATTGGAAGCCGGTCAGGTAGAGGAAGAAGATTTCTTCTGCCATGTGACGCACAAAACATGGGACGTCATTCTTCACGACATACGCAAGGCACACGAAAATGACAGCGAAAGTGCGCCAGATACCACGCCCGCCGATGAACTGATACGGGAAGTGCAAAAAGCCATGCAATCGCCGGGGGACAGGGTTCAGCAATTCACGGAGATATTCTGCAAGGCGTTCCGGCTCAAATATAAGCGGCTCTCACAAGAAGAACAGAGCCTTTTGAAGAAGCTGTTCAAGAAATCTCCGCTGATAAAACAGTCTGGTATGAACTTCCGGCGCAGGCCGTGGAAATGAAAAACTGCCGTTGTGGGAATGGGTGTTCCTGCAACGGCAGCTTTACAGTTAATTATTTTTATGTTTCTCCATCAATTATTATTGAGTATGTCAGCAATGACTTCTGGTGCATCTTTGTTAATCTCATGCCCTGCACCGGGGACTATTTGCAAAGTTGCTTGAGGAAGTAACTCATTTAACTTCTTTGACGCTTTTAGATTGGCGCTATCTTTTTCACCGCACACAATAGTGACAGGACAAGTAACCCTATTTAATTGCGGAGTGAAATCCAATGAACGCATTGAGTGAGATAGCTTAATCGTATCAATTTTTGATAGCCCCATGTTTTCAAAACTCTTGCCGGGCATACAGCGGAACAGGAGATTTTGAAAATCTATCAGTAATGTTGGTACTTTGTATTGTGCGCCAACTAAGACCAGTGAAGCTACTTTATCCCCATGACGAATAGTGAAATCGAGGGCGAGTAGCGCCCCTAACGATAGGCCACAAATATAAAGCGGATCTGTTGTATTAGAATACTGCTGTTCCAGTTCAGCTAAAATCCGGGAGTAGGATATTTCATTTCCTGTTGAAGAAAAAAGTTCCGGGCATTCAACACTGGAAGTTGAAAGCTGGCGCACTACCTCTTTCCAGTCTTGCGCTGTTTGTCCCAATCCGTGTAAAAGAACTGTTTTCATTTTTTGTCTGTTACATCCCCTTTCCTATGGTAAAGCAAATAATCTATCCCGAAGCATACAAGAGAGAGTGTAAGGGTAATTCCGCTGTTGAATATGTCAGACGTAAAATCAAACTGGACTTGTGGCAAAAAATAAGCTGAAATATGGGTAATTGCAATCGGCACTGGTATCAAAACCAGAAGGGTAAAACCAAATGCCCGCCACAAATTTTTCGCACACTTGCGGAAAATCCAGTATATTATCCAGATAGCAGCAATCGTAATCAGTGTTATGCAAATGCCCAAAGTGAATATAACTGACTTATTCAATAGCAAGGACAAGATTGCCAGTAATGGGATAGGGATGGCACTGACCGTAACTAAGGTTTTCAAAACGATTTTCGTTCTGGAAATCAGGCTTGGAAGTATCATAAGCCATGCGGCTATGATTGAAGCAGCGGCAATCAGTGACCATGATAAACTG
The DNA here is from genome assembly GCA_032620915.1 of Oscillospiraceae bacterium NTUH-002-81. Taxonomy (NCBI): domain Bacteria; kingdom Bacillati; phylum Bacillota; class Clostridia; order Eubacteriales; family Oscillospiraceae; species Oscillospiraceae bacterium NTUH-002-81. The sequence goes on from CP136052.1 coordinate 690,518, forward strand.
TCCGAAGTAAAATAGTCGCAAATCAGGCATACGCAACCAGCAACAAGTGCTGCCGCAGAAACGATTACCAAAATAATACGCTTGCTTCTTTCGGATAAACGATAATTACGCTTCTTATATGGTAACTCATCTGGTTCGGTCATTTCATCTTTAATAAGATAGTCCGAGGATACATTGAAAATGTCGCTAAGCTGGGCTATAAAATCTAAATCAGGGAGCGATTGTCCCGTTTCCCTTAGTTAAAGATATTGTTGGGTAAAAAAGAAAGGTCAGTCGATTTTGCCGATAAAGCGGTAGTAGATTTCTACTTCCTGCTCACGGCTTCCGTCCTCACCCTTGACAGCTTCATGGACGGTTATCTTTTCAATCAGAGTGTTCAGAAGTTCTGCGGTCAGCTCCACAGGGTTGACATACTGCTTCATCAGGGCAATCCACTTTTCAGCGTCCGTTGCGGTCTGTACGGCGGCTTCCATTGTTTCGTGAAGCTGCCGGATTTTTGTTTCAAGCTCTTTTTGCTCGTTCTGGTACTTCTCGGAAAGCATATTGAAGTTATACTCGGTAATGCGTCCGGCAGACCAGTCCTCATACATCTTAGCAAACAGCCCGTCAACCTCGGCTTTGCGCTTCTCTGCCTTTTTCAGCTCCGCAGCCTGCTTTTTCTTCGCAAAGGTTCGTTCTTTGTCGCTGGCATTGAGCAGCTGTTTCAACAGCTTGTCCTCGTCTTTCTGTGCCAGTACAGACCAGTATTGCAGTCTCGTAAGCACATAGGCATACAGCACATCATAGCGGATATAGTGCATGGAGCATTGACGCAGTCCCTGTCCGTTCTTGCTGCAATGGTAGTAGCCGTAAGGGTTTTTATTCTGTTTGTTTTCCCCATAGGCTAAAGACCAGCCGCAGTCAGCACATTTTATCAGTCCTGCAAAAATCTGTGTCGTACCGTTTCTGCGTTTCCTGCGTCTGCTGGCAATCAGCTCCTGCACCTTTTGGAACGCTTCCTCGGAAATGATGGCTTCGTGGGTATTCTCCACACGATACCATTCTTCCTGCGGCTTCCGCACTTTCTTCTTGTTCTTGAATGAAATGTTGCTCTGCTTGTTGTGGACGCTGTGACCGATGTAGGTTTCCTCTTTCAAAATGCTCTTGACCTGTGCAATCGTCCACGCATAGGCTTTTTCTGCGGGCGCACCGGCGTAGATATTTGCAAAAGTCCCGTACCTGTCATAGTTCAGCCAGCCGGGGGTAGGTACTTTTTCTTCCACCAGAATCCTTGTAATGCTGGCAGCTCCCCGTCCGTGTACGGCAAGGTCAAAAATCTTCTCCACAATCCAGCGGGTTTCCGGGTCAATCAGAAGATGACCTTTTTTGTCCGGGTCTTTCACATAGCCCAGCGGTGCATAGGCTCCATAGTGTGCGCCATTGGCAAACCTTGTGTGCATGGCAGCCTTGACCTTTTTGCTGGTCTGGCGGGCGTGCATCTCATTCAGGATGTTCAAGAACGGGGCAAGCTCGCTTTCTCCGTTGAGCGTGTCCACATTGTCATTGATGGCAATGTAGCGTACACCCTTGCTGGGGAAATAGATGTCCGTGTACTGTCCGGTCAGGATGTAGTTTCTTCCCAGACGGGATAAATCCTTTGTGACAACGCAGTTGATTTTCCCATCCTCGATGTCATCAATCATTCTCTGGAAGCTGGGACGCTCAAAATTCGTTCCGCTCCATCCATCGTCAATGTACTCGTCTGCCACGGTCAGCCCATGCTCGGCGGCGTACTGCCGTAACATCATGCGCTGAGTCTGGATGCTGCCGCTTTCGCCCTGTAATTCATCGTCACGGCTCAGTCTCAAATAAAGTGCTGTGTTATAAATCGTTGTATTGTATGGTTGTTTCACGGTTAAAAATCCTCCTTCAAAAAGAAACAACCCACGCTTATACAATACTCGCTGGTACAAGTATATCATAAGCGTGGGCTGATTGACAGTCATGATTCCGTATTTTTTCAGGAAGCGGCGGCAGCGTGCTGAATCACATCTTCCAGCAGGCTGTCAAGCGGCTTCCCGTCCTGTGCGAAATGCTCCGATACCTTGATTCGTACTTTCCCCATGACAAAATACTGGGTGCCGTCTTTATCGGTAAGCAGGGTGCCGCTGTTTTCGTTGTTACTCTCGTTTTTGCTTTTTACCATAGGCAGTTACCTCCATAAAATAGATTATCCGGCGGGGAGCAGCCCTGCCGGAATGAAAAAATAGTTGTATATTCAGTTCAAGTGGCGAAGTGGCAATACTGGCAATCTATAAAAATCCTGCCACTTGGATGTTCTTTGCCACTTCATTATGCTTTCAGAGACAGCAGCCATTGTGTACTGCTCCGCTCGGAAATCAGTTTGTTTCCCAAACTCTGCTTTGCGGTTCGGACTGTCCGGGCAGAAATGCCACGCTGGGCTGCCGCTTTGTCTATATCTGCACTTAACATCTGCTTTCCGTCTGCCAGCAGGTCAAGTATCAGCTTTTCCGCCTGTTCCGCTTTGGTTTCCGTATGCTCCACACCGGCAAGCAGCTCATCTGCGGTCATGTCATATTCGCCTATCCACTGAAAACCGTTGCCGTCCCCTAAAGAGAACGCCAGCGACTTCCCCGGCGGGGCAAGGGAGCTTTTCTCCTGTATCAGCACCCTCGTGGTGGGGTCATTCTTTACTTTGCCGATAAACAGCAGGCTGCGGACAACCGCTGTGATGTCGATGGAGCCTAAGCCCCGGTAGGTACTCTGGCTTCCGGCGACTTTGTTCAGATGCCCGATCAGGATAATGGCACAGCCTGTTTCCTGTGCGATTTCTCCCAGCTTTCGGAAAATGGGGCGTACCTCGTTTGCCCGGTTCATATCCACATCAGCCCCTAAAAACGCCTGCACCGGGTCGATAATCAGCAGTCTTGCATGATTCTCCCGGATAGCCCTTTCAAGCCTTTTATCAGAAAGTGTCAGCGGCTTATCTCCATCGTCAATGACCATCACCCGGTCAAGGTCTGCCCCAGCTTCCAGAAGCCGTGGCTTTACCGTATCGCCCAGCCCGTCCTCGGCGGTCTGGTAAATGACGTTGAAAGGCTCCAGCGGTTCCATGTTGGGGAGAGTACGGCGATTGGTACAGGCAGCCGCAAGCTGCATGGCAAAATAGGTCTTGCCCTCGCCGGGGTTGCCCTGTAAAATTGTCAGCTTCCCAAAAGGCAGGTACGGCTCCCACAGCCATTCCACCGCCACCTCCTGCACCTCGCTCATGCGTATCATGGGAACGGGCGGCTCCGCTGCCGGTTCTTTCAGTGTGATTGTCTCCACTATATATTTGCGGTTTGGTATTTCCTCCCGGTGCTGCAACACTTCATTCCAGTCTTTCATAGCCGGGAGCAGACGCAGGACGGTCAAGTCCTCCGGCAGTTCAGAAGAAAGGCGGGTGCAGCCCTCGTTCCCGGCATTGTCATTATCCAGACACAGAAATATCCTGCGGATGTCCGGGCGTTCAGAAAGGAAATGCGTCAATGCTTTTCCAGCCACACCGCCCAGCGAAAGATAGCTGCGTTTCGTCCAGTCTTTGGGATAAAGGCAGATAAAGGACAGCATATCAATCGGGGCTTCAAAGACAAAGAGCTGGTCGCTGTCTCCTTGATAGCTGAAATTACAGGCTTTATCCGAACCGCTCACATCCTGCCGGAACTGATCGGCTGTTCCCCGGCAGTGTGCATATCTGGGAATACCGGGTGTACCTTGTGTTCCGCTGTCCCGTCCTACAAACACCACATTATGGTGGGTGTCCTCGTAAATATCCCCGGCGGCAACAAAGGTATCGACAATGCCCCGGTCAATCTTTCGTTCCTCTGTCAGATATTTTATCGCTTTTGTGTTGGTGGTATTGTGCAATGGGAGCCGGAAGTCAGGCGATGGGGCGGGGCAAGCGTCCGGCTTGCCTGCGCCTGCTTCGCCGGTCAACAGCTGCACCGCTTCCGGGAATGACTTGCCGTAAAACTCCATCACAAAATCCACCGGATAGCCGCCCCTGCTCTGGCTGTGCCGGAACCATTTATTTCCTCGTACTGTCAGGCTGTCATGGCATTTCCAGCGGTATTCCTTTCCGCTGCGTATGAGGGTTTCTCCTTGTGACCGTAAGAAATCTTCCATATTGGTCTGATTTGCCCGGTCTATCTGTTCCTGCGAATAATACAAAATCGTCTCACCTCCAAAATCATAATTCTATCTCGTGTTTCTTTCTCTGTATGTCCATTGGCTGTTCTCTGTGACGCAGTGCGGTATCTACAGCATTCTGTACCTGCCGAAGCCGTATGACTTCCTCCCGCAGCGGCTTGTGCTGTGGGGACAGCCCGGCATACTCTGCTTTTAATTGTGCATATTCCTGTTTCCATGCTTTCAGGGCAATGGGTTCTCCATCCAGCTTTTCTTTCAGAATACGGCGGGCGGCATAAAACAGCCGCAGGTCTGCGCCGTGGGCTTCTTCAAATTTTTCCCTCTGTTTCTTAAATTTGATAGTGTTCAGTTCCGTATGAACAGGCTTTAGACGCTGGTAATTTTCACCCTGCCGTATCAATTCCTCTAATTCTTTCATCCGGGCGGATTTTTCTTTCATGGAGCCGCCCAGCGTTTCAAATTCCCCGCTGACAGTGGAAAGACGTTCCTGCAAATCTTCCAGCGTAAACAGCTTGTTTTCTGTCAGATAATTGACCGCTTCCGCAAACTGTTTTAGGTTGCCGGTTCTGGCTTTATTGCTCCATGCCCCAGCATTTCGTTCATCATAATAAGCGATCAGCAGGTCGGCAAGGCTGGGTGTCTGGGGTTTGGAAAGTTCTTCTTTTACTTCTGCCATCCAGCCGAACAGGGCTTTGATTTTCTTGCGTACATCCTGCATGAGCCGGTTAGTGGCTTTAATCCAGCGGTTCAGTTCCCCTTTCTCGGTGCGGATGCCTTTTGCTTCCATCTGCCGGACGTTGGCTCCCTCATGGACAGTAGGTATCAGGTCAACCCCCTGCCGCACATAGGAGCGGTGGTCGATACGCACATCCAGCCCCTTTTCTTCAAATTTCCCATTGCATAACACGCTCCATGCTTCCCGCCAGCGTTCCAGCGTTTCCGGCTCGTGCCAGTCGGTGGTATGGACAGCGTTAAACACATAATCGCCGTTCTTATCCCGGACACGGTTTCCATCTTCATCAAGGATATATTCCCGCCGCTGTTTCTGTCCCCATGTACCATCAGGATTCAAGGGGCGCATGGTTGTCATTACATGGAAATGTGGGTTGGGGATACCGCCCTTTTCCTTGTCCGGGGTGTGAAAGGCAAGGTCGGCAATCATACCATTTGCCACAAACTGCTCCTGCACAAACTTCCTCGCCAGCTCTATATTTTCTTCCATCGTCAATTCATTCTGCATAGCAATGTCAAAAGAATAGGCAAGCTGGGCTTTGGGGTGCTTCTCACATTTCTCCACGGCGTTCCAGAGGGCTGCCCGGTCAAGATATTCTTCCGGGGCATGGGGCGGCAGCATGATTTCACAAGCAATCACACCGCCTTTTCTCGTGTAGTCGCTGACCTCTCCATAGTAGCTGCTGAAAAGACGTTCCCCGGAACGGTAGGCTGCGCTGGCAATGGCGCTCTGACCGGCACTTCGTTTAATCTGGTCGATTGAAAAATGATAAAGTGCTATCCTTAGTCACCGCCTTTCTCCTGCGCTGTACTCCGGCTGTGGCTCTCCATAGCGGACTGGATGAGCTGTACCGATTGCGGCAGGTGCAGGAGATTATCCATCAGGGAATAAAATTCTGTTTCGGTCAGCTCCTTTGTCTGTGGCACAATGCTCTCAATGGCTGCCCCGTGGGTAATCAGCCGGTGCGTCCGCTGTTTCCGGGAGCCGCTTTCCAGATATGCCTGCCGGTTTTTCAAACGCTGCATTTTCCGTTTTTCCTGTTCCAGCAGGACGGTGGTTTTTTCATATTCTCTTTTTAACTGTTCTAAAGATTTTCCCATGTTCTCACATCCTTTCTTTCAGATAAAAATAGTGTCTTCGACACTTCAACTCCCCCTGCCCCTCAATCATGAGGGATAGGGGTTTCTTTTTGCTTCATTTTGCTTCATAATGGTCTTATGAATATCTTACAAAAAATTTTTATCGAACATTATGAAGAAATGATTTATCTTCAACATCCTCGTGATGCTATTGTTGAGAATGTAGAAAAAATGATTCATTGTGGCGATCCATCTTATGGTGGCGCCATGTATATTTGTCCCAATTGTGGTAATTTCAAATTTACTGCTTTTCGTTGTCATTCTCGCTTCTGTCCAACTTGTGGTAACATGTATTCCATTGACAGAACTACTGCTATGTCTTTTAAGATTATTGATGTACAACATCGGCATTGTGTTTTTACCATTGATGATTCTTTGCGGCCTTTTTTTCTTAAAGACCGTTCTCTTCTTAACTGCCTTTTTTCGGCAGTCAACAGCGTGATTTCTCGTATGTTCCATAAAGAAAATAAATCTGAATTATTTACTCCTGGATTTATTTGCGTCCTTCATACCTTTGGCAGAGATTTAAAATGGAATCCTCACATTCACTGCCTTGTTTCTGAAGGTGGTGTTGGTAATACTCTTTCCTGGCGACACTTCAAACATTTTAACTATCATTTTTTACGTGATGCGTTCCAAACTGCTCTTTTAAATGAACTCCATCAAAAAATAGGTCCAGCTTTCAAAAAAGTAAAATCTGCTATCTATGCAAAAGATAAAAATGGTTTTTATGTTCGCGCCATGCCTAACAAGTGTAATCCTTCTCAGGTTATCAAATATATCGGTCGTTATCTTGGCAGACCTGTTATTGCTACTTCTCGCATTGATTCTTACGATGGTGATTTTGTCACCTTCCATTACAACCGTCATGAAGACAATAAACTTATTACAGAAACTGTTCCTGTTTTGGAATTCATTGACCGCTTAACACAACACATCCCTGAAAAACATTTTAAAATGATTCGCTATTATGGTATTTACGCTCGTCACCGTAATTCTGACAATTTTTTACGAAAAGCCATTTCCAGAGAAAAACATAACTTTTTTCTTTCACTCAATAGGTGACGTGATTCAATCTTACATTCTTTTGGTTACGATCCTTTAAAATGTCCGAACTGTGGAAAAACCATGCTATTTTTAGAACTATATTTTAATCATAATCCTGTTCCTTTGCATGAATTATACGAAAAGGCTATGCAAAAACATAGATGTCGTTCGCCTGCCTCGTTTTCATATCTTCCAAAACCTCTTTTCTCATGATAAACTCAATATATCTTAAGAACGGAGGCCACACTATGAAACGTATAACAGAAGCAGAACTCGCAAAGGAACTAAGGGAACAGTACATTAAAAATCCACCGGAAGGTATGACTTCTAAAGAAGTCCATGACATGAGTGACGACGAACTTCTGGATATGGATTATTTCTTACATGAATTTGATAACCTTGATGATGACGATTTTGGTGAAGAGGGCTTTTACATCTTTTAATCCAAACCGTCTGATTCACTATGCCCGCTTTTGAGCGGGCTATTTTAGTCCCCAAGTTCTCCGAAAGGAGAACTTTCCTATAAAGTAAAGAAAGACCATCCGCAGACGGTCAGTGTGTCGGTACTTCTATAAAACCCGATGAAAAGGGAAAGACGCAAAGCGGATTTCTCTTTTCGGCGGGTACACAGGGGATAGCCGCTTTAGCGGCGCAAGGGAGCGCGGGTCTCCAGTGGAGACCTCAAAGTGCGAAGCGCTTTGAAGCGCCGACCGAGTCGGCAGACGAGAGAGCCACCTTGTCGGAGCGAAGCGAACGCAGACTTCCTCTGACTGCAAAAGCTGGCGGTCAGGGAAGCAGCTCCGCAGGACGCACGATACGGGTCTGAAAGACCTGTATAGAAGTGCGCCCTTAGTTCCTAAGGGATTTTTGGCTTCCTGCGCTTCCCCTGCAAAAAATCAATCCTTTTCCCGGTCAGCCTTTCTCGCTGAACGCTTGGAAAGATACTTCGGGCAGTCAACCACAACCACCCGGAAGCTCTGTTTACATTGGTGCTGGCATTTCCGGCACAGTTCGTTGTAAGTGATACGGGTGCGGTCATTTAAGAAGAAAGACCATTCCAGCCGCCGCTTGTTGCTCATTCTCGCCATAACCGGCTCCTTTCTCCGTTTCTATCCGCTGTACGCAGATAGGCGGGTTTGGTGTAGCGTTTCGGTATCATTTTCAAGGTTTTTTCCCTCTGTATGCGCCTTTGGGAAAGGCGGCAGTATTGCAGATAGGAAATGATACTTTCCATTTATTTGTTGCTTTTCGGTACGGTCTCGGAGCCTTTTGCCATCCATTCAAAAAAAGCAATCTTGCTGACCTTGATAAGTCTGCCCCTGCGGAACGCTGGGAAGCCGGGGGTGTGTACCAGCTCATATGCGCTCACTCTTGAAATTCCCATAATCCGCTGGATGTCTGCCACATCCAGAACCAGCGGTAAATCGTCATAGCTGCTCAATCTTTTTTTATCGTTCATTCTGTTCCTCCCATAAATCAAATAAGTTAAAATGCTTCCTGCTGCCGTTCTCCCCAAAAGCCGTTATCCTAAAAGCTACATCTCTGTAACTGCCCCATTCCTGTGGCGTTTCCCGGCATTGGTGCGCTGGATGCGTCACTTCTCCTGCCGGTCATATCCCTTTTGGACGGTCATTCACTTGTCAAGGTACTGTTTAGTACGAAATTACCAACTGCAATCATCATAGCGAACTAACCTTGACAAAACAATACTTCTGCGATACCATGAGTGTAACGGATATGATTGAATTATATAATTACCATAAGCAAAGGCAGGGGATAAGAATGGAAAACCAGTTTGTGCGGCATGAACCGTGTTTTGAGAGGATTTTGTTTGTCCTGACGCTGGACAAAAAGAAAATGAAAGAACGGATTTTGATTGGGGAAGAACAGCAGATTCGCTTCCGGCTGGACGGGAGCAAAAGTGCAGAGGTGCTTTGTGATATGACACGCCCGCTGGGAACTTTTCTGATAAATTTTGAGCAGGACACGGACAGGGAATGGAACTTATATGGGCTTTCTCCGCTGCGTCAAGCCCTCCATTCCAACCGATGGAAACAGCCGGAGCTGGAACAGGCGGCAAGCGAATTTCTCTGGAAGAAATATCTTAGCAATGAACCTCTGAAAATGTATGTGGCGTTCCGTATCTGGAACAGTTATCTGCTTGCCAGAGAACCCCGTGACCGTAACGCTGCCTGTGACCGCTTCATGGATAAAATGAGCAGCCTGACCGGGGTATTCCATGATGGAGCCATGAGCTTTGATAAGGAGACAGGAAAACCGAAACGCTTTCAGGCTGGCAGCCTTTATTTCAAAGGCGCACCGTCCGAAGATACCCGGCTTGACCTCTGGTTCCCGGAAAACCGGCGCACAGAAGAATGTGTGTCTGCCTATGCGTCCCTCTATCCGCTTATAACCTATTACCTGAACCGACTGAATGATTGGGGGCTATGCTTCCGGCAGTGTAAGGTCTGCGGAAAATATTTTCTGGCAAAGAGCCAGCGGTATGAGCTGTGCAGCGACAAATGCCGCAAGGCGCAGGCACTTCAAAACAAGCGGGAGTTTGACGAACGAGCCAGAGAAAATAACTATGATTTACTTTATAAAAATGAGTGCCAGAACTGGCGCAACAAAATCAACCGGGCAAAGAATACCAACGGCTTTCCAGCTGACCGTCTGGAAAAAATACAAGCTACCTTTGCTGACTTCAAGAAAGAAGCATTGCAGAGAAAAAAGGCTGTAAAAACAGGAACAGCCAGCCCGAAAGAATTTACGGACTGGCTGTATCAGCAGAGTAATGTAATTGTGGAGCTGACAGATTATTAAAAAATGTTTGTCAGCTTTATGGCAGTGCAAATTTATATCCGATACCGGTAACGCTTTTGATATAATCAGGATCGCCCGGTTCTGTCTTTAACTTTTTCCGCAGATTGCATACATGGTTATTGATGGCTTTCCGGGAATAGTAGGTGTAATCTTCGTTCCAAACCAAATCCATGATAACCTCATAGGTAAATACCCGGTTCGGGTTCATAATGAGCAGAAGCAGGATGTCGAACTCTTTTATAGTCAGGGCGATTTCCTGCTCATGAACAATCACACGCCTGTATTCCAGACAGATGTATAAATCGCCCTCTTGAAATTCCGTAAGCGGACTGTCTTGCTTCCAGTTGTGCTTTAAGTGAAAACACATAGTTTCAGTTCTTGTTTTCGTTGTCCTTTCAAGAAGATACTGTGCAAGCTCCTCCTGTTGCCTTTCATCAAGCAGAAGTATCAACTTTTCTCCAATCGCTCTGCCGGATTCAGATATATCAAATACAGCTAATTTCCCATATTTTCACCTCACAATTAACTCTTTATATCTGCTGTACGACGGCTTTTTTTTCTTTTGCTGTCGAGTGGCAGATGCTTCATACTATGTCAATTTCAAAAAGTTCTCTTTATCCTTTATTACTTTTCTGTTTTGTCTGATGTAAAAGCAAGATAACCAAAACAGAAATAGCTATACTGCATAGAATGTATGTCCAATTAAAATATGATAGATTGATTAAATTCTGTGCTGATTGATTTTTAATGAGGTTTGTGTATGGCGCGTTACTCTTAATCGCTTCCATAACTCCTAAAACATTTATCGGGCTTAAATTGTATAAGTACGCACCAAATAAATATATCGCTACCTTTTCAACAATGGACGGTATTAAAATAGCCAATGCAGAAAGCCATAATGGACATTGCTTGTGGGATTTCTGTAAATATACTGCCCCCAAAAGATATGGCAATATCGCAAGGCAACAGCCCAAAAGGACAATATTCTGATGAAGCCCAAAGAGGGCGAAGAATACACGGATAAAAAGATATGTTCCAAATATAATCAACCAATCAATGAGCAAGCCTTTTATTGGCGTGCGCTCTTTTATTGTTTCGTTTTGTAACTGCATTTCATTACGTATAATCCAATTATCCTCTTTTGAGGGTAATGGATTATTCCCCTTTCTCCCAATCTCTTGGGCTTTATTGAATACTCCATTATAATAATTACAGCACTGTGGATCTGTACCTATTTCATTACGGCTTTGACTGTTCCGAGGTGACTCAGACCACAGCTTTTCGTCTACTACTGGTAATTAGTTTGTTAACGCATGACGTTTGTATTTACGTGATTACGCAGCCGAATTCTCTGTGGAAGACAGCAGTGCTAAATATCTTATAAGGAGGCTTATTTCTATGACCATGTACTTTGTTGGAATCGATATTTCCAAGTACAAGCACGACTGTTGCATCATATCAGCAGCCAACCAGAAAGTTGTTTCAAAGTTTACTTTCAAAAATGATAAGTCCGGTTTTGAACAACTAAATCTTATCTTAAATTCACTCTCCACTCCTGAGGATATAAAAATAGGGTTTGAATCAACTGCCCATTATGCCCTCAATCTTGAACTCTTCCTTGAAAATGCCAACCACAGCTTCATGGAAATTAATCCAGTTTTAATCAAGGATTTCAAGAAGTCTCAGACTCTCCGACGCACCAAAACCGATTCTATCGACTGCGAGTTAATAGCCCGTTGGTTAATGACTGTTGAATACAAACCCCATTCAAAAGGATTTTACCACGCTTATTCCTTAAAGTCATTAACTCGTTTACGGGACAGGCTGGTTCGCCAGCGTTCTTTTTATCTTGTTAAAATTACAAACGTTCTTGACCACACCTTTCCAGAGTTCAAACCGTTCTTCCATGAGCGTTTATCTAAAACTGCCTTATACCTCCTTGAAAACTACGGCTCCGCTGAAAAGATAGCAAGAATGAATTCCGCATCCTATGAGAAACTTCGATCCATTTCCAGAGGAAAATTTTCTCCCCAGCAGTTTATTCGCTTGAAAGAACTTGCCGCTAATACAGTCGGTGTAAACAACTCTATCTTCGATGTAGAACTTAATAGTCTGCTGACCTTATACAAGTCCCTTGTAGATGAAATCAAAACATTAGAAAGCGAAATCAACAGACTGGTAGATGAAGTGCATCCACACTATATGTCCATTCCAGGTATCGGTCCTATATCCGCTGCTATCATTTACGCTGAATATGGTGATATTTCAAACTTCTCCAGTCCTAACCAGATGCTTGCTTTTGCCGGAATAGAACCCAGCGTACATGAGTCAGGAACTGAAGCATATAATGGCAAGATGGTAAAACACGGTTCCTCACAGCTACGATATGTGCTTATCAACTGCTGTCTGCCGTTGATACGGTTTGATGTGACATTTGCTACATACTATGCCAGAAAACGTTCAGAGAACAAGCCTCACCGGGTTGCTATCACTCATGTAGCTAAGAAGCTTGTCAGAGTCATCTATGCATTGGAGAGTCAAGATATCGACTTTGACCCAAAGAAACTTCGATGAGCTCATGTTCATAAGTTAACACCCTCCATCTGAAATACGCTATTTTCAGATGGTTTATTAAGGTTACCCTTTTTTATAAACCATAAAATTCCAAAAAAACACTTGACTGTTTATAGTTTGTCACCTCCCAAATGGACGATCCACTTTCGGGAACGTCAAGGTTACGGTTGTTCCACCGTAAGAATTGTTTTTTAGCTCCACCGTGATAGACAGGTCAGTTGCCATTTTCTGAACAAGGTATAATCCCATACCCGTAGAACGACTAAGGTAACTGCCCGTATCTCCAGTAAACCCCTTGTCGAAAACAAAGGGTAAGTCAGACAACGGTATGCTTGTGCCGTTGTCTTTAATAGATAAAGAAATCTGTTCACTATCCGCACTATCAGCAATGGAAAAGAGAAGCCGGGGAGCAGGATTGTTCCCCGCATATTTCACACTATTGCTGATTATCTGTCCTAAAATAAACATCAAACCTTTTTTTGTCAGAAATCACTTGATAATCGTTTTCGGTATATTCAACAGAAAATCCGGCTTCTTCAAGAAGCGTTAAATTATCTTCAACTGCTTCACGACAAGTTTCAAGAATTGAAAGCGGCTCAAAAAAGTAATCCTTATGAGTAGCTCCAAGCCTTGAAAAGTATAGAATTTGTTCTATATCCTGTCGGGTATGGTCGCGTACATACAGCATACGGGTATGAACCAAAGGGGACATTTCATCTTTTCGATTGTCCAGTAGCAAGGTCATAAGGGATAGCGGTTTTTTGATTTCATGTACCCAATTTTCAATGTAGTGTTCATAATCTGTAACTGTAATTTTCTGTTCGTTGATATATTCCTGCTGCGTCCTCAAATGCTGCCCCAATTCACAGATATAAGGGCGTAATACTGCGGGAACAGCTTCACACAGTAAGTATTCGTTGGTATCGTCCGGCTCCAATAGAAAACGCCGAAAAATAACGTCTGCCCTGTTGCGTTTTCTGATTGATATAGCAAGAGGAATAGCAAGTGCGGCAAATGATACAAAAATTATCAATGCAACATAGTTGATAAAATAATCGGGATTAGCCAGCCAAGCAAGGAATATAAAGAACAAGTCCAAACAGGCAAGTGTAATAATCCATACACGATTAGAGGAAATATATGTTAAAAGTATTTTTAGCTTCTTCATAATCGCACCTGCTCTTTCAAGCGGTAGCCTTGCCCGCGTACTGTTTCTATCCGATCTTCAAGACCAAATTCACGGAGCGTTTTCCTCAATCGCGTAAAGGTTACTTGCAGCGCATTTTCGTCAATGTATTCTTCCGTTCCCCAAAGCACGTTGCACAGCTCATGTTTGGTAACAAGATTAGGGCTTTTCTTCAAAAGCGCAAGCAATATTTTTCCCTCATTGGGTGGCATGAGGGAAGAACTCTTTCCCACATAGATTGTAAAGGTGTTTGGGTCAAGTAAAAATCCGTTCCCGTCCAGTAAACCTTGCCGTATCTGTTCCTCTTTGCGTCGTAATAAATTTTTAATGCGGGCAAGCAGGCGCTCCATATTACACGGCTTTGTTAAGTAGTCGTCAGCTCCCAATCCTAATGCGTGAAGTTCGTCCTGCAATTTATCTCTTGCTGTCAATACCAACGCTGTTCCAATCTGCTTTGCTTTTAATTCTTTGCAGATTTCAAAGCCGGAATGAAATGGAAGATTTATGTCGAGCAAAACCAAATCGGGGGAATACTCTGCAATTTCCGATATTGCGTTTTCAAAATCAAATAACGCAACTGTTTCATACCCCGACTTTCTCAATAAATCCGTCAGTTCTTCCCGCATATAAACATCATCTTCAACTACCATAATTCGTGCCAATACGACCACCTCCTTTCACGTAAGCCTGTTATGAATTAGGCTTGTAATTTATTTTTCCGATTTCCCGTGTAGCTGTCCGCGCAACAGCCACACCGTAAACTGCCATAATAAGAACGACAGTAAATGCCATAATAATCAGCAACGGATAAGATTGCCCGATCTTTGTGCTGTCAGAGTATAAATGTTGCTGCATTGCATAAAGACCAACCGTACCGCTTATACAAGCCAACATTAGGGGGAGCAGGAAATACCATAAAACTTGTTTATAAATTGACCGCTTTATCTGTTCGCGTTGCGCACCCAAAATTGAGAGTGTCAAATATCTTAATTTTGTCGATTGCATTTGTGTTAAGAATTGCAAAGCAAGCAATGCACACGCAATAATCAATAGCATAAAGCCCATATATAAAGTCGTGTAACTCCCGGAGATAAGATAAAATAGCTGTCGCCCGAAATTATCAAGATAGCTTTCGTAATACAGACCGGACGGCTTCAGCAAATCACGTGCTTCCATAACGGACAACATCAGCCCATTTGCTTCTACAAGCTCATTCGGAATACAGAAATTCCAATATACGGAACACGTGTCCGGGTCTACATAGTTATGATATATCTCGTCGGAAACAATCAACGCGGTTACAATTTTAACATTTTCATCCGCAGTAAGCCCTTTCATTGGTACAGACGGAACAAGTGTAACTGACTTTTTGTCAATGGAAATCAACGCATTACCGCTTGTCTGTGCGTTCTCTGCAATCCTGTCTAACAGAGCAATGGTATCTTCCTGTGCTTTCCCTAAAAAGTCCGGGTTGAGGTAAAAAACAGCTTCGTCATTTTCAAGATTTATTTGCTTTTCTCCTGCGGCTTCCAACAAGCGATTATATGATGAAACTGGGAGCATATAAGGAGCAACACTCCCCGTATCAATAAATCCAAGCAGATTAAGGGCTGCGGGTTGATGTGAGCCTAATTCGCAACTGGCAGCTTCTTGTGTAGCAGGGTCTATTACACCCTCTGGCAAGTTTTGAACAATCTCTTTTCTTAATACAGACCAGTCAACAAAGGATTTCATTTCCCCGGAAGCAGGACGTTTCATGTTCCCTGTTTCCATACGGTTAAGATTAGCTACATAAACTCGCATTTGCTCGTCGGAAAGGTATTGTTCAATATTCTGTTCTTCGCCCATTACTGTAAAATCATAGACAGCAGAAGTTCTTGTTAATTCATTCCCATGCGACATAATAGTTGCAGAACCATTTGCAATAAACATAATGGTAAGCATCATCAGAATAGACGCAACACTAATTGAAATATATTTATAAACAACATTTTCGTGAAGCTGTCGCAAAGTAAATACATAAAGTCCATTTGTCGCTTTACGTTTGTTAGAAGCAGCTACTATACTTAAAAGCCGAGCAATGCCACGGATAAAAAGAATTGTTCCAACAATTCCAAGCAGGACAGCAACAAGCAGCATTACACCACCGCCAGCCATGAAGTGTTCTATGGCAACCCAGTATGCAACAAGTAAAACTGCCGTACCAATTACAAGGGATAGCAAACTTCCGTGTGTGCTGCCCGTGTGTTGTTTTTTTGCCATTTCTCCATAAAGCAGTTGGTGAACTTCTTTCTTAAACAATTTTCCACATAGTATAAACAACGCCACACATTGGATAATTAAAAATCCCAATATCGTAAAGAAAACTGCGCTTAACGAAAAACTTGATTGATGTGCAATAATACCGTGTCCGACTAAACGTGCCGTTGCAAGGCTGATAACTTCGGATAGAAAACCACCGCAGATAAGTCCACCCAAAAGAGCGACAAGTGAAGTGATAAGCCCCTCCGTCATAATTTGCGTAAATAATCGGGTCTTTGTCATACCAAACATCAAATATAACCCTAATTCCCGACTGCGACATTCGAGCTGATACTTATTTGCAAATACTACAAGGAAAAATACAAATAATAATGCACAAACATAGACAGTAGGCAAAAGGTTTGTAAGTAGCCGTTCCACGGCGTCGCTTTCAAGGCTACTTAAAAAGCGTATCACGTCCTGCGCTCCGAGAGAAAGCACAATGTAAAATGCCGCTACCGCCGTTACCATTGTCAGAAAGTAAATCAGATTTTCGTTGCGGCTACGTTTGGAATTTCTCCATGCAAGGTTAAAGAACATTTGCGCTCCCTCCTCCCATTTGCGCCATTACGTGTAATATGCGCGCATAAAATTCTTCCCGTGTTTCTGTCGGAACTTTGCGACGCAATTCATGGAAAATAACGCCGTCCTGTATGAACAAAATGCGGGAACAGAAACTTGCTGCGTTAGGGTCATGCGTAACCATTAAAATTGTACGTTCTTGTGATTGATTGACTTCCCGTAACTTTTCCATGAGCAGCCGCGCGGCTTTTGTATCTAATGCACCTGTCGGCTCGTCAGCCAAAATAATATCCGGGTCAGAAATCAAACTACGGGCTGCGGCTACACGCTGCTTTTGACCGCCGGACATCTGCGCCGGAAACTTTGAAAGAACATCAGTAATTCCAAGAAATCCGGCTATATCATTTAGGCGCTTTTCGGCTATGGAAATATCTATATTGTGAATGGATAAGGGCAACAGAATATTTTCTCTGCCTGTCAAATTATCAAGCAAAGCAAAGTCTTGAAACAGATAACCAATTCTATTTCCACGGTATTCCGCTAACTTAGCACCGTCAAAAGCACTTATATTCGCTCCGGAGAGCAAAATTTGTCCAGAGGTGGGTTTAATGACCGTAGCAATACAATTCAATAATGTTGTTTTCCCGGAACCGCTGGCTCCCATAATTCCCAAATACTCGCCATTGAGAACATCAAAGGTAATTCCGTTTAGTGCTTTTGTGGGAACACCTTCTTTGGAATATGCTTTGTGCAGGTCGCGTACTTCTAAAAGTTTTTTTGTATAATCCATACTTAACACCTCTTTTTTGTTCATGTTTTTTTACAATTAAAATTTTACTACACAAAGCACAAATACACCACTTACATTTGATGTAAGGTTCCTTTGCTTGAATTTCACCGCTATTCTTTATGCTGCTTTTCGTCTGTCACCAGACATTCAATCTTCTACAAAATATTCACCATATATCATAGTCGGTTGACCGACCAATAACAACACACTATTTCTTGACAACCTTATACTCATGTTCTACAAGAGTTCTAAATCTATTTGTTTAATCCATAAATGCAAAAAGGACAGCAGTATCAAATTGCTATCCTTGCATTTTATTATGGCTGATAATGTATAAGCGTGGGTTCGTCATATTTGGTGTGGTATCTTTAACTATGGGAAACTCCCAATTCCCATTTTGAAATTGTTTGCCGTGTAACTGTTACCTTTTCAGCGAGTGCCTCTTGCGAAAGTCCTCGTTGCTTTCTCAATTTCTGTATTTTCTCTCCGAGTGTCATAATATCCCTCCTGCTACTTTGATTATGAAAAAATCATAGCAGACAAGCCGTTTTATATCTACCAACACACGCAGGAACAACCGCAACGAACCGTTGCAACGGGTAGCTATCACCAATTTTAGCCCGTCTGTCCCTCATTTTTCGGTTCTTTGTCCGGCTCCAGCTCAATCACATCCAAAATACCACAATTCAGGGCTTCGCAAATACGAACCAGCGTTTCCATACTGATATTTTTTCCCTTACCCATGTTGGCAATCATATTTGTGGTAAGACCGGCGGCAAGCCGCAAGTCCTCTTTTCTCATATTACGCTCAACCAGCGTGTGCCAGAGGGGTTTATAGCTTATGTGCATTTATCCTCCTGCCTTTCTCCCGGTTCCGGGGTTCCTGTTCCCATTATATCAAAGTTCTTGCTATTCCACAAACATTTCTTGACACAATCGCCGGTTCCGTCTGGATTGTGCTTTTCCTTTCTTTTCTTGATTACATCTACTTAGCCATAAGCTGCTTTATGCCGAGCGGTTGAGCCAGATGCGGGAGGTGACCACCCAGCTGTTTGCCGGTCTGGAGGATGTGATGAACAACCAGTGGCGTACGGCCTCAGAACAGTGCCGTACACTGCAGCGGGAGAAGCCGCAGACCATGGACGGGTTGATGGATTTTCTGCAGGACCAGGCTGTTCTGGGAGAGAGAATATCTTCTTTCTTCCTCGGAGCGTGTCAGCTACGTGAGCAATTCCCTCATTTCTGATGAAACGCGGATGGTGTTTTTGCAGCGGCTGGAAGAACCGGTGACGGTGGAGAATGGCGGCCAGCAGACAACATTGATCTATTATGGTATTTCACAGAATATGGAAGAGCTGAATCCGTATTTCGAGTGCTCTGCCTATAATGGGAATAACAGCGTATATGTGGTGGATGAAGCCGGGCTGCGGCTGTTCAGCAGCAATGGCGACGGGTTACTGAAAGGGTTTAATATCTATCATATTCTGGAAGGAATGGAGTATCTGCACGGCAGTTCTTTTGACCTGGCAAGAAAGGAACTGGAAGTGGAGAATATCGCCTATTCCAATGCAGTGATCAACGATACGGAGGTTTACTATGCGCTGTATCGGATGGAAAATGCCGAGTGGACGCTGATTTTCCTCGTTCCTTCCGCTTATGTGGCGACCAATACGGTGGCGCTGGTGAATACCACCATCCGCATGGTTCTGATTTTTGCAGTGCTGCTTGTGATTTTCAGTGCGGCGGCGATTTTCTGGCTGATGCGCATGCAGCAGCGGGCAGCGCTGGAAGTGGAGCGTAGGAACAATGCCCAGCTGGAGCGGATCAATGAGGAGCTGGCTGCTGCCGTGGAAGTGGCAGAGAAAGCGACAAAGGCCAAGAGTGATTTCCTGGCCAATATGTCCCATGACATTCGGACGCCCATGAATGCCATCGTGGGCATTACGAACCTGATGGAGCATGAGGCGGATGCTTCGGACAAGCTGCATACCTATATTCAGAAAGTACAGCTTTCCAGCCGGCATCTGCTGAGTCTCATCAACGATATTCTGGACATGAGCAAGATCGAGTCCAGTGAGGTGGCACTGAATCAGGATTCCATCAGTCTGGCGGAGCATGCCACGTTCCACATCACGGTGGAAGATAATGGATACGGCATGGAAGAGGCATTTGTAAAACATATTTTTGAACCGTTTACCCGGGGCGAAAGCTCCATGACCAACAAGGTGCAGGGAACGGGCCTTGGCATGGCGATCACGAAAAATATCGTAGACCTGATGGGAGGCACCATCACGGTGCGCAGTACGGTAGACCGGGGCAGCTGTTTTGATGTGACGCTGACTTTTCCCATTGATGACAGTGTGAAAAACCAGGTGTCCGTGGAAAGCCTGCTTCTGATTGCAGAGGAAAAGGAACTGACCGGCAATCTGCAGGCAGTGCTGCAGGAGGCGGGGGTATCTTTCTTCGCCGCATCATCGGAAAAACAGGCAGAAGAGGTTCTGCAGGCACGGCGGGTGGAAGCTTTTGAACAGGTGAAGCCTGGGGACTATGATGCGGTGCTTCTGGACATTCAGATGCCGCGGATGAACGGCCTGGAGGCATCCTGAGCTATCCGAAGCGGATCGAACCCGCTGGGCCAGACCATTCCCATCATTGCCATGACGGCAAACGCTTTCACCGAGGATATCCGGGATTGCCTGAATGCCGGGATGGACGCCCATGTATCCAAGCCTATTGACATTGCGGTGCTGGAGCGCACCCTGCGCAATCTGATGGTAGAAAATGCGGGGGGGGCAAAACCCGGAAACCGGGGATGGTATAGACTTAATCGAAAGACCTTAAAAATGGTGGAGAGGACTGTGGTACACCTCTCTGAGAAATCATAGAAACTGTCTGTGCGGTGCACAGGATAGAGAACAATACTGCCGCAGGGCGGTTCCGGGAAGGAGCTGTCCTGCGGCTCTTTTGTGATGTCATATGCAGTATGAGAATCGCTGTGATGGGAAAATCTGGCGAAAAAATCTGGAAAACGGGTCTGTTTTTTGACAAAGATTTTATCGCCCGTTTTTTATAATTACTCCCATGATTTTGGAAAAGGGAGGGTGCACAGGATGGACTATCCGGGAAGAGAACGTGTGGAAGAGTGTGCCAGAAGCTTCGGGGAGCTGGCGGACATTTATTATCGGATGCCCTGTCGGAAGGAAGGCTTTGGCAGGCAGGATATAGAGGATATTTTTGAGGAACTGACAGGAACGGTGTGCCGGGGCTGCCGGTCGTTTGGAAAATGCTGGAAGGATCAGGCGGCGGGCACATATCAGCGGCTGTATGAGGCGCTGACGGCCATGGGCGAGGGAAAAACAGAAGGGGATATCCGCGCCGGGATGAGCGATGCGTGTATCCGTGCGGGAAAAATGGCGGGCAGTATGGTGTGGGCGTTCCGCAATATGCGGATGAAGCTGTACTATGCCAACCGGCTGCTGGAGGGTCGGGAGGCAGTGGCGGATCAGTTGTGGGAGATGGCCCGTCTTCTGGATGATATGGCGGAGGAAATGCAGCGGACGGGAGAGCTGAAGGAACCGGTCAATCGAAGGCTCTGCCGTCTTTTTGACCGGCGCGGGGCCCAGGTGCGCAAAATTTTCCTCATGCACAAACGCAAGCGGCGGGACGAGCTGTACATCACCATGCACGCCCGGAAGGGGGAGTGCGTGCCCATTCGGGATCTGGCGGGCATTTTGTCTGTGGTGCTGCACCGGCGGATGGTACCGGCCAGAAACAGCCGTACCGTACTGGGGGCCGAGGACGAGACCGTATTGTTCGTGGAGGAAACCAGGTATTGCCTGCTTTACGGCATCAGCCGGGTACCCAAGGAAGGGGAACTGCTGTCCGGGGACAGTTTCTCTTATTTTCAGAACGACCAGGGCGCGGCGGTGCTGAGTCTGTCTGACGGCATGGGAAGCGGCCGGGAAGCGGCGGCGGAGAGCCGGAAGCTCATCGAACTGCTGGAACAGTTTCTGGAGGCGGGGGTCAGCGAGGAGACCGCCCTTGGGCTCATCAATTCGGCCTCCGTTTATGAGAAGAAAAGCTGCTCCACTTTGGACATCTGCTCCGTGGATCTGTACAGCGGCAACTGTGACATTCGCAAGCTGGGGGCGGCACCCACGTTTCTGCGGCGGGACGGACAGGTGGAGATCGTGCAGAGCTTCCGCACCCCGGCGGGACTTTTTCACCATCTGGATCCCGAGACCCAGAGCTTCCGGCTGGGGGACGGGGACACCATCGTTCTGGTGACGGACGGAGCGCTGGATGTTTTCTCCGGCCAGAAAAAGGAAGAACAGTTTGCGGCACTGCTGGAGGAACAGACCGCGGCCAATCCCCGGGAGCTGGCTGCCGCTCTCATGGAACAGCTGATGGAGCGATGCCAGGGAAAGGCCCGGGATGATATGACCGTGTTCGTGGGGGGACTGTGGCAGCGGGTGTAGGGCTTGCTTTTTTTATCAATTCATGTAATCATGGAACAGGAGCAAACGTGGATGCAAGATTCAAGCCATTTGATATAGGATTGATCAGAACGAAAGAAAATCCGAGAGAGAGGTGAGCGCGGTGGATGCTTTTCCGGAAAAAATCATGAAATATGTAGATCAGCATGCCCTGCTGTCACCGGGGGATCGCATCGTGGTGGGGCTGTCTGGTGGTGCGGATTCTGTCTGCCTGCTGCTGATTTTGCAGGTGATTTCCGGGAAAATGCCGCTGTCTCTCTGTGCGGTACATGTAGAGCATGGCATCCGGGGGCAGGAGGCGCTGGAAGATACGGCCTTTTGCCGTCAGCTGTGTGAAACGCGTGGCATTCCGTTTCGGGAAGTACACTGTGATGTGCCCGGAATGGCCCGGCGGGAAGGGCTCTCTCTGGAGGAGGCGGGCCGCAAAGCCCGTTATGAGACCTTTGCCCGGGTGCGGGAGGAATGGGGCGGCACGAAGATCGCCGTGGCCCATCACCGGGAAGATCAGGCAGAGACACTGCTGCTGCATCTGTTTCGCGGCACCCATCTGGCGGGGATGCAGGGCATGCGCCCCCGGCAGGGTGTGATCATCCGTCCGCTGCTGGATGTCAGCCGGGAAGAGATCGAGGCGTGGCTCTGTGCCCAGGGTGTATTCTGGCGGACGGATTCCACCAACCTCACCGACGACTATGCCAGAAACCGTGTCCGGCACCGGATCCTGCCGGAAGCCCGGCAGATCAATGCTGCGGCCACAGCGCATCTGGCCGAGGCCTGCGATGCCATTGGCGAGGTGATGGACTACATGGAGGCCGAGGCGGAGCGGCTTTACAGACTGTGCCGGATCGTGCAGGAACCAGATCAGCTTTACGGCAAGTGTCTGATGAAACGGGAAGAGAATGATCTCTCCGTAGAGGGAAGGATTGCCGTAGAGAGTGATTGCGGCGTATCCGCCGAGCCTGCGCAGGAAATGGCAGATAAATTCCAAGAACTGGAACGAACGACAGATGATGAGATGTCGAAACAAGAGGATGGAAAACAGTCGCTGACAGGCGTAGATTGTCGAACAACACAGAAGGAAATTGAGAATAATCAGCTGGAGTCGCGGGAAGGGGTTACATTAAATGTGAATATCCTTACATCCGCCCCACCGGTGCTGGCGCGTTTTGCCCTGAAAAGGGCCTACCTGGACTGCTGCGGCCAGTGCAAGGACGTGGGCGCAGTGCATTATGTGGCGCTTATGGGGCTGCTTGCCGGGGAGACAGGAAAACAGCTGGATCTGCCTCACGGCGTGCGGGCGGAAAAGAATTATGACCGGCTGACGCTGTATACAACGAAGCAGCAGGAAAACCGGAGAGACAACAGATGGAGGGCGAGTACGGAACGGATCACAGAAGGAGCGCCGGAATATTCTCTGCCTATCCAGGAAGCTGCCACTGCCCCCGACGCGGTTTCGCAGACGATTTTCCTGCCGGACGGCAGCCAGCTCACGTTTTCCCTGGAAGATTTCAAAAAAGGTACCGGGATTCCGATAAAAACATATACGAAATGGCTGGATTATGATACAATAAAAAGAAGTCTTGTGCTGCGTCACCGCCGCCCGGGAGATTACCTGATCATCAATGACCAGGGCGGCAGGAAGAAGCTGAAAGACTATTTTATCGATGAGAAGATCGAACGCCGGGAACGGGACCGATTGTGGCTTCTGGCAGATGGAAGCCATGTCCTGTGGGTGATCGGCGGCCGGATGAGTGCGGCCTGCCGGGTGACAGAACGGACGGAGAAAGTTCTGAAAATACATGCAGATGGAGGAGTATGGAATGAGTGAGAAAATCAGTGTATTGATTCCAGAGGAAGAGATCCGGAAACGGATTGCCGAAGTGGGAGCACAGCTCAGCAGGGATTATGAAGGAGAGGAAGTACTCATGATCTGTATTTTGCGGGGCGGTGTGTTTTTTGCGTGTGAACTGGCGAAGCATCTGACCGTGCCGGTAAGCATGGATTTTATGTGCGTTTCCAGTTACGGCAGCGGCACCGTTTCTTCCGGCAGAGTGAAGATCATCAAGGATCTGGATGAAAATATCGAAGGAAAGCATGTGCTGATCGCGGAAGATATCGTGGATTCCGGTAATACTTTAAGTACACTGATCAAGATCCTGCAGGTGAGAAAGCCTGCCAGCATCAGGCTGTGTACGCTTCTGGACAAGCCGGAACGCCGTGTGGTGGATATCAAAGCGGATTACAGCTGCTTTGAGATCCCGGATAAATTTGTCGTGGGCTATGGCCTGGATTACAACCAGCATTACCGTAACCTGCCTTATGTGGGCGTTGTGGAGCTGGATGAGGAAAAATAACGTGCCTGCCGCGTTTTTGGCCGGGCATTGATATATGGATGCGTAGGAGAGAGGAGAAAAAGGTTTGGACAGACGAGCAAGAGGAATGAGCACCTACCTGCTTCTGATGGCGGCGCTGATGCTGTTCCTGTACTACTGGGGCGGCGGCAACAGCCAGTCGAAGAGCTGCACCCGGCAGGAATATCAGGCAGCCGTGGAGAGCGGGGATGTAAGTTCCGTTACAGTAAAGATGAATCCGGAAGGATCCACCGGACAGCTCCTTGTGAGCATGAAGAACGGCGATTCAGAGACGCTGTACACCCCGGATGTAAAAGATGAGATCAATTATCTGGAAGACAACCAGGTGGCGGTGAATGTCACGGAGGTGGCAAAGGAAAGCTGGTTTACGGCACATCTGCTGCCCCTTCTGGTGGTACTGGTCATCATTATCGTATTTTTCATGATGATGAACCGGCAGGCAGGCGGCGGCAATGCCAAGATGATGAACTTCGGCAAGAGCCGGGCCAAGATGACCGTGGACGGCGTGGGCAAGATCAATTTTGACAAGGTTGCCGGGCTGGAGGAAGAGAAGGAAGAATTACAGGAGATCGTGGATTTCCTGAAAACACCGGAGAAATATATTGAGGTGGGCGCAAGAATCCCCAAGGGTGTGCTGCTGGTGGGCCCTCCGGGAACCGGTAAAACCCTGCTGGCCAAGGCAGTGGCAGGCGAAGCGGGCGTGCCGTTTTTCTCCATTTCCGGTTCCGATTTCGTGGAAATGTTCGTCGGCGTGGGTGCTTCCCGTGTCCGGGATCTGTTTGAGGATGCGAAGAAAAACGCCCCCTGTATTATTTTTATCGATGAGATCGACGCGGTGGCGAGACGCCGCGGCACCGGTATGGGCGGCGGACATGACGAGCGGGAGCAGACATTGAACCAGTTGCTGGTGGAGATGGACGGTTTCGGCGTCAATGAGGGCATCATTGTGATGGCTGCCACCAACCGGGTGGATATCCTGGATCCCGCGATTCTGCGTCCCGGCCGTTTTGACCGGAAGGTTGGCGTGGGCAGACCAGATATCAAGGGAAGAGAAGAGATCCTGAAGGTGCATTCCAAGGGAAAACCGCTGGGAGACGATGTGAATCTGGCAGAGATCGCCCAGACAACGGCTGGCTTCACCGGCGCGG
Organism: Oscillospiraceae bacterium NTUH-002-81; assembly: GCA_032620915.1. Classification (NCBI taxonomy): domain Bacteria; kingdom Bacillati; phylum Bacillota; class Clostridia; order Eubacteriales; family Oscillospiraceae; species Oscillospiraceae bacterium NTUH-002-81. The sequence goes on from CP136052.1 coordinate 715,834, forward strand.
ATCTGGAAAATCTCATGAACGAGGCTGCCATCAATGCGGCCCGCCACAACCGGAAATTTATCTGCAATCAGGATGTGAAGGAATCCTTTGTCAAGGTGGGCATCGGCGCGGAGAAGAAGAGCCGCGTCATTTCTGAGAAGGAGAAGCGCATCACGGCTTACCACGAGGCAGGCCATGCGATCCTCTTCCATGTGCTGCCGGATGTGGGCCCGGTGTACTCCGTTTCCATCATTCCCACGGGCATGGGGGCAGCAGGCTACACCATGCCGCTGCCGGAAAAGGACGAAATGTTCATGACCCGGGGCAAGATGCTCCAGGAGATTATGGTTTCCCTGGGCGGCCGGATCGCCGAGGAGCTGATCCTGGACGACATCACCACAGGCGCTTCCCAGGACATCAAGCAGGCCACCCAGATGGCCAAGGACATGGTGACCAAATACGGTATGTCCAGCGAAATTGGTCTGCTCAGCTACGACAACGACGATCATGAAGTTTTCATCGGCCGGGACTTTGCCCATGCCAAAGGCTACGGTGAGAACATGGCTACCAAGATCGATCTGGAAGTGAAGCGGATTGTGGATGATTGCTACGCACAGGCTTCCGATATTATCCGACAGAATATGGATGTTCTGCACCGCAGTGCACAGCTGCTGCTGGAAAAAGAAAAAATTTCCGGCGAAGAATTTGCAGCGTTATTTCAGGCTCCGCAGACAATATCTGAGGCATAAAACAGCAGACTTGTGAAAAAATACAGAAGGATTTTTCGGAACGGGAAAATTCTTCTGTATATTTTTTATAGAAACATTTCGAAAAATTCCTCATGTTTGTGCACACTTATTTTGCAGTGTGTGATACTATAATTCTTGTAAAACCCCCCCAATACATTATATAGTTTTTGCTACACCCCATAAGAAAGAAGAAATACCTTCTCCGAAAAAGACAGCGGATCGTTTGGCTGTCTTTTTTGCTGTCCAGGGAAAATATTACCACAGGAGAAAAGAACATGGATCAGAGCAGAGAGCAGAAGGCGCTGCGGGCGCTTTACAGTGATGAGACAGAAAATTATCGCTTCCCGATCGAACCGTCGGCCGGAGACTGGGTGACCACCCGTTTCCGTACGCTGAAAAACAGCGCCGACATGGTGTGGATCGTATATGGCAGCCGCAAGAGCAAAATGCTCCGGTGCAGCATGGACGACTGGTTTGATTATTATGAGATCCGGATTCGGCTGGGGGAGGAGAAGTTTTCCTATTATTTTGAAATCTTTATGGCAGGAAACTGCTATGTGTATACAAGAACTGGGATCGAGGATGGGAAAGAGATTGCCCGGACTGAAAGCGGCACAGTGCACATGTGGGCGGGCAGTGCAGGATCAGGGGATGTTTTGACTGCCCGGAGAAAGATGGACATGGATGTAAATCGTGGCGCAGATGACCGATACGGAATGTCGGTTGATGCAAACCAGGCTGCTTACGCAGGTGCTGCCCGCATGGACTTTGTGAACGGCCGTCAGCTGTCGCTGGGCGGCGGGAGGCGTTCTGACCTAGGCAACGTGGAAGGTGTTGTGCCCAGCAGTGCGGCGGAGCAGACACTGTTTTCTGCGGATCAGGTGCGCTGCTGCTTTGTCATTCTGCCGGGCTTTGTCACCCCTGCCTGGGCCAAGGGCGCAGTCATGTATCAGATTTTCGTGGATCGTTTCTGCAACGGCGACCCGTCCAACGACGTGCTGGATCGGGAGTACGCCTACATCAGAGGCTACGCCAAACAGGTGAAGGACTGGAATACAAGGCCTGAGGCCATGGACGTGCGCTCCTTTTACGGCGGTGATCTGGCGGGCGTCATGAGCAAACTGGATTACCTGAAAGAGCTGGGCGTGGATGTGCTCTATCTGAATCCCATCTTTGTGTCGCCCTCCAATCACAAATACGACATTCAGGACTATGATTATGTGGATCCCCATTATGGAAAAATCCTCCGGGACGGGGGAGAGGCGCTGGCGGAAGGTGACATGGACAACACCCATGCCTCCCGCTATATCAGCCGGGTGACAGACCGGGAAAATCTGGAAGCCAGCAACGAGCTGTTTGCGCAGCTGGTGCATGAGGCCCACGCCCGGGGCATGAAGGTCATTCTGGACGGTGTGTTCAACCACTGCGGCTCCTTCAACAAATGGATGGACCGGGAGCGGATCTACGAGGGCTGTGACGCTTACGAAAAAGGTGCCTATGTGGCCCAGGAAAGCCCCTACCACGACTTTTTTTCCTTCCGGGAGGGCGGCAGCTGGCCGTATAACGGCGCGTATGAGGGCTGGTGGGATCACGATACCCTGCCCAAGCTGAACTACGAACAATCGGTCTGTCTGCAGGAATACGTGCTGCAGATCGGCCGCAAATGGGTGTCAGCGCCCTACTGTGCCGATGGCTGGCGGCTGGACGTGGCGGCAGACCTGGGCCACAGCAGCGCTTTCAACCATGATTTCTGGAAACGGTTCCGACAGGCGGTGAAAACGGCTAACCCGGAGGCGGTCATTCTGGCGGAGCACTACGGGGACGCCAGCGACTGGCTCCAGGGCGATGAGTGGGACACGGTGATGAACTACGACGCCTTCATGGAGCCGGTGACCTGGTTCCTGACCGGCATGGAAAAACACAGCGATGGCCGCAACGACGACCTGTTGGGCGATGCGGAAAGCTTCCGCGGTGCCATGAAGCATCACATGTGCAGCTTCGCCTATCCGTCGCTGGTAACGGCCATGAACGAGCTGTCCAACCATGACCATTCCCGTTTTCTCACCCGGACGAACCGGAAAGTGGGACGGGTGGGAGACTTGGGCTCCGACGCGGCGGAGGAAAACGTGCGCAAAGCCGTATTCAAAGAGGCGGTGCTGCTGCAGATGACCTGGCCTGGGGCGTCCACCATCTACTACGGCGACGAGGCCGGTGTGTGCGGCTTCACCGATCCCGATAACCGGCGTACCTATCCCTGGGGTGCAGAAGATCAGGAGCTGGTGGAATTCCATCGGCAGGCCATTGCCATGCATAAGCGGTACCGCACGCTGACCTACGGCTCCCTGAAGGCCGTACACGAAGACCGGGGCGTGCTCTGCTATGGCCGTTTCGACAGCCAGGAGCAGCTGCTGGTCATCCTCAACAACCGGGAGGAGGGCGTTTATCTGGATCTTCCCGTGTGGGAGATCGGCGTCAGCGAGGACGACTGCATGGAAAACGTACTCACCAGCTGGGAGGACGGCTTCTCCACCCGGGAAGAAAGCTGGGAGACAGAAAACGGCTGGCTGCACATTTATGTACCGGCGGAAAACGGCATGGTGCTGCGGGCGGTGCGGTAGAAAATATTGTGTAAAAAATATTTTATATATATTTTTAGAAAAACTGTTGACAAATAGGAAAACATGTCCTATAATAATTTTCGTTGCCGGTTCAATACCGGAACATGCGACAGTAGTACAGTTGGTAGTACGCCACCTTGCCAAGGTGGAGGTCGCGGGTTCGAGTCCCGTCTGTCGCTTTTTTTATTTTGTTTTTTTGCGGGTGTAGTTCAATGGTAGAACACCAGCCTTCCAAGCTGGACACGTGGGTTCGATTCCCATCACCCGCTTTTTGGTTACAGTTTACGCATATGTTCTTGTATACAGATTCCATGCTTGCATGAAAATCCGGCTGCACGAACATGCGAAGGGAGCTGTAACTTTTTTGTTTTTACAGGGAATTGCGTTTGTAAATTTTATATGCAAAGCGCAGGCAATCATGGTATAGTGGAAATATCGTAAAAGAAAAGGGGATGGGTTTTATGAAGATGCAGCATGTAACGATTATGACCAGATGTCTGGAGGATTCTGTGAAGTTCTATCAGGAGCAGGTGGGCCTGACGATCGTGCGGGATATGCGGGACAACCCGGCGCACCAGATCGTGTTTCTGGCTAATGCAGCAGGGGAGCCCTGCGTGGAGCTGATCGCCAATCCGGAGGCGGTAGGCAGCAGCGAGGGCATTTCCATGGGCTTTGCAGTGGATGACGTGGAAGTGGAGCGAAAGAAAAAAGAGGCGGCAGGACTGCAGCCGGGGCCGATGGTTTCTCCCAATCCGAAGACGAAGTTTTTCTTCGTGAAGGATCCTAACGGTGTGTCCATCCAGTTTATTCAGGAACTTTAAGAAAAATATGAATGATAGAAAAGGCTTATATTTAACCTTACCAGGGTCGAATATAAGCCTTTACTTTTTATGTGATGGGAATTACGCCCGATTCAGAATGTCCATGAATTCTTCGCCGGTGATGGTCTCTTTCTCGTACAGATATTTGGCCAGCTCATGCAGCTTGGGCAGGTTGTCCTGGAGGATCTGCAGTGCTTTCTGGTGCTGCTCTTTGACGAGGGTGATCACCTTCTGGTCGATGATGGAAGCGGTGTCCGCTGCGCATGCCAGGGAAGTATCACCGCCCAGGTACTGGTTGGACACGGTTTCCAGTGCCACCATGTCGAAATCCTCGCTCATGCCATAGCGGGTGATCATGGCCCGGGCAAGCTTGGTGGCCTGCTCGATATCATTGGAAGCGCCGGTGGTGACAGAGTGGAAGATCAGCTCTTCTGCCGCACGGCCGCCGGTAAGGGTGGCGATCTTGTTCTCCAGTTCTTCCTTGCTCATCAGGTTCTGTTCCTGGGCTTCTACCTGCATGGTATAGCCCAGGGCGCCGGACGTTCTCGGAATGATGGTGATCTTGGTTACCGGTGCGGAATTGGTCTGCAGGGCGGCCACAAGGGCATGTCCGATCTCGTGGTAGGAAACAATGAGCTTTTCCTTGTCGGAAAGCACTTTGTTTTTCTTCTGGTAACCGGCAATGACAACCTCCACGCTTTCCTCCAGATCTGCCTGAGTGACGAATTTACGTCCGTCCCGGACTGCCCGGAGGGCGCCTTCATTGATAATGTTAGCCAGTTCTGCGCCGGATGCACCTGCGGCCATACGGGCAATGGCATTGAAGTCGATGGTATCTGCCAGCTTTACTTTTTTCGCATGTACCTTCAGAATATCTTCCCGCCCTTTGAGATCCGGCAGCTCTACCGGTACGCGGCGGTCAAAACGGCCGGGACGCAACAGGGCGGGATCCAGTGTCTCCGGGCGGTTGGTGGCAGCCAGAATGATCACGCCCTTGCGGCCGTCGAAGCCGTCCATCTCGGTGAGCAGCTGGTTCAGCGTCTGTTCCCGCTCGTCATTGCCGCCCATGGTGCCGTTGTCACGCTTTTTGCCGATGGTATCGATCTCATCGATAAAAACGATACAGGGCGCTTTCTCATTGGCCTGCTTAAACAGGTCACGCACCTTGGCAGCACCCATGCCGACGAACATTTCCACGAATTCAGAACCGGAGATGGAGAAGAACGGGACATTGGCCTCTCCGGCGACAGCCTTGGCCAGCAGTGTTTTACCGGTTCCGGGAGGGCCTACCAGCAGGGCGCCTTTCGGCAGGGAAGCGCCGATCTCGGTGTATTTTTCAGGGTTGTGCAGGAAATCCACGATCTCCGTGAGGATTTCCTTGGCCTCGTCCTCACCGGCCACGTCAGCAAACTTGATGCCGGTCTTGGACTCCACGTAAATCTTGGCATTGCTTTTTCCAAAACTCATGGCCTGGGGGCCGCCGCCCATGCGCTTCATCAGCATGGAATAGAACAGCTGGCCGAGAACGACCATGATCACAACAGAGATGATCCAGTTCAGCAGCGGGGAGCGTTTCTGGGTGGCGATGGCGGAGAAGGTGGCACCGGAATCGTGCAGCCGGTCAACCAGTTCCGGGTCGTCCATCCGACCGGTGGTGTAGTAGCCGGTGGGATCGGCGTTGTCGGTGAAGACAATCTGTTCGTCCTCAATCTCCACTTCTTTTACATTTTTTTCATCCAGCATATCCAGAAACGTGCCGTAATCCACACTCTTGATCTGCGTTTTCACAAGGCGGGGATACACGAAGCTGTTAAACAGAATGATGATCAGCAAAGCGATGCAATAGTAAGAAAATATTGACTTTTTGGGTGGCTTTACTTCTTTCATGGCAATAGTACCTCACTTTCTTATGGCCGAAACAGGCGGCCAGTGTTTTTTTGTCTGATTTTGAAAATAGAATACTCCCGCGGGAACCATTTGTCAATGATTATATTAAATAAAAGTGAAATATAGCTAAAAGTTGACATTTTCTTAAAAATATGTTAAAACAAAAGCAATTTCGGAAGAGAAAGGATGATTACATGGAAGAAAATATGGAGCTGGCTTTGCTGCTGGTGAATTTTATGAAAAAAATGGTCACGACGGTGCGGCATCCGGCAGTGGAGGATAAAGAAATGAAGCTGACATCCCATGCGTTCAATGCGCTGTGGATTCTGGACCGGCCCCAGGACAGCCCGGTGACGATGACGGCGCTGGCAGAGCAGATGGGCATTTCCAGCCAGCAGCTGACGAAGCTGATCAATGAGCTGGAGGGACGCTCTCTGGTGGCCCGCAGCCACGACAGGAAGAACCGGCGGCTGGTGCATGTGGAGATCACCCAGACAGGCAGAGATTTTCTGCAGGAGCACGTGGGCCGCATCAGCGCGGAGCTTGCCAGAAGGCTGGCGGTGTTATCTGAGAAGGATCAGCAGCGGCTGACGGCCAGCATCGAAACGCTGGATGAGATTATGGATATGATGTTGTATTCGCATACTGTGGGATGATTATTCCACTTTTATGTTCATATGATATTATTACAAATATTTTAATAAAAATTAAGATTTTGAGAGGCTAAAAAGAAACATTTGTCTGATACAGTTGATTTATCAAAGGCGGCAGAGGACGGATGAAGCGTGTATCAGAGTGCAGGAAGAAGCGGACAGTTGGATTTTTATCATATAAGAAGTTCCCGGAGAACCCAGGCGGAGGACGAGCGCTGGATGGATGACTGGGAGGAGGAACGGTATTCCGACCGGTATTATTCGGACAGACATGAACAGAAGACAGGAAAGAGGCGGCGCTCCACGGGGAAGCGGCCGGTACATATTCTGGCGGCAGTGATCGTTTTTGCGCTGGTGTTTTTCATGGGACGGGGCGTCCGCAGTCTGGCAGGCAGTCTGTTCGGCGCGGGGAACGTTAATGTAACCGGGGATTCGATCCTGCCGGAGGCAGATGCCTTGCTGGGCAAGAAGACCGCGGCAGTGAAGAACAAGCAGATCGTCTATCTGGATGCGGGCCACGGCGGCAAGGATCAGGGGACAAGCTATCAGGAGGTGCTGGAGAAGGACATCAACCTGGCGGTGGCGAAGAAGGTACAGAAGCTTCTGACGGATGCCGGATATCAGGTGGAGATGACCCGCTCGGATGATACGAAGGTGGACAACTACACCCGGGCGGAGATGGCCAACAAGGCCGGTGCCAACGTGTTCGTCAGCATCCACTGCAACTATTTGGAGAAAGGCGAAGCCAACGGCATCGAGATCTACTATGACAGCAATAACGCAGAGGGCGGTGTGCTGGCGAAGAAGACCCAGAGCTGGCTGGTGAACATGACCGGCGCCAAGGATCGCGGCACCCGGACAGAGGATTTCATCGTGACCCGGGAGACGACCATGCCGTCCATCCTGGTGGAACTTGGATATTTAAGTGACAGTACCGAGCGTGCCCGGCTGCTCACCGACAGCTACCAGAACCTGCTGGCAGGCGGTATCGCCAGAGGTGTGCGGGAATATCTGGCAGGGGTCGAATGAGTGCCGGTGTGCGGGAACGTTATTGCTGTTCCTTTCCCTCCTGCTGCTTCAGTAAAGTGGCATAACGAAGGAGCTGTTTGCGGGATGAAACGCCCAGCTTGTTGTAGATATTTTTGTTGTGGAATTTTAATGTGTTTTCTGTCACGCCCAGGATCGCAAGAATCTCTTTTGCATTTTTTCCTTCAAGATACAGATCAAAGACCTTCCTTTCTGTCGGAGTGAGCTGACTGATCCCCTCCCAGAAATATTGAAAATCATCGGGATCGATCTCCTGTTTTCTGGAATAGGCAAGCCGGGCAATTTCTGCCTGCGCAGATCCAAGATCATTGCTGGCCTGTTCCAGTTTGCTTTGCAGCCGCTCCTGCCTGCTCTGCGCTTCCAGCCGCTCCTGCTGTAAAGAGGATAAAGTTGCCTCATGTGCCCGGTCCTGCTCTGCGAGGAAAGCAAAGAGATCCTCGATTTCCAGAACGTGGGATTCGCCCTGTGCCCGGTCTGTGCTGGTCTTAATCTGTTCCAGGCCCTGTAAGATGGGTGCAACATATTTTTTGCTGCACCAGAGAACGGAGACCAACGTGGCCAGAAAGGCAATGAACAAAAATGCGGCAATTTTAAGCTGTGCCGTCCGTATAAGCGCCTGGTATTCCGTGGCAGGGAGCATAACGGCAACCAGATGGGGCGTCGTTCCTATTTTCAGTTTCTGGATTTTACCGATAAATTTGGTATTCCCGCTATGGAAGATCGTCAGAGGTTTCCTGTCATCAAGGAAAAAAGTATTTTCAACCAGCGGGAAATAGCCGGATTGATTTCCTGCAACCTGGCCTGCATAATGATCCGATTCTTCTGTCAGCAAGGCGCAAAAGATATGTGCCTGTCCGCTTCCCATCGTTTTGTGAGAAAGTGAAAAATACAGACTGCTGATCTCAAAGCCGCATACACCTATTGTGACTCCGTCAGGATCTAAAACGGGTATACAGAGAAAACGGACACTTTCCCAGGTGTCGGGCAGTTGATAAACAGATGTAAGAAACCAGGATTCAGAAAGATTCCCGCTTTTGCCGGACATCAATCCGTCAATTTCCGGAAACGCCTCCGTCTGTGTTTCTAACTGCCATGTGCTGTGGAGATTCATATTCTTTTTCCGCGCGACAGTGGGAAATCCACGAAAAAGGCAAACATCATTATGAATGGTGTTTTCTGCATAAAGATTCGCAAACTTCAGATACAGCCCGCTATAGCTTTTATCGGGCAGGGTATCGTTGACAGTTGTGTTCAAAAAGCAAAATGCGCCGCTGCAGGGTGTAAGCAGCATATGGCTGTTGACGATCTCAAAGAGCTTGTTTTGCATGGATTCCAGAGCATCGGGATGATTGCGCAGCTGGTCGAAGGTAATCCCGGCATCTGTCAGTTCATTTCTGACCGCTTCTGTTATCTGTTGGGAAAAATCAAGTGCGTAGGCAGCCTGATCGTTGCCCTGACGTTCCAGGAGATTCGCAGAGTTCTTCAGCTGATTGTCCAAAGCCCGCTCAATCTCATATCCGATGGGAGTGATGGCGCCGAAAAGGAGCAGCAGTATAACGATCAGGAGTGCGAAAAAAACGATGATGGTAAAAAGGTAGATCATCAGGCGGCGGCGCATGGAAACTCCCTGCGTTTGCGCTGCCGCCAGTGCGGCTTTCATTTCTTTCAGGCGTAGCAGCATAGTTCTGCCCCCTTTGTGTGTGTCAATGTGCTGTGGCTTCCCGGATTTCCGAAAGCGAAGAGTCAAGGAGCTCTTGCATAACCGATTCCGGGTCATCTCCGTGTTCTGTGCGGCTGATATAGTCCCGGTGGGCAATCGATAATATGTTCTTCACGGTTTCCTCAAACCGCGACTGTGTTTCGCCGGAAGCGTTATACAGCGGCAAAGGAGAAAAAGTGTAGGAACCATACATTTGATCCACTGCTTTATAAAGCATCTGGAATTTCTTATTTTCAACAATTCCCATGTCAGAGAAGAGTGTGGAAAAGGCATCTTCTGTAACCGGCAGGTAGCCGGAAGCAGTTGCAAAGTCCAGATTATGTTCATTCTCTGTGATCCATTTTCCGAAAACTGCGGCAGCTTCATTCTTCCTCTCATCTTCGCTTTTCATGGCAAACAAACCGGATCCCCTTTGTATGGCCACCGGTGAGGCGTCGGAAAAGACCGGGTAAGGATACACCGCTGTTTCGATTTCTTCTGTGGTATTATCCTGATAGGTCACATAGTCCCGCAGATACAGCATTCCTGCCGTAGAACCGATATTGCTGATCACCTCGGCAGTCTTCCAGCGGTCAGAAGCATAGCCGTCCCCGGTGCACAGTCCGCCATAGATTGCCGCCCGGGCCATTGGCAGATAGGTTTGTGCAAATTCTTCGCTGCTGCAATCCGGCTTCCCGTCCCGGATGAACTGTCCGCCCCGCCCGGCGATATTGACCAGGAAGTAATGGTAGAAGTCATTGATCTGAAACATCTGTGCCCCGTCTGACCAGTCATAATATCGGCAGCACAGATCGAAAAGGGTCTCAAAATGGAGAAGATCGTCCGCTGATGCGCCTGTGTCTGCGGAAAAACGGTCGAAGATCGTTTTGTTCAGGAACAGCAGCTCTGTCGATTTGGCGATGGGCAGCATAACCAGACGTCCATCTATGATGCCTTCTTCCAGAAATGCATCCACATAGGCGGAGCGTTCCTTCTCCGAAAGATATCCGTCCCAATCCAGAAGCCTGTCAGGCCCGATTTCTTCGGCCACCCGTGGATAGGCTGTGAACAGATCCGGCATGGAAACCGCCCCCGGATCATTATGGGCAGAGGCGATCAGCGCATCATCGATCGCAGAGGAATTTGTGACGGAAACAACAGAAACTACAATGCCGTTTTCTTTCCCCTTTGTCTGGTTAAATTCATCGATCAACGCATTGAGCGGTGATTCTGTCTGACTTCCATAGACATGCCACATGGTCAATGTGACGGGATCCTTTGCGGTTTTATTACCGCAGCCTGTCATGCTCACCAGAAGTATCATGGTGAGAACTAAAATGAATATTCTTTTTATGTTGGTACCCTCCTGTCTTCGATTCGGCCCGCCGTCATTTCTTTTCTAAAGTGCATCAATGACAGCAGAGAGATAGCTGGAAGAAACAGAGCCGTAAATAAAATTATCCACCAGACCGTCCTTTTTGGCCTGACGCACCCTGTCAGCCAGTTTCCTCTCTGTATTTTCATCCACCACCAGCACGATTTTGCAATCCGGATGCTTCCGTTTCAGGGCGTTTCGGATTTTCAGCCGTTCTTCCAGCGTCCGGGATGGGTATGTGGTGACCTCCATGATCAGGACATTTGCAAGCACAGTATCACACAGAGACAGCGTTTTGTCGGGGTTCTCGCTCATGAACGGTTCCAGATCGGAATCAAAGTTGCGCAGGGCTTCGGCTACGGCATCTGCAAACAGGATATTTTGCATATCAATAACGATTCTTCGCATAAAGCGGCCTCCTGTCAGTCATTTTGAATCCTTTGATATTACCAGTATAGCAAAAAAGCCACTTTCGCACACTGTCCCCGGGTACAGGTGATAAACGGTCTGCACTGTTATCCGGTGATGTCGGGATCCAGATCCTCCGGGAGGCTCGGAATAATAAATTTTTTGCCTGTGACTGCTATGGCAAGACGGGTTTTGTTGGCATAGCCGGTTTTCTGCAGAATGTTGGAAACATGATATTTCACAGTCCGTTCTGTGATAGAAAGAGCCCGGGCGATCTCACTGTATTCCAGACCGTCGCAAACCAGGCGCAGTACCTGGATCTCTTTTGCTGTCAGGTCGGTGCTGCTTACAAGCCCCAATTTCACCGGTGGTGTTTCCCGGGGGAAGATCTGTTCTCCCGCCATCGTGCGGTCAATGACATCCAGCAGATCTTCGGGACTTAAATCTTTGTACCAGAAGCTGTCAACCTTTGCAGCTTTTGCCCTTTCCAGGAAACCGGCCTCGACCATGGATGTGACAATGATAATCTTTATGTCAGGGAACGCCGCTTTGATCTCAGCCGAGGCTTCAATGCCATCCTTGTTTCCGGAAGTGCATACATCCATCAGGATCAGATCGATCATCTGCCGCTTACAATAGGCGAGTGCAACATCTGCACCGCTGATACTGGCTGCAAGGGCATAATATTTACTGTCAGAGATCATACTTTCCATATATTTTCTGGGCATCCGCTGATCTTCTACAATGAGCACCTGCTTCATTCTGCCGCCTCCTTTTCTGTGGGTATGGTGATCGTCAGCGCAAAGGCCGGAGTCCACCGGAGCTCCATCGTACCGCCTGAATTCGAAACATGGCGGTGGAGATTGCGTAATCCGCCTTTTGGTACAATGGCGCCTTTTGGGGGAATTCCGTTATTTGTGATACACAGGCAACTGTTGCGCCCATCCTGCCGGGCAATGACGGAAAGGGACGTTGCGTCCGCATGGCGGACGCTGTTGGTCAGACACTCCCGCATGGCGATCACAAATATGCGATAGATTTCCCCCTGCTTTGGCATTTCACCGGTCAGTTCTACCTTTACACCGATGGTCGCGGCATCCTGCAAAAATTCCGCTAGCATACTGCATTCCTGAGGGGATTCATCGTCATTTTTAATGGCTCTGATCGCTTTCTGAAACAACAGAAGACTGTCTGCGGCTTCCCGGGACACCTGATCCTGCTGCAAAATCTGCCGCATAGCGATGATCCCCGCCCCCATCTGGTCGTGCAGCCTGGTCTTTGCCGACAAGACTTCCGCCTCCTTTGTAAGGGTCAGTACATTGTCCGAAAGAACCTTTAAATCACGGGAGAATTTCTTCAGCTGTGCAGTCTGTTCCCTGAGCTTTTGTCCCTTTTCGTAAAGCTCAGTCACATCTGAAAAGACTACCTTCATGTAAACGGTGCCATCCGGCACCGTTATTTCTGTCTGAGAGTAACGCCAGACCTTGCCATCGGGGAACAGATAGGACGGCACTTCCTCCGGGAGCCTGACAACACTGCTTTTCCGGTCACACGCCGTAAACGCCTGCTGCAATTCATGGAACTGCTGGAGGTCGCTGTGCGCCAGTATGCGGAACAGACGGTACATTTGCAGATTGCACAGCTTGAGTGCACCTGAAGGGGTGAAATAGCAGACGGCACTGGGCAGCATATCCATGGCCTGTTTTACGGAATTGCGACTGAGTGTCCGGTCTTTTTCATGGATGAAGACGGCAGACTGACCGAGAAGCAAAGTGCCTGCCATGCCGGCGATGCACCACAGCAACCACATGGGGAACGGAAGCCGGGGATGTGCAGGAAGTCCGGCTGCCGTTTTGTGAAAGGCATCCCCGGCAGTGCACAGGAGGATCAGCAAAGCGATAAATATCCCGATATTGAAAAGCCTGTTCCATCTGCGTCCGCTCCGGTCAAGGGATGTAAGAAAAAAGAAATACGTCCAACAGCAAAGCAAAGAACAGGCAGATCATCCATGCGGACTGTTCTGTTTCAGAGGCTGCATAAAATGTAGTCATGTTTGTCCACCTGCCTTTCCGATGCGGAGAATCAGGCACCATACGCCATCTTCAAATGAGCAGCTTTCGCAGATATTCCGAAAATCTGCAAGGGAGCTTTCACACTCCACCTCCAGACGGAGAATGATGGAATCTGTAAGAATACGCGCTTTCAGCCAGACAAAGCGCAGATCATCTATGGCGGTCTCCATCACTTCCTCAAAAAAGTCGTAGATCAGGATCGCATCCCGGGTAGAGATTTTACTGCCCCCGGGTATGTCCGCTTCGCATTCTGCACCTGTCAGTTTCAGATTGGCAAAGGATTCCTCTATACACAGGGCCAGCTCTGTGGTGTCGGTGGTTTCCGTTTTTTCACGGATAAAGATCAGATTGCCTTTGCGTTTGATGTAAGCGCCGATCACGGTAATCTTTGCAAGCAGACGGCGGCGCTCTTTAGGATGTTCTTCTTCGTTATACCGGGAAAACAGGTCGTTCAGTAAACGGATCTGACGGGCGGTTTCTTTCTGCAAAAGATCATAGAGCCGGTTTTTTTCCCGCAGGGTGTGGATCTCCAGCTTGATACGATAATTTTCCTGCTCCAGGTGGTTGCTTTCTGCAATGGCTTCCCTGTTTTCTTCCAGCTTTTCAAGCAGGGCAGTGATTTCCGTGATATCTTCCTGCCAATATACATGACCGCCTTTGATGGGGCAGCTTTTCAGCAGAGTATGTTTGTCGAGGTTGAAAGGGCCTCTGTCTGCCGCACACATAACCTGCGCAGAAAGCATGGGCGGATCTGCGGAGGCATAACAGACCTTATGGTCATGGTCAGTGATCTGGGCGCGGAAGGTTCCTGCCTTAAATATCTCGTCATAGCCGGTATTGGTCTGGATCAATCCGCACTGGATACAGCTTTCCAATATGGCTATAAACATCAGGCATTGCGCCGCTGTAAGGTCCCCTCCTATCACCTGCATCCATCTGGCGCCGCTGGCATAGATAAAGGCGTATATGATAGAGCAGGACAGCAGAAGTGCCGGTAAGTATTTTCTCCTTTGGGCCACCCGGCATTTGATGAGCATGATCATAAATGCGGTCAGCGCACAGGCAATGATCCATCCCATGACAAGATAATATCCGTATGCATATCCGTTATCTGCATCGCTCCATACTGATCCGGCCGGGAAGGAAAAAACGAGCTGATGGAGATCGTTTGTCAGCACCAGCAGCAGAAAAAACAGGGTGGGAACATATAACAGCCTCGCCCATTTCGGTAAACGGTAGTTTTCCGGCTTGCCCAGAGACATGGCAACAAACACGGAAAGCAAAGGGATGAGCAGCATCGGGCAATAGTACCAGTACCATAGATACCGGATCACAACAGGATCCGTCACAAAAAAATATTTTACTGACCGTACAACAAACCAGAAAACAGTCAGAAATGAAACGCCAATCATATAGCGGCGTACTTGTGTCTGTAAAATGCGGTGGCTGACGGAGAGCCCCCAGCCAATATACAGGCCGATATAAATCATCGTGCGGATCAGACCCAGCGGTACAAGAAGAATATTAAATTTCCCCGGAATGCGGGCGAGGATGGCACAGATGACCAGCGTGGCTGACAATATAAAACTCATCACGGTATCTTCCTTTGTATCTCATTTGCATTTGCAGCATTTTCGGACCGGGTTTTGGACGGGATCGGGATTTTTTACTCATCCTGCCCGTTTTTTTTATTTCATCCTACCCTTTTGAGGGGTTTGGGGTGGGGACAAAAGTGCGAAAATTGCTTAAATTGTGAGTACAGATTAAATCTATTTCAGATATTATACCATACAACCATGACTTTATCGAGAGGCAGAAAAGAAAGGAGGGATTTGATGGCGCTTGCTCATAAAACAGCACACTATCGGGTGATCGCTGATGCAGGGGGCAATCGGTACAGTTTTTTTTGTGACATAGCAGGTGCATTGTTGTATACGTCCGGGCCTGTCCGCGCAGAAACACAGGAGCAGGAAGTAGAAATTGCCTGGGAGGATGCAAGGAAATATTTTAACCGATGCCACAAGTGCGGAAAATGGGTATCAAATGCCATGTATAACGCAGATGTAGCGGAATGTGTGGAATGTGCGCCGTGGGAAAATTTTCCCCGTTACTGCGCCTACTGCGGCAAAGAGATTACTTCCGCAGGAATATTTTGTCCGCGCTGCGGCAAACGGCTTCAATACGGAGGAGATGGGTCATGAGATGACAAGGCAGCAAATGGAACAGATCCGCATGGAGAGCATGAAGCAATACGGATTTGGCCCGGAAACGATGAAGCAGCTGAAAGTCTGTGCCAATTGTGGTGCGATCGTCCCCGCGGAGAAGCAAATCTGTGGAGAATGCGGCAGCCGGCTTCCCCGGAAAACGCTTTACCAGGTATATCTTAATTTGCACCGTCGCTGTCCGGTATGTGAAACTGTACTTTCTGACAACGCAATTTTCTGCCCCCAGTGCGGGACAATGCTCACAGCAAAGCGCAAATGAAAAAATGAAAGCATTTTAAACGTCAATGAAGCAAGATGAAACATGAAAGGAAGGATGCAACGATGGGACTTATAAAAGCGGCATTAGGCTCTGCCGGCGGTGTGCTGGCTGATCAGTGGAAAGAGTATTTTTACTGTGAGGCAATTCCAGCCAATGTGCTGGCAGTTAAGGGACAGAAACGAACATCCAAACGCTCCGTCAATACCAAGGGCAGCGAGAATATTATCACCAACGGTTCTGTGATCGCTGTGGCCGACGGCCAGTGCATGATGATCGTAGAGCAGGGCAAGGTAGTGGAGGTGTGTGCTGAACCGGGCGAATTTACTTATGACACCTCTACGGAACCCAGTATTTTCTCGGGTGATCTGGGTGAGAGTATCGATCAGGTATTCCAGAACATTGGCAAGCGCTTTACCTTTGGCGGTGAGGCGCCCAAGGATCAAAGGGTGTATTACTTTAACATCAAGGAGATCATAGGGAATAAGTATGGGACACCCTCGCCTGTACCCTTCCGGGTCGTGGACCAGCGGGCGGGAATCGACATTGATATCGCCATTCGCTGCTTTGGGGAGTATTCTTACCGGGTGGCAAATCCGCTGCTGTTCTACACCAACGTCTGCGGCAATGTGGAAGCGGATTTTGACCGCGGAACCATTGACAGTCAGCTGAAAACCGAACTGCTGACGGCACTTCAGCCCGCTTTTGCCAGGATCAGTGAGATGGGTATCCGCTACTCTGCCCTGCCAGGCCATACCACGGAGCTGGCAGAAGCACTGAACCAGGAGCTGTCTGCAAAGTGGCGGGATCTGCGGGGACTTGAAATCGTCTCCTTCGGCGTTTCCAGCGTCAAGGCCAACGAGGAAGACGAAAAGATGATCAAGGAACTGCAGCGCAATGTGGCTTTCATGGATCCCACACGTGCGGCAGCCCATCTTGTCGGGGCCCAGGCCGGTGCCATGCAGGCGGCAGCTGCGAATACCAATGCCGGTCCCGCCATGGCCTTCATGGGCGTGGGGATGGCCGGTCAGGCCGGCGGTATGAATGCACAAAGCCTTTTCCAGATGGGTCAGCAGCAGGCGCCGCAGCAACAGATGCCGCCACAGCAGCAGGCACCGCAGCAGCAGATGCCGCCACAGCAGCAGACGCCGCAGCAGCAGTCTGATCCGGCAGGGGGAGGATGGAAGTGCTCCTGTGGGGCTACAGCAACAGGGAAATTCTGTCCGGAGTGCGGGAGCCCCAGACCCGTGGACAGCATAGGATGGACCTGCTCCTGCGGAACGTTGAATAAAGGAAAATTCTGTGTCGAATGCGGCAAGCCCAAGCCGGCCGGGGTACCCCAGTACAAGTGTGACAAGTGCGGCTGGGAGCCGGACGATCCCACCCATCCGCCCAAGTTCTGTCCGGAGTGCGGAGATCCGTTTGACGACGGCGACATCCAATAAAAAGCATAGGGCGCCTGCGGCTGCCGGACGAACAGACATAACACCTGAAACGATCAACCAAACAAACAAAAACATAAGATAGGAGGATATTACATATGAAAGGTCAAAAATTTTTGAAGGTTACTTCTATTCTCATGATTATCTGTGGTGTCATCGGTGCCATTGGGGGTGTCATTGCCATTCTTGGCATCAGCGCCCTGGCGGCGTTCATGGAGAGCACCGAAGGTACCGGCCTGCTCTATGCCAGCGCCCTGATTTTGACACTGGCATCTGTCATCGAATTTATCGCAGGCATCAAGGGCGTCGGAGCCTGTAACGCGCCGCACAAAGCGGCAGCCTGCATCAAGTGGGGCGTGATCATTGCCGTCTTAAGTATCATTTCTATGATCATCGGCGTTGCCGGCGGAGGAAAGTTTAATATCACCAGCCTGATCCTGAACCTGCTTGTACCCGGCCTGTACATCTATGGTGCTGTCCAGATGAAAAATGACGCACAGGTGTGATCATCAGAAAGAAAAGGCGGCTTATACCGTTTCATAAATAGGAGGTAAATTGATTATGGCATTGTTCGGAAAACTGTTTGAGAAAAAGGAATGCGCCATCTGCGGCGGCGAGATCGGGTTGCTGGGCAACCGAAAGCTGGAGGACGGGAACTGCTGCAAGAACTGTGCGGCAAAGCTCTCCCCCTGGTTTAATGACCGGAGGCAGAGTACCGTGGAGGAAATCAAAGAGCAGCTGGCTTATCGGGAAGCGAATAAGGAAAAGGTTGCCGCTTTTCATATCACCCGCACGCTGGGAGAGGACACCAAAGTGCTCCTGGATGAGGACGCAGGGCTGTTTATGGTCACTGCAAGCCGAAATCTGGCGGATGCCAATCCGGATGTACTGGCCTTTTCTGATGTGACCGGATGTAAGCTGGATATCGACGAGAGAAAAACCGAGATTGAGTATAGAGACGCGGAAGGGAAACGGCAAAGCTTTACGCCCTGTCGGTATGCGTATTCCTATAATTTCTATATCGTGATCAATGTCAACAATCCTTACTTTAATGAAATCCGCTTTCAGCTGAACGATTCCGCGGTGGACAATGATGCAGAAACCCTGCTGGATGGACCGGATGCTGTTCGCCCGATGCGCGGCGGCACCCGGCCCGGTATGGCCGGCAGAGCACCTGTGGGTGGCGGTATGAGGGTCGGTGTACCTGTCTCCAACGCAGAAGAAGTACGCGCCAGCGTGGAGTACCGGCAGTATGAGGAGATGGGGCAGGAGATCCGGGATGCCTTGCTCCAGGTTCGGGAACAGGTAAGAAATGAAGCGGCCGCAGCTGCAGCTCCGAAAACGGCAGTAACCTGTCCGTTCTGCGGAGCTACCACCACACCAGATGCCAGCGGCTGCTGTGAATTTTGCGGCGGCGCTGTCAATGGATAAGACACTACAAAACACAAAGGAGGAGGATGACAATGAAAATATCAAAAAAGATGATAGCACTTCTTTTGGCACTCATGATGGTTCTGAGTCTGACGGCCTGTGGAGGCAACAAGGATGCCCTTGCAGGTACCTGGTCAGCTGACCTGGGGGATGACGGCGTTATCACATGGATGTTTGACGGGAAAGGCAAATGCACCATGGAGAATGCCTACATGAAACAGGATGGCACCTATAGCATTGAGGATGACCAGCTTACGGTAACGCTGGAAAGCTGGAGCGATCCGTCTGTTTACACGTTTTCTGTGGATGGCAGCAATCTCACCATGAGCGAAAATTCCGGCTACGGCATCAGTGGAACCTTCGAGAAAAAATAGTGATTTTCTGTAAAATTGGGAGGGAATTATGAGACAAACAAAGAAGAAACTTTTATGTTTGCTTCTTGCGGCACTGCTGCTGTTCAGCCTTGCCGCCTGCGGCAAAAACAAGTCGCCGGGAGACTCGAACCTGATCAAGATCGGCGATTATGAACTGCTTTATAAGAGCGCATGTATTGTGGAGGATTCAGATCAAAATGATGCAGTTGTTCTGACGCTGGACTTTACAAACAACAGCAAGGAAAATGCCTCTTATCTGTGGAGCGTTGATGAAACGGCCATGCAGAATGGTGTTGAACTGGACATTGCGTCTATCGTTACCGACTACGATGCCTTTACTACGGTGATAGACGACCAGTTCAAGGAAATTGCTCCGGGTGCAACCCTGGAGGTGAAGACGGCCTTCGTGCTGAAGGACACGACCAGTGAGATCAAGGTGACCTTCGAGGAGCTGCTCGGCAGCAAAAACGGCAGCATCACCATCGATCCGTCCACACTTAGCCGGGAAACAGCCACCAATATCGGATCGAAAGCTGCGTCATCTGATGGGGATGAGGAGACACTGCTTGACTGGTGGAACGGCGATTGGTACGGCTGGTGGCAGATGACCGGCTGCTCCGGTTATTATGAGAGCATGGAAGGACAGTGGTGGGACGTCTGCGGCGTGATCGACATTGGTGCAGATTCTACCGGTACCGTTACGCTGTGGGACGAGAGCTACACAAAGGCAGAACCCATGGCTTCGGCGCAGGTCAGCCTGAATACGTCCGGAACCGGCGAGCACGGCACGATGATGTCCGAGGGCGGCTGGTTTACCAATGTTGCACTGGAACATGCAGACTGGATTGTTGACCCCGGTCTGATGGAACGGGATAACATGATCTGTATTGACGGCTGGTATGAAGATGGTGACGACGAGTATCACTATGAGATTTATCTGCGTCCGTGGGGACTTTACTGGGATGATGCGGGAGAAGATTTCCTTCCCTATTCTTACACGGACTGGTACCTGCCAATGATCGAGGCAGGCAAGTCTATGCCGGACAGCATCAATGCAGATGCACCCGCGTCGAATCCGGGCACGGATATGGCCGGAGGGGACGGCATCGTGACGGAAGAGCAGGTGCAAAAGGGCTATGTCTGGATGAACGAGGTCAACAGAAATATTTTTGACACTACCTACGAGGAGCTTGTTGCTTACTTCGGCGTGGAAGGTTTGTTTGAAAAGGAAGAGTACAGCGACCATATGAAGGCGAACTACCGGTACTATAAGTGGATCTCTGCGGACAATGACTCACATTTTATCTATGTCAATTTCAAGGAGGAGGAGACTGGCGTTTATGAAGTGAGCGCCTACAACACCAGCGGCTTTTCAAGCGAGGAAGCCATTGAGAAGTATCTTGACATCGTAAAGGCCGAAGCTGCCGAAGCAAATAAGGCCGCCTCCGCAAACGCTGTAATGAAGGACTTTTCTGCAAAGATCGCCATGTTTGCCCACGATGAGATCAATGTAACGGTCAAGACAACCATTCCGGAAAGTGGCTGGTCCTTTGACGAGAGTGGTCGATGTCTGGTGGAAAACGATGATCCCACTGCATTCGGCGCGGGCACCATCCAGTTTGAGGTCAGGGAAAAGGTGGAGGATTTCGATTATTACAAGGAAAAATTCGAAAACTATCAGGATATTGAAGACCGCGTCATCGGCGGCATCACCTTCCATGGACGCACCTATAAGTACATCGGTTATGAATGGATCCAGTATATCGCACAGATTGACGACACCCGTGCCTTTTCCATCGGTCTGCGGAATATGGACTGTGTCGAGGGCACGATGCCGGACATCATTCTTACCAACATGAAATTTCAGTAGTGCAGGTCTTTTGCAGGAAAGAAAACAGGTGACGGTTATATGTGACCGACTCCCGCCCCGGTCAGGGGCGGGAGTGCTATGACGATGATGGGACCGGGAGATGCACAGCGGCAGGGTAGCCGGGAAAAATGAAAGGTGGGCAGACGGTTTTATGAACAATGAAAAAGAAAATGGTATGTAAGATAATGGTTATTGTGTCAGTCCTTTCGATGGTTTTCGGACTTTCCGGATGCAGCGGAAACGAAAAATACACGGTCGATGAGATTGTTTCGTTCCATGCGTCTGATTACGGCACGGAAAGATTCCCTGTGTATTCTTTTGCACTGCAAAAGGAAGATGAGAACTGGTTCTTTTCTGCAAGCTGCTATGTGGGAAGCCAAAAGGAGCATTACACATCGTTTGGTTCTTTCCGCATCCCGGCGGAAGATGCAGAAGGATTTCTTGAAGTCATCCGCGAGGATGGTGAGATAAAACGACTCAGGAAATACCGTGAGCCGAAACACCTTTTTCACATATCTGATGCGCCGATGCGAAGCTCCGGCATAACATTCTCTGACGGAAGCAGGATAGATAAGAAAACCGCATGCGGTGATCAGACGCTTGCCTGTCTCTATGCCCTTGCCGACAAGTACTACGGGGCTGCCGAAAAGGTTGAGATCAGTGGTGTTTCCGTCTATAGCAGCAGTATGGATCAGTTTGGTTCCTATTCGTTTGACATCGAAAAGGAGGGAGATGACTGGTTCTTTTCCTTTGATGCGGTGGTCGATTCCGGTGGGGTCCACACGGAAGTGGAAAACCAACGGATCGGAGAGGAAGATGCAAAGGAAATCCTGCGTATTGTAAAGGAGCAGCGGCTCGTTGCAAGCGTGAGCGAGTATAAAGAACCGCCGGACGATGGGATATACGTCCTTGATGAAACGATATACCGGACGTCCTTTACCTTTACAGACGGCCGCTCTGTCTATGCCCCGATCGATGCGGGGAGTGAGCTGACCGATGCATTTTATCGCCTTGCGGCAGAGGAAGTCCGTGAAGACTAAGCGGACACTGCCATTGTGAAACATTTGATTGAGGAGGTTCAATATGGAACTTTATTTAACGGAAAATGTCCGGTTGGGCTACAGGACGGGGGAACTGATCCGTATGGCGGCATTCGCCCTTTTGGGTGTGCTCATCGGGTCATCGGTTTTCGGGGTTGATCTGGAGTTTGACCTGGGCAGTGTGCTTGCGGAGCTGTTCATGCTTTCCATGGGTGTGCTGTGTATCTGGAAAGGCACGTTTGGTCCGATCTGCCGCCAGAGCGACAGCCGGCTTGCCCATCGGCTGGCAGAATGCTTTTACGCCAGCCCTGAACCGGAGATTTCTTTTGACCGGCTCTCCGGCGCCATCGGCGGAAAGAATGTGGAACGCAAGGTGCGCCATTTGATCCAGAAAAAATACTTAAAGAATATCAGCCTTGATATGTCTAACAAACGTATCATGCTGACAGCCTTTGACAAAGCTACGCAGGAAGAGGAATACAAAACGGTTGTCTGTCCTTATTGCGGCGGGAAGAACGTCATCCGGCCCGGATGGGCTTCGTCCTGCGAATATTGCGGCTCTAAGCTGATCTGAGAAGAAAATAAAACCGGAAAGGGGAGATAAAAGATGCCTTCACAAGTAACAAATTACCAGTGCCCGGCCTGCACAGGCCCATTGCATTTTGTCGGGGAATCCGGGAAACTGGAGTGCGATTACTGCGGGAGCGCCTATGAGATCTCCGAGATTGAGGCGCTTTATCAGCAGAAAGAAGAACAGGCCGTGAAAGCCCATGAGGATGCGCAGGACGAAGAGGCGAAAGCCCGTGACGGCTGGGACACCTCCGGCCTGAACGGTGACTGGGGCGAGGATGCCGCGGGAATGAAAGTCTATAACTGCCCTTCCTGTGGTGCAGAACTGATCTGTGATGAAAGTACTGCTGCCACATCCTGCCCTTATTGCGGAAATCCAAACATAGTACCGGGACAGTTCGGCGGTACACTGCGGCCTGATTTTGTGCTTCCGTTCAGGCTCAGTAAGGAAGATGCGGTCGCAGCTCTGAAAAAGCACTATAAAGGCAAGATTTTCTTGCCGGGATCCTTTACTGCCGGGAACCATATCCAGGAGATCAAAGGGGTCTATGTCCCCTTCTGGATGTTTGATGGTGAGGCAGAGGGCGATGCCCTGTATGCAGCCACCCGTTCCCATACATACCGCTCCGGCAATTATGAGGTCACCGAGACAGAACATTATGATGTTTTCCGTTCCGGTTCTGTCACGTTTGAGAAGGTTCCGGTGGATGCGTCCAGCAAGATGCCGGATGATTACATGGATTCTATTGAACCGTATGACTATTCGGAACTGCGACCTTTTTCCACAGCGTACCTGCCCGGCTTTCTTGCCGACAAGTTTGACGTGACAGTGGAACAGAGCAGGGAGCGGGCTGACAAACGCTGCGAGAACACACTGGCTGCCGCATTGCGGGATAGCGTAAAGGGATACGATTCCTGTCTGCCCAAGGGGGCAGCATCTCCCTGAAACGTGGGAAGGTTCACTATGCGCTCATGCCGGTCTGGATGCTTAACACCAGGTGGAATGGCAAAGATTTTCTGTTTGCCATGAACGGACAGACTGGCAGGCTGGTAGGGGAACTGCCCGTGAGCCGCGGCAGATTCTGGGCGCTGTTCGCCGCCATTGCCGTGCCGCTCTCGGTGGTAAGCTCGGTTTTATTTACGCTTTTGTAGATGAGAGATAAGGGGGGAGCGGCTATGAAGAAATTTACATGTTTTGCGTTGTCAGTGCTGCTGTCGCTGAGCTTCTGTATTCCGGCTGCGGCAGCGGAAGATTACGGCGTGATTTACGATGAAACAGAGCAGTTAGGGTCGGAATCGCTGCAGCATGCAGGAGAGGTCACGCTGCCTGCGCTTACAGAGCAGTATGGTGTTGACCTGCGGGTAGATATTCTGACGAAGAGTGATTATGATACAGTATTTGATGCTGCGGAAGGCATTTACGAAAAGTATGGTTATGGCTATGGGGAATACCATTCCGGCATTACCCTGACCCTGCTGCTTCAGCCTTACAAAGATGGGTATACACTGGCTGAGGATGACTGGTGTGTCTATCTGGGCGGTACGGATGAAAATCTGCTCTACGGGGATTGGCTTTATGATCTTACCGAGGTGATGGAGCCTTATTTGTCAGAGGAATCCGGGGCATGGTCAGGCGATATGGATGTGAGTGCTGTGGCGCTTTCCCACGCTGTGAACATGATGGCGGAATTCGTGGAGGATCTTTTCGGATCGGGAGATGGCAGTTATGGAATGACGGAAGAGTCCTTCGAACAGGATGCAGAGAGCCCGGACAGCATTCTGATGAATTATATCTTTGACATCAGCGATCTGCTTCCCTTTGACCAGTGGCAGGAGCTGGAGCAGCGGGCCGGGAACATTTCCCAGCGGTATAGCTGCGGTGTCTATGCGGTTCTTGTGGACGACTATGAGGATTATGGTTCCGGGGATGTTTATGATGTGACTACCCAGATCTATCATTCCGGAGAAAACAGTTTCGGAATGGGCAGCGGACAGGATGGCATTATGATCCTTCTGAGTATGGAGGAGCGGGATTATGCCATGTTTGTTTACGGTAAAACTGCGGAATATGCCTTTAACAAATACGGACAGGAGCAGCTGGAAGGATGCTTTTTGGGCGATTTCGGAAATGATGACTGGTATGGCGGCATTTCCCACTACCTGGACGCATGCGATGAGTATCTTGCCAAAGCGGATGCAGGACATCCGGTGCGGGCCAACCCCTGGTGGGGGATTGGGCTGATGGTATTTCTGTCCTGTCTGGTGGCACTGGCGATCTGTGTGACACTGAGACGGAAGCTGAATAATGTCCGGCAGAAAGTGCAGGCTAACGAATATATTACCCCGGACGGGCTGTGCCTGGCAGACAGTTATGACCGTTACACACATACAACCCAAACCCGTACCAAAATCGAACGGGAAGGTTCGGATGGCGGCGGCCATACAAGCAGTTGCAGCGGCGGCGGCGGTTCGGGCCGCAGCGGGAAATTCTAAGGAGGAACAAATTCATGAGGAGAATGAGCATGCGAATCGCGACTGCTCTTCTGGCGTTTTTATTCCTGCTGAGCCTTGCCGCCTGCAGCAGTGGGACGCAGGACAACACCGGAAGCGGTGACACAGCGCCCCTGTCAGCCGGTGAAAGTCCCGGCAAGGAAAGCCCCGGCAAGGGGGAGCTGGACGGCAGCGGAGGTCATCAGAAAAAGGCTGAAACGGTCGTGTCAGATGAGGAAAAGGCACAGGAGGCACTGACCTGGCTGCAGGAATATATGGAGGAATATGTACCGCAGGCAGCCATGGCCGCAGCATATCTGGGATATCGGGAGGCAGATGACACCACGCCTCTGACAGAATGGCTGTGGAACCAGGTGCCTGGCTTGATGGAGACGATGCCCTTTATCCGGACGATCCCGCCTGAGAACATTTTGGGTTCCGGCTACGGGGATCTTTATTGCATCGTGCCGCGGGATGACAGGACTACCCTTTCTGTGAATCATGTCACATGGAAATCTACAGGTAACGGCGTCTGGCCGGAATCGGATAACGTGCTCTATCGGGAAGAGTATGCCCGGCCGGTGCTGGTATATGTAGGTTATGAGCAATTTTTCGATGAGCCGGATATAGAGATCATTGCCGGTGACGGCGGTGGCGCGGGAGGCCTGGTAACATGGCATCCGGTGTGGAACGCGATGGACGGAGGCTATATGATGATTCCCTTCGGCGAGGGCGATTTGCCTCTGGTTCTGGATTTTACCTATTTTGACGATGCCGCAAGTCTGAATATATGGGGCGATTCGGACAGTTCGGATCCGAGCGGTGATGGCTGGTGGCTGCCGCCCACGGAGGAAGGGCTGGAGGATAGCTACTGGGTGTGTGACGGATGGTCTGTCAACCTGCTTGGCGGAGGTGGTGAACCGGGTTACGCAGGCATTGCGGAACTGTATTACCAGTTCGAGGACGGGCAGGAATATCAGCTGGTCTATTCCGGCTTCTGGCGGATGGTGGATGATTGTCTGCAGCTGAATGTCTCCACGGGAGTAGGAAATTCTCCCAGCGATGCCAGCGGCATCTTCCCCGTCCTGCTCGACCCGTCCGGGGACTACCTGCTTATTTGGCAGGACAGAGATAACGGCATGTGTCCGCCTTTCTTTGAGGATGGCATGAGTTCT
Organism: Oscillospiraceae bacterium NTUH-002-81; assembly: GCA_032620915.1. Classification (NCBI taxonomy): domain Bacteria; kingdom Bacillati; phylum Bacillota; class Clostridia; order Eubacteriales; family Oscillospiraceae; species Oscillospiraceae bacterium NTUH-002-81. The sequence goes on from CP136052.1 coordinate 742,015, forward strand.
GCGGAGCTGATCCGCTCCTATGGATAAATATACCGGAAAGGGGCAATGACATGAAATATAGATGCACGTTTGTACTTTTGCCCGCGTTGCTCCTGTTCCTTACCGCCTGCGGCGGGAAGCAGGTTCAGTCGGGGAAGCCGGTTCAGCCGGGGAAGGAATCCATGTCGTCCATACAGAACCGGCGAGAAAAGAAATCCGATAAATTGGATGTGCTGCGTGCCGGAGCGCAGGCGGAGGGCTGTATCTGTTCCGTGGCTTTTTTGGGTGCCGCTCTGGAGACAGGGGAAGATCTTGCAGATTTTCTGGCATCAGAGGAGGCGACGCAATATCTGGATGCATACCCATTCATCAGGGAGATACCGCCTGATCGATGGATCATTCATCCGGAGGGAGGATATGAGGTCTATTGCATGGTTCCTACGGATCCCAAAGCTTCCGTTGCAGTCAATACATGGGACATCAATGAGGCCAATGCGTTCCGTGGCGAAAGCGGTCAGGTGCTTTACCGCAGTGACTGTGGAGATCCCATCCTCCTTCTGGGAAACATCAGCGATATCATGCCCAGTATGGATGCAGAGATTGTGGACAGTATGGGAGGGAGTGTGAGCTACCAGCCTTTTCTGTCGCTCTATGACGGTTCTCTGTCTGCCCCTTCCGGGATTTTTGATTTTACCCTGTATCATGAAGCAGACGTTGCTGTTCCTCAAACGGAAAATGGTGCGGGTGGGAGCTATTATTATCAGGATCTGCTCCAGGATGCTTACATGGGCCTCATAAACTGCGCTTATGCCGGCACCGTCGGGGATGGAGAATCCCTGGAAGAGCACGCGGAAAAGAGTGTCGCACGTCTGACGGGCAATAAGACGAAGCCCCAGGATCTTTCTGTAGAAAAGAACAGCGGATACAGTGAAGCGCTGGGATGCCCTGTCTATATTCTGACTTATACAACCGGCAGAAACGAAGATACAAGTGTCTGGAAAGTCTTTATGACGGAGGCGGATGGGTATACCTACCTCTATGCCTTCAGCGTATGGGCTGATGCCTATGCAGATAGAGAGGACACCATAGATGAAGTCTTCGGACAGCTGTGTTTTTCCCAGAAAAGTGGCAAAAGGGTGTTATGCACACGGACGAAAAGATAAGGAGGAAGATATGAGAAGCAGTAAATTTGCGGTGGCGATGCTTTTCCTGCTGTTGCTGCCGCTGGTATCCTGCGGGAGAAAAAAGGCTGAAAGTAACACATATGAGGAGATTTTGTCCGAAAATGTTTCGGGACCGGAATCGGAAAATGCGGAAGATGCGGAAACTCCCGAAGATACGAAAAATGCCGAAGATACGGAAGATCCCGAAGATGCAGAAAATATGGAAGATCCGTGGATGAATACTTGCTGGCAGGCGAACAGGTACACAATAAACAGAGAGGGTCAGATCATGGAGGGAACACTGCCCGAGGAAGATTGGACCATAGAATTATATTTGCTGGAAGACGGAGCTGCCCGGTATCGGGAGTGGAGTCCCCAGACATTTGACTACATCGGTACCTGTCATCTTCTGCTTGGGGTTGCCCCGGACTGCTTCTGGTATCCGGATGGGAGCGGTGGCTTTTTCCTGAGTACAGAGGATGGCGGAACAGAGGAAGATGCGGTTTTTGCCCAGGGGCATATGGCGGAGGGCCAGTTGCTGCTGGACTCCTTTGGTGACCGGTTTTGGATGGGGCAGCAGCCCATGCCGGCCAGGGGAGGGGAATATTGTATGGCAGATCTGTTCGGTCAATGGCGCATGGTTTCCGGCGAGACTGTTACGGAAGGGGATCCGGAGGTCTGGAGCTTTACGGCCGATGAAATGGAGATCAACCGTACATTGACATTTCACAGTTCATGGGATAGCGAGGAACCGAACGGTGTGGATTATTACGATGAGTGGCATCCCGGCTATCTCAGGGAGGCCCGGGACATGACGGCAGACTATCAGGAAACACCTGTTTATGAGGGCTGTGGCAACGAGGCATGGCGCCTTCGCTTATCTGCCGCAAAACCGGTATACCAGAACTATATGGAAGAGGAATTCTATGTTACGGTATTGGATGCGGATACGCTGCTGTTTCAAATGCGTCTCAAAGATATAGATGGCATTCTTACCACCAGTACACAGATTTTCAGTCGTTTGAATTAAGAAAGGGGACAGAAAGATGTCGGTTACATTAAATCAGATTCCCGGTACCTTGCAGGAATTCCGGATGTGTCCGCAGATGGATCTTTCCAGGCCAGAAAACACCTGCGTCATGTTCCTGTGCGCATTACAGCTATACATAAAAGACAGGGAAGCCGGGGCGGCGGCAATGAATATGCTGCGGGGTCCCAGGCCCATGACTCCCTACGACAGCCAATTCCTGCGGGACCGCCTGCGTGATAAGGCTTATCTGCCCATGGCCTATTTTGAAGGGGCAATGCCTCAGAACAATTATACCCCGACACAGCCTTATGTGCTGCATGTGCTTCCAGATCCGCGCCCTCAGGACATAGAGGCCGGGTATATTCGGGTATTCCTGAAAACGGCAGGGGCAGATTCTGCCAGGCCGGTGAAACTCCGGCAAAAGGGCGGTCTGTGGTATCTCTGGGAGTATTCCAGTATTCTCAGCGGGATACGGATCCCCGCGGAATACGATCCCTGGGGCTGAGAATAGGAAACGGCTCCGTTTATGATCCCATCAGCTGTGACAGGATGGCGCTGATGATCTGGTTTATACTCAGGTCAAAGAAAATGATCAGGATGGCGTAGCCCATCTTGCATCCGCCGGCGGCCCGCAGGCTCCGGGCAATGCGCTGGTCGGAGACGGCTTCTCTGCCCCGGCAGGACAGCTGATCCATCATTTTCTTTGCCCGTTTCCAGTACATGGAATCACCGATGAGGCCGACAATGAGGCCAACACAGACAGTGAGTGCCATGGAAAACATGTTCAGCTGCAGGTACGTGGAATCTGAAATCTGCGTACCCAGTGACTGGAACAGTGTCAGGATCAGATAGGAAACGATACCGGAAAAAGCATTCAGGATCAGAGAAAAGATCACAGCCTGGCGGAACATGCCGCGATAGGCCATCCAGCGGTTGGAAAAAACAGCTGCGGCCCAGTTGAAGGAGACATGTCCTTCAGATACACGCTGGAATTTCCTCAGATAGGTGTTATAGTTTGGCCCCACGAACTGGGCGATGTCGTCGGCCAGATAGCCATCGATCCGGGTATTGTTCAGTGGATAGGGGGTGTCCGCAGTCTTCGGGAAATGATAGCCGCACAGACTGCAGAAATTCATGTTGGCCGGTACCTCGTTGCCGCACCGGGGACAGGTCAGCGTCCCACCTGCATACTCCTCAGAGCTGTGGCTGCTCTGGCCGTAAGGATCCTCGTCGCGACTGTTATCGGAAAAACCAGCGCCGCCGTTTTCATCGGAAGCATCCGCATAAGAACCATAGGAATCTGTGCGGTCGGCACGGGTGTCGTTCGCATCGGTGTCTTCTGCGTCCGGGCGGTTGGAAAGGTTTTCCTGTGAGGGTTCCTCGTCCCGGGACGGCTTCGGATAATAATCGTCCACGCTGTGTGTTGTTCGTCTGTTATCTTCCATGTAAAATAATCCTCCTTCTGGGGTTCCCTATCAGTATAAACTTTCCATGCTGTTTTCTCAACCTTCTAAATCATAAAATTTCATAAAAAGAATGAAAAAACGTTGACTGGCGGGGCTTCGTATGATATTCTATACAGGCGAATGGAAGTAGGTCTTTTTTTTATGCCTAAAAATATGGCCGACGGGCCATCCCACAATTAGGCGGGGAAGACCGCAATAGAAATCAAGCGGAGGTGGAAGTTGTGCGTACGAGAATTACATTAGCGTGTACAGAATGCAAGCAGCGTAACTACAATACGACAAAGGACAAGAAGAATCATCCTGACCGGATGGAGACCAAGAAGTATTGCAGATTCTGCAAGAGACACACACTGCACAAAGAGACGAAGTAATTGGATACAGTAAAGGAGTGATTCGAATGGGAGATTCTGCCAAGACGGAAAAAGCCCCGAAGAAAAGCTGGTTTACAGGCCTGAAGTCTGAATTCAAGAAGATCATCTGGCCGGACCGCAAGACACTGGCTACCCAGACAACTGCTGTAGTAGTCGTATCCATTGCTGTAGGAATTCTTATTGCAGTCCTGGATTATATAATCCAGTTCGGTCTTAATTTCCTGATCGGCTGACGGGAATTTCTGTTAAGAGAGAACGTGAAGAGGCAAAGGGTGATTTTATGTCAGAGACAAACTGGTATGTAGTGCATACGTATTCCGGGTATGAGAATAAGGTAAAGGCGAATATCGAGAAGACCATCGAGAACCGGCATCTGGAAGATCAGATCCTTGAGGTCAGAGTGCCGATGCAGGACGTTGTCGAGGTGAAGAACGGTGTACAGAAGCAGGCTCAGAAGAAGATGTTTCCGGGCTATGTTCTGATCAATATGGTAATGAATGACGACACTTGGTATGTTGTCAGGAATACCAGAGGTGTTACCGGATTCGTTGGGCCGGGATCCAAGCCTGTGCCGCTCACGGAAGAGGAGATGAGACCGCTCGGCGTTACACCCGCAGATGTGGTGGTTGACTTCGAGGAAGGCGACAGCATCACAGTCATCGGCGGTGTCTGGAAGGATACAGTGGGCGTGATCCAGTCCATCAATCCTGGCAAACAGAGCGTGACGATCAACGTCGAATTGTTCGGCCGTGAGACTCCGGTCGAGATTGGTTTTACAGAGATCAAGAAGATGTAACACATAAGTGGGAGGGATTCCCCCGTGAATACCACAACACTTTCAGTGCTGCCGCGTTTTTTGAAAAAACGCGCATGATTGAAATTATTTAGGAGGTGCCAAGATGGCAAAGAAAGTTACAGGTTATATTAAATTGCAGATTCCGGCAGGCAAGGCAACCCCGGCTCCGCCGGTTGGTCCTGCACTTGGACAGCATGGTGTCAATATCGTTCAGTTCACCAAGGAGTTCAACGCAAGAACCGCTGATAAGGGTGACCTGATCATCCCTGTTGTTATTACCGTATATGCTGACAGAAGCTTCAGCTTTGTAACGAAGACTCCGCCGGCAGCAGTTCTGCTGAAGAAGGCTTGCAACATCAAGTCCGGTTCTGCAGTTCCGCAGAAGAACAAGGTTGCTACCATCAAGAAGTCCGAGCTTCAGAAGATCGCTGAGACCAAGATGCCTGACCTGAACGCAGGAAGCATCGAGGCTGCTATGAGCATGATCGCTGGTACAGCAAGAAGCATGGGCATCACTGTTGTTGACGACTAATATTCAGTGAACTGTACCCCCAAGGGTGATCGACGGATTGCCTGCGGAAATCATACAAAGATGTGGGAGGGTTTACTCCCGATATTACCACTAGGAGGTTTTTAGAATGAAAAGAGGAAAGAAATACACAGAGGCTGCAAAGGCAATCGACCGCGCAACCCTTTATGATCCGGCTGAGGCTATTGCTCTTGTAAAGAAGTCTGCAGTAGCAAAGTTTGACGAGACAATCGAGGTACACATCAGAACAGGCTGTGACGGACGTCACGCTGACCAGCAGATCCGTGGTGCAGTTGTACTCCCTCACGGAACTGGTAAGCAGGTTCGTGTACTCGTATTCGCAAAGGGCGACAAGGTTGCAGAGGCAGAGGCTGCAGGAGCAGAATTTGTCGGCGGCGAGGAGCTGATGCACAAGATCCAGAGCGAGAACTGGTTTGATTTCGACGTTGTTGTTGCAACTCCTGACATGATGGGCGTTGTAGGACGTCTGGGCCGTGTACTTGGACCGAAGGGCTTAATGCCTAACCCGAAGGCTGGTACCGTAACCATGGATGTTACAAAGGCTGTTAAAGATATCAAAGCTGGTAAGATTGAGTACCGCCTGGACAAGACAAATATCGTTCACGCACCGATCGGAAAGGCTTCCTTCACAGAGGAGCAGTTATCCGACAACTTCCAGACGCTTATGGGTGCAATTAACAAGGCAAAACCTGCCGCTGTCAAAGGTCAGTATCTGAAGAGCGTAACGCTTACTTCTACGATGGGACCTGGCATTAAGGTAAACCCGATCAAATTAGCTTAATTGCGAACCGATATATAAAAGAAGAGGGGGGCCGGACTGTGCTTGACTGCGCAGCCCTGCTCCCCTTTTTTGTACTTTTGTACAAATCATTGGCTGAAACCTTTGTTTTATGGTAAAATGTTGTATGTCTCATACGGGGAGAAGCCGGTGTGGCATTGACGAAAACGAAATGTTTTGAAAAATTGGGAAAATATGGAGAAAACAGGGGTATGAATAAGAAAAATGAGAAGTTCTGGCGGATCGTGTTTGTGCTCTTCCTGCTGGGACTGTTTGGCGCCTTTTTCCTCTGGAGCATGATGCAGCCCTTCGGGGCGCCGCCGGATGAAAAAGAGCGGTTTAAAATTGTGGAATTTATTGTAAAACACGGCAAGCTGCCGCATGGCGGAGACCCGGAGATCCTACTCTATGGATGGGGGTTTTCCTACGGCTTCCAGCCGATCCTTTCCTATATATTCTCGGCGGGGATCGTGAAGGTGGTCAGCCTGTTTTCTGACAGCGAATATATCATCGAAGTGGCAGGTCGTTTTTTCAACGTCCTTCTGGGCGTGATGATGGCGGCAGTCGTCTGGAAATTATCCTCCCGGCTGTTTAAGGAGCGCAGCACCTCGCTGTTGTTCACCTTCCTTGTCTGCCTCCTGCCCCAGTGCATGTTCATGCATACGTATGTGAATGTGGATTCTCTGGCACTTTTGTCGTCGGGCATCATCGTATATGCCTGGATCGAAGGGCTGGAGACCAAGTGGAATCGGCGCAGCTGCTGGATTCTTGGCATTGGCATGGGTCTGTGCGCTATGTCCTACTATGACGCTTACGGCTTCCTGCTGTGTAGCATTCCTGTCTTTGTACAGAGCTTTGTCCATAAGAAAACGGATGGCAAAGGCATTGAGATCGAATGGAAAGAGATGATTCGCAAGGGACTGCTGGCAGGCGGCATCGCCTTTGTCATTGCAGGCTGGTGGTTCATCCGCAGCGCGATCCTGTACGACGGCGATTTTCTGGGACTTCGCACCCGGGACGAGTACGCGGAAATGTATGCGTTCAAATGGCTGAAGCCGTCCAGTGCGCCGACCTGGCACAATGCGGGATTCTCCATGTGGGACATGATGACCCAGACCACTTATTTCTTGCTGCTGGCCCGCAGCTTTGTGGGCATGTTCGAGCACATGAGCCTGGTGCTGCTGCCCTGGATGTATCCGGTGTATTATGCGATTTTCATTATCGGATTTGTTGGGGCGGTCATTGCGCTGGTGCAGCGGGGGATCAGGAAAAAGAAAGCTGCTGTTGGTAATGTACAGAAAATAGAAAGCGTAGTGCCTGGGACAGATTCTGCGGTGGAGCGCTTGGAGAGATCAGATATTGCGAAAACTTCGCAGGGAGAACAGAATCAGGCTGCCGAAAAGACAAGGGCGAACGGCTGTGCAATGACCGACGGCATCCTGGCGATGAAGATCGACCGGCAGTCCTCCATCATTTTTCATATTTGTATGGTGGCCTGTATCATCATCCCCAACATCCTGTGCCTGTGGGCATCCTATGATGTGGATTATCAGCCCCAGGGAAGATACATCCTGCCGATGATCATTCCCTTTATGTACGTGGTGGCCTACGGCATCCGATGCCTGGCATCCGCGGCCTTCCGTAAGGATGAGCGGCTGGGCAACGCCATCATTTTCTGCGCAGCTATTTTTGTGCTGGTGCTGGCACTGCTTGTATATAAGAAGATTGTTTTTACAAAATATTACTTTAACTTCATCAACCTGATCAAATCCGACTGGAAAACCTTTTTCCACTTTTTAGGTAGCAACAGTTCGGTCGCGCAATTCGCAGAATCGTGCTTTCGCACTTTTCGCTGCTACACAGCTACTTTCTGCTCATTTTCTTGCGCTCTGTTCATGCCTGCACTCGATCAGCTATTCGTGCAAGCACGATCGCTGTTCTCGTTTGTCATGATTGAACTGTTGTAAAAAAGTTCTTGACGGACGCGGCTGGATATGCTATTCTGTTTAAGGTCATTTTGACCACACTGCCGAAGACAGCAGGTGCCGAAAGGCATAAGTTGAAAACGCCTGCCGAGGAAACATTCATCATACGGAATGATTTTTGACCTCTTATGTCTGCGGATGTAAGAGGTTTTTTGCGGCGGTACATCATCATTTTAAGAAGGAGGTGCACCTATCATGGCAAAGATCGAACTCAAGAAACCTGTCGTTGAGGAGATTAACGGCAACGTGAAAGACGCAGCATGCGTTGTTCTGGTAAGCTATTCCGGAATCACTGTTGAGCAGGATACTGCTCTGCGTAAGGAAATGAGAGAGAATGGTATCACTTATAAGGTTTATAAGAATACCATGATGAGACTTGCTTTCGATGGTACAGCATGTGAGGCTCTGGACAAACATCTGGAGGGAACAAACGCAATCGCAATTTCCAAGGACGATGCAACTGCTCCGGCCAGAATTCTTGCAAAGAATGCAAAAGAACATTAAGTGTCTGGAGATGAAGGCTGGTATCGTTGAGGGCCAGTACTATGATGCGGCTGGAATCAATGCAATCGCAAGCGTTCCGTCCAGAGAGGAACTTCTCGGAAAACTGCTTGGCAGCATCCAGTCCCCTATCGCAAACTTCGCACGTGTCATCAGCCAGATTGCAGAAAGCAAAGAGGCCTAGAGCACTTAGCGAAAGCAAGACGAATGTCGCAGCTTGAGGTTAGTGCGAAGGCCGTTCGCGAACCTTATCGAGCCCAAACCATCAGGAGCGGGGCGAGGTTAGTTGAGCGAACATACGTGAAGGCACTTAGCGAAAGCAAGACGAAAGTCGCAGCTTGAGGTTAGTGCGAAGGCCGTTCGCGAACCTTATCGAGCCCAAGCCGTCAGGCGACGGGCGAAATTAGTTGAGCGAACACACGAGAAGGCACTTAGCGAAAGCAAGACGAAAGTCGCAGCTTGAGGTTAGTGCGAAGGCCGTTCGCGAACCTTATCGAGCCCAAGCCGTTAGGCACCGGGCGAAATTAGTTGAGCGAACATACGAGAAGGCACTTAGCGAAAGCAAGACGAAAGTCGCAGCTTGAGGTTATGCGGCAACTATATCAGGCAGCTTAAGCAGCTGCACAAATATTATTATAATGGAGGAAAATAAAATGGCAAAGTTAACAACCGCTGAGTTTATCGAAGCTATCAAAGAGTTAAGCGTATTAGAGTTAAACGAGTTAGTAAAAGCATGTGAAGAGGAGTTCGGTGTATCCGCAGCAGCAGGCGTTGTTGTAGCAGCAGCAGGCGGCGCAGCTGAGGCAGCTGAGGAGAAGACTGAGTTCGACGTTGAGCTGACTGAGGTTGGCGGCGCTAAGGTTAAGGTTATCAAGGTTGTTCGTGAGATCACCGGCCTGGGCCTGAAGGAAGCTAAGGATCTCGTAGACGGAGCTCCGAAGGTTCTGAAAGAGGGCGTTTCCAAGGAAGAGGCTGAGGGCATCAAGACCAAACTCGAGGCTGAGGGCGCTAAAGTTACCATCAAATAATCAAATGATGATGACCGATCCCGGGAAGAAAATTCAACTTCCCGGGATTATTTTTTTGAAACAGTTCAGCCATGTTTTCATGCAGACCGGATCCGGGCTTGCACGGAAGGCGGCCTGTGTGAAAATATGGACGGAGCGCCAGGTAATGAGCAAAAATGAGCTGCAAAGCAGCGGAGAGCATCGAAGATGCGGTTTTGCGAATGGCGCGTCTGAACTGTGCGTTGAAAAAGAATTATTTAAACGGTAAAAATAATAGTTGACAAGCATAAACACTGGTGCTACAATGTAGGGTGCACTATTGTGGTGGCATATGCCTACGCTTTAGAATGAACAGAAATGAACAAGGGGTGAACGTCAATGGAGAAAAATAGAATCAGTCCAGTTGCTTCCGGGAAGAGTATGAGAATGAACTATTCCAGACAGAAAGAGGTTCTGGAAATGCCCAATCTTATCGAAGTCCAGAAGGATTCCTACCAGTGGTTTCTGGATGAAGGACTCAAAGAGGTGTTCGATGACATCTCTCCGATTGCAGACTACAGCGGCAATCTGAGCCTGGAATTCGTAGACTTTACATTGTGCGAGGAAGACGCGAAGTATTCCATCGAGGAATGTAAAGAGCGGGATGCAACCTACGCAGCGCCTTTGAAGGTAAAGGTCAGACTTTACAACAAAGAGAATGATGAGATCAATGAGCATGAGATTTTCATGGGCGACCTGCCGCTGATGACAGTGAATGGTACGTTTGTGATCAATGGTGCGGAACGAGTTATCGTATCGCAGCTCGTGCGTTCTCCCGGAATTTACTATGCGATCAGCCATGATAAAGTTGGTAAGACACTGTATTCCTGTACTGTGATCCCGAACCGTGGTGCATGGCTGGAATATGAGACAGACTCCAATGACGTTTTTTATGTCCGTGTTGACAGAACAAGAAAAGTCCCTATTACTGTTTTGATCCGTGCTCTGGGCTTCGGCACCAACGCGGAGATTATAGATTTGTTCGGTGAAGAGCCGAAGATCCTTGCAAGTATCGCAAAGGATACATCAGAAAACTATCAGGAAGGACTCCTTGAGCTGTACAAGAAGATCCGTCCGGGTGAGCCGCTTGCTGTGGAGAACGCAGAGAGCCTGATCACCAGCATGTTCTTCGATCCGAGACGTTACGATCTGGCGAAGGTCGGCAGATACAAGTTCAATAAGAAACTTATGCTCCGCAATCGTCTGCGCGGCCAGGTGCTGGCAGAGGATGTGGTTGATGAGACAACGGGTGAGATCCTGGCAGAGGCAGGCACGACACTGAGCCGTGAGCTGGCTGACAAGATCCAGAATGCAGCCGTTCCTTTTGTGTGGATTGAGACAGAGGAGCGCAAGGTGAAGGTCCTTTCCAATATGATGGTAGACCTGGCTGCTTATGTGGATGTGGACCCGAAGGAAGTCGGTGTTACAGAATTAGTATACTACCCGGCTCTGAGAAAAATACTGGAAGAAAATGAGGATCTCGAGGATATCAAGGCTGCGATCCACAAGAATATCCATGAGCTCATTCCGAAGCATATCACCAAGGAAGATATTCTTGCTTCTATTAACTATAACATGCATCTGGAGTATGGCATCGGCAGCGAGGACGACATCGACCATCTGGGCAACCGTCGTATCCGTGCAGTCGGTGAGCTGCTGCAGAACCAGTACCGGATCGGCCTTTCCCGTCTGGAGAGAGTTGTCCGGGAACGTATGACCACCCAGGATCTGGAGGGAATCTCTCCCCAGTCTCTGATCAACATCAAACCGGTGACCGCTGCCGTGAAGGAATTCTTCGGTTCCTCCCAGCTGTCCCAGTTCATGGATCAGAACAACCCGCTGGGTGAGCTGACCCACAAGAGACGTCTGTCCGCACTGGGACCTGGCGGTCTGTCAAGAGACCGTGCCGGATTCGAGGTTCGAGACGTACACTATTCCCATTACGGAAGAATGTGCCCCATCGAGACACCTGAGGGACCGAACATCGGTCTGATCAACTCCCTGGCTTCTTTCGCACGGATCAACGAGTATGGATTCGTGGAGGCACCGTATCGTAAGATCGATAAATCTGATCCGAAGAACCCGCGGGTTACCGATCAGGTAGAATATATGACTGCGGACGAGGAAGACAATTACCACGTAGCGCAGGCGAATGAGCAGCTGGATGAAGAAGGACATTTCGTCCGTAAAAATGTATCCGGCCGTTACAGAGATGAGACCCAGGAGTACGAGAGAACCATGTTTGACTACATGGACGTATCTCCGAGAATGGTATTCTCCGTCGCTACAGCCCTGATCCCGTTCCTGCAGAACGACGACGCAAACCGTGCGCTGATGGGATCCAACATGCAGCGTCAGGCAGTGCCGCTTCTGATTACAGAGGCTCCGGTAGTCGGAACCGGTATGGAAGCGAAGGCTGCTGTGGACTCCGGTGTATGTGTCGTTGCCAAGAAACCGGGTACGGTAGAGCGTTCCGAGTCCAACCAGATTACCATCAAAAATGATGACGGCACCAGAGATGTTTACCGTCTGTACAAATTTGTTCGAAGCAACCAGAGCAACTGCTACAACCAGAAGCCCATCGTGTTCAAGGGCGACCATGTAGAGGCCGGCGAGGTCATCGCTGACGGCCCGTCCACTTCCAACGGCGAGCTGGCACTTGGTAAGAACCCGCTGATCGGCTTCATGACATGGGAAGGCTACAACTACGAGGATGCCGTTCTGTTAAGTGAGCGTCTGGTGCAGGAGGATGTATATACTTCCGTTCATATCGAGGAGTATGAGGCAGAGGCCCGTGACACCAAGCTGGGACCGGAAGAGATCACCAGAGACGTTCCGGGTGTCGGTGACGATGCGCTGAAGGATCTGGATGAGCGCGGCGTCATCCGTATCGGTGCCGAGGTTCGTGCCGGGGATATCCTGGTAGGTAAGGTAACCCCCAAGGGGGAAACTGAGCTGACCGCCGAGGAGCGCCTGCTGCGTGCCATCTTTGGTGAGAAGGCTCGCGAGGTGCGTGATACTTCCCTGAAAGTACCGCACGGAGAATATGGTATTGTTGTGGACGCAAAAGTGTTTACAAGAGAGAATGGCGATGAGCTGTCTCCGGGTGTCAACCAGTCCGTCCGCATTTACATTGCACAGAAGAGAAAGATTTCCGTCGGCGATAAGATGGCCGGACGTCACGGTAACAAGGGTGTTGTTTCCCGTGTACTGCCGGTAGAGGATATGCCGTTCCTGCCGAACGGCCGTCCGCTGGATATCGTGCTGAACCCTCTGGGTGTGCCGTCCCGTATGAATATCGGACAGGTGCTGGAGATCCAC